>MWCU01000086.1 GCA_002070205.1 Firmicutes bacterium ADurb.Bin182 | reverse complement strand
ATACGGTGATACGAGTATCGGCGGTAAAATGACTGTTATGGTGAACGACCGCGGAACAGGGTGGGTGAAGCTTTCATCGCGGATGATCAAGAACGGTGAAGGCATCGTGTCGTTCGAAAACAGCTTATATGCTCCTTTTCTCTTTAAAGGGCTGCATCGCTACGAGGTCATCCCGTGTTCGGAGAATAGGGCCAAGTTTGTGAATGCGGAAGTTTTCTCCGGCCTTTCGGTACCTTTTGTACGCAAAAGACTGCTTAACGATACGCGCAAGTTTAAAGAGAATACAAATGCAGCGTTAAAAAAGTACGTTGAGGAGCATTTTTTTTAGGCCGTATACAGGCTTGCTTTAAATCTGCACCCCTCTTGGGGATTATCAAGGGGGCAGAACCCCTTGATTTACATTCCGGCTTCAGCGGCATGCACGGTGAAACGGATGAAATCTGCAAGGATTTCGTACTTTGCACGCTTTACCGCCCGGAAATCTTTGATTTTAGGTAAAGCATGAAAAATTCGAAGAAGTCTGCATAGACTTCTTCGACACGGAAAGGAGCCAACCACTTGTGCGGTCGGCTCCATTCCGGCTTTCTGACTTCGAGCGATAATCAAATTTTCAGCCCTATCCGATATGCGGTGTGGAACGCATCCATTATCTTGCCCGGCTTAACGGCGTCGCCGATAAGATAGGCCTCTTTGCCCTTTTGAACAAGCGAATCATATAAGCTTTGTCTGGACTTAAGTCCGAGCGCAAGGACAACGGTATCGGCAGGAAGTTTTTTTGTGCACCCTTTGCTTTCAACGATAACTCCGTCATCAATTACCTCAACGAGTCTGGTTGAAGTCAAAACGCGCATATTCGTTTTCGAGATCCGTTCCGTGTAGGCAAGCAAATCCGTAACCGCGACGTCGTTCATGATCTGGGGGAGCATTTCAACAAGCGTTACGTCATGGCCGTTCTCCGAAAGGTGAAGAGCAGTCTCCGATCCGACCAATCCGCCGCCTATAACAACGATGTTCTTCCCGGGTTTGACAGTTTTGTTCAGGATATCCAAAGCGTCTGCCACGATTTTTTTATCCGTGCCCGGAATGCAAGGCTTGACAGGCGTACTCCCGGTTGCGCAGATTACGGAATCAAAATCCTTAAGGTCAGCTTCTGTCGCCTGTTTATTAACGACGGGGATCCCGAGCTTTTCTATCGCGGTGATCTGGTATTTTGTGAGCGGGCGAATATCGGCTTTGAATTCCGGTACAGCCGCTTCAACCGCTAAACCGCCTTTCGTTTTTTTCTCTTCAAATATCGTTACGTTATGCCCGCGTAATTTGCAAACACGCGCCGCTTCCATTCCGGCGGGACCTGCGCCTATGACCGCAATGTTTTTTACTTTGCTTGCGGGTTTCAGTTTAAGTTCGCCCTCACGGCTTATAACCGGATTAAGGCCGCATGTAACGGCTTTATACAGGAAAAAGCTTCTCTCCAGACAGCCTTCGTTGCACCGTATGCACGGGCGGATATCTTCGGGGCGATCCTCGCTTGCCTTCAGCGGCCATTCGGGGTCCGCCCACAGCGGCCTTCCAAGGCCGACAAAGTCGCCTTTTTTAGAGGAAATGATTTCTTCCGCATACTCGGGCAATGTGATGGAGCCGGAAGCTATGACGGGTATTTTGACTTCTTTTTTGATTGCTTCGGCTGCCCAGGTATTGTGGCATATGGACATAGACATCGGTGAGACCTGATGGATCATCGTGTGGTGGTCTCCGCCGGAGATGTGCAAAGCGTCGATTCCCTCGCTTTCAAGAGCTTTGGCAAGCGCTATCGTATCCTCTATTCCGAATCCGTCCGGTTCGTAGTCGGTGCCGCTTAAACGGATCGTGACAGGGAAATCCGGGCCGACTTTCTTTCTGATGTCGCGATATACTTCAAGATATATGCGCATCCGGTTTTCAAGGCTGCCGCCGTATAGGTCGTTGCGGCGGTTGGTCGTCGGCGAGAAGAAGTTGGTCAAAAGATAACCGTGTGCCCCGTGGATTTCAACCAGTTCAAATCCGGCGGTTTTCGCGCGCAGCGCGGCGTCGCCGAAAGCATGGACTATATCCTGAATTTCTTCAATGGTGAGCGCATGAGGCACGGCTTGGACTCCGTACTGGTTCCACAGCTTCGGCCACGGGATCTCGGAGGGTGCGCAAATCGGCTGTGTGCCCAGGAATTTCTGCCTTCCGCAGTGCTCGATTTGAATAGCGGGAATCGAACCCTGTTCTCTGATGTTCTCGGCCAGCCACGCAAGCCCCGGAATATGCTCATTATTGGAAATACCCAAATGACAATGCGCGGATTTTGAGCCGATATCGTCAATATAAGCATATTCCACGATTATCATGGCAGCTCCGCCTGCCGCTTGATCGCGATAATATCGCACAAGACGCTCTGTTACGGATCCGTCGATATTGCTCATACCGGAGGACTGAGGGGCTTTGATGATTCGGTTCTTAAGAGTGAGATTTCCTATTTTGGCGGGTGAAAAAAGATTCGGGAATTTCTTTGACATGCGGGTTTACCTCCATAAATTTGTTTCTGAATTAATTATAAAAGTATTGAATTATTATGAAGAGTATCATATGATATAAGTGTGTTAAAATTTTAACAACCGTAAGAGGTATGTATAGATGAACTCTGTTAAAAATGAGTTTAACGGTTCCTCGTCACAGTACGTCATTGAAGATAATTTCGCCTCGTACCGCGCTTTCATTCTTGAAAATTGCGGCAAAATCATTGAATTTCCCGCCGGTACATGCTTAAGCCGAGGGGGGCAGCCCGTAAAATGCATGTACTTTTTGCTCAACGGAACGGTGAAGATCTATACTGTCAATATCGACGGCTATGTGAGGCTGCTCGGATATCATAAAAAGAATACTATATTTGTGCTCGACGGACTTCGGCAGGACCAAAATGCGATAGTCACATCGGAAGCCGTAAGCAATATAAGGGTTGTTGAATTATCGCTTCAGGATATACGGCGGCTCTGCAAGAAAAATTATGAGTTTTTCTTTGACCTTCTTCTTTATTATTGTGACGTCCTCAGGCTGATGTGCTTCGACGCCGAGTCGCAAAGCATAGACGGGGTCGATACCAGGCTTGCGAATTTTATAGCTTTATATATGCAGAGCGAGAATTACCGGCGCATTCGGTATATTCCTATGTCACAGGATAATTTGGCGTCTGCAATCAACGCGTCGCGCATTCAGACAGCGCGGGTTTGCGCGAAATTCAAGCAAGAAGGAATAATCAGTATCGAAAAACGAAAATTGATAATTAATGATGAAAATAAGCTGCGTAAATTTCAAGCAAAACGCAACGAAGAACAATGTTGATTTCACATATACATTTTATATTCCGCAGTCATGGGCTATTCAGGTATAATATGTAAATAAGCACAAGGCCTGCTCTTTTGCTTTTGAGGGAGGTTTTATGAACAGTGAACTGAGGTTGATTTATCCTGCTGCGGAGCATCTGTCCTCCTATGATGAAGCGGTAAAGGAATATGAGGAACATAACATCAGGACATATAATTTTTCCGACAGCCGCGAATATGATATTTTTGATAAATTTGAGCAATACCGTTCCGGGAGGGATCTCCCGCCAAACCGCGTTAAGGCGTCATATTTCTGGCTTGTTGAAGCGAATGGATTTATCGGCGAGATAGTAATCAGGCATTCATTGAACGAAGCCCTATTGAAACGCGGCGGAAATATCGGTTACGGAATACGGTACTCGCAATGGGATCGCGGATATGGAACCATGATACTTAAAATGGTTTTGCCGGAAGCTAAAGCAATAGGTTTGGATAAAGTCCTTATAACATGCGATGATGATAATATCGGTTCGTCAAAAGTTATTGAAAAAAACGGAGGCATACTTGAAAATAAAATCATTGCGGATGCATACGGAACGACCATACTGACAAGAAGATATTGGATAGATTTAAATCCTCATGTGGCAACCTTGCTTGTTCGTCCCCGTATTGCACGTCAATAAGTATTAATCATAATCGTCATTTTCCTCATCCTCATCCCAGTCGTCGTCAAAAGAAAATTGATCCGGTGGTTCACCTTTTGTGCGAATGACTTCGGGTTCGTCGGTTTGTTCGTCCAGTATTTGCAGAACACGGCAGTGGAAACGCCAATCGTCGCCGAAATCAAAGACATATACAAACTTCTTGCCGGGCTTCAAACCGGCCTTACGCAGTGTGAAATCACAGGTATGCCGCTCGTCGTCCTCTTCATCCTCCATGGCCATGTAATAGGAGTCTGTATCACTCCATGCCCGATTGTCCATAAAAAAGGCATGAGCATGATCTTCAATAAATTCAAAAGCATCTAAGATTTTGCTGCTCAGTTCTTCCAGCGTTGCATGATCGGATATCTTGATATGCCGGTAACAGCCCGTTCCGGCTGATACGGAAATTACAAGGGTTTTTTGCTTTGTCGGCATAAATAACTCCTTTGACAGATTTATAGCATGAACAGAAAAGCCATTCGTTTACCAAATTATAGCTTAGAAGATTCATATTAGTAAAGCACGTTCACACAGTTTCATCTTTCATATCATTTTTATTTTTTATTACCGGCATATCCCTTTAAAAAAAGCCTTGTCTGACTTATTTATAAATATTGATTAAGTAATATATCAATGATATAGTAGTGTCAAAATAAAGACGGTATCAACCTATGTTCCTATTGCCGCTCTGATAAAAGTCTTCTCCGTACCATGGACCTTTTTTTACAGAAAAGAGAGCGATTATGAAAACCAGTGTTGTCTCCGCTACCGGAAGGAGCGGAGCAGGTTTCGGCGCTCCCCGTGATCGATGTTGAGAAGGATGGAGTCGTTGCTTATACCGATCATGGCGCTGTACTTTATTCGCGCCTGTATCGTAATTTGGTCGATGTTGTTGACAACGGCGCTCAATTGTTTGTTAAACCCGAAGAGGTAATGCGCAATATGAAACTTGTAGAAGCTGTTTTTGAATCCGCGCAAACCGGCAGATCGCTTTGTGTTGATCTGTAAATAAGCTTGTATGCCTGCTCCTTCTCATTACTTGTGATAATTGTTTTCGAATGCTTTTTCTTTACGTTTTCCTCGCACGATCATGAGCACGATCAGCCCGCCGGACAACGCCGACAGGACACACCCGGTGATCAAGGTGGGAACACGGTTCATAGCTATCTCCCGGTCATTCGCCCATTTGTCATACTGCTGCTTGATGCTGACGTCTTCCGGAGATACCACGAACACATGGTACTGCGCTTCCAGCGTGTCATAACTTTCCCCGAAGTTGATACCGTCATTGAGATTGTAAGGATAGTGTGCAAGCATGGAAGCGTTTATGGTGATGGTTTTGTGTATATCTTTTTCGGTCAGCGGGATCTTGACGGTGAAGGAGGGGGACGCTTTTGCATTTGGCTTGTCGATGATATGTTCATCCCATTTCTTGAAAAGCACATCCGGATCGCCTTCTATGACTTCGCCGTTTACTTCCGCCTGTGCTTTTTCGGCATACCACAATCCGCTGATGGATTCCACCGCATCGGGAAAGACTACTTTGACTTTGAGTCCCTGTTCCCGGTATTCCACCCATCCGTCGCGTAATTTGCCGGACGATACGCACTTGTTCATCGATAACATTTCCGGCGGGATTTTGTCTATCAGCTCAAAATCGCCCGGATCCTGTTGTATGATACCTGCCAGTATAGTCATGCATCCGAAAAACAATACAGACCCCAGCAGGATATACAGGAGCACCCTTCCAAATCTGTGTTTTGGGTGCGCAGCAGAAGGCATCTTATTCATCCCGGTTTTCACCTTTCAGCTTATATTTTATTTATCAGCATGATCATTTGAAGCAGCGTTCGATATATCAATTAAAGATTTACGTTGGCTAACCCGCACCAGTTTATTCACAGCAGCATAGGATGCATTTTTTCTATTTGATACGGTTGGAATAAATTAACTATAAAATATTACCGCAGTATTATTTTGTCAATAAATTTTATAACCGTAAGAATATATTCTAAATCAACTCATTAATCGGGAGGGCGATGATCTGTTGCACCGCAGCCGCTAAAAATTTCCGATAAACTTCTGCTTAAAAAAATTATAAAATTTCCCCTTGACATACTAACTAATGTTTGTTATTATTCGGCTAATGAATGTTAGTTTGTAACCGAAGTTACAAGCGTACTGTTGCAGGGGGAACTTTATAATGGAAATCGCGATCATTCACGGGCAGCTCCACAAGGGCAGCACATATCATATTTCATCCATGCTCAAGGACCGGCTGGCGGAACCCGATTCCGTCGTGCATGAGTATTTTATGCCCGCCGACGCCCCGGGCTTCTGCATGGGATGTTTCCGGTGCATCATTCAGGGCGAAAGCAACTGTCCTCACGCGGATAAGGTGCAGAGAATAGCGGAGTCCATGATCAGCTCGGATGTCATCATTATCGACTCTCCGACATACTGCCTTGAGATGTCCGGTCAGCTCAAAACGCTGTTTGATCATCTCGGCTATATGTGGCTTTCTCACCGGCCGAGGAAAGAAATGTTTAAAAAGATCGGCGTCGTGATATCGACGGCAGCCGGCTTGGGCGCAAAAAGAGTTACGAAATCGATCGCGAAACAGATGTTTTGGTGGGGCATACCCAAAGTCTTTAAGCTGCCTGTGTCGGTCAGCGCGATGAGCTGGGGCGATGTATCGGATAAGATAAAGCTCAATGCAACCAAGAAAGTCGATTCGCTGTCAAATCTTATCAAGCGCGGCGCGGGATCCGCTAAACCGGGTTTCGCAACAAGGTTCTTATTCTCTGTCATGCGCACAATGCAATCGAAGAACACATGGAACCTCGTCGACAGGGATCATTGGAAGAGCAACGGCTGGCTGTTAAAGGAAAGGCCCTGGAGGTGACGATATGGAAAACACGAAGGAAGCGATAATGATCAAGGCGCTGACATTGTTTGCCGACAGGGGCTTTGAAGGCGTATCCGTGCGGGACATCGCCGATGCAGTCGGGATAAAGGCGGCTTCGATCTATAACCATTATAAAAGCAAAGAGGACATATTTAACAGCATTATCGATGAAATGTCAAAGCGGTATGAGGAGGCGATCGAAAAAATGCAGGTACCGCACGGGGAGGCAAAATCCGTGGCGGATCGATACATGGAAGGGACCACCGAGTCACTTATTTCAATCTGCAACAGCATATTTCTGTATTTTTTAAATGATGAATTCGCGTCCAAATTCAGGAAGATGCTTACCATAGAACAGTTCAGAAGCACCAGGACCGGCGACGTTTTCCAAAGCTTTTTTCTGGACGGCGCGCTCGAATACCAGAAGGAGCTGTTTCACAGTATGATAGCGAAAGGCGCTTTTAAAGAGTACGATCCGTATGTGATGGCGCTTCAGTTTTACGCGCCCATATTCCTGCTTCTTTCCAAGTATGACCGCCTTCCGGACCGGCAGGACGAGGCGCTGGATACGCTCGCAAAGCATGTGAAGCAGTTTTGCTCATTATATAACGCATGACGCAAGCTGAAACGGATGGATTTATTGGCGTGATAGTCATCAAGTATGCATTGAACGAAGCCTTATTTTGAATATGCTTCCAGGCGCTGCTCGAGGGTACCCGTATGCAGCTCGAATAGGTGGTTATCAAAATCGTAGAAATAAATCGAACGTCCCTCACCTTCAATGCGGGGGCGATCCGGTCTCAGTTCGATGCCTGACGCAACAACCTTTGTTTTATACTCTTCATAATCTTCTTCCGATATTTGGAACGCTATGTGGTTGTAGGTTCGCTCTGAAAGAGGTTCGCCCTCCATTATGCACAGCCATATATCGTTGATGAGAAAAAACATTTCTTTTGAAATGGAAAACCGTTTTTCTCCGCTTGAATATACTTCCTTTGCATCAAAAACAGCCCGGAGAAAAGCGGCGGTCCTCTTCAGGTCCTTTACAACGAGAGTGATATGGCTGAGTCCTCTGATCATAATTGACCCGCTATATCTCCTTACCTAATCTCACCCGACGCTTAATACCCTATCGATTTCCTGATTATCGCACCTTTAACTTTGCTCAGCACACGAGCTTGTTTAACCATCAATTCTTCAATGCTTGTCGGATATTTAGTTATGATTTCGTAGCCGTCCTTGGTTATGAGGACTGTGTCAGAATGCCTGAAGCCTCCTATATCGTTGAAATAAATCGCGGGCTCAACGCTGATTATCATGTTTTCCTGCAGCACGTCATCGCTGCCTGCGCTGATCCAGGGCCTTTCATGGTTGCCCATGCCTATGCCGTGGCCTGTGCGATGGAGGACATTTTCACCGCATCCGACGGATTCAAAATATGTCCGTGTCGCCATGTCTATATCATGGCAGCGGGCCCCCGGCTTGAGCATCGAAAATGCGATTTCTCTGGCTTTTATCATATAGCCGAACAGCTCGCGCTCACGCTTTGTCGGCTCATTCAAAAATACCGTGCGTTCGCATTCTGCCGCATAACCGTTTACGCGGTTAAAGCTCATAAGGACGATGGGGCCGTCGCCCATTCTGCTGTTCAAATCGGGCAGGCTGTGCGGCTGAGCGCTTTTTGGCGCCGGCCAGCCGGCAGTCAGAAAGCTGCTTGTCAAATAATTGAAATCCGTCGCGGCAACCACGCCTGTCTTTATCTTATTGGTCGGCATGACGGTTTCCAATACGCTTTGGCCCCGGTATAAGCTTTGGTGCAGCAGTTTCATTCCTTTATCGGTCCACATTGAGGCATACTTGACGGCGGCGATCTCTTCATCGTCCTTCACCATGCGCATCCTGTCTATCTCGTCTATAATAACTGTTTTTTTCGCATTGATTTTTTCTTTGTTTTGAACGGATAAAGAAGGCTCAATGCCGATTATTGCGTTTTCCCCGGTCAGATCGCATAATCTGTCATACCAGTTTTCCCCTTCGATCGACGGGTATTCAAAATACGATTTTATCTCTCCGAATCCTTTGATTTTCCTCATGTGCGCCTGCTCAAGCCTCGGAACTATCAGCTCGGGCTCGCCGTTCTGCTTTACAACGATGAAGAAGGGACGCTCCAAAGGCATATATGTCGCCCCGGAAAGATAATAAATGGAATCCATCGATGTAACCAGCATGTAATCGATTCGACTGTCTTTTAAAAATCCTTGAAGTCTTTGAACCCGCGCCATATATTGCTTTTCCATGTTAAAACCTCCCCAAACAGTGTGTCGCAACAGAGAAATTGAATTTTACCCTTAGCTTTTTTTCGCTTTATTCCGTCTCTTTGATCAGCGCGTACATTTTCATGTCGAGTATTTTTCCGTTTTTGATCGCGTTTTTCCTGAGAGTCCCCTCAAAGCTGAAACCCGCCTTTTCCAATACGCGGCAGGAAGCGGTATTATAGGAGAACGGCTCGGCAAAAACCCGGACTATATCCGTGTTTTCAAATATATATTCGCATACCTCTTTAACAGCGTTAGTCGCGATGCCTTTGCCCCAGTAAGGCTCGGCCACATAATAGCCCAGTTCGGCGGTGCGGCGGTGGATGTTCTCATTGCGGGTAACGCCGATGCTGCCTACGACTTTATTGTTGAATATGATAGCGAAAGCGTAGCGGTTTTCATTTTCTCCGTTCAGCAGCGAACGTATATAGTTTTCAGCATCCGCGACCGTATACGGGAACGGGATACCGTCCCTTAAATTGTTCTGTACATTTTTGTTGTTCATGGCCGATGCCATGTCGGCTGCGTTTTCCATAGCCCACGGACGGATAAAATCACCCATAGAATACCTCCATATTTCATATAGACAAATTTAAGCCGATATGAGCGGTCTCAGCCTGCTTATCAATGCTTTTGCCTGCCGGCTGCCGAATGGAACTGTTTAACTTATTATACCGTATAAAGCGAAAACCGCAATCCGATGCCCGCTTATTCTGACATTTTATTTTGATACGCCGAGTCGCCTGAACGCTTGTTCTTTTCGGTTATAATGCCGGCCTTGACTGCCCGTTGCTTTACACAATAGCAACTGGTATACTGTTTTCTGCATGATCGCTTTTGTAAGGATCATATGCCGCGTATATACTGCGGAAGGCTAAGTGCCTGAACGAAAGGAGCAATATGGAGCAGGCGGTCAATCAAAATCAAAATGCGCGCTGGAAGCGCGATTTCCTTGTCATTGCGTCCGGGCAGACAGTATCGCTGGTCGGAAGTTCCGCCGTGCAGTTCGCGCTCATCTGGTGGCTGACGAGCGAAACGGGGTCCGCGCTTATGCTTTCGCTTGCCGGGCTTCTCGCGTTTTTACCGAACTTTATTCTGGGGCCGTTCGCGGGCGTTTGGGTCGACCGCCTAAAGAGGAAAGCCGTGATAATCGGAGCGGATCTTTTTATTGCGCTCGCGGCGGGTATTTTTGCGCTGCTGTTCCTTTTCGGAACACCGCCTTATTGGACGGCATGCGTAATATTGGGCGTCAGGGCCGTCGGCAGCGTGTTCCATACTCCCGCTATCCAGGCGGCGGTGCCTATGCTCGTTCCCCCGGATCAGCTTATGCGGGCCAACGGATGGAGCCAGTTCATGCAGTCAGGCGCGTTTATTTTGGGACCGGTTTTGGGCGCGGCGCTGTATGCGGCGTTTCCGCTGCCCGTAGTCATGCTGACGGACGTTTTGGGAGCCGCCATGGCCTGCGTCACCGTCGCGGCAGTAAAGATTCCGGAAATAAGAAGAGAAAAAAGAAGCGCTCCGAATATTTTCAGGGAAATGAAGGAAGGAGCGGCGGTGCTTTTAAAGGACAAGCCGCTTTGCATGCTGACTCTTGCCTCCGTGCTTTGCATGATTTTTTACATGCCGCTTTCCTCGCTTTATCCGCTTATGAACGCCGTGCATTTTAGGGGTACAGAATGGCATGCGGGCGTAGTGAACCTTGCGTACTCCGCCGGAATGATGCTCTGTTCTTTGGCAGTCAGCGCGTACGGCGAGATAAAGCACAAGTTTCGTGCGGTGCATGCGGCGTTTATATGTTTTGGTGTATTCACGCTTGTTTCAGGGCTGCTGCCCGCGGACCTTTCGTATTTCTCCGTATTCGCTTTATTGTGCGCGCTGATGGGGGCTGCCGCCAATTTTTCGAACATCCCTTATATGACCTATCTTCAGCAAACCATACCTCCGGAAGTGCAGGGGAGGGTATTTTCATTCATAATGACGCTGATGTCGCTTGCGATGCCTGTCGGCCTTGCCGCCGCGGGCCCGATAGCCGAAGCATACGGCGTGACGGTCTGGTTCATAGTTACGGGTATCGCGATGATAGCTATAATGATCCTGAGCTCGGTATTGACGTCGATTAAAAAGAAATTTTAAAGGAGCCGTTTTGAAACGCGGCGCGGTGCGGGGTTAAATAAAATCCCGAAAATTCACGGATACTTTCAACCTTCCGGTTCGTTGAAAACGAGCAGTCGAAAGAATAATTGCGCGTACTTGTTATCCGATGAGCAGAATATCCCTGCCGTACCCTCCCGATACCGGGTCGCGAAACAAGCCGGTTAGCGGCGGATAGGACGTGAATACGGCAAAGCAGACTATCAACGCAATAAAAACAAAACATGCGGCCGCTTTCGCTGAGGGCGATGACAGTTTGTTTCCTTTCAGTATCTTATAGCTTACGGAATAAGCAGCCAGTACTCCCGCGATGAACACGGCGATATCCAACGCTAAAAAGTTAGTGCCGATTATTCCCGTATAAGTATAAAAGAGCGTCACTATAACGGCCATTCCGGTCAATACGGACGCCGCTTTAGCGGGATAGAAGTTCTGTTTTTGACGGCCGTAAGCATAGCATTCAAACACGGCAAATATCATAACCGGAAATGCCAAGAGTTTCAGATGCTCCCATGTGCTTTCATTGACCGCGCTGAAAAGCCCGACAAGTTCATTTTGTCCCGACCAATCATATGTAAAGTGCAAAAGCGTACCCGCGATAAGCGTGAAAACAGCGCCCGCTATATGATATTTCTTCATAACTTTTCCCCCTGTTCAATATTATGCAAGAAGAGGGAGGAGTACTTACAGCCTGAGCGCTGAATAGTTTAATCCGGAATCAAATCGCGTTCCAGAAAAACAAAAATATAAACACACAGCCCCATGCGTTATGGGTATATTCTTTGATTACAAGCATTCCGTAAATTATCAGGAATACGGTCAAACCCTCGGCGATGGCCGAAGGCGTTACCCCAACCAAGCCATGGATCAAAATACATAAAACTGCGCAAACGATCGCTCCGGGGCGCAAAAATATGTTCTTCACAGGCCAGCGCTTGTTGATTTTATCGTTTATCACAGCGTAGTTGAAGCCTTCAAAAAACCCCCACGCGGCCGCAATGATCGCTATTCCGGGTATGCTTTTCGGAAAGCCCAAAGCAAGCCATTCTTCCGTTGCCCATACCTGTTGGAAAGGAAGATAGCTTGTAAGGGAATTCGTTGCCGCCCTGAACACAAGATACGGAACGACGGCTAAAATCGACAATAAAACGGCTTTGATCGCATTTTCTTTTCTTAAACCGGAGCTGCTGAATTTTTCTTTTCTGATAATTGAAACAAGGGAAATCCCCAGCCCTGCGGTTCCGAATTGAAACAATGCCATAAACAGCGTTCTTAGCACCAGGCTGATATCGCGGTTTTTGAAAAGTGAATCAATCCGTGAACTAAACGCCATATAAGCTGCGAGCACAGCAAGCGTGATTATTAAAACGATTATCAGGTCTTGTTCGCTCCGCTTTTGCTCCGCAGTCAGAACCTTTTTATCCATGTTTAGCTGCTCCTCCAATAAACTATAATGATGTCATGACAGCCGGTTTGGTATCGAGCCTCTGCCGCCGCAACGCCGTTTCTCAGCTGTAATTCTCTTTTAAAAACTCTATCCAGCCCGTGTAAACATCGTCTTCGCTCATACCGAAAGCTTTTTCGTAATCATTCGTTTCTGCTAAGTATAGAACGCTGTCCCAGCCGAACGTTTTGTCCAAATATTCGATATAGGTATGCGCAAAATCATATCCGCCCATATTCGAAAACTCCACCGGGTCGGATGTATGCGTCTGCTCAAGGCCGGGCACATAGCTTGTAGTGTACAGGTCTTCGCGCGGATCTCCGTTCGATAGATACAAAGCGAGCCCCTCGTTTATCCAAAGAGGCATGCGTTTGTTCAAAATCGAGTTATACGCGTGAACCATTTCGTGGACTGACGCTTGCACAACTGCGTCATATCCGTGCACTTTGCCGGGATTGGCGGGCGAAGTCAGCAAAACGTTCGTTCCTTTATTGTCGCCGATATACCAGTCGAGATCGAGCAGCAGCGCCGCAAGCCCGTATTTCTTCGTCTGAAACGTGCTCTGCCGGTCGTAAATATACATGCGGATATCCTGAGGCGCATCAAATCCGAGCGCATTCGCGATGCGCTCGCTCTGAGCGTCGGCCAGCTCAAAAACATCCCGGGCCGCCGCATATTCCGTTTCATAATAAACCGTTATATAATTCCCGCGAAGCGTTTGCATGCCGCCGGTTTTGAGGGAAAGGACGGGGATGAAGCTTAAAAGAAAAAGTACGATCAGCACACCGATAGCCGAACCGATGATCTTAAGCGTTTTTTTGCGGCCGGCCTGCGTATTTGGTTTCATAAAATCTCATTTTCCTCCATAATGGGCGTACATGTTGATTGTATACATTGTATCATATAAAGAAATGGATTCAATTCAAAAAAAATCCGGGCAAGCCGATCCTTAACAGAGGGCTTCCCGGGCGATAACCGGTAATTGCTTATACTCAGCCTACTGTTACGGGGATGATTTTCTTATACCGCGGGATGTCTCTTTTATATCAGCCGCTTTTCTATATTGATTTATTTTGCGATTATAATGCGGGCAGTATAAAACAGCCCGGTGTACATACGCGCTGCTCTACAGGGGGGGGATATTTTTTATAATACTTGGGATATGTGAAACGCTTCGGATTTTTGCTTATGCATTTTTCTTGTATTCAGTCGGAGTTACGCCGGTTTTTTCACGGAATATCCGGGAAAAATAGCTTAGGCTGCTGAAACCGCACAAGTCACAAACCTGAGATATGCTGCAGCCGGTTTTTTTAAGCATGTCTTTTGCCTTCTCTATCTTTAAATCAAGCAGAAACCCGAAAGGCGTCGTTCCCGTATACCGCTTGAAAAGTCTTAGAAAATGATAAGGGCTGTAGTTTGTTTCGTGCGCGATGTCGAACAGCGATATTCTGTTTCGATAGTTGTCCGAAATATACTCTATCGCCTTATTTACGGCTTTCTCGTCCGGATATATGTCCGGCAGGGAAACCGAACGGGATAAATTATGGCTGCTCTCCCGTAAAAGAATTATAGCGGCCTGTACTGCAATGCTCTCCAGCATCAAGTCGCAGCCGGGCTGGCAGCTGCGGCACTCGCGTATAAATGCGTTTACGGATTCTCTTAATGCCGGGCTGAAAGCAAAACAATTGTTCCTGAACTCCACGTCCCTCTTTTTAAACAACTCCTCAGCGGCCGTTTGAAACAAAGAATTTTCCACATATAAAACCAAAGCTTTAAAATCGGAAAGTCCGGTGTTTTCGATTCTGTGGAGTTGACGGGGATTGCACGGGAAAACGCTCTTTTCCTTCAGAACGTGCAGCTTTCGCTCCGTTTTTATAACGGGAGCTTGTTTGAGAGGGATCAGAAAATGGAACTGATCGCATTCGCAATCCCCGAGCATTAAAAATGATGTCTCTATGACAGCCATTCTGCTGCTTGGGTATATGTGAGATTTTAACATATTCGGGTCGGGAAACGTGGGTTCGATAGCGGTCAAAATGCTTTTCATAGCCTTATCCCGTGCCGTGAAAAAGAATTAATTACCTATACATTATACTACCCGTACGGCGTTTTGCAAGTTGTCTTCGGCCTCTATATGAGCAATTTTTTTACAATAATTCAGCAGTCACGTGAAAATGTACCCTTCAGGCAGAATGTATAATTATTGATAAGTGTTGTGTGCCGGAAAATTCCGCCATGAAAACCGCGGATTTTACAAAAGCCGTTCCCCGATTGATGAACGGCGGAGTGCTCCTGCATACGAGCCCGATATACGGTCCGAAAGCGTATGTTCGATGCCCGATTTTAACATTAACGACTAAGGAGGACACTATGGTTTTAAAGAAAATATTGCGCACAAAGCCCGTCTTGCTTGCGCTAATACTCGCCGTTTCCGCGTTTTTGAGCTGCGGCTGCTCATTTCAGGTCCGGTCCCCCGGCTATACGACCGAAACACAGACGCAGTCTGCAGGCGAAGTTCAAACGCCCGAGCCGACGCCTTCACCTGTGCCGGTGCATCCGCCCATAGTATTTTCGGTTCCCGAAAGCGGCGCGGCGGAAGCATACATGCGGGCACAGCTCTGCGCACATGTGGGAAGCATAGCTGACGTTTTTAGCGCGCCGAATGCGGTATTCGGGCAGAATGCGTACGAATACAGGGCAATCGCGGGGGGCTCCATTTCCGAAAAAGCGGTCGTGTTCCGCTTTACTGTAGATTCCGTCGGGTTCGAGTTTATAATCAACGCAGAGAACGGCCGGATCCTTAAAAAACAAATTTCTTCCCCCGGCGCGTTTCCGAAGCTTATGGAAGACGCGGGCGCTCTTGCGGTTTTGAAAGGAACGCCCTACGAAGAGCTTCGCACTGCGGCCGGGGTTGATCCGTATCTGTGGATGTCGTTCGTGGAGCCCGGAGCCGTGTCCGATGAGCGCCGTTATGAAGTCTGCGTCTGGCCGGATAACAACGGCCAATTGGCGGCAGTCGTGCAAAACGGGATTGTTCTTGCGTGCGAATATCAGCCGGACGACGCAGTGCTTCCTGCAGCCGCGGCGGACGGAATCACGCCGAGAGTGCCCCGCTATCTAAAAGCGGAGCCCCGCAACGCCAACGACAAGCTTTCAAAATATGAGCCGTTTAAAAAGTATATGAGCATCGGGCTAGGCAAAACCGAAAGCGAGGTTACTGCGCTGCTCGGAGCGCCGGCGAATGCCGGCACTGACGGAAATTACCGCGTGCTGTCATATGAATACAGCGATCCGGAATTTGCGGGAGGAAAAGCCGCGTTCGAGTATTACTTCACAAATGACGGGAGCGCATCGCTTGTCATGAAGCGCTCCAAGGCCTTGCCTTTGGGAGGCGAGCAGATACTCGGAAGATATGCGCCGCAGATGCTGTCCGAAATGTCTTTAAAGGTTATCACCGAATTCATGGGTGATGACCCTCTTGAAACGGGCAGCCGGTCAGCCGGCAGCGGCGAAGTATTGACCGAATACTCCTATGTGGGATTTCCCGCTTCCGTTTCCGGAATATTCGTAAAGTCCGGCAGTGCCAAGCTGTGTCTTATGAACGAGATGTTTACCCTGGATATCAATGAAGCGCAGACCCTTTATGAGGAGTATGTTTTGCCGGTCGACGGGACCGGGCGGCAGGCTCCTGAGCAGGAAATCCGGATACCGGATTTTGGCGTGACGTTCAAACCGTTCACGCCGGTCCCTATAATACCCGATACGCCGAAGCCTACGCCGATTATCATACGCCCGTCAATCTCGCTGATAGCAGGGACGCCCACGCCCAAGCCGACGCCTACATTTGTCGTTATTTCGCCCGGCGGCGGCCGGGGAACGCCCAAACCTACGCCTGAGCCAACGCCTACGTATATTATCATTCCGTCCGGCATGCTCGACTAGCATAAACCTTAAGCTGAAACTGATATTCAGGGATTAAAAAGGGGAGGAAGCATTTTCGCTTCCTCCCTTGCTAAGGAGCTTTCCTCAGCCTCGGATCCGCCTGTATCCGATTACCTCGCGGCTACGGCACGCTCGGCGATTTCGATTGCCACCTGGACCATTCTCCCGCAATCGCGTGAGGAAACTGAGCCCCAACCGCCGTTAGCGACCTGATCGCTTATACCCATTTCCCGGGCAATAGCCTGTTTGAGGCCTTCCGACATTATACTTCTCCTCGACATCGTAACACCTCCTTAAGCAATTTGCGGAAATGGAATTTCCGCATTTTATTGTGTGCTTTTATCGCAGGATTTAATTTTTATACGATGATGCCGGTTCCCGCAGTTTAAATAGGTACCGTTTTTCGTAATATGATTTACCGTGAACTGACGGTCAGCATATCAGGCCTGAAAACTCGGGAAAGCTGTTATTATTTGCTGTTGATCCTCTCCAAAAGCTTTTCTATCCGGAACGTACAATCATCCGCTCTCGTATCCTTGCTTCTCCATGAATCCGACAGGGGGAAATATATGCGATCGTTCGCTTCGCTTCCCATGTCCCATTTTCCGTTGATTTTATTGCCGTTTAACCAGTCGGCAACGAAAATAAGCTTGTCCGTGCAGCGTCTATAATCAGTCAGCAGTTCGACAGCCCCGATATACAGGCTGGCAGTCTTTGACATAAACGTTTCCGGCAGTTTGGATAAAGGCTTCGGATATATGTAGTAGATGCCCGTTTCATGGCAGAGGATATGGTCAAAAACAGCTCTTTCCGTCTTCAAATCAAGACAGTCCGAAACGAGCGAAACGATATAGAAATGAACGAAGTCAACGAGCCTTCCGCCCCGGGCTTGTTTTTTGAATGTTCTTTGATAGGCGGCAAGATAATCGTTGTGATCATACTTTCCCGAACTGAATGCGCGGGAAATCACATCCGCCCACGTTTCGGCAACTGCGTTTGCTGCCGGATCCTCACGGGTGAATCTTCGTATCCATGCCGCGGCCATAAGCTGCGTAAAAATATTCCAGTCGTGCAGCTTTTCTTTGCGGTCCGGCATTTCATTTCTGCCTGTCAGGCAGTCATGCAAATAAGCGACTGCTTTCTTAATGGGTTCATCCTCTATCGTGAAACCCAAAACAGCAAGTCTTCTAAGCGCCTGTTCGGTCGTAAACGGATACTTTCGCGGTTCGCTCATGGAATGGAAATACCCCCATGAGCCGTCATCCCTCTGTAAAGACAGTACTTGCTTCGCCCACTTGGAACATTTAAACATTATATACCTCCGGCTGATGACGCATATTACGGCTTTAAAGAGATTTTATATCCGTTCCCGTGTTCTTCCGCAGATTCGCACCTTCAAAGAAAGCGTTGATTGCACCCATAAACTTCATGTCCAATTCATTCGCTTTTGCCTTATCGACGCCTTCATAGAATTTTATTATCGCTTCGCGCGGAACCCTTCCGCCGAAGCGTTCGCTCAACGCGCGAAATTCGCCGTCTTTTTCTTTCCTGTACAGGTTCGCCTCCGCCGTCATGTGCAAATCGGAGTGGCCGTTTCGGTGTTCATCAGAGCATGTCATATAAAACGTTTTCGGGTTTGTGATTTGAGCTTTATGCGCGATTATGGAAGCTCCGCCGTATTTTATCACATTATCGCCGGTTCCGTGAATTATCATGACTCCGGCGCCGGAACAGTTGATTCCCGAAACCGCCGTCATGGCGCCCGCTTTGCCGAATAGAAGTACTTGGTACAACCATCCGAACGGATACAGCAAAAAGGCGAAAAATCCCGGAATCATATCCTTTATGTGCTCTGTAAACATTTCAATGGGAGAATTGTATCCCGCAAGGCTTACCGACGCCGCTATATCGTGCTTGTAATTTAAAACCGCCGCGGCTGCATAGCCTCCCCAACTGTGGCCGTAGAGCATAATCGGAAGGATATTTAAGTATTTATTTTCTTCAATATAGCTTAAAGCGGCGTGAAGATCGAGCAAAGACTGCGAAAGGCCTTTCGTCCCTTTGCCTTCGCTTTCATGGCTTCCCGTGCAGTCGTAGGTGAATACTCGCCAGCCGCGCCTGACAAAATAAAGCGTTTCGGCAAGATACTCCTCGGAGCCGCTTTTGAGCCCGTGCGCAATAACGACAATGCCCTTATGATTATCGGCTCCGTACAGATGCCCTCTGAGCGTATTCTTTCCGGATCTGAATTGGATCGGAGTACGGGAAACGCCTTTGACTTCAGTAAATTTCAAATCGAAGCAGAATTCCGGTTTATCAAACCGGGGGAATTTCTTATCATAAAAAAGCTTGACCATAATAAATGCGGTTGTCACAAAAAACAAAATTGCCGCCGCTGCGATGATCATGCCCGGGCTCCTTTCATAATACTGTCTTTGTGCCGATTTGAGCGGCTCTCGCCGCGATGCCGTTTTGATATAATAATGCCTTAAAATCAGCTTTTGTGCAAATTCGGGCAGGAAGTAGAGGTTTTCCGCGCTAAATTCATGAAAAAAAATGAAGGAGTGTAAAAATATATTGCGTCAGGCAACTTTTTGCGATAATATAATATTCTAACTGAAGGGATAATAAGGCATATATTGCCTTAAAATATAACCAATTCAAATAGGAGGATTTATAAAATGGCAGTAAAGGTTGGAATCAACGGCTTCGGACGAATCGGCCGCCTGGTATTAAGAGCTTCGGTGAATAATCCCGATATAGAGGTAGTCGGCATAAACGACCCCTTTGTGGACCTTAATTACATGGTCTATTTGCTCACATACGATACCGTGCACGGTAAATTTGAGGGCGAAGCTTATGCAAAGGATGATAAGCTCGTAGTTAACGGCAAAAAGATTTCGGTTTATGCCTGTATGGACCCGGCCGAGATTCCCTGGAAAGAATGCGGTGCGGATTATATCGTTGAGGCAACCGGTAAATTCACGACAACCGAAAAAGCGAGCGCGCATTTCAAGGGCGGCGCCAAAAAGGTCGTCATTACCGCTCCCAGCTCCGATGCGCCGATGTTCGTAATGGGCGTCAATCACAAAGATTACAGAAGCGATATGGACATCGTATCCAACGCATCCTGCACTACGAACTGCCTCGCTCCGCTTGCGAAAGTCATCCACGATAATTTCGGCATTATCGAAGGATTGATGACCACAGTCCATTCACTGACTGCTACTCAGCTTGCTGTGGACGGACCCTCCAAGAAGGATTGGCGCGGAGGACGCGCCGCCGCGCATAATATTATTCCGAGCTCTACGGGCGCGGCGAAAGCCGTGGGCAAGGTCATTCCGAGTTTAAACGGCAAGCTGACCGGTATGTCGATCCGCGTTCCCACTCCGGATGTATCTGTCGTCGACCTGACCTGCCGCCTTGAAAAGGGCGCGAAATATGAAGAGATCAAGTCCGTAATGAAAGCGGCGTCCGAAAGCAAGGAATGGAAGGGCATCATCGGGTATACCGAGGATGCGGTCGTATCTTCCGATTTTTATACCGATCCGCGCACCTGCGTGTTTGACGCGACTGCCGGAATCAGCCTGAACGATCATTTTGTCAAGCTGGTCGCCTGGTACGACAACGAATGGGGCTATTCCAATAAAGTCCTCGATCTCGTTAGCTACATTGCGTCGGTGGATTAAGGTAATATAGGGCATTTCAAGACCTTTGATTACCTGATACGGCAAGGGTGACTATGAAAAAACCGTAACTGTTACGATAACGATTTTGACAGATATTGCGGTATAAGTATCCCGAATCCGTTATCGTAATTGGCTTTAAGCACTCCTTTATTGGGTAGTTTGCACTACAAAAGATAAGGGAGTGCTTTTATGTCTAAACTATGATAATATTAAGTAAATTCTTGGAAGGGGGAAATTGTTTAATGGAATTAATTCTTGCCGGTTTATGTTTTTTAGCATTATGGATATGGGGCAAATACTGTGACAGAGAGAAGCCTTGGCAAAAGATGTATCGTGAAGCAGGGCAAGACTTTATGGACAATAAGATAACTGCTGATGAATATTTAGATAGAACAAGTAAAGCATTCCGGTTGCAGCATGGGATTAGAGAAGATAAGAAAGAATGAGTCGAAGAATATAAAAAAATATAATATCTGCAAATATAAGACCAGAGTTCACGGAGTTTATATTTTTGACCAATGAGCGAAGAAAGCTTCTGTTGTAAGCTAAAAAGGCGGGAGCACCCGCCTTTTTTGTTTTTCGTATCAGTCAAAACGATTTCTGTTTTGATTTTGATTCTGGTTGCGGTTTCTGTTTTGGTTCTGATTCTGATTCTGGTTACGATTCCTGTTGCTCGGCTGGTTCGGGTCGGTCACAGGGGTCTGGGTCTGGCCGGCCGCTGTTTTCTGGGTGCCCGACTGATTCTGACTGGGAGACTGATACTGTGTGCCTGACTGATTTTGGCTGAACTGGCTCTGGTTATACCGCGAGTCCTGACTGTTATTGTTGTTGTTCGGCATGAATAATTACCCTCCTTTCTCAAATGATGAGAAGCTTTCGCTTAATATTATTATCCTCTCAACAAAACAGAATTATTCGATAAAAACGGTATCCGCGAATAAGCGAAATCCCGCTGCTAATAATAAAGGTTGATGAAAATCGCGGATAAAAGAAGAATACTGATAAAGCAAGCCAGGGTCTTTACGATGACCGGCCTGAATTTGGATCCGGGCTGCGTCCTTGCGGAAGACGGAAAAATCGCGGAAATCGCGGCCAGAATTCCCGAGGACGATACGATGCACGTTATTGACGCCTGCGGAGCATGGACGATGCCGGGTCTGATAGACGCTCATAGCCATTTGGGGATAACGGAGGAGCGAAAGGGTAAAGAGGGGGATGACGGCAATGAATCAACGCAGCCGACAACTCCATATCTTCGGGCAATCGACGCAATAAACCCTCTGGATATTTCGTTTAAAACCGCGGTGCGCGCAGGTATAACGTCCGCTATGGTTGGACCCGGCAGCTCAAACGTCGTGGGCGGCCTTTTCGCATTCATGAAAACCGCCGGCAACAGAATAGACGATATGATAGTTTTGTTCCCCGCGGCTTTAAAGGCGGCTTTGGGTGAAAACCCGAAGACGACTTACGGCTCGAACGGGAACATGCCCTCAACGCGCATGGCGATAGCGTTCATGCTCAGGGAAGCGCTTTATGAGGGCGCAAAGTATAAAAAGGATAAGGATTCCGCGCGTCAAAGCGGGCAGGCATTTGAGGAACAGATCCGGCTTGAGCCTTTCATTCCGCTTTTCGAAGGAAAGATCCCGTTGAAAACCCACGCGCACAGGGCGGACGACATACAGACCGCTATCAGGATAGCAAAGGAATTTAATATTTCATTGACGCTGGATCATTGCACGGAGGGACATTTCATTCCCGAACAAATAGCGGAATCCGGTTTTCCTGCGATAGTCGGCCCGTCCATAGCCTCACGCAATAAGATCGAAACACAGTTTTTGGATTTTAAGACCGTCGGCGTTCTTCATAAAGCCGGAGTCAAGGTGGCCGTGACAACGGATCACCCGGTCTCGCTCATTCAGTATCTGCCCGTATGCGCAGGGCTTGCGGCAAGGGAAGGGCTCGGGATCGAAGAGGGATTGAAGTCGATCACGATCAACGCGGCTGAGATATGCAGGGTTTCAGACAGGGTAGGGACTCTTGAAGTCGGCAAAGACGCTGATATTGCCGTGTTTGACGGAAATCCCATGGAAATATTTACAAAACCTTTATATACCGTCATTGACGGAATCCTCCGGTATTCGGTTGACGAAAGCGGGCCCAAAAGCTGAAATGTCCGCGATATGCTGCCGATCCGCAGTCGTAATCGGGTCAAGTTTTAATATATTAAATTACATATTGACAAGTACAAACTCCACATGGTAAAATTCAAATTTATTGACATTGCGTATCCCTTGATATATAATATCAACATCAATATTATTCGGGAGGGATTGCCGTGTTCAACATCGGGGACAAAATATGTTATCCGATGCATGGAGTAGGAGTAGTTGAAGCAATAAAGGAACAGCAGGTTTTGGGCGAAACCGCCCGTTATTATGTCCTTCGGTTCATAATCGGCAAAATGACCGCGATGGTCCCCGTAAACAACGCGGAACAGGTAGGTTTAAGGCACGTGATTCCGCGCGAGGAATGTGAGCGCGTGGTAAAATATATGTCTCAGCCCTCTTGTCAGGAAAGTGAAAACTGGAATCAACGATATCGTGAAAATCTTGAAAAATTACGCAACGGCGATGTCTACGGCGTTGCGGATGTGGTAAAATGCTTAAATAAGCGCGAAAGCGACCGCGGTCTGTCTGCCGGAGAACGCAAAATGCTTGCAACGGCGAGGCAGGTTCTTCTTGCAGAGCTTGCGGCTTCCAGCGGAGAGGATCCGCAAAAATACATGAACCTTGTGGGCGCGTGAGCGTAACAGCTCCCGGTGATTTCAAATTACAAAGGATGGTGAGGCTGGTTTGGCGCAAAAATTGGCGAGACTTGTTATTACAGCGCTGTCTTTGGCGTTGGGTCCCGCAATAGTGAACGCCGTCAACGAATTCTTTATTTCTTTGGGTTACTTGGGCATCGCCGACGTATTTGAAAAATGGGCGATCGCGCCGATATACATTGCCAGCGGTGTGGCTTTCGGAATTATTTTTTATTTTATTTCCCCAAAGATAATTCAAGTTTTCGTTGACGTACTTCGTAAAATCGAGACTTTTCTGTCGCAGCGGCCTCTGGTCGATGTTTTGTTTGGCGTTTTCGGGTTGATAGTAGGTTTGCTGGTCGCGTTTTTACTCTCCACCCTCACTTCGAGAATCCCTTCGCAGTGGCTGTCGGTAAGCATAGCGGCGGTGCTCTATATTATGATGGGCTACCTCGGCTGGTCAGTCACGTTAAAAGGGCGCCACCAGATCACGCTGCCCTCATGGATGAAAAGAGGGCAGAGCAGGGACGACATAGTGAGAACGGGAGGAGCAAGACCCAAGATTCTCGATACTTCGGTTATAATTGACGGGCGCATTTATGACATCAGCCTCACGGGGATAATCGAAGGCACCATGATAATTCCCGGCTTTGTTCTTCAGGAGCTTCGGCATATCGCGGACAGCGCGGATTCGTTAAAGCGCAACAGGGGGCGCAGGGGCCTTGACATACTCAACAGTATGCAAAAGGAGCCGGGTATAAGCATCTGCGTCGAGGACCGCGATTATGATGACATCGCGGAGGTGGACGCAAAGCTTTTGAAGCTTGCGTATGATCTCGGGGGAGTGGTCGTTACCAATGATTACAATCTCAACAAAGTCGCGGGGGTTCAAAACGTGCCGGTGCTCAACATCAACGACCTTGCAAACGCCGTAAAGCCCGTTGTTCTTCCTGGCGAGGAAATGCGGGTGTCCGTCGTCAAGGAGGGCAAGGAAGCGGGTCAGGGCGTAGCTTATCTGGATGACGGCACAATGATAGTCGTGGACGGCGGGAAAAAATGTGTCGGCGAGTTCATCGAAGTTTCCGTCACAAGCGTTTTGCAGACGTCAGCCGGCAGAATGATATTTGCCCGCATCAAATAAATTCGACATTTTTTGTTTTTTTAATGGCGCCTTATCCGATCCTTTGCGGAATGAAAAAATAGTGCCGTTTCATGGAGAGTTTTATTGACAATCCTTATTCAGAATGATAATATAGTAAATTGCGTTAGTGTGGAGATTACCACCCATTTATTTTTTCTGTAAAAAATATCCGGGTGAGTATGTGTATGCGTTAATCAGGGAACAATCCCGATTGGGACTTTTTTCCTTTATATATTTAAGCAAAATTTTATCGTATGACAGCTGAGGAGTGAACGCAATGGCGCATGATGTGCAAATGGGGAAGCGAACGCGAAAAAGTTTCTCCCGCATAAAAGAGGTTCTTGACGTACCGGATCTGATTGAGGTTCAAAAATCATCGTTTAGGCGTTTTATAGAAGAAGACCTGAGAGAGGTGCTCAAGGACATCAGCCCCATAACCGACTATTCCGAGAAGCTGGTGCTTGAATTTGTAGATTATAAAGTCGATCGGGAACATCCTAAATACAGCGTTGAGGAGTGCAAAGAAAGGGACGTGAATTATTCCGCGCCACTTAAGGTCGTTGCGCGCCTTATCAACAAGGAGACGGGCGAAGTCAAGCAGCAGGAAGTATTTATGGGTGACTTCCCCCTGATGACGGATCAGGGCACATTTATCATAAACGGCGCGGAGCGCGTAATAGTCAGCCAGTTGGTCCGCTCCCCGGGCGTTTATTATACGAAGTCCATAGACAAGGTCGGAAAAAGTTTATTCAGCGCGCAGGTAATACCGAACAGAGGCGCGTGGCTCGAGTACGAGACGGACAGCAACGAGGTGCTGTATGTCAAAATCGACCGCCAGCGCAAAGTCCATATAACGGCGCTTCTCAGGGCGCTGGGCTACGGCACGGATGCCGAGATCATTGAGCTTTTGGGCGAAGATGAAAGACTGCTCGCAACGCTTGAAAAGGACAGCACGGATTCCGTCGAGTCGGGCCTTATCGAGATTTATAAAAGGCAGCGCCCCGGAGAGCCTCCGACGGAAGAAAGCGCGAGAAGCCTTTTGAATTCCTTGTTCTTTGATACAAAACGCTATGACCTTGCAAGGGTCGGGCGCTATAAATATAATAAGAAGCTTTCTCTGTCGCTCAGGATAGCGAACCATAAGGCCGGCGAAAACGTGATTGCGCCGGAGACCGGGGAGCTCCTTGCGGAGGCGGGAGATATCATTTCGAGGGAAACCGCGCAAAAAATCGAGGCGGCGGGCGTTCCTTACGTTATCCTTTCCGTGGATGACAAAAAGCTGAAGGTGCTCGGCAACAATTTCGTACACGCCGCTCCTTTCCTGCCGTTTGATCCCAAAAAAGCGAACCTGAACGAAAAGGTGCATTACCCGACTCTTCAAAGGCTGTTGAAGGAAGCGGGCTCCTTGAGCGGCGATGAGCTCATAGAGTACTTTAAAGAGCACGTTCAAGATTTGATACCGCGTCATATCATAAAAGATGACATCATAGCTTCCGTAAGTTATCTTATTGGGCTTCCTTACAATGTCGGCCGCACCGATGACATCGATCATCTCGGAAACCGCAGGATCCGTTCGGTGGGCGAGCTTTTGCAGAACCAGATAAGGGTCGGGCTTACCCGCCTTGAAAGGGTCGTGCGCGAGCGCATGTCCATTCAGGATATGGATGTGGTAATGCCGAGCAACCTTATCAACATAAGGCCCGTTACGGCCGCTATAAAGGAGTTTTTCGGCTCCTCGCAGCTCTCGCAGTTCATGGATCAGACCAATCCGCTTGCGGAGCTCACGCACAAACGCCGGCTTTCGGCGCTCGGTCCCGGCGGTTTGAACCGCGAAAGAGCAACGTTCGACGTCCGCGACGTTCATTTTTCCCACTATGGGCGCATGTGTCCGATAGAAACGCCTGAAGGACCCAATATCGGTCTTATCAACTCGCTGTCAACTTATGCGAGGATAAACGAATACGGATTTATCGAAGCTCCTTACCGGAAAGTCAACGCTAAGGATATGATAATCACGAACGAAATCGAGTATCTGACCGCGGATGAGGAAGATGAATTTATAGTCGCGCAGGCCAACGAGCCGATAACCGAAGGCGAAAAGCCATGGTTTAGAAACAACCGTGTCGTAGCGAGGTTCAGGGATAAATTCATAGAGGTGAAAAGCACGGAAGTCGATTACATGGACGTTTCGCCGAAGCAATTGGTCTCCGTCGCGACCGCTATGATCCCCTTCCTTGAGAACGACGACGCGAACCGCGCGCTTATGGGTTCCAACATGCAGCGCCAGGCGGTTCCTCTGCTTATGCCCGAAGCGCCTTTGGTAGGCACGGGCATGGAATATAAGGCGGCCCATGATTCGGGCGTGGTCGTTCTGGCCGATGAGGACGGAACGGTCCGAAGCGTAAGCGCGCGCAGGATAATTATCGAAAACGATGCGGGAAAGCAGCGTGAATACAAGCTTATCAAATTCCAGCGTTCCAATCAGGGAACCTGCATCAATCAGCGCCCGACCGTCGAAAAAGGCGACAGGGTCACAAAGGGACAGGTGATTGCGGACGGCGCTTCCACTGATCAGGGAGAGATAGCTCTCGGCCGCAATATCCTTATAGGCTTTATGACCTGGGAGGGCTACAATTACGAGGACGCCGTTTTGATAAGCGAGAGGCTTGTAAAAGACGACGTTTACACGTCCATCCATATAGAAGAGCATGAAACCGAGGCGCGGGATACCAAACTGGGACCCGAGGAGATAACGCGGGATATACCCAACGTCGGCGAAGACGCGCTTGCGGATCTCGATGAACGGGGCATCATCCGCATAGGGGCCGAAGTCCGCTCGGGCGATATACTTGTCGGCAAAGTCACCCCGAAGGGCGAAACCGAACTTACTGCCGAGGAACGCCTTTTAAGGGCGATATTCGGCGAAAAAGCGCGCGAAGTAAGGGACACTTCGATGCGCGTTCCTCACGGCGAGGACGGCATAGTCGTCGACGTCAAAGTATTTACGAGGGCGAACAAGGATGAGCTCCCCCCGGGCGTAAACGAGCTTGTGAGGGTATATATCGCGCAAAAGCGCAAGATATCGGTCGGCGATAAAATGGCGGGCCGCCACGGGAACAAGGGCGTCATTTCACGCATACTTCCCGAAGAGGATATGCCCTTCCTGCCTGACGGCACTCCGCTCGAGATCGTTTTGAACCCGCTCGGGGTTCCCTCCCGAATGAACATAGGGCAGATACTCGAGCTGCATTTGGGCCTTGCCGCGAAAACTTTGGGCGAGTATATAGCAACTCCTGTTTTTGACGGGGCTACCGAGGACGATATCAAGGATATGCTTATTAAGGCCGGAAAAGACCCGGACGGCAAAACGGAGCTGTATGACGGAAGAAGCGGCGAAAAGTTTGAGAACCGGGTTTCAGTCGGCTATATGTACTACCTCAAGCTCGCCCACCTTGTGGACGATAAGATTCACGCGCGGTCGACGGGCCCCTATTCGCTGGTCACCCAGCAGCCGCTCGGAGGCAAAGCCCAGTTCGGCGGGCAGCGTTTCGGAGAGATGGAGGTATGGGCGCTCGAAGCCTACGGAGCTGCAAATACGCTTCAGGAAATACTTACGGTTAAATCCGACGACGTGGTAGGCCGCGTTAAAACATATGAATCGATAGTTAAAGGTGACAATGTGCCTGAGCCCGGCGTACCCGAATCTTTTAAGGTCCTAATCAAAGAGCTGCAGTCTTTGAGCCTTGATATCAAGGTGCTCTCCGATTCAAAGGAAGAGATCGAGATAGGCGAGTCCGTGGATGAGGACGAGTCGATTACCATCGGCGTCAATATGGAAGGCGTGGAGGATATTCCTTCCGTGCTGCCGCTTAAGGGCAAGGAGTTCTCCGAATTCGACGAATTGATAGATGAGGATGAGGATTTCGACGAGTTTGATGAGGACGATGAGGACATCGACGGCGAAGACGATTTGTCGGAGGATGAGGGGCAAAGAGGCGGAGCGCCGAAAAAAGCGAAGAAGCCCGAAGACGACACCGCCGAAGACGGCGACCTCGAACCGGATCTTGATGAATTCGATGAGTTTGACGATGAGTAACAGCGTTGCGCTGATATAACAATTTTCGATACCGAAGGGAGAAGAAGCATTTGTTTGAGCTTGCCAACTTCGATGCTATACAGATAGGTCTTGCATCACCCGAAAAGATACGCGAATGGTCTCACGGCGAGGTAAAAAAACCTGAGACCATCAATTACCGTACTCTTAAACCCGAGAAGGACGGCTTGTTTTGCGAACGCATTTTCGGACCCACCAAGGACTGGGAATGCCATTGCGGAAGATATAAGCGCGTCAGGTATAAGGGAGTAGTCTGCGACAAATGCGGCGTGGAGGTGACCCGCGCAAAGGTAAGGCGCGAACGGATGGGCCATATTGAGCTTGCCGCGTCCGTATCCCATATATGGTATTTTAAGGGTATACCCTGCCGCATGAAAATGCTGCTCGATATGTCTCCGCGCAACCTTGAGAAAGTGCTCTACTTTGCGGCTTTCGTCGTGACCGATCCCGGCACGACCCCGCTTGTTTACAAGCAGGTGCTGAGCGACAAGGAATACAGGGAAGCTCAGGAGCAGTACGGGCACAAAGCCTTCAAAGCCGGTATGGGCGCGGAGGCCATCAAGGAACTGCTCAAAAAGCTGGATCTTGTGGAATTGGAGAAGGAACTTCGCGCCGAGATAAAGGAATCGACCGGTCAAAAGCGCGCAAACGCGATAAAAAGGCTCGAGGTCGCGGAAGCGTTTCTGAGAAGCGGCAACAAGCCGGAATGGATCATAATGGACGTGATCCCCGTAATACCCCCCGAACTGCGTCCTATGGTGCAGCTGGACGGAGGCAGATTCGCGACCTCCGACCTCAACGATCTGTACAGGCGTGTAATCAACAGGAATAACAGGCTTAAAAGGCTTTTGGAGCTGAAGGCTCCGGATATAATAGTGCGCAACGAAAAAAGGATGCTTCAGGAGGCCGTGGACGCTTTGATAGATAACGGCAGGCGCGGACGCCCGGTCACGGGCCCCGGGAACAGGCCTTTGAAGAGCCTTTCGGATATGCTCAGAGGAAAACAGGGCAGGTTCAGGCAAAACCTTCTGGGAAAACGCGTGGACTATTCGGGGCGTTCCGTTATCGTTGTCGGCCCCGATTTGAAGATGTATCAATGCGGCCTTCCCAAGGAGATGGCCCTCGAGCTGTTCAAACCTTTTGTAATGAAAAAACTCGTTGAGGACGGTAAAGCGCACAATATCAAAAGCGCGAAGCGAATGGTCGAACGAGTCAAAACGGATGTTTGGGACGTGTTGGAAGAAGTCATAAAGGATCATCCCGTACTGCTCAACCGTGCGCCCACTCTGCACAGGCTCGGCATTCAGGCATTTGAGCCGGTGCTGGTCGAAGGGCGCGCGCTGAAGCTTCATCCGCTCGTATGTACTGCTTATAATGCGGACTTCGACGGCGACCAAATGGCCGTGCATGTGCCCCTTTCCGTGGAAGCTCAGGCGGAAGCCAGGTTTCTCATGCTTGCTTCCAATAACATTTTAAAACCGCAGGACGGCAAACCCGTCGTATCCCCGTCTCAGGACATGGTCATGGGATGCTATTATCTCACGATCGTGAAGGAGGGAGCAAAGGGCGAGGGCAAGGTATTCGCGAACGAAGATGAAGCGGTCATGGCTTATCAGACGGGCATCATCGACCTTCAGGCAATGATCGGCGTTCGTTTGCAGCGCGAGTGGAAAGGCGAAAAGCGTTCAAAAGTCGTCAAGACGACGGTCGGCCGCATTATTTTCAACGGCGCCATACCTCAGGATCTCGGGTATGTCGACAGAACAAAAGAAGAGAATCTATTCGAGTTCGAGGTCGATCATCTCGTGCTCAATAAGGATTTGAGAAGGATAGTGGACAGGTGCTTCAGGCGGCACGGCTCCACCAAGACTTCTGAGGTTCTGGACCGCATAAAAAAACTCGGTTTCGAATACAGCACCCGCGGCGGCGTAACGGTCGGTTTTCAGGATATTACCGTTCCCAAAGAAAAACCCGAACTGCTTAAATCAGCCGACGATCAGGTCGTTAATGTGGACAATCTGTTTAGAAGCGGTCTGTTGTCGGAAACCGAGCGCAGGAACCGGGTAATCGATATATGGGAAAGAACGACCAATAAGGTCACCGAAGCGCTTATGTCGTCGATGAATCCGTTCAATCCGATATTCATGATGTCCAACTCCGGCGCGCGCGGCAGCACTAACCAGATAAGGCAGCTTGCCGGAATGCGCGGTCTGATGGCCGACCCTTCGGGACAGATAATCGAGGTTCCTATCCGCGCGAACTTCAGAGAAGGGCTTTCGGTGCTTGAGTTTTTCATATCCTCACACGGAGCGAGAAAAGGTTTGGCGGATACCGCTCTTCGCACCGCGGACTCGGGTTATCTCACAAGGCGGCTTGTAGACGTGTCTCAGGACGTGATAATCAGGGAGGATGACTGTTTCGCGCTCAGGGGAGAGGCTGTCAAGGGCACCGTTATCGAGGAGATACGCGAAGGAAACAGGGTAATAGAGCCTCTCGGCGACAGGCTGCTCGGAAGATATACCGCCGAGGACGTATTTGATCCCAATACCAAAGAGCTGATAGTTGCACGGGATAAGTTCATTACATTTGATATTCGGGACAAGATAGTCAACGCAGGCATAAAGAGCGTGGTTTGCCGCACCGTATTCACCTGCCGTTCGGAACACGGAGTGTGCGCCAAATGCTACGGTTCGGACCTTTCGACCGGCCTGCCGGTCAGTATAGGAGAGGCTGTCGGCATTATCGCGGCGCAGGCTATCGGAGAGCCGGGAACACAGCTTACAATGCGTACGTTCCATACCGGAGGCGTAGCTTCCGCGGAGGATATCACGCAGGGTCTTCCGCGCGTCGAGGAAATTTTCGAGGCAAGAAAACCCAAAGGCCTTGCAGTTATATCGGAAATCTACGGAACCGTAAAAATATCGGATACGAAGAAAAAACGCGAAGCCGTCATCACCAACGATGAAGGGGAAAGCGAGAGCTACCTGATTCCTTTCGGCTCAAAACTCAAGGTCAGGGACGGCGACACGGTCGAGGCGGGAGACGAGCTTACCGAAGGATCCATAAACCCTCACGATATACTGAAAATCAAGGGCGTAAAGGGCGTTCAGGCATATATGCTCAAAGAGGTCCAGAGCGTATATCGCTCCCAGGGCGTCGAGATCTCGGATAAGCACATTGAGATCATCATCAGGCAGATGCTTCGCAAAGTTCAGATAGAAGATGCCGGCGATGCGGACGTACTGCCGGGAGAGCTTGTGGATATTTTCCGTTTCGAAAACGAAAACGAACGGATAATAAAACTGAACGGCCAGCCGGCTGTCGCAAAGCGTAAGCTGCTCGGCATAACCAAGGCCAGTCTTGCCACGGATTCCTTCCTTTCGGCGGCGTCTTTCCAGGAAACGACACGCGTTTTGACGGAGGCAGCCATCAAAGGGAAAATAGATCCTCTGGTCGGTCTTAAGGAGAACGTGATAATAGGCAAACTGATACCTGCCGGCATAGGCCTTAAGCGTTACAGAACGGTTACGGTCGAGGAAAAGCAGGAATGATAACTTTTTAGCCGACTTGGAAAGGGATGGAGGGTATCATGGCGGACAATATCGAAAAAAAACGGTGCAAACTCGGCAATACCCGCTATTGCGAGCTGCTCAATATGGGTTCTTGCGAAAACTGCGCAATGGCTTCGGGAAACGATGAAACATTGAATGAAACGATGTCGGATATCGATACGATCCTCGAGCTTATGCCGGAAGACGGCATATCGGACCTTTTTGAAAGCGAAAAGTGCCTTTTATGCGAAGGTCCGCAGAATGAAAGGACCTGCTACGCGATGACGGATCTCGGCAACCCGAATCCGAGGCATTCGCGCCGCAATTTTCTCGGGATGAAGGTTCCGCTCAAATTCGGTTCCATAATTCCCGTGCAGATCGCGAGCTGCGGCAGATGCAGGCGCAATTACCGGACGGTGGAGTATCTGCCCGTTGCTTTAAGCATACTTATCTCCGCCGCAGCGCTGATTTTTCTCAGCATTCTTGAGGTGAGCCAGTCTTTATCCAAGATCCACCCCATTATGCCTTTTGCGGTATTCGTGTTTTTTGTTCTGGTCGGGATGGGTACCGGCAGGCTGGTTAGGGCCGCGCTTATAAAAAAACTCGGCGCCGTTACAAAATTCAATATTTTTTCAATCCCGAAGCTGGGGTTTATGCGTGAGAAAGGCTGGGACGCAATCCAGCCCAACGAACCGGTCTCCCGCCTGATTTTTGGCAATAAAAGGCTGAGCCGCGGGATATTTACAGGCGTTATGAGGGAAAAACCGGAATCGGGCGATGATATCCCGAAAAACGTTTGACACAGGGTTTAACCGATGCTAAAATACGCATGGTCTCTTTTTTCGGGAGCCATGCGTTATGGTTATCCGCCCGCATTATTTTCGAAAAGGACGGAATATTATGCTTGACGACTTGAAAAGCTCGAAAAGGATAGCGGGCACGAAGCAGGTGCTGAAAGCGATAGGCAGGCGATCCCTCAAATGCGTATATATTGCGGCAGACGCTGATGAATACCTTATAGATAAGCTGAAATCAGCCTGCCAAGAAGCGGAAATACCCGTTATTGAGGCGGAATCCATGACCGAGCTCGGCAAGGCGTGCGGCATCGACGTGGGCTCGGCCTGTGCGGGAATCGTGAAATCGTGACTTTCGGACGGCTTCAAAGGGGCTTATGCGCAGATAATTCCTCTTCAAGGGGTTGCAGAGGATTTCTTGAAATATAAAATACAGAAATAACTTTAGGAGGATGATTAATGCCAACCATCAATCAACTGGTTCGCAAGGGCAGGCAGCAAGTCGAGTATAAATCCAACGCTCCGATTTTAAAGCAATGCCCGCAGCGCCGCGGAGTTTGCACCGCCGTGCGCACAATGACGCCAAAAAAGCCGAATTCGGCTCTTAGAAAAATCGCTCGTATCCGCCTGGCCGACGGCCTTGAGGGAACGGCGTATATACCCGGCATAGGCCACAATCTTCAGGAGCACTCCGTTGTACTTATAAGGGGCGGCAGGGTAAAGGATCTTCCCGGCGTACGCTATCATATAATCAGAGGCGCGCTGGATACCGCGGGCGTTGCGAAGCGCATGCAGGCGCGTTCGCTTTACGGCGCGAAGCGCCCGAAGAAGTAAGGAGGGTTTGAGATATGCCGAGAAGAGGATTCATACCCAAGCGCGAAGTACTGGACGACCCCGTTTACGGCGGCAAGCTCGTCACCAAGCTTATCAACCAGGTCATGTACGACGGCAAGCGCGGTATCGCTCAAAAGGCATGCTACGGAGCCTTTGAGATCATTCGCGAAAAAACCGGCCGCGAACCCAAAGAGGTTTTTGAGCAGGCTTTGAATAACGTTATGCCTATCCTTGAGGTCAAAGCACGCAGGGTAGGCGGAGCGACATATCAGGTGCCTATCGAGATTCGTCCCGAGCGCCGTCAGGCATTGGGCCTTCGCTGGATCGTAAGCTATGCCCGCTCGAGGAGCGAACGCACGATGGTCCAGCGCCTTGCGGGAGAGATCATGGACGCGGCGAACCAGACTGGCAGCGCTTTTAAGAAGAAGGAAGACACCCATAAAATGGCTGAAGCGAACAAAGCATTCGCGCATTACAGGTGGTAATTCTTTAAAATCTATTGTTGTATTATATTACCGGCCAGTATTATGGCCGGTAATTACTGAACGGCCGCAGACAAAACGAGGATTTATGCTGCGGCTGCGTCGGCGAAAATCTCAACGAAAGGAGGAAGACCATGCCTAGACAAACATCGTTGGAAATGACAAGAAACATAGGCATTATGGCTCATATTGATGCCGGCAAAACAACGACGACCGAGCGCATATTGTTTTACACAGGAAAAATACACAAGGTCGGAGAGGTGCATGAAGGCGCAGCCACAATGGATTTCATGGTCCAGGAACAGGAACGCGGCATAACCATCGCTTCCGCGGCGACTACGGCTTACTGGCGAAATCATCGCATCAATATTATCGATACGCCGGGTCATGTTGATTTTACCGTTGAGGTGGAAAGATCGCTGCGTGTTTTGGACGGCGCGGTGGCGGTGTTCTGCGCCAAGGGAGGCGTTGAACCGCAATCCGAAACCGTCTGGCGCCAGGCCAGCAAATACGGCGTGCCGCGCCTTGCTTATGTCAATAAAATGGATATTACGGGCGCAGACTTTCACAACGTTGTGAACATGCTGCGAACAAGGCTTAGCGCCAATGCTGTTCCCATTCAGCTTCCCATTGGTTCCGAAGCTGATTTCAAAGGGATCGTGGATCTGGTTAAAATGAAAGCGGAGGTCTATTACGACGACTCCGGAATCGATATCCGCGAGGAGGATATCCCGGAAGAGCTTAAGGATGCCGCCAACGAATATCATAACAAGCTTATCGAAGCCGTTGCCGAAGAGGACGACGAACTGCTTGACAAGTATTTAAGCGGTGAGGAGATCTCAACGGAAGAGATAATGAAATCGATCAGGAAGGCTACTCTCGGCAACAGGATGGTTCCCGTAACATGCGGAACATCCTACAGGAACAAGGGCGTTCAGCCGCTGCTCAACGCCATAGTGGACTATCTTCCCTCGCCCCTCGATATTCCTCCCGCTGAGGGATTGTCGATGGACCGGGAAAAAAAGATCATGGCGGAAACCCGTGATGACGCGCCGTTTGCGGCGCTTGCGTTCAAGATAGTATCCGATCCGTTCGTAGGAAAGCTTGTCTTTTTCAGGGTATACAGCGGAACGCTTTCAAGCGGATCGTATGTGTACAATTCATCCAAAGGGAAAAGGGAGCGGGTGGGGAGGATTGTCCTCATACACGCGGACAGCAGGACTGAGGTAGATGCCGCATACGCGGGGGATATTGCGGCTATAGGCGGTTTTAAAGACACGTCAACGGGTGATACTCTATGTGATGAAAAAAAACCGCTGCTGCTTGAATCAATGGAGTTCCCCGACCCGGTCATAAGGGTTGCCATCGAGCCGAAGACCAAAGCGGGACAGGATAAAATGAATTTGGCGCTCGTTAAGCTTGCCGAGGAGGATCCGACATTCAAGACTTATACGGACCCCGAGACAGGGCAAACGATAATCGCCGGCATGGGCGAATTGCACCTTGAGATAATCGTGGACAGACTCATTCGCGAGTTTAAAGTGCAATGTACGGTCGGGAAGCCGCAGGTCGCTTACCGCGAGACGATCACGTCCGCAGTAAAGGCGGAGGGACGCTATATACGGCAGACTGGCGGCCACGGTCAATACGGGCACTGCGTGGTGGAGTTCTCGCCGCGAAAACCCGGAGAAGGGTATGTATTCGAAGACAAAACCGTCGGCGGAGTCATTCCCAAAGAATTTATACCGGCTATTGACAAAGGGATACAGGAGGCGTCCGCCAGCGGACATCTCGGGGGTTTCGAAGTCGTTGACTTTAAGGCCGTGCTTGTGGACGGCTCCTTCCATGAAGTCGATTCATCGGAAATGGCTTTCAAAATCGCAGGCTCGCTTGCGCTCAAGGAAGCTCTCGCGAAGGCTAATTCCGTACTCCTTGAGCCGTTTATGAAGGTGGAGATACTCATGCCCGAAGAATATCTCGGGGATGTTATAGGCAACCTAAACGCCCGCAGAAGCAGGGTAGAAGGGATCGAAGCGCGCTCGGACGCGCAGGCGGTGCATGCGATGTGCCCCCTTTCGGAAATGTTCGGCTACGCGACGGACCTTCGTTCGCGGACGCAGGGCCGGGGTACTTTTACAATGCAGTTCGACCACTATGAGGAGGTTTCTCGCTCGGTTGCGGAAAAGATCATAGGAAGAATTTGAATATAATTTTTATGCGAATCAGGAGGAGCAAATAATGGCAAAGGCAAAATTTGAGAGGACCAAACCGCACGTAAACATCGGGACGATCGGGCACGTTGACCACGGGAAAACGACGCTGACCGCGGCGATCACAATGGCGCTGTCGCAGGAAGGCAAGGCTGCCGCGATGCGCTACGACGAGATCGATAAAGCTCCTGAAGAGAAGGCTCGCGGAATAACCATCAACACCGCGCACGTTGAATACCAGACGGACAACAGGCACTATGCTCACGTTGACTGCCCGGGACACGCGGACTACGTAAAGAACATGATCACGGGAGCGGCGCAGATGGACGGCGCGATACTGGTCGTATCCGCGGCTGACGGTCCCATGCCTCAGACGAGGGAGCATATCCTTCTGGCGAGGCAGGTCGGAGTTCCCTACATCGTAGTGTTCCTGAACAAGACTGACCAGGTGGACGACCCCGAGCTTTTGGAACTTGTGGAAATGGAAGTCAGGGATCTTCTGAGCTCCTATGAGTTCCCCGGCGACGAGATTCCCATCGTAAAGGGCTCTGCGCTGCTGGCGCTTGAAACCATCCAGGGCGGAGCTACCAACCTCCGCGAGAACGAGAACTGCAAATGCCTGTTCGAGCTTATGGATGCTGTAGACAGCTACATCCCGACGCCGGAGCGCGCATCGGACAAACCGTTCCTTATGCCTGTGGAGGACGTATTCTCCATCACGGGAAGAGGAACAGTCGCGACGGGCAGAGTTGAGCGCGGCACGGTCAAGGTGCAGGATACTGTGGAGATAGTCGGACTTACGGACGAGACGAGGAACACGGTGGTAACTGGAGTCGAGATGTTCAGGAAGCTTCTTGACCAGGCTATCGCGGGCGACAACATCGGCGTGCTGTTAAGGGGCGTACAGAGGACGGAGATAGAGCGCGGCCAGGTATTGGCGAAGCCCGGTTCCATAAAGCCTCACACTCATTTCAACAGCCGCGTATACGTTCTGACAAAGGAAGAGGGCGGACGGCACACTCCGTTCTTCCCGGGATACCGCCCGCAGTTCTATTTCAGGACCACGGACGTTACGGGCGTAATCAAGCTGCCCCAGAACGTTGAGATGGTCATGCCGGGCGACCACATCGACATGGAGATAACTCTCATCACCCCCATCGCCATCGAGGAAGGGCTCAGGTTCGCTATCCGCGAAGGCGGCCGCACTGTCGGCGCGGGCGTTGTATCAAGCATTATAGAGTAATCAGTGATCAGTATTCAGTAACAAGTTAAGGAAACCTGCTTAGGCAGGTTTCCTTGATTATAAAGATATTGAATCCGGCTATTAAAAACCGATTTTCGGGCAAATTTCCCGTTGACAACCTTAAGAATTCTATGGTAGATTATACAGGATGCCCGCATATGCGGTTTTGGACGGGCAGCATGGGAGGCCGGTCGTTTTTTTAAGGATGCCGGCCGCATGAACCAGTATAAAGGAGAGATAATCTATGCGCGTTAAGATCACACTCGCTTGTACGGAATGCAAGCAAAGGAATTACAATACCTTTAAGAACAAGAAAAATGACCCCGATCGCCTGGAGTTCAGCAAATACTGCAGGTTTTGCAGGAAGCACACGATCCATAAAGAATCCAAATAAGGGTTAGGGGGAATAAAAAATGGCAAGCATTGAAAAGAAGGAGATCGCCGAAAAGAAAAAGGACGGCAAAAAACGCCTGAGCTTAGGCAGGTATTTTAAAGAAGTCGTAGGCGAGCTGAAAAAGCTGAGCTGGCCGAGCCGCAAAGAACTTATCAATTCGACTTTGACCGTTATAGCTTTCGTGCTTATTTTCAGCGCTATCATAGGCGTTCTCGATTTCCTATTTGCCGAGGGCTTTAAGCTGCTGGGTACCATAAACCTGTAAGGGAGCGAAAAATGTCCGAAGAAGCCAAATGGTACGTGGTGCACACCTATTCCGGCTACGAGAACAGGGTCAAGGAAGACCTTGAAAAAACCGTGGAAAACCGGAATCTGCAGGATATGATTCTTGAGGTGAAGTATCCGACCGAGGATGTTATCGAAATAAAGGACACCAAGAAAAAAGTGGTTCAGCGCAAGGTGTTTCCCGGTTACGTTATGGTCAAAATGATCATGAACGATAAAACCTGGTACGTCGTGCGCAACACGCGCGGAGTTACCGGGTTTGTCGGCCCGGGCTCAAAGCCCATACCGCTCTCGGACGAAGAGGTAACGGCGATGGGCGTCGAGCGCATACCTATAATCCTTGACATCCAGGTCGGCGAAAGCGTACGGGTCGTATCGGGCCCGCTGGAAAACTTCATAGGTACCGTTGAGGCTCTTGATCCGGAACGGCAGAAAATAAAGCTGGTAGTTTCAATGTTCGGCAGAGATACGCCTGTCGAGCTCGACTACGTACAGGTCAAAAAGCTGTAGTGCCCCGGACCCTGACAATATGCAATTTTCAATCGTTAAAAGCGATGTTCACCCTCTCGGGTTGACATAGTGGGAGGGGGAGGCACCCCGCTCGCACCACATTATATTTAGGAGGTTAAAACTGCAATGGCGAAAAAAATAACAGGCTATATAAAGCTGCAGATCCCTGCCGCTAAAGCCACGCCCGCTCCGCCGGTCGGTCCCGCCCTCGGCCAGCACGGAGTCAATATTATGGGCTTTGTAAAGGAATTTAACGAAAGGACCGCAAAACAGGCAGGTCTGGTCATCCCCGTGGTGATCACTGTCTATCAGGACCGTTCGTTTACTTTTATTACAAAAACGCCGCCCGCCGCCGTATTGATCAAAAAAGCCTGCGGTATCGAGACCGCGTCCGGAAGACCCAATTCGGATAAGGTCGCAAAGATCACCCGGGCACAGATCAAGGAAATTGCGGAGTTGAAAATGCCTGATCTTAATGCCGCCACCGTCGAATCGGCTATGCGCATGATAGCGGGCACCGCCCGCAGCATGGGCGTTGCCGTAGTTGATTAAGGTACTTATTGAGTGGGAGGCATAAAGCCGGTACTACCACAAGGAGGAAATTTTATGAAGCATGGAAAAAAGTATCAGGACAGCGTAAAACTGATAGATCCTTTAAAGCTCTATGATCCCAAAGAGGGAATAGAACTTGTTCTCAAGACAGGAAAAGCGAAATTTGACGAGACTGTTGAAGCTTCCATTCGTTTGGGAGTCGACCCGAGGCATGCGGACCAGCAGGTCAGAGGCGCAGTAGTGTTGCCTCACGGTACCGGAAAAACCGTCAAGGTATTGGTTTTTGCAAAGGGCGATAAGGCGAAGGAAGCTGAGGAAGCCGGCGCTGATTTCGTGGGTGATGAGGATCTTGTAAAGAAGATTCAAACCGAGAATTGGTTCGGATTTGATGTTTGCGTGGCAACGCCCGACATGATGGGAGTTGTCGGACGGATCGGGCGCGTTCTCGGGCCGAAAGGCTTGATGCCCAATCCCAAAAGCGGCACCGTTACGATGGATGTCGCAAAGGCGATCAAGGATATCAAAGCCGGTAAGGTCGAATACCGCGTCGATAAGACCAGCATCGTGCACGTACCTCTCGGAAAGGTAAGCTTCGGCTCGGACAAACTGATGGAAAACCTCCAGACGTTGATGGACGCCATCATTAAGGCAAAGCCGTCCACGTCAAAAGGCACCTATATAAAGAGCGTCGTATTGTCCACTACGATGGGCCCCGGCGTGAAATTCAACGGGCTCAGGTTCTAATCCGCCTGAAATCGTTGACAGGCTGCAGAACATATGATATACTTTGCAGCGATAAATCAATAACTGCCTGAGACAGCAGGTGCCGCGAGGCTTAATTTCCTGCCGAGGTTGCTGAACATTAGTATGTTTTTCATCCCCTGTCTTCCGGCGGGGGATGTGTTATATTTTAAAAGGAGGTGAAACCATGGCAAATGCCAAAAATATCGAGATAAAGGCTGCCAAGGTCGCCGAAGTCAGCGAAAAAATCCAAAAATCCCAATCGGTGGTCCTGTTCGATTACCGCGGCCTTACCGTCGAAGAGGTTACCAATCTCCGTGCAGAAATGAGGAAGGCCAATGTCGAGTATGTTGTTCTTAAGAACGCGATAGTCGAAAGAGCCGCTCAGAACGCCGGCATCGATGACCGGATAATGTCGATGCTGAAAGGCCCGTCCGCTTTTGCATTCGGATATGACGAAGCGGTTGCCCCGGCAAAGATACTTAAGGAGTTTATTAAAAGGACTAAAAAGTGCGAAATCAAAGGCGGCATCGTCGACGGAAAGGTGTTCAGCCCGGATCAAGTCAATTCGCTTGCGGATCTGCCTTCAAGAGAAACACTTATCGCACGGCTGCTCGGCAGCATGATGTCTCCGATTTCCGGCCTGGCTATAGTTCTTAACCAGATAGCAAAGCAGCGCGGAGCCGAAGCCAATGCCGAATGATATGCAATTTTTTGAAAAATAAAACAAAATAGAATTTACGGGAGGAAAATGAAATGGATAAAGAGCAGCTGATTGCTGATATTAAAGCGATGACCGTTCTTGAGCTCGCAGAGCTCGTAAAAGCGCTGGAAGAAGAGTTCGGCGTATCCGCGGCCGCAACCGCGGTTGCAGTGGCAGGACCCGTCGCGGCGGTTGAGGAAGCGGAAGAGAAAACTGAATTTGACGTTATCCTCAAAGATGTCGGCGACAAGAAGATCAATGTCATCAAGGTCGTCAGGGAACTGACGGGTCTCGGGCTGAAGGAAGCGAAAGACCTGGTCGACGGCGCGCCCAAGGCGATCAAAGAGGGTATATCCAAGGAAGAATGCGAGAAGATCGCCGAAGCCTTCAAGGCGGCAGGCGCAACCGTGGAAATCAAATAATACCGGCACATTTAAAAACCGAAGCCCGGGCAAGGCATATTGCCGTCCGGGCTTTCATTTTTTGCTTCAGAAGATCCGAAGGCGCGGCGCTTATGCCTATTTGCGTCCGGATTGCACGATCTCAAGGGAAGCGTATATATACTGCTCTCCGGCCTTTTCCCGGACGAGGACCGAAAAAATGTAAGAACCGGATTTTTCTTCCCTAGGCTTTTTGTCCTCCATTGTTTGTTCAAGGCTGTAGCTGAGGCTGTCGATAGCCGCGTAAGTCATAGCTCCTTCGTAATCCAAAGTTTGCGCACAGGTTTTGAACATGCCGAGGATGGCGTCGCGGTGGCTTATAAAAAGCTCTTTTTCCCGATTGTACAAATCGGTCAAAACGGCGGAGGAGCCTTCCCTGACGGGCTCCTGAGGAAGTCTGTAAATAAGCGTGAACGCGCTTATGGTATCATCGAAAAGCGATAATACGATTTTCCCGCTTAAAGAATCGTGCCTTTCGTCGATTATATCGTATTCGACGTCCCGGTCCCGGCAATCGTTCAGACGAAGGACCTGATTTTCGCTGCAGCCGTCGATCGCTTCCGCAAATTGCCCGGGAGTCAAAAGTTCGGGTTCAAAAAAATCATTCCCGTTATCGGGCGCCGGGGAGTCCGAAGGCGCAAGGTTTATTGCGGCGTCGCGGGAGTAGCCGGAAAGAAAATAGAATGCTCCGACCGCGACCACTATTGCCCCGATAAAAATCAATTTGCTTATCCGGGTTGCTTCCTGTTTCTTTTGGACCTTGCTCATCGCCATCCCTCTTTGAAAGTCATGGATTGTTAAAATAATACATAATTCGATATGTAAAATCAAGCTTAAAAGCCGTATAACTTTCGCGGCTGTCACCGTCGTTCGTTAACGGCATGTTCATTGCCTAATAATAGCGGATGTGTTATGATATCTCAAAACGGAAAGGAGCCGGTTATATGTCCAAAAGCAAGGCAATGATCGCCGGCCGCTCGATATGGTATGTTCTTCGTACGGTTTTGATTCTGCTCAGCGTTGCGGCTCTTTGCTGGGGAGTATTCCTGACTGCTTTGAATATGGGCAACTTATATATACTGGCTACCGAAGGCATGAAGCTTCGCGCAGAGTGCGTTCTGCAGGACGGCCCGAAGCTTGAACTGACAGAGTATTTCACAACAAGATTTATTGAAAACGATAAGCTTCTCGTGAAGACCGAGTTCGATAATTATACGATAACCGATTTCAGCTACAATCTTGCCGTCGAAAGGCTGACCGTCCTGCCGTGGTCTGTCCATGCGTCCATGCAGGCGATTGAAAGGGTTCCGTCCATAAGCGGCAGCATAAACGGCGATTTTTTGCCCAAAGGCGCGGATCCAGCCGATTATCCGCTGCCCGAATGGAAATCGGGGCGCTATTTGATCACTTTTGCAAAAGTTGAAGGGCGCTGGTATATAAGCACAGTGACTTACATAGAAGAGGCTCCCGAAGAGAAACCTAAAAACACTCCGGATATGAGCCTGTATATACCCGCCGGATAATCTGAAGAGGATTTTTAATGAAGCTTCAAGGCTTTGATATGGATTTCCCCGTTATGCTTGCGCCAATGGCGGGTATTACGGATATGCCGTACCGGAGAATCTGTAAAATGATGGGCTGCGATTTGACTTATACGGAAATGGTCAGCGCAAAAGGCCTGTTTTACGAAGGACGGAGAACAAAATCGCTTCTGTGCACGGCTGTCGAGGAACGTCCTTGCGCTGTGCAGATTTTCGGCAGCGAGCCCGGATTGATGGCGGAAATGGCAAGGCGGCTCACATGCGAGCATAAGAGCGAACTGGTCCTCATAGATATCAACATGGGCTGCCCCGCGCCCAAGATAACAGGCAACGGCGAGGGGTGCGCGCTTATGAGATCCCCCGCGCTCGCGTCAAGGATAATAGAGGCGGTCAGCAAAAGTTCTTGCCTTCCGGTAACGGTCAAGTTCCGTAAAGGATGGGATGAAGGCAGCGTCAATGCTTTAGAATTTGCCCGCGTGGCGGAGGAAAGCGGAGCCGCGGCGGTGGCCGTTCACGGAAGAACAAGAAGCCAAATGTATTCGGGAAAGGCGGATTGGGATATAATAGGCGAGGTGAAAGCGGCTCTCTCCATTCCTGTTATCGGAAACGGGGATGTATTCAGCGGTTTTGATGCCGTCGAGCTGCGGCGCAAAACAAATTGCGACGCGGTTATGGTCGCGAGGGGAGCAAGGGGCAATCCCTGGATATTCGGCGAGATCAAAGCGGCTTTGGCGGGGGTGGAATTCAAAAGACCCTCGGATGCGGAGCGCATCGATATGGCGATTTTGCATACATGCCAAATGGAAGCTCATATCGGAGCGCACGCCGCCGCAGTAATGAGAAAGCACATTGCTTTTTATGTAAACGGGATACCCGGCGCGGCAAAGCTCAGGCGCGAGGTCAACGCCTGCAAAACCGTCAAGGAGCTTGTTGATTCTCTCAAATCATATAAAGCGCGTTCCGCCAATACTCCTTGACAAGCGGGCACCCCTTTCATATAATTGGTTAGAGCTCTGGCGCTCTTATTTTTTATTGAATTTATTTCGTTTGCGGTTATTAATAAGTGGAGGTAGATTATGTCTGAAGTCAGACTTACGCAAGAAGGCGTGCTGAAGTATGAGGAACGTCTCGAATATTTGATGACTGTACGCAGGGCTGAAATCGCTGAGCAGATCAAGGTTGCCCGCGCGTTCGGCGATATAAGTGAAAATGCGGAGTATGACGCGGCAAAAACCGAACAGGCGCGCAACGAGCACGAAATCGAAGAGATCAAATTAATGCTGCGAAATGCGGTTATCATAGATGAGGACAGCATAGACACGAATGTCGTCAGCATCGGCGCAATCGTGCGAATAAGGCGGGTCGATACCAAAGACGAGTTTGAATTCCAGATAGTAGGCTCAGCGGAAGCCGACCCCGAACATATGCGCATATCGGATGCGTCGCCTGTCGGAAAAGCGCTTATAGGGCACGGTGTGTTGGAAATCGTGGAAGCGTTGACGCCGGGCGGGACCATCAGGTATGAGATATTGTCGATAAGTAAATAACTTTCTTTTGACCGTTAGACGGAGGATCGGCTGCCGCCGTGTGACTTGACGGATTTTTTTGGGACAAGCATAAAAACATGCCGGTTTTCCGCTCAATATTAACCGGGGGGAATAGTCCATGAATGAACAAAACAGCAATTTGACGGAAATCGCCGAAGAACAGCTGTCCGAGCTTTTAAAAGTCCGAAGGGACAAGCTCAAAGCGCTGCAGGAAGCGGGGGAAGACCCTTTTCATATCGTAAAATACGATCAAACCCATTACAGCGAGGATATCGTCGGGGGTTTTGAAGAGCTTGCCGAAAAGACCGTTCGAATCGCGGGGAGGATTATTTCAAAGCGAATAATGGGCAAGGCCGGCTTCGCGCACATTTTGGACAGCAAGGGAATGATCCAAATATATGTGAGGCGCGACGATGTCGGGGACGAAAACTATGCGGCATTCAAATCCATGGACGTCGGGGACATAATCGGCACGGAAGGAACCGTTTTCAAGACGAAGACCGGGGAAGTATCCGTTCATGCGCATGTATTGACTCTGCTTTCAAAATCCCTTCGCCCTCTGCCCGAAAAATTCCACGGTCTGAAGGACCCGGAGCTCCGTTACCGTCAGCGGTTTGTGGACTTGATAGTAAACCCGCAGGTTCGTGAGACTTTTATAAAAAGAAGCAGGATCATCAGCGAAATAAGAAAGCATCTCGGCGAAAAGGGATTCATCGAAGTGGAGACTCCCGTATTGAGCACGACCGCAAGCGGCGCGAACGCACGTCCGTTCATCACGCACCATAACGCTTTGGATATTGACATGTATCTTCGCATCGCAACCGAACTTCATCTTAAGGAGTGCATCGTCGGCGGTTTGGACAGGGTATATGAGATAGGGAGAATTTTTCGCAACGAAGGCATGGATTCGACCCATAATCCGGAATTTACCACGATGGAGCTGTATCAGGCATATACGGACTATCACGGAATGATGGAGCTTGTGGAAAATCTTATAGCGCATTGCGCGAAAACCGTCACCGGTTCCTTAAAGATCACTTATCAGGGAGAAGTTATAGATCTTACGCCTCCCTTCCCGCGCGTGACGATGAATGACGCCGTAAAAGAGTATACGGGCGCGGACTTTTTTGCGTGCGAAACCGACGAACAGGCTCGCGGGCTTGCAAATTCGATCGGCCTTAAGTTTGAGGATAAAACGGCGTCCCGCGGCAAGCTGCTGTATGAGGCTTTTGACGCATTCGTCGAGGAAAAGCTGAGGCAGCCGACGTTCATCATCGATTACCCGGTCGAGGTCTCGCCGCTGACGAAGCGCAAGCCCGGAAACCCTCACGTGACCGAGCGTTTTGAGCTGTTTATCGCAGCGAGCGAGTACGCAAACGCTTTCTCCGAACTGAATGACCCGATCGACCAGCGTCTGAGGTTTGAACAGCAGGCAATCGAGCGCGCCAAAGGCGATGACGAGGCCATGATGATCGATGAGGATTTCATGCTGGCTTTGGAATACGGAATGCCCCCTACGGGAGGGATAGGCGTAGGCATAGACCGTCTGGTCATGCTGCTTACGGACAGCCCTTCCATACGCGATGTTCTGCTTTTCCCGACTATGAAGCCGCGCTGACAAGGTCGTTTACAGCGCTGCGGCGCTGTAAACGAGCCGCTGAGGCGGGGTTTTTACAGCAATCCCTATAATCACTGCGGTGATTACCGGGCGGGATTGCTGCGAGGAATAAAATGTGATGCGCATGTCATCACATTTTATGAATAAACAGATACGGCTTCTTTGCCGGCGTCATGCCGACTTGGCGGAATATTTCTCCGTTCGTTCCAACTGTCCGCGAGCAATCAAGATATTTAAAATTTGTTAATAATTAAGTCTTATTCGTTTATACCCAAATCGGGGAAAACATGGTATATTAATTGCCGGGAGGTATATTATGAAACGTTTATTTTTAGCGGTAATCGCTCTTTTGCTGCTTGTATCGGGCTGTCAGCCCTCAGCTCCCGGAAACGAGGATCCCGTCGAGATCCTTCCGGAAGCGACTCCTGAACCGGAGGAGTTGTCATTGAAAATCGACGAACGCTCCGCGATGCTTGCTGTGGGAACATGGCATATTGCGATGCTTCGAAACAACGGAACAGTTCTTGCCGCGGGCGATAACGGAGCGGGCCAGTGCGATGTTTCGGGTTGGCAGGATGTAGCGTTTATTGCAGCATCCAAAAATACGACAGTCGGGCTGACCGGGGGCGGAAAGCTGCTTATAGCCGGCGAACGCGCGGCGGATTGGGAAACGGCTCTTTCCTGGGAAAATATCGTTAAGGTCGCTGTCGGAGATTCTCATATCGTCGGGCTTAAATCGGACGGAACCGTAGTCGCGGCAGGGGATAACGGCTTCGGCCAATGCGATACGGCCGCATGGGAAAATATTACCGCTGTAAAAGCTTCTTTAAACTATACGCTCGGTAAAAGCAAGGACGGCGAAGTTTTCTCCGCGGGTTCGGAACCCGCTTCCTGGGACGCTCCCGATGCGGAGATCCCCGAAATAAAGGACGGCACATGGGCAAACAGTTTGCAGGCTGTACAAAACGAAAACATTCGCTCCGCCATACTTGACGACGGAAGCGTCGTATGCGCAGGCGAGTATGCGGATCTTTCAAACCTTACAGCAAACTGGAATGCAAACGGCGATACTGTTCCCGAACCGGCGGATCCGAACGCCGAAAAGATGAGTGCCGCGGTTCAGAAAAACGGCGACGTGAAGGGGTATATTCTTTTGCCGGGAGTGGATGTCGACCGCCCCATACTTTACGGTAAAAACTACTTCTACAACGATCACGACATCGACAAAAAGAAATCGAACTCCGGCGAGGTCTGGCTGTTTAAAGATACGAAGAACCGGATCAATGCCATAACCGGGCACAATATGCGGGTTTCGGGAACCATGTTCCATCAGCTTCACCATATACAGGCGTTCAATAACGGACTTGCGAACTGTGAGCATAAGGAATGCAACGCGAAGCTTGAGAATACGCTGCCGGATCTTACAAAGTATCCGGACAGGGTTTGGAACATTTCACTGTTCGGGTTTACGCGCTGGGAAGTGTTCTCCTATTATGAGGTAAAGGCCAATGAGCCGGTCACGACGCTCTATTTCAATACGGATTACGGAAAAGAGCCCGTCGATATCGAGGAATGGATCTCGATCCAGACATCGCGCTCACAACTAAAGCTGGACGTTGAAGTAACGCCTGAAGATACTTTTCTGACCATATACACTTGCGGGGATGAATACGACTATGCGACCGCTCAGTCGAGGCTGTATTTCTTCCTTAAGGCGGTCGGCTGATACTATTGCCCGGGCAATTTAAAACAACAGGACACCGCAAGGTGTCCTGTTGTTTTAAATTTTTGTTTGTTCAAACGACTCCGACCGGAACCGCATATATGCAAAATTCATCGCGTCCGTCAAGGCCCAGCAGGCTGTCCAGCGCATTTTGATCATAGTGACCTACGGCGCAGGCTCCGCAGCCGACAGCATGGGCGGAAAGATACAGGTTCTGGGCGGCGTGTCCCGCGTCTATAAGCATTACCTTGTGCGAGGCCGTACCGTATCTCCATTCGCCCCGGTAGGGGATCACGCTGTATATGAATACCGCACCCGCCTCGGATGCCCACCGCTGCCCGCTGAGCGCGGCTGTGACCTTATCTTTCAGTCTTTCTTCTCTTTGCCAAAGCTCCATCTCATGCGCATTCGGCAGATAATGGTATAAACTTGCAGATAATCCCCGGATATTGATTGCCGCGATATATACTTCAAACGGATGGCGCGCTCCTGCAGAAGGCACGGTTCGCATCGTCCGGTAACCGTCCTGCGAAACGGACTTTACTCCTTGCGTCGACCATAGAAGGAAAGAAATCTGTTCAAGCGTCATGGGTTCATTTGAAAAGCTGCGGATGCTGATGCGTTCGTTGACAAGCGCGGAAAAACAGTTTTGCACAACAACACCCTCAAAGTCCCTCGTGAGCCTGATAATCTCTCCGCCCCCGGGCGCTTTAAAAAGCGGCGGCTGATTAGCTCCTTTTTGCTGGTCGCTCATATAGTTGAATTTCCCGAACGGGCTCTTCATAAAATTCCGGTTTTCTTCGATCGATCGAAAAACATCCTTCATAAATTCGCCTCCGCTTCCATGATATCACAGAATAACTTTATGGTAAACGCCCGCTGCGGCTGCCTTCGGAATCGATCTCCGCTGCGCATAAGACCATTGGTTTACAGTCATATTATATTGACATGAAGGGCTGATTTTGCTATAATTCAATAGCTTGTTGCATGGAGAGATGTCCGAGTGGTTTATGGAGCTGGTCTTGAAAACCAGTGATGCCGCAAGGCACCGGGGGTTCGAATCCCTCTCTCTCCGCCAGAATTTAATACGGAGAAGTACCCAAGTGGCTGTAAGGGGCTCCCCTGCTAAGGGAGTAGGCTGGGGTAACCGGCGCGAGGGTTCAAATCCCTCCTTCTCCGCCACAATTTGTCCGAAAAGTCCGATTTTATCGGGCTTTTCGGCGTTCTGGGACTAAGTTTTTGGCTG
>MWCU01000085.1 GCA_002070205.1 Firmicutes bacterium ADurb.Bin182 | reverse complement strand
TCCATGCAAATTGTCACGGCCTCCTCGAAATCCTCGTCTTTAAACGGCTCCCCCTGGAAGACGATGAGCTTGCACGGCGCGAGATCGATGACGTCAAATCCCTCGGGCAGGGGTCCTCCGAAGTTTGCGGGAACCTCGACTCCGTGAGCGTATATGCCCGTTCCCGCGGGGCGCATATTTTCCGGCAGCCAAACCCCGACGGGCTCATACAAAGCCTCCTTGATTTTGCTAAGAACGTCCCACGCCGCCGAGCTGTCGTTCTCGCCGCACCCGATTTCCTCAGCGTAGCTAAAATAGTCATCGGCTTGTTTGCTTCGCTTAAGAATAAGCTTCCTCGCCGGGCGCTCGATGATTTGCGTAAAAATTACCGCTGTTTTGCTCATGTTTGAAACCTCCGGTTTTGAATTTGATCGATCGAGATAGCTGTACGGTATCAGCCATCCTTCGGGCGTAGGGCGGGTTGCGTACTTTTTGGGGGAGATCCCGAACCCGTTTGTAAACGCCCTCGTAAAACCCTCGTGGCTGTCAAAAACGAAATCCAGCGCAACGTCAATAACTCTGCGTTTTCCGGAGCGAAGCGCTCGGGCGGAAGCGGTCAGCCTCTCCCGGCGGATATATTCAAACGGAGCCAGGCCTGTTTCCCCTTTGAATATCCTTGCGGCGTGGTACTGGGAATAACCCGCCGCTTTTGCCACATCGCCCGCGGTTATGGGATCCTGCAGATGCTTTAGAATATACTTTTTCATCCGTTCCGTTGCCGCTAAGCTTTCGCTTTTTGTTTCGTACACAGTTATCTCACCTCCAGGATTCAAATTATAAGAGGTCCCGGAACGTATTTCTTGACTTCAAATGCTGTGCTGACGAAAGTTTCAATGCGCGATTACAAAACAAAAGGGGTGCCCCGCGGGGTCTGTCATTGTGATCCATTTATCAGGTCCGTATTGTACGCGGGCTTTTACCGCTCCCAAGGAAAGCGCGCGCTTTACGGCAAGCTCCATCTGCCCGCTGTGCCGCACGGTAAAATCAAGGTGGACCATCTGCTGCTGAGCGGCCGGCTCGTCTGGCCAAACAGGCGGAATATAATCTTCGTTTTTCTGAAAGGCGATCATCGCTCCGCCGGAGGGATGAACGATTTCCGCCCATTCATCGTCTCCATGGTTTTTATTCCATCCGAGAAGGCGAATGTAAAAATCCGACAATGCGGCGACATCTTTGCATTCAAGCACAACCGCATCAAGCGAAACGGGCAGCAGGCCTTTTGTATCCATTATAAACACCCTTTCCTTTAATTAGGTCCGCAGCTATATATTAACAAACCCGAAATCCATGATATCGGGGTCAGGGCCGTATGCTTTATCTTTATTTAAACCGTCAATAACTTTCATGTCCTCATCTGAAAGCTCAAAGTCGAAGATATCGGCATTTTCAATGATGCGATGTTTTTTTACGGATTTCGGAATTATGGAAATTCCGTTTTGCAAATGCCAGCGCAGCACTGCCTGAGCCCCGGTTTTTCCGTATTTGCCGCCTATTGCATTCAGAGTTGCCGGCGCTTCGCTGAGGTGCCCGTGGAAAAGAGGCCCCCATGCTGTAATAATAATGCTCTTCTCCTTCGCGTATCGGCGGAGCTCTGTCTGCGAATTAAAGGGATGCAGTTCGACCTGGTCGACGGATGGCGTGACGCCGTGCTCCGAAATAAGATCCTCGATATGATGGGGCTTAAAATTGCTGACTCCAGCGGAACGTATTTTTTGCTGCTCTTTCAGTTTAAGGATCGCTTCCCAGGCGGCCAGCCTGTCATCCCTGTTCAGTCCCGGCCAATGAATCAGGTAAAGATCTATATAGTCCATACCCAGCAGCTTAAGGCTCTTTTCGCATGCGCGAATCGCTTTTTCATAGCCGTGGTCGGAGTTCCACAGCTTCGTGGTAACGAATATCTCTTCGCGGGGTATTCTGCTTTCTCGTATAGCCTTGCCGACTCCGGCCTCGTTTTTATAAAAGGCCGCCGTATCCACAAGTCTGTATCCCGCCTCGAGCGCATACCGGACGCTGTTTTCCACCTCGGCTCCCTCTTTGACCAGATAAACGCCCAATCCAAATCGCGGCATTTTTACTCCGTCGTTGAGCGCCGCCTTATCCTTTAAACCTGCCATTATTAGTTTCCTCCCGTATTCTTTTTTCGATTTTCACGAGCATATCCGCCTGCGACAGCGGTAAGTCCTTTTTATCTGCCATTAATTAAAGGCAATCTCATTATTCCGTTTTATTTACTTGTTCAGTAAAAATGATACAGCAATACCGGCATAAAAACAACGCAAACTCATGACGGCAAAGTCCAATAAGCCGCTCTGCGAATTTTATTATATTATTGAATTTGTATAAAACCTTATGTTAAAATATACATAATTTAATAGCAGCTTTCGAGCGGACGGACCTAAAGCTTCTGCCATGGACGTTCGCCGGGGTATATCCGGAAACAGATATGCCTTCCGTATTTGAAAAGAAGCATCTTTGTCATGCGTCTCTTTTCATTGTCAAAAAACGAGGCGTTTTTATTGCGCCGAAAAGGAGATAACAATGAAAAAACACCCGACCATTCTTCTCTCAATGCTGATCGCGCTTGCCGTATTTACCGGCTGCGCCCAACAAACCATTCAACCGACGGTTCCCCCTTCGACAGTTACGCCTCAGCCGGGATTGGCCGCCGACGCCAAACTCGAAATCACCGGAAAAGGGATCGACATAACGCTCACAGCGGCGGATATGCAATCTCTCCCGCAAGAAACGATCAACTGCCAAAACATAGACTCCAACGGCGACGCTAAGGACGTTACGGTTTCCGGCTTTTCTCTCGGCGCGCTTCTTGAGCAAAACGGAAATTCGCTCGCTCGCGCCGCGTCGCTGAATCTGATAGCGTCGGACGGCTACGTCATGTCCGTACCAAGCGAAGAGTATGCTGACAGTGACGTATATATATTGCTCAATTTCGAGGGCGACGCGCTGCAGTACCCGAGAAGCTGCATTCCCGATAAGCGTGCGATGTACTGGGTAAAGGAACTTATTAAAATCGAGATCGCCGCGGAAGAGTCCTCAAATGAAGCCGCAGCGGAGCAAGTAAACCGCATAGATATATTCCGCGAGGGCGTAATGGGTATGCAAGCGGAAAAGCTCAACAACAGGGGCTTTGAAGTACCTGCATATTCGCTGAAGGATTACTTTGAGAAGTATTTCGGTGCGCTCCCCTCGGACCCCATCCTAATGATCGCCCGGGACGGCTTTGAAAAGACGGAAACCGCAGGCGTGTTCTTTGAAAACTATGTCACGCTGGAAGCCGAGGAAGGCGAAGAGGATGATCTGCCCCTGTACTTTTCCGAGACTATAAGCGACGGCATGCGCGTAAAACAGCTCGAGCTTTTGATTTCGGGCAGCAACGCCGTTTACCTGGGTTCGGAAATCGCCGTACCCGACCTTTTTGAAGCGGTCGGAATGGCCGAAGCCGATTCCTACAGCTTTATCGCGAGCGACGGTTTTGAAACGGTCGTTCCTAAAGACGCAATCGGATTCGGCAAGATATTCGCCGATGAAACGGAAGGCTTCATTCGAGCCGGATTTGACGGCTACGACTGGGGCGACACAAAAGGCGGCGGGAAAATCAAATATCTCGTTACCATAAAAGCGAACGGCGGAGTTTCCGAAGCATCGAACAAATCGGAAGAATCCGCACAACTGTTGAAATGCTTTGTCAACGACAGAAAGATAAGCATTACAGAAGCGGATTTTCTCGCCCTGCCGCAGATAGAAAAAGAGCTTTCAAGAACCAACTCCAAAGGCAAAACGACGACCGGCGTTTATAAAGGCGTACATTGGACGGAGATAGCAAAGTTCATAGGCGCCGATCCCAATACGAGCGTTACTTTGGTGGCATCCGACGGCTATGAATCCACGATAACCGCCGACGCGCTAAACGATCCCGATTCCCTCTTCGCTTTTTATCAGGACGGCGAGAATATCGAGAGCGAAGGCGACGGCAGGGTATGGTTCTGCGCTTCGGAGAACTTTACCGCAAACTTCTGGGCCAAGTACGTCGTTAAAATCGTCGTTGAGTAATCGGCGGCGGCGTTTTACCGCTCTGTTAAAAAGAAACGGAGATTGCCATGAGAACGATCAAAACCCGGACGCTTTTATTTGTCGCGTCCCTGATGATATTGTTTGCCTCATCCTGCGCCGCGCAAAAAACGGCCGGCGCGGATGAGGTGCTGCTTACGATAGAGGGGGCTGAAAAAAACGAGCTCACGCGGGAAGAATTCATGTCGCTCGAGCAATGCACATATGAAATCAGCCGCACAAATTCAAAGGGCAAAACAACTACGGGAACCTACAAAGGC
>MWCU01000084.1 GCA_002070205.1 Firmicutes bacterium ADurb.Bin182 | reverse complement strand
CGGTACCCTGACAGCGTTTTCTTCGATTTTAGCGGTAAGCCCGCGCGGAATGCTGCGCGGAATGTTTTCATAAAATCCGCCGCCTGTGATATGCGCTAAGGAATGTATAGAAATCTCACGCTGCAGCGCTATTATCGCTCGGACATATATCTTCGTCGGCGTAAGCAGCGCATCGGCCAGAGTTGTTCCGAGTTCATTCGAATACCTGTTGAGATCCCGGTTCTCAACGTCCAGCACTTTTCTGACCAACGAAAAACCGTTTGAATGGATACCCGAAGACATAAGTCCGATCACAGCGTCGCCCGGGCGAACGTTATTCTTGTCGATCATTTGTCCCCTGTCCACTATCCCGGTTGCAAAACCCGCAATATCATATTCGCCCGGACGATAAAAACCAGGCATTTCGGCTGTTTCTCCGCCTATAAGAGCGCATCCGGCCTTTACGCAGCCGTAGGCAACTCCGGAAACGATAGCGGCAACCTTCTCGGGATAAATCTTTTCCATAGCTATATAATCGAGAAAAAACAAAGGCTTTGCGCCGCAGCAGATAATGTCGTTGACACACATGGCAACGCAATCTATGCCTATCGTGTCATGCCTTCCGGTCAAAAATGCCAATTTAAGCTTTGTGCCCACCCCGTCCGTTGAGCTGACAAGCACGGGAGCTTTGATCTGCCCGTCAAGTGCAAAAGCTCCGCCGAAACCTCCGATATCCGATACCACACCCCCGGTTCTTGTCCGCGCGACATGCCGCTTCATAAGCTCGACGGCAGCATAACCGGCGGTAATATCGACGCCCGCTTCTTTATAAATCGTACTGTAGCTTTTCATGATCGCCCCGCGTCTGATTTTTGTTTATTTAGGAATATAACAAGGATATTTACCTGTAAAACAGCCTGTGCAAAAGCCCAGCCTGCAGCCTTTTGCCATATCCTCCAGCCTGTCGGCGCGCAGAAACTCAATAGAATCCGCATCGAGAAGTTTTCCGATCTCCTCTTTGCTGTGTTTATGCGCGATAAGCTTTTCTTCGGAATCAATGTCCGTACCGAAATAACACGGATGAAGAAACGGAGGGGACGAAACTCTCAAGTGCACCTCTGCAGCCCCCGCCTGACGAAGCAGCCTTACGATCCTTCCGCATGTGGTTCCGCGCACTATTGAATCGTCTACCAGCACAACCCGCTTCCCCTTAACGACATTCTTCATCGGGTTGAGCTTTATGCGTACCTTATCCTCTCTGTCCGCCAGATTCGGTTGTATGAATGTGCGTCCTATATATTTATTCTTGACGAATCCAAGGCCGTACGGTATGCCCGAAGCCGCGGAATAACCGATAGCGGCGTCGATTCCCGAGTCCGGCACGCCTATTACAACGTCCGCTTCAGTAGGGTAATCCTCAGCCAGAAATTGTCCGGCTTTATGCCTTGTATGATGTACGGATACGCCGTCAACTACGGAATCGGGGCGTGAGAAATAAATATATTCAAATATGCACAGAGCCGTTTGCTTAAGATCGCAAAATGCCGTAATGCTGCTGATGCCTGTTTTTCCCGCAGTCACGATTTCTCCAGGAGCGACGTCCCGCAAGAAATCCGCATGGATGCTGTCAAGCGCGCAGCTTTCGGAGGCAAACGCATAACCGCCGCTTGTCCTGCCGATGCAAAGCGGACGGAACCCCCATGGGTCGCGCACCGCAATCAAGCGATCATCCGTCATGATCAACAGAGAATATGCGCCTTCCATTTTTGCCATTATTCGTAAGAGAGCATCCTCCAAACACGAAGATTCAAGCATCTCATGGATTAGCATGCCGGATATGAGCTCCGCGTCGCTTTCGGTGTGAAATATGAAGCCATTCAGCTCAAGCTGCTCGCGAAGCTCTTTATAATTGCTTAATGATCCGTTGTTGCACAGCGCGAACTTACCTTTAACATGCGTAACGAGCAGCGGCTGAAGTTCTTCCTTTGCGGCAGTTGAGAAAACACCGTAGCGCACATGCCCTATCGAAGCGCAGCCTGCCGCCAGATTCTTTATTGCGTCTTCGGTGAATACCTCGCTGACCAGTCCCGAATCTCCCGCGATACGTATGGTTCCCGAATCGTTTACAGCGATACCGCAGCTCTCCTGCCCCCGATGCTGCAGCGCATACAATGCGTAATAAGCGGATTCGGCGGCATTAATGCCTGAATCGTCAAATATTCCGAACACTCCGCATTCTTCATGGATTTTATCAAACATCATTCAGCTTCCTTTTTGATTTGCTGTTGCAGCAATAAGTTTTTTTTCTTGACTTCTTCGGCCATTACCCGAATCCGCATATTTAAGGCGAGAGACAGTTCATTATCCTCCAAAGCGAGTATGCGGACCGCAAGCCAGGCGGCATTCGCAGAGCCGTCTATCGCTACCGTTGCGACAGGAATGCCGGACGGCATTTGCACGGTTGAAAGCAGCGCGTCCATTCCTCCCAGATCAGAAGAACTGACGGGAATGCCTATCACCGGAAGCGGCGTATGCGAGGCGATAACGCCTGCCAGATGAGCGGCTTTTCCTGCCGCGGCGATTATCACGCCGTAACCGTTTTCAGCGACGCTTCGCGCGAATCCGCTGACCTCATCGGGAGTGCGGTGAGCCGACATGATATGAACCGTGAAAGGCAAATCAAATGATCGCAGAATGTCCAGCGCTTTGCCGACAACTTTAATGTCGCTGTCGCTTCCCATTATGACCGCTGTTTTTTTCATTTATGGATCCTCCGTGCCGGCACGAAACGCGCCTTTAAAATTTCCTTCGCATCAGAAAATGCCTTATGGTACCGTCGGTGTAATACTGAACGGAGTATAAGATCGGCATACCGTCGATATCATAGTCCACTTCATCCATATACAGCAGCGGGGTCCCCTTTTCTATTTTGAATAATTCCGACAAACGCGCGTCCGCAGACACCGGCCTTATCTCAGTCAGGTCCAAATATGGTTCAACCTCGCAAAAGCGCTTTAGGAATTGAAAGATAGGAGCTTGAAAATCTTCTTCGGAATATGACGAATCCTTGATAATGATGCACGGAACGTAATCCTCGCAATATATGGTTTCCTTGCCGTCGGCGGTTATCAGACGCGAAACCGACAATATGTCGCTGCCCTCATGGATCCTTAACCGCTTGGCTGTGTCGGCGCCCGCAACGGTCTTTTGAACATGAACGAATGATACCCCGGCATGATGGCCCGACTGTTCCACCATATCGATAAACTCGACCTCAAGATCGGTCCTCACTTTAACTTCAAGCACATGCCTGTTTATTATGGTACCGACCCCCTGGCGCCGGCTTATAAAGCCCTCGCGCTCAAGCTGCGAAAGTCCGTCCCTCAGCTGAGTGCGGCTTATATTGAGCCGCTCAGCCAAAATGCTCTCACGCGGAAGCCTCTCCGAATAGCGGTAAACTCCCTGCTTCACCTCCCATAACAGCTTTGCGTGTATGGATTGACTGTCTGAATAACCGCTCATTTTCGTATTGCTCCTTCCTCATCATAAACGAGTAAAGGTAATACCATATGGTATTACCTTTTGCATTGTAACACTGCCGACCTGCAATGTAAAGAGAAAATATATATACGATACATGTAAGATTTTTACAAGTATATCATTCCGCCACGGGAAAAGTGTCAAACACGCGACAAAAAGCGCTGCCGAAACACTCCGGGATGAGCCGCATCAAGGCGTCCGTCAACTGCCGGGCAGCAGGTCAAAAGCGCCTGCCGGATCCACCGGCAGGCGCTTGTTAACTGCTTTAAAAAAAGTTTACGGTTGTTATGAAGCGTCCGTGGATGCGAGATTCTTCTTGGCTTCCTTGAGCAGCATCACGGGTTCGGTTTTCTTCTCTATCACATCGCGGGTAATTACGCATTTTTGAACGTCGGTACGGGACGGAATATCAAACATGATATCCTGCATCACGTCTTCCAATATTGCTCTGAGCCCGCGCGCGCCGGTCTTGCGCTCTATCGCCTTTTGAGCAACAAGCTTCAACGCGTCCTCTTCAAATTCAAGCTCGACTCCGTCCATCTCGAAAAGCCTCTTATATTGCCTTTCAAGCGCGTTTTTCGGCTCAGTAAGTATCGCCATAAGCGCCTTCTCGTCTAGCTGATGCAAAGTTACTATAACCGGCATGCGCCCCACGAACTCCGGGATCAATCCGAATTTCAACAGATCTTCCGGCATTATATTTTTCAGAATAGCCCCTATGTCCTTCTGTATGTTGGATTGAACATTCGCGCCGAATCCCATGCTCTTTTTCCCGACGCGCTTGTTGATGATCTGGTCTATCCCGTCAAAAGCTCCTCCGCATATGAAAAGGATGTTTGTCGAGTCGATCTGAATAAACTCCTGATGCGGATGCTTTCTCCCGCCCTGAGGCGGAACGCTTGCAACGGTTCCTTCAAGGATTTTAAGAAGCGCCTGCTGTACGCCTTCGCCGGAAACATCGCGCGTAATCGACGGGTTTTCGCTTTTCCTTGCGATTTTATCGATTTCATCGATGTAAATGATCCCTTTTTCAGCCCGCTCAACGTCGTAATCCGCAGCCTGAATGAGCTTGAGCAATATGTTTTCCACATCCTCGCCCACGTAACCGGCTTCGGTCAAAGATGTTGCATCGGCCACCGCGAAAGGCACGTTAAGAATTTTCGCAAGCGTTTGAGCTAACAGCGTTTTCCCGCATCCCGTAGGCCCTAGCATTATGATGTTGCTTTTTTGCAGTTCCACATCATCCCGCTTGGAATCCGAATTGATGCGTTTATAATGATTGTAAACAGCGACGGCCAAAGCGCGCTTCGCCGCGTCCTGGCCCACCACATATTGATTGAGTACGGAGAGTATTTCGGCGGGTTTAGGGATATCAGACAGATCCATCTGGATGTTCCCGACATCCTCTTCATAAATCTCCTGGCACAACTCCACACATTCATTGCATATATACACGCCCGGTCCCGCAATGATACGGTGGACCTCATCCTGCGATTTACCGCAGAAGGAACATTTTACCGGGCCTCTGTCTTCATATTTTGGCATTTTCTACCTCCGGTCAGTGGTTTCGAGTATTTTTCGGAAAGTATGCGTTCATCTCCTTGCAGGAAAGATTTCGTCGATCAAGCCGTAATGAAGCGCTTCCTCCGCGGACATAAACTTGTCGCGTTCGGTATCGGCCGCAACCTGATCGATAGGCTGACCTGTCCGCTCGGACAGAATTTCGTTGATTCGCTTTCTCATTTTCAGAATATGCTCGGCATGGATAGCGATGTCGGTTGCCTGGCCTCTTGCGCCGCCGCTTGGCTGGTGAATCATAATTTCGCTGTTGGGAAGCGCACGCCGTTTCCCCCTCGCTCCCGCGGCAAGCAAAAATGCCCCCATGGAAGCGGCCATGCCTACGCATATAGTTGATACTTCGCATCTTATATACTGCATGGTATCATATATCGCCATGCCCGCGGAAACCGATCCCCCCGGACTGTTGATATATAAGTTTATATCCTTATCCGGGTCGTCAGCTTCAAGAAAAAGCATTTGAGCTACTATAAGGTTGGCAATATTGTCTTCGATCTCCCCGCCCAAAAACACGATTCTGTCCTTAAGCAAACGGGAGAAAATATCATAGGAACGTTCCCCCCTGTTGGTCTGCTCTACGACTATAGGCACCAAACTCATTTTTACCTCTTTTCTCCGGGCGACAAAGATTTTTCCCGGCTTTATTTATCGTTATGGGTATAAACAGCATTTGACAACAGAATGTTCATTGTCTGATCTATAATATTCTGCTCTTCAAAGTACTCTCTATCATCCTTATTCAAGCTTTCTTTGAACCGTTCCGGTTCCTGACCTATGCGCCTGGCGTACTTATCGATAAGCTGCTCTACCGCCTCGGCGTCGGGCTCGAGCTTTTCTTCCTTTGCGATCGCTTCAAGGACCAACTGAGTCTTTACGCGCTTTTCCGCCTCTTCACGGTATTCATCCCTTACGGATTCATAAGTTTTGCCGGTATGCTTCAAGTATTCTTCCAGCGACAGCCCCTGCATGCTCAGCCTGTAGCTTACGTCCCTGAGCATGGCGGATATCTGGTGCTCGATCATAGCATCCGGTATTTCAACGTTTGCATTGAAAACCACGGCCTTTACCGCTTCATCCTCGGATTCATATTTTATGCGTTCCTCTGCTTTTTCCTCAAGCTGCCGCCGGATATCGCTCTTCAATTCCCCCAAAGTATCGAACTCAGATACCTCTTTGGCAAACTCATCATCCGCGTCGGGAAGCTCCTTTTTCTCTATGCTCTTTACAGTAACCTCAAATACCGCTGCCTTTCCGGCGAGTTGCTCCGAATGATAATCTTCCGGGAATTTGACCTCGATATTCTTTTGCTCGTTGGGTTCCGTACCGATCAGCTGTTCTTCAAACCCCGGTATGAACATGCCCGAGCCGATCTCGAGCCTCTGGTCCCGGGCCGTTCCGCCCTCGAACTTCACGCCGTCCACGCTTCCCGAATAATCCAGCACGACGATATCGCCGCTTTGCGCAGGCCCGTTAACGCTTGTGTAACGCGCTACTTTTTCCCGCTCTTTTTCAATTTCGGCATCCACCTGTTCATCCGTAACATTATACTCCCGCTTGGTGAGTTCTATACCCTTGTACACACCAAGCTCGACATCGGGCTTAACCGCCACGGTTGAAGTAAACACTACAGGATCTCCGCTGTTTATCTTGTCAATATCGATTTCGGGCCGATCCACCGGCTCGATGCCCAGTTCTTTAACGGCGGATTCATAAGCTTCCGGATAGACTATATCGAACGCATCCTCGTAAAATACGCTTTCGCCGTATATGCTCTCAATGACTTTGCGGGGTGCTTTGCCCTTGCGAAAACCTTGGATATTAAATTTCTTTACGTTTTTGATATAGGATTTTTGCATTGCCTCTGCAAAAACACCCCATGGTATCTCGATCGTCAGCTTCACCCTGCTTTTTTCCAGTTCCGTAAGTTGTGCCATTAATTCCTCCATACCGTGATGGTTTACTTATTCATTGGCATATTAATCTCATTATATACCAGCATCATAATATTTTATCACAGCCGAAACCCTTTTGCAATGCATCATCTGCGGCTGTCTGCAATGTTATGGAAAAGGTTATAAAGCCATCTTTGCTCGTCACGAATATCTGTTCATGCATCAGCTCCATAATCTCCCTGGCGATGGACAAACCGAGCCCGGTCCCCTCGCCCGCGCGGGACTTGTCGAGTTTATAGAATCTTTCAAACAAATGCGGCATTTCCTCTTCCGATATCGAACCTTCGTTGCTTATGCTGATTTGCAGTTTGCCGCCTGTTTGACGAGCACCCATTAAAATGGTGCCTTCATCGGGCGAATATTTCACCGCATTGTCCAAAATCGCTATGAGCACCTGTTCGACTCTGTCGGGATTCGAGAAGACATCGGGCATGTCATGAGGCAGCTCGGAAACAAATTTAAGTCCGCTTTCACCCGCAATATCCGAATACCTGTCGGACAAATCCAATAGAAGATCCTTTACGGACATAACCTGCTTTTCAAGGGCGACATTCCCTGACTGCAAACGTGAAAGCTCCAGCAAATCGTTTATAAGCCTTGACAGCCTCATGGATTCTCTCAATATATATCCGTAATAGCGCGACCTGTCCTCGGGGCTTTTAACCATGCCGTCATTCAGCGCTTCGGCCAGGCTTCTTATGGAAGCTATCGGAGTGCGAAGCTCGTGGCTGACATTCGCCACGTAATCTTTTCTTGTCTGTTCAAGCCTTTGCTCTTTTGTGATATCCTGTATCAGCGCGACTGCGCCCGAGACTTCGCTGTCGCGGAAAAACAAGGGGCTTACGGTAACTCTCAATACCGCTTCGTTGATTTTCAGCTCCGAAGAGCTAGGTTTTTTTTCCAAAATCGAGGTCATTATTTGTTTTTGTATACCCGGGAAAACCGCAAGCTCCTCCAAAACCCCGGACGCATTTGCCCCGAGAAGCCTTACCGAGGCCGGATTGAACTGCGTTACGCGAGCAAAAGCGTCTGTCGCAATGATGCCTTCGCTCATTCCGTCTATAACGGAGCGAAGCCTGTTACGCTCAAGAAGAAGGTCGCTGATCGTATCCCTCAACGCGCCTGACAGGAAATTCAGCGACGCGCCAAGCTGCGACACCTCCAGCGCTCCCTTTTCTTCCGCCCTTACCGTAAAATCACCTTCCGCCATCGCCCTGGCTGCTCCGGTCATCTGCTTCAAAGGGCGCGTGATGCTGCGCGTCGCAATATAGACGGGCACTACCATGATGGCTGTGACCGCAATAAGGCTCATTATCAGCGCGCCGATAAGTCCCGACAGCGCGGCGTTTACCTCATGCAGCGGTTTATTCAGAAATACCGCGCCGATTATGTCTCCATCCGCCTCATACACCGGAACGCCCACGATTACGCCCAGACCCGCGCTCTCTTCCCTGAGAGTCATGCTGTTTCCCATAAGCACGCCGGGCACATATTTTTTTAATTCCGAAGATATCAAAAAGCTCTGCTGCGAGACTGTGCTTGCTATAAGCGCGCCTTTATAATTATAAACAAACAAGGTCGCGTCAAACGCGGTGCTGTCACCGAGCAGGCGCTGAAAGGTTACTATGCCGATCTCCCCATGCATGAATTGAGCCGCGATACTGGCGATATACTGCGCTCTCGGCAGCAGCTCGTTCGCTTTCATTTTCGTAAAAACCGAGCGGCCCGAATAGGAGAACGCAAAAAGCGTCAGCAAAGAGCAGAGAAACACCGTCAAAAGCACCATGCCGAGGATACGTTTGAACAATGTGCTTTTCACTTTCCCGCCTCAAATTTATAACCGACCCCGTAAACCGTTTTGATCCCCCATGACACCCCTTCCTGAGGAAGTTTTTGCCGTATGCGTTTTATCTGGGTATCCACAACCCTCGTATCCCCGAAGTAATCGTAACCCCAAACCTTGGACAGGATCTGTTCTCTGTCGTAAACGCGCCCCGGATGTGACGCCAGTAATTGGAATATTTCCACTTCCTTCGGGGTGAAGGGAATGCTGACTCCGTCAAGCTTCACGTTGTAGTTGTCGATGTTGATTTCCAGACCGTCGATTTTGACAACGGCGGGAGGTTCCTTTTTTTGAAGATTGATGCGCCTCAGAACCGCTTTGACCCTTGCGGTAACCTCCCTTGCGGAAAAAGGCTTTACGATATAATCGTCGGCGCCCAGCTCAAGCCCGAGCACCTTGTCAATTTCCTCTCCCCTTGCAGTAAGCATGATTATTGGGATGCGGCTCTCTTTCCTTATTTCCCTGCACACGTCGATTCCCGACATTTTCGGCATCATGATATCCAATATGATAAGCGCGGGACCCGTCGACCTGAATCTTTCAAGAGCCTGCTCGCCATCATATGCGCCGGCGATCGCAAACCCTTCGTTTTTGAGATATACGCCCAGCGTCTCATGGATGATTGGCTGGTCGTCGCATATAAGGATCATCTGCGGGTTCTGCATTTTATAATCACCTCTTAACGCAAACTCTATCTGAAACGCGGCTGCTTTATATCCTCAGTCCCCCTCTTACGTGATTATATTATGGGTTCCGCCCCTTAGCAATAATCCCGTATAACTTGTCACAATTGACGAATTTCCGTCATGATTTAAAGTAGGATGACTTTTCAGGCTTGCTTATGCACGCCGTAAGGCGGTATAATTGAAAAAGTGACAAAATCAAGTAAAGAGTAAAGGAATATATGAGCATTACGCTTATCATAATCATATCGCTGGTACTCGGGGTCATTTTCGTAAACGGCTGGACGGATGCTCCCAACGCTATCGCCACCGCAGTATCGACAAGGGTACTCCCGCCCCGTCTGGCTGTGATACTGGCGGCGATTTTCAACCTGCTGGGCGCATTGATAATGACATGGTTCAGCGCCGAGGTTGCGGAAACTATAGGCACAATGGTAAGCTTTGATTTCGGAACCAAAAGCCAGCAGCTTGCGGTGCTCGCGGGCGGTCTTTTCTCCATTGTGCTTTGGGCGACGGCTGCCTGGATATTCGGAATTCCCACCAGCGAAAGCCATGCTTTGATTGCCGGAATTACCGGTGCTGCTTTAGCCTTGGGCGGGATTTCCAGCATCAACATGCAGCAGTGGAGCAAAGTGCTTTGGGGGCTTGTCATATCATCGGGGCTCGGATTGGGGAGCGGCTTTCTTGCGGCCAAATTCATCCAATGGGCTTTTAAAAATGTCCACAGAAAAATATCGAATAAGATTTTTACATACGGGCAGGCCGGAGGAGCAGCGGCTATGGCTTTCATGCACGGCGCTCAGGACGGGCAGAAGTTTATGGGTGTATTTATGTTAGGCTTGTATATGAACGGGCTGACCGCAATGACGCCGTCAAACAGCTTTAAAATAGATATCTGGGTAATATTGCTCTGCTCCCTCGTTATGGGCATAGGCACATCGGTAGGAGGATACAGAATAATAAAATCAGTCGGAATGGATATGGTCAAGCTGGAAAAATACCAGGGCTTTGCGGCGGATATCGCCGCCGCCGGGGTTTTGCTCTTGTCGACAGTCTTCGGCATTCCCGTATCCACCACTCATACCAAGACCACCGCTATAATGGGCGTCGGTACCGCTCGCAGGGCATCTGCCGTCAACTGGAGAGTAGTCATCGAAATGGGGATGGCGTGGGTATTGACTTTTCCGTGCTGCGGACTGATCGGATACTTAACGGGAAAACTGTTTTTAAAGATATTTTAAGGAGTTTCGATTATGGCAAAAAAACGCGAGGTCAATTATTTCAAAGCATTATATGAATGTGCCGAATACGGTTTTGAAGCGATAGAAGCGCTCAGCGCGATGATGAGCGATTATAAAGACGTTGAATCCAGAGTTTTGGCTATCCATGAGATCGAACACAACGCGGACTCAAAGCAGCATCTTTTATACGCCGACCTTATGCGCGCATTCATAACGCCCATCGACAGGGATGATATTTTGGAATTGGGTTCCGCATTGGATAACGTGACGGACAGTATTGATAATATTGCCAAGCTTTTCGACCGTTTTTGCATTAAAACCATTCCCGGCGAAGCGATGGCCATGTGCGAATTGATCAAACGCTGCACGGCGGGCGTATTGGAAGCCATCAGGGAACTGCCGAACTTTAAGCATCCCAAAAGATTATGCGAACTCTGCGTACAAATAAACCAGATCGAAGAAGAGGGCGACCGCCTTCACCACAAGCTTGTAAAAGATCTGATGCAGAAAGAATCAAATTTGGATGCATTTAAATGGAAAGAAATTTATGACGACATGGAAATCGCAATGGACGCATGCGAAAATGTGGCCGACGTGATCGAGCGGCTTATTATGAAAAACAACTGATTCAGGCTTCAGCATAAAGGAATGTTCCGGTGTATCGATGGATCGCTTCAGAAAAATCAGCCTTGCCGTTATAATTATGATATGTTCCGTGCTTATTATATGCACGTCCGGTTGCGGCGCCGTTTATGTAAACGCGGATACGATTTCGGCAGTCGTTATAAACGAATTGGTATCCTCCAATACCCTGTCCCTCAATGATCCTTATGTGGGTACTCCCGACTGGATCGAATTTTACAACACGTCCTCGTCGCGCGTCGATATTTCCGGCTTCGGCCTTACCGATAATTTAAAAGCCCCCCATAAATGGACATTCCCGGATGGAACGGTGCTCGGACCCGGTGAGTATATGCTCGTTTACTGCGTAAAGGACCCGGGCGGACTTCCGAAAAATGTATATTGCACGGATTTCGCGCTTTCGAAGAACGGAGAGACGCTCTTTTTTACGGATAAGTATTACAATGTACTTCAAGAAGTCCACATACCCGCCCTATTAAAGGATATATCCTACGCAAGAATCGCCGAAGGCTCGTTCGGTTACTGCGCCTCCCCCACCCCCGGAGCCTTAAACTCGGACGCTGTGGTCAAGAATATAAAGGATATCAAGTATGCGGTCGAAGACGGCATTTTGACCATAAGCGAGGTCATGCCAAATAACGCCGGAGTTTTTCCCGCTGCGGACGGCGAATTTTACGACTGGGCGGAGATACATAATTCATCCTCGCGTCCCGTCGATCTGCATGATTACTGGCTTTCCGACGACAGCATGAACTTTTCCAAATGGAGAATGCCGGAGCTGACGCTGGAAGCGGGCGGATATGCCGTCATTTATTTTTCGGGAATTGATTCAAAAGGAAGCGAAATCCACGCGTCATTCAGGCTGGGCCCGGATGACGACGTGCTGTATTTAAGCGATAAGCAGACAACGGTTCGCTCCGAAATTCATTGGGACAGTGAACTTCCCGGCAACGTATCGGTCGTACAGACCGAACAGGGCAGCGCATATACGGCTTTCTCCACCCCAGGCTCTATAAACTCAAACGATGTATTTTATACCGCAAAATATTCCGATATGGATTCAAGCGATCCGGTCCGTATAAGCGAAGTGCTGCCGGACAACCTCTACAGCATCATGGATTCCGACGGCGACAGACCGGGATGGGTCGAATTATACAACTCCTCCGAAGATAGAGTTTCTTTATCGGGCTACTACCTGAGCGATGATCCGGAAAACCGGTTAAAGTGGGCGCTGCCCGATATCACGCTTAACGGCGGGGAGTTCTTTATTGTATTTTTATCCGGTAAAAACAGAACCGGTCCGGAGTTTCACGCATCCTTCCGGCTCGGCAAAAGCGACGGGACGATACTGCTTACCAACCTAAACGGTTTAAAGACGGACCGTTTGGATTTCGGGACCGAAACGGGCGAAAACATATCCGCGGGAAGAAGCCCAGGCGGAAATATCTGCTATTACGGGCAGCCGACTCCCGGCGCACAAAACAGCACAGCCGCTTTTGATTTGCCCGGCCTTGTGCAATCAATCGACCCGAATGGAGTCTATATCAGCGAGGTATGCTCCGTTTCGGCGGCAAAAAGCGATGAGACTGATTGGATAGAGCTTTATAACGGCGGCAGCGGGCCGATCGACCTTACCGGATGGTTTTTAAGCGACGATATTGACGAACCGAGAAAATTCAAAATCAACGGAGTCGAAATACCCGGAAACGGATACGCGCTCATCGCGGCAGATGAAAACAACAAAGAAACAACGGGCGTTAAAGCGCCCTTTGGAATTTCGCAAAGCGGAGAAAGGCTAATTTTATCAAACGCCGACGGGTTCGCCGTGGATATGTTCGATACCGGCGTCCAGCGCGCTGGAACGACATCCGGAAGAATGGAAAACGATCCCGTCGGGACAAGGGTTTTCTTTGCAAAAGCCACACCGAAGGCCGCAAATGCGCCTGGCTTTTCAAGTTATGCGTCTTCTCCCGTTTTCAGCGCGAATTCATTATATAATACGGAAGCCTTCGAGCTCTCGATAACCTGCGCGACTGAGGGAGCGTCGATTTTCTATACGCTGGACGGATCCGTGCCGACGGTTCACTCCAACCCCTATACATCCCCGATAAGAATTGACAAAAACACGCCGGTGCGCGCAATCGCTGTACGCGACGGGCTTTTGCCGAGCGAAATTACGACTCACACATTTCTGTTTGAAGAGAAGCACAGCGTTCCCGTCGTTTGCATAACCGGAAACCCCGGCGATATAAATAAGGTCTACTCCGTTACGGACAGATGGCAGAAAATCGAGCGCGAGGGGTTCGCCGAATATTACGAGGCGGACGGAAAGCTCGGCATTATTTTCCCTTGCGGTCTCAGGGTAAGCGGAGCCTCAACGCTCCTCGACCCGCAAAAATCCTTGACTCTGTATCTGCGCAGCGGATACGGCAGGGCAGAAATTACTTACCCGTTTTTTAAGGACAGCGACGTAAATACTTTTAAATCATTGGTCATCAGAGCGGGAGGCCAGGACAGACAGTTCGCAAGGCTCAGGGACTCCTTCTTTTCCAAAGCCGTCAAGGGAATGAATATCGATTTCGCGGAAACGCGTCTTTGCGTCGTATACATCAACGGGAAATACTGGGGAATTTACGATTTGAACGAAAACCAGAATGAGGATTATCTGAGCGGGCATTACGGGGTAAACCCCGAAGAGGTGGATATAATCCGGCGAAACATTACTCCGCTGGAAGGAACACGCGAGGACATCAAACGCGTGCGTGCATATGCTTTGAACAAGGATCTTTCAAACGACGAAACATACGCGAAGTTTCTCGAGTGGGTGGACGCCGACGCTTTCATAGATTACGTCGCCGCGCAGACATATTTCGCGAACTCGGATATGTTCAACCAAAAATACTGGCGTTCATGGGATTATTCCGTAAAATGGCGCCCCGTATTTTTCGATTTGGACTTCGGACTGCACGGAAACAATCCTTCGCGCAATATACTCGGCAGTTATTTCAAGGTCGAGGGCGTGCCTTCTCGCGACGGTTCCCTTACCAACATGGATATATTCTGCGGTTTGAAAAAAAACAAAGGGTGGCGCGACCGCTTCGTCGAAAGATATGTGTGGCTTATTTACAATCAGTTCGACCCCGAAAGGCTGACGGCAATACTTCGCGGCATGGCCGAAGAAATGCGCCCGGAAATGAAGAGGCACATCGAACGGTGGGGTGCGCCGAGTTCCGTAAGCAAATGGGAGAATGAAATCGAAGACCTTCGGCGCGTTTTGGAGAAAAGGCCTTCATACGCGCTGAAGGACCTGCAGACGTATTTCGGCGTTTCGGATGAAAGTATGCAGTATTACATAGATAAAGCAAAACAAGGGTGAAGGATGGTTTCTTTTCATGGAAGGGAAATTCGATAAATGGGATGAGCGGTTCATGAAGCTCGCGGGCGAGATCGCGCAGTGGTCGAGCTGCTTCCAGCCCAACCGCAAGATAGGCGCCATTATAGTTCGAAACAAGCGCATAATCACAACCGGTTATAACGGTGCTCCGGCAGGAGTGGAAAGCTGCGTTGAAAGGGAGGAGTGTATAAGGCGCAATCTCGGGATCCCCTCCGGCACAAAGCATGAGCTGTGCTTCGCGATTCACGCCGAACAAAACGCTATTATACAGGCCGCCAAGCTCGGCATATCCATTGAGGGTGCAGTGATGTACTGCACTCACCAGCCCTGCGTTATATGCGCTAAAATGATAGTCAATTCCGGAATATCAAGAGTTGTTTACAAAGAGGGGTATCCTGACGATTTTGCGCTGCGGATTTTCGAAATGGCACATGTAGCGCTCGAAAAATATCAAGCATGACCGTCACAGATCTGTTTCACGGAAGCATAAAACCTATTTTTCCTGTGAGGAAATACATCCATATTGCAACGTATTCCCTGAGGCAGTTATTGGGCAGCAAATACCATTTGGTTTCAGCCCCTATCCCGAATGCCGTCAGCCCTTCTTCCTTTGCGACAAGCCCCGCGCGGAACAGATGAAAATCCGTAGTCACATAGGCTGTTCGATAAGGTTTTTCCAAAAGCTTATCTAGGATGAGCTTTGAAAACCTGAAATTCTCGCTTGTGCTTTTCGCTCGATCCTCAATTATGATCCGTTCCTCGGGGAAGCCCTTGGACACAAGGTAGTTTTTCATCGCTTCCGCCTCCGATAAAAGCTCGCCGGGCCCTCTGGAACCCGTTACCACTACCGGTATGCCGGGATACTGCAGAGCGTAATCGATCGCGGCGTCAAGCCTTCTCGCAAGCGTATAAGAAACCCGGCGCCCGCGAAGGCCGGCGCCGAGCACGACTACGGCATCCGCTTCCCCGGGTTTTTTTGAAGAAGCGGAACCTATCAAAACGGCAGTAAAAACAAACGTGAGCAAGAAAATCGAATAACCGGCAATAAGCGCCCATTTTACAACAGCGCCGGCGCCGGTTTCGAACCAAACCGCCGCCCTGTCATAAAAAAGCCCCGTAATAAGCAGCGGGATTCCGAGCAAAGCGGGCATCACAACGCCGAGATTCATGTTACTCACGGCCGATATTAAGAAAGTATCCAGCACAAGCACGATTCCTGCGGCAATCATCAGCTTAGACACTTTTTTCACTCCCTATAAGCTTCTGGGTTTTGTTCGCCAAGAACACTCCGGCAAGCGTTAAAACGATTCCCGTTCCCTGCAGAAATGAAATCCTCTCATCAAGAATTACAACGCCCGCAAGAACGGACACTATTGTCGTCAAGGGCACAAACGAAGTGCTGCGCGTTGCACCGATAAGCGCGATTGAGTGGATGCTGAGGAGAAAAGCCAATACCGTGCACCCGAGGCTCAGATACAATACTGTGATCAAAAAATCGATATTTTGAAGCGGAAGTCTGAAAAACTCGCGCAGCGTGCCGGCCGAGCCGTGCTCAAAAAGCGCTGCTGCTCCAAATACCAGCGCACCCGCCGCAGTCATGACGTATACCTTTTCGGGAACGGTAAATACCGCCAATTTGCGAGATAAAATAACATAAAACGAATCCGCGGCCACCGCCGTGAACAAAAGGAGGTAGCCCGGAATGCTTAACGACGCCGTTATGCCTTTGGAAACGATGATGGTAAAAATGCCGGCCAATGAAATAACGATTCCGGCAGCCTGCAACGGAGAGGGCGGTTCCTTTAAAACGGCGGACGATAAAATCATAACAAAAATCGGTATCATGGCGATGATGGTGGACGCTTCGCCCGTTGTCGTAAGCTCTATCCCGAATATTTCACCAACAAAATAAAGCACCGGCTGCAAAGCGCCAAGCAGTATCACTTTGCCGACAGGCTTGTTTTTATAATCGACCTTGAGTATTTTAAGCGGCAGGCAAAGGGTCATAAACAACAAGCCAAATATAAACCGCCACCCGAGCAGAGTCAGCGGAGAGGCCGCATCCATGCCCTGTTTTGTAAAAAGAAAGCTGAAACCGAATAAAACGGCCCCGGATATACCGCACAGTACTCCGGCCGCGGAATTTGATTTAAACATAAACACCGTCCTTAAAACTTTTAAACGCTTCAGCTCAGCGGCACCGGCTCGGTGATTTCACCGCAAAAGCTCGTATGCATCATTTTTCTTATTTCGTCCATATCCGTCGTTTTGCCTAATATCCACATGAGTTTAGTAACCGCGGCTTCCGTCGTCATGTCGTTTGCCGAAATCACCTTTGATTTTGAAAGGGCGCTGCTGACCTCATAAAGATCCGGCGTGGATATTTCATAAAGGCATTGCGACGTAATAACTACCGGAATGTTTTTGCTAATAAGCTTCGCAATCGAATCCGTGTGATCCCTTCTGAAGTTGTGTACGCCGCCAAGCCCGAACGCTTCCACAACGACTCCGTGCACGCCGCACCCGATGAGCGCTTCAAAAATTTCCGGCTTGGTGCCGGGGATGAGTTTTATAAGTGCGACATTCGGATCTATATGGTCGCTGTATTCAAACTCCGAAGAAGCGATCTGCTCGTAAAGCGGTATATAGCAATCGTTCGCAAAGGACCCGACATAGGGATAATTTATGGATTCAAACGCATTCATGGAAGTCGTACGCACCTTTACCGCCCTGCACCCTTTGATTACCGCGCCGCCGAAAACAATATAGACGCCGCCCGGCATATTCTGCGCTGCTGTTATGGCGTTTTTCAGGTTTTTTCTGCCGTCCGAATCGGGATAAACCATCGGAAGCTGAGACCCCGTAAGCACAACGGGTATATTTATGCCCTTAAGCAAAAAGGAAAGCATTGACGCCGTATAAGCCATGGTATCGGTCCCGTGCGTGATAACGACACCGTCATAACTCCAGGAAGTTTTCATGACCTTGTTCGCGATCCTCAGCCATTCCTCCGGCTGGATATTTGAGCTGTCCATATTAAAAAGGTCGAAGGTGTCGATCTTTACGTCCGGAATATCCAAATATGCCAGCAGATCTTCGGCACTCAATCCGGGAGTCAAGCCGAGCTCGCCCGGCTTGCTCGCAATCGTCCCTCCGGTAGCTATCAGCCTTAAATTGCGCATAGGGCCCCCTTAACAGCATACTGTATAAATTTACACGGTCGCAAATTATCATTCCGTATGCTATGATATAATAACTCGTAATTTTAGTAAAGAAAAAGGTTGAGCGGTATATGCAGGAACAAACTCAGATTCCGGAAAACAAAATGGGCGTTATGCCCGTAAAGAAACTCGTTTTTAAAATGTCGCTTCCCATAATGCTTTCCATGTTTATACAATCCATGTATAACATCGTTGACAGCATATTCGTTTCGCGCATCAGCGAGAACGCGCTTACCGCCGTATCTCTAACTTTTCCGTTTCACATACTCATAATCGGCGTATCGGTGGGGACGGGAGTCGGCGTAGGCTCCCTGATATCGAGAAGACTCGGAGCTAAAATGCAGGAAGAAGCGGACCTTGCCGCGTCAAACGGTCTGTTTCTGGCCGCCGTAACCTCGGTTGTATTTTTTGTGCTGGGCTTTTTCTCAAAACCCATACTCGGCTTGTTCACAAACGATGCCGAGATATTGGACCTAAGTACGAAGTATCTCACCATCTGCCTTATATTTTCCTTCGGCATCATTTTTCTTATTTCGGCGGAAAAAATCCTTCAGGCGACCGGCAATATGATAATACCGATGATTTCGCAGATAACGGGAGCGGTCATAAACATCGTTCTTGACCCCATTATGATATTCGGCTACTTCGGACTGCCCAAGATGGGCGTCTCGGGGGCTGCGACCGCAACGGTGATCGGCCAGATAGTCGCGATGACGCTTGCGCTGTTTGCGACTTTAAAACGTAAGCAGCATGTTACTATACGCCTAAAAGGCATGAAACCGAACGTTAAGGTCATTAAGGAAATTTACAAAGTGGGCGTTCCGTCGATCATTATGCAGGCGATGGCCTCAATCACGACCTTCGGATTGAATAAGATACTGATGTTTTTTACGCCCACGGCAGTATCCGTACTCGGCGTGTATTTTAAACTTCAATCCTTTGTATTCATGCCCATATTCGGCCTTTCATCCGGCTCTCTTCCCATAATGGGCTATAATTACGGCGCGCGGAACAAAAAGCGACTGACGGATACTTTAAAAACGGCTTTGCTGTTTGCCATGGCAATAATGCTCATCGGCACGGCCGTATTTCAGCTGTTACCGGACAAGCTTCTCCTCTTGTTCAAAGCTTCTCCTTTCATGATGAGCATAGGCGTTCCGGCCCTTCGCATAATCAGCGCGTGCTTTGTAATCGCAGGTTTCGGAATTACGCTGTCCACATTCTTCCAGGCGCTGGGAAAGGGGATTTACAGCCTTATCATGTCCGTTTGCAGGCAGATGCTCGCAATACTTCCGGCCGCATACGCTTTATCGAGCCTGTTCGGCCTCGGGGCGGTCTGGTGGGCTTTCCCTATATCCGAGGGAGTCGCGCTGATCATATGCGCCGTTTTAGCGATAAGGATATTTAAAAGGGAAATCTCGGCGATGTAAACGGGCTCCCGATTCGGGACTATGGCGAGCATAAATCCGTTTCGATTGCGGTGTGCGGCCATACTTTACATTTAAGCGTCAGCCAAATGCGTAGACAAAAGCTTTCTTTATGATTCGGTTGGTAAATGTTACTTTTTGCGCCGATTTATCACCTCGCTGCTTTTTAGACAGCTTCCCCTCAAAGAGAAACCTTGAGGGGAAGCGCTTAATGCTTTAGTGACACGGGCGATCCAACTATGCTTTTATCGTCCTCAACGAGCAGTATCCTGGTCACGGAGCACCTCCGGCTGCGGTTTTGCCTATTATATCATATATCCCTGTCTACAGCGCCGCGGCGATTCTTGACGCCAGCCGAACGTTGTTGAAAACAAGCTCGATATTCGCTTCGAGGCTGCTTCCGGACGTGATCTCCCTGACCTTTTCCAGAAGAAACGGCGTCGTTTCCTTCCCAGTTATCCCCTTTCGCTTAGCTTCCCCGATGGCTGAATCAATCGCCTTGTTGATTATGTTTTCATCCATCGAATACTCTTCGGGAATGGGATTAACAATAAGCACGCCCCCGCTGACTCCGAGCTCAGCATTCATATTGATAAGCTCCGCGATCTCCTCAGGCGTATCCATCCTGTAATCCACATTGAATCCGCTTTTTCGAGTATAGAACGCGGGCATCTCGTCCGTGCGGTACCCTATGACGGCGACTCCTTTTGTTTCGAGGTATTCAAGGGTCAGCCCGATATCCAAAATGCTTTTCGCGCCTGCGCAGACGACAGCAACGGGGGTTTTTGCAAGCTCCTCGAGATCCGCCGATATGTCCATAGTCGTTTCCGCTCCCCTGTGGACGCCGCCTATCCCACCCGTCGCGAATACGCGGATCCCCGCAAGAGCCGCCAAAAGCATGGTTCCCGCGACCGTCGTCGCGCCGTCGGCTTTTTTAACCGCAAGTACTGGAATATCCCTGCGGCTCGCCTTCGTGACGACCGTCCCCTTTTTCCCGAGGTAATCTATCTGATCCCGAGTAAGACCGATGCAGGGCCTGCCTCCGATTATCGCGATGGTCGCGGGAATCGCGCCGTTTTCGCGGGCGATCCTTTCCGCCTCAAGAGCCGTTTCCGCGTTTTTCGGATAAGGCATGCCGTGAGAAATTATGGTGGATTCGAGCGCTATGACGGGCTTATTCGATTCAAGCGCCGCTCTCACTTCATCGGATATTGATAAAACGATACTTTTACTCATTCCGTTTCTCCTTTATTCAAAACACGGGGGGACGGTTCTGCTGTGTTGAGCGTTAAAACACAACAAAACCGTCCCCCTGTGTTCTGTTGCGAGGATAAATCGCCTCTTCATTCATCATTCCGTTCACCGCGCCTTCGCACTCAAGGGCGAGGCTTGAGGCGCGGCAGGCGGCTTTCGCGCACTGCTTTGCCGATAGTCCCTTTATCCATCCCCACGCAAGCGCCGCCATTGCGGCGTCGCCCGCGCCCGTAGTGTTAACGACTTTTCCAAGGATCGGCGCGGCTATGCCGCGATTTGACTCATCGGTATATAAAATGCCTTCTTCGCCGAGCGATATAAAAACCTTCTTTACGCCCTTCGATAAAAGCGAATCGGCCGCAGCGAAAAGACCTTCATCGGTAGAGGTATCCGAACCCGCGAGTATGCCCGCCTCTATGCGGTTGGGCTTTACGGTATGAAAGCAGCCGATCAAATCTTTAGTTTTTGAGGCTTTAGCGGCGGACACGGGGTCCAAAAACAGCGGAACGGAAGCGTTCTTCGTTAAAAACTCTATGGCTTCCCGGGAAATATTCGCATCCAAAACGCAAATATCGCAGCAATTGATAAAATCCATGCAGCGGGCAAGATATTC
>MWCU01000083.1 GCA_002070205.1 Firmicutes bacterium ADurb.Bin182 | reverse complement strand
TGTCCTTGCGCGGGTAGGAAAGGATGAGCGAATCGCCAGCTTCTTCAATTTCGTCCTCGTCGGGTACGTCGCTCGGCTGCATACCGTCCTCGCCAACAGGGTCACGGCGCTGTTTGCCAAGCCCCAGTTCTTCTTCCTCGGTCATCTGCAAGTCCTCGAAACGTGCTTCCGGCTCGAAGCCCTTTTCCAGTAGTGCCTCGACCAACAGCTCAACCTCGTCGCTGTCGGCGCGGTCATCGAAGCTCACTGTGCCGTTCTTGTCAACCGTAAAGTAGTCAACCTCGTAGGCAAAACTCGGTGCGCCGAGGTATTTTGCGCTGCATTCGAGTTGCTCCGCCATCGCCATGACCAGCCACTTACGGTCGCCACCTGTTACATTGTACTTGAATTCCATAAATCAAAACCTCCTTCGTTTTGGTACATACATAGATCACTCTAAACGCACATAATAGCAAGGCATTTTCGCGATATATATGTACCAAATCGAGCCGGAAAAGCTGTGCCTATTTGTACTTCATATCGTAGAAATACGCAATCTTCGGGAACCGCTGCTCGAAGTCGCGTAGATATCTGTAGCAGGCGCTGCCCACGCCGTTTAGCTCCGCAAACTCCCGTAAGCTTTTCTTTTTGAAGAAGCTCGGCTGGTTACACCAGCGGGCAACACTCACATAAACTCCGCGATAGGGGCTTTCCGTGTAGCGGGCGAAGCGCATTACATACGGCAGACAGTGGTTTCGCATCAGGATTTCGATTCGCGTGAATAGGTCAAGCACGTCCTGCCGCCAGAAGTCAGCGTCCCAGCGGTCGGTGCGGTCGAAGCCACAGAAGCAGTAGAACTTCATAACCGCATTCGTGTACTTCCGAGCAAGCTGAATCTTTCGTTCAATAAGCTCCGCGTCGTCGACGTTATCGAAAGCAAAAATATAGTCGCCGTCGTAACGACTACAAAATAGCGCCGCGCATTTTTCGTCAGTGAGCAGACGCTCGTCAAGGCCCTGCTTGAACTGAAACGGTCTGCCGGTCGTCTGAAGCTCTGTGAGCAGTCGTTTCCAGTCGGGGCAGCCGAAAAAGTTATCGTCCAGCAGGCATAGCTTCTTTCGACTGCTATCGATAAATTCCGACAATGGACTGTGCAGTAGAACGCGATCGTAGTTTTGATTCACGCAGAACGCACACTTACGGAAGCACCCACGTGTTAGGAAACCGATAGAGTAATCCGTATAGTAGGAGAACTCCTGAGGTCGCTTGCCGGCGGCGAGCTGCGCTGACACCCAGCCGTCGTAAAGGTGGTAATCCGGCATCTGGTGCTCGACCGCCTCCGGCAGCGCGGGTGCTTTGTCGTAGAAAAAGCCGGTGCCGCCGTAGCTGACGTTACTCAGCTTCAAAGCGGCTTCCGGCACAGGAGTATCTGTGAACACCTTTGAGATAAACACACGGTCAAATGCGTCCAGCCCGCCGTAGTCGGTTTTGAGCAAAATCTCGTCGCCGAGCGCCTTGTAATAGCCGGACAGCTTCATGCAGGCGAGATTTGGGAAACGATGCCGCTTACGCCCGATCAGGTCGGCATCAAGGATTGCTATCCTCATGAGCGGTCACCTCCACATAGGCATAGGTCAGACCGTCGCGCTGCACGGAGACCTTATCCGCCGAGCCAACCTGCTCGATGTACCGTTTGACGATAACGTCGCAGTATTTTTCATCGAGCTCAATGGTTGCGCAGGAGCGGTCAGCCTGTTCACAGGCGATGAGCGTACTGCCGGAGCCGCCGAAGGGGTCGAGCACCAGTGTATTTGTCATGCTGCTGTTCATAATAGGATAGGCCAGGAGCGGGATAGGCTTCATTGTCGGGTGGTCGCCATTCTTCTTTGGTTTGTCGAACTCCCAGATGGTCGTTTCCTTGCGCCCACTGTACCACTGGTGCTTCCCGGTTTTCTTCCAGCCATATAGCACAGGCTCGTGCTGCCACTGATATGGGGAGCGCCCCAGCACCAGCGACTGCTTCTTCCAGATACAGCAACCGGATAAATAAAAACCGGCATCCGAAAAGGCTCTCCTGAAATTAAGCCCTTCGGTGTCAGCGTGGAAAACATAGATGCTGGCGTCATCCGCCATTACTGCCTCAGTGTTCTGGAAAGCTGCCAGCAGGAAATTGTAAAAAGCATCGTTTGCCATGTTGTCGTTCTTGATTTTTCCGGCGCTGCCTTCGTAGTTTACATTATAAGGCGGGTCTGTGATGACCAGATTCGCCTTGCGGTCATCCATAAGAACGGCGAAAGTTTCTGCTTTGGTGCTGTCTCCACAAACCAGCCGATGTCGACCGAGTGTCCATATGTCGCCGAGCTTGGTGACCGGCGGCTGCTTGAGCTCCTCATCAACATCAAAATTGTCATCGTGCAGACCATCCTTGATGCTGCTTTTGAATAGGTCATCCAGTTCGGATGGGTCGAAGCCCGTGAGCGAAACGTCGAAATCGGAACCTTGCAGGTCAGCAATGAGCAGCGCCAGCTTATCTTTATCCCAATCGCCGGATATTTTATTGAGCGCCACATTGAGCGCCTTTTCCTTTGTCTCCGTCAGCTCGACGACGACACATTCCACCTCGGTGATGCCCATATCGATGAGCACCTTTAAACGCTGATGTCCGCCAACGACACGCCCGGTGGTCTTATTCCAGATGACCGGCTCGACGTAACCGAATTGTTCAATGGAGCGCTTCAGCTTATCGTATTCGGCATCACCGGGCTTCAGGTCTTTACGTGGATTGTAGTCAGACGGGATAAGCTGCTCAATTTTCAATTTTTCTATCTGCATACGCTTCAGCCGCCTTTCTTAGTTCGTTGTATAGCCTCATGCTGGTATCCTCCCA
>MWCU01000082.1 GCA_002070205.1 Firmicutes bacterium ADurb.Bin182 | reverse complement strand
GAAAAGCCCAATATTACTGGACTTTTGACACACTCACTTCTCAACCCTTGACATCAATACCACCGTCTCAACGTGCGTCGTCCGAAGTCAACTGCTGACTATGTTTCCGCACAAAGAGAACGTCGTGTGAAAACGTCCAAGGACATATGACCTTTCCTCTTCTTTTTTCAGATAAGTCTGTGCTTGATTTTACAATTACCGGCTAAGTTTTGGCGATTCGGCCCAGTTATTATTAAGATAATTAAAAAAATATGGCAATGGCAATAAACAGCATAATATAATTGCTACAATATAAAGGTTAAAAATAAAAAGAAGTATAATGGGTAGAACTAATATATTTGCTATGATTTCTAAAATATGTATGATTTTCTTTCTTGATTTATATTTAGTTGCACACGCCTCACAAAAAAAATGATGGTATGTGTTTATTTCGTATGTTTTTACTATCGCATTGTATTCCCAATGCTGTCCTACTTGATATTTATGTTTAAAGTCTAAACCTTCTTTTGCGGGGTTTATATGACACTTATAACAGGGGGTGCTTTTCTCCCAAAAAAGCTCTTTTTCTCTCACCGTTTTATTTATTTCTATACTCGATGAAGCACGCTCCTTAATTATCTGCTTAGCTGATAAATAGGATTCTAAAAGACTATCAACTGCTGGAGGTTCCCATATGCTTTTTGTATTGTCTGAATAACCCATCGAATTATATATTTTTACTATTGCGACAAGATCTTCAGTACTTTTCTGATTCATATATTGATAAATATTTTGAATACGCTTATTTTTCTTGAATTCGTCTTTTTTAGAAATCATGAATTTTTACCTCAAATATGATTTATTCTATAAAATAATAAACGTATATGAATAATTATTTTTAATATAGCAAATTTAGCAAATTTAATCAATACTAGTTAAATCTTATCACATCCTCCATGAACTGCTCACCCAGCCATGGATGGCACCCAGATGTCCCATAAATTCGCACTTGCATTAGCATTTATTGATTTAGTCTGGACGCACCCAGCAGATAACAACACTCAACGTGGCACGATAGGCTCGTTTTGATGTCTGGTCTGTGTTGTCTAGTTGTCCGTTCGCGGGAATAGGTCGACAAAGGTATTAGTAGGCTCATTACGTTCGTGGAAACATGTCCCCCTATCATTACACTTTTGTGCGTTATCGGAAACAAGTCTTTTATGATAGGTTTAGCTCCCTATCATGCGGTGGCTAATCTACTATCAAAGGATAAAATGCACGCCCCTTTTCCAAGTTAATTTACGTGCAAAGTAAAATTACTCATCTCCTTGTTAACCACCGTATATATGGACGGCATCATCTTCTGTAATTGTTCGATCAACATTGTTAAAACAAACCATTCTTGTGGAATCCTGTATGTTTATCTTCTGCACTCTTTGGCTTGTATTACCCAGCTTGAATATGTATGTTAAATCACCGTACCAAGTGAGGCACCCACAAAATATCTATTGTCCGTTCTCTGGAAACCACATGTAACCAACAACATGAGCTGTATCGTTCGGCATCTCCACTGTTGATACCGGTCTTTTAGAATAACGAAACCATAACTGTTCTGACCAATTACCGTATCTAATATAATCGCGAATCGCATCGAAGGTAGAATCTAATACAAATTCTTTACCTCTGGAATAGCACAAATAATTAAAGACAGTTTTTGCGCATAATCTTCGCATGATTGAATCAATCTTCAGATTAATCACCGTCATAAACTCAAGTTCTTTACACAAGTCTGAAACTGATCCCTCGGAATAAGTATAATGGTCAACAAGATATCCTTTTTCAATAAGCGCTGGCTCTAAGAGCTCTCGATCTATTCCTGAATTAATAATCGGTTGAGTTGACTCTTTCATTCTCTTCATTACTTCTTCTATTGCGTCAGGCAGATTTTCAAGCGAGTAATAATCGTACTCTTGTTTTTCAATAGAGTTAATTATTCCAACCATTGGTTCACTCTCAAAGCGAACGCGATATGGACTATTTTTGTCTGTAATCACAGAGAAAGGAATACCCTTAAAAATACCTTCAGCACCTATTAATCGAATTCTATTGCCATTCAATTTCCGACCATCTGACATCGGAGTATCGCGATATTGCATGCGTAAAAAAGCTTCATAGGAATCAAGCGCAATATTGTTTTCTATCTGTTCACTAAAATAAGTATTGCATTCCTGACACACTTGAAAATCGCTTAGAACAAAGCCATTCTGGTATTTCCCCATCATCTGAGGAACAACATGTTCTCTGTTAAATTCAATCTCATCCTTTGTTTGCAAACAATATATACACTTATACTTTGGCATTATACTCACCTTATGATGATATTTTTCTCTTTTGCAACAGTAATAACCCTCAATGGGATAGATAACACTTCCAGCAAAGCGTAAGGCCGCTTGTGAAACGACCAATCACTTAACTGTGTTAATGAGTCGCTTTGCCGCTTCTTCCGATATTGAAAACATTGTTGTTCTGAAAGGGAACCCTTGATTTGTTATTTCTTTCATTTGCGAGGCACTTATGGGGTTTTTCAGAACAACAAACTTATTAAGGTTCATATAATACTCATAATCTGGGTAACCGTCGCAATCCGCTTTTTGCAGTTTTCCGTCCGCAACGCCGTATGCGATTATTCCAGTCCCGCTCTTGTATAGAAAAACCGTGTCACCTTTTTGCAGCTTCTGTATTTTTTCGCGCCAACCTGGATAATACGCTGCAGCTTTATGCTCGCGCAACATATCATCGGTGTGCTGCTGATTGTTGGAATAATTCGTGTTTAGTACATAGTGGTTAGTTTCGTATTCAAGTAGGTTTTCCGTTGGCGAGTACATATTAAATTCAATAAAATACTCGTCCCCGATGCTAAAAACCCAATAAATAATGGCATCGATATTGAGCCCATTCTTTTTCCAGTAAAGAATAGCTTCAACGGTCTTCTGATCAAGTCCGTTCACAACCACAAGGAAGTGCTGTTTTCGGTTGAACTCGCTCTTTTTGAGTCCGCCGTTGCCATCGAGCGAAAAGTAACTCATATGGGCTGATAACAAGTCCGCATGTGGTTGCTTCTCGTATTTTTTGTAGAGTTCGTTTAGTTCGTCGTAATCGCTGTTGCCGAACAACTGACCGTAGCGCAATACCTGCAACAAGTTTTCGGTATAACCTGACCAACGTTTGAGTTCAAAGATATACAAATCGCCCTCTTTATCTAGAGCAAGTATATCCGGTTCCTCTTGCATTGGTCGCTCGTTGAATATCGTCATTAAATCCGTTGATGATATTAAGTCAAAAAGATTCTTTGACAGTAGATTTTGCAAATCGAGTTCTTTCCAACCTATGTCGGCCAGCGTTACCCGTTTGACTCTGTGGTACTGTTCTTTATCACGGTTTTGATTCAATTGATAGAGCATTCATCTTTCCTCCTATATTGCTGGCTGCGATAGTGCGTCTAGCGATTTTTCAACCCGCATCAGCGCATATTTGAACTCGCCGTTCTTAACGACCAAGTCGCAGTAATCGTTCCAGATGATTTAAATTCAATCCAAAGCTGTAATTCTTTTTCGTGTTCTTTAATCGTCCCCGCGCTTAGCTGGCTTCCCGAGTAGACAAGCTGGATGTAATTCGGCAAACCCAGTAATATCAAGTCTCCCGATTAAGTTATAACAGCCTTGAATTGTATCAACCGGTGTTTTATGCCGCTCTCTCCTTTTAAATTATACATTAACCCCAAACTTTTCTTCCTTTTGGAGTTCACTTCAAAAACTAATTCCATATTTATGAAATAAATTTCCCTTTCTATAATACTCAATTATAATAGTTCTCTTTTGGATATTCACTTCATAATAAACACCTAGAATATAGCGACAAACGTGTTCCGGGTAACTTTTTCCATCATATGACCAAACATCATCGAAGGTATCTTTTGTCAAAGCCATGAGCCGCTCTTTATCCTTTAACTTTTCACTATCGCTCGCAGTAGACTTTTTCATCTCCAATGCGAGCAAATTGTCTTGTTCTATTATATTGCCACGACTATGAACAATAAGGTCACAGTTTATGGTTATAACTTCTTCCCTATTATTTCTGATTGTTTTTATCTTTCCATTATTCCGGTTATACTCAACATCTACATAATATCTCCGGAAGGCTGATTCCCTGATTTCTTTACTGAGGAAAAGCATTAGTGCACCGCATAATGTTCTTTCCGAGACCCCACTTAGTATTAGACTCTTTTCCTCGCTTATAAAATCATTATTGGCTTTATCGAAAATTTGAATTAATCTTTTCTCCATGACAACACCCCTTTTACAATTCGCTGCAGCATGCGGCGGCATTGCCTTATCTGTTCGATAATGTTTTTCATCTGTAATGTCCAGTGGCCTTACATAACTCCTATCTTAGTCAGTTGAACGTAGTGCGGCTTTCTTCATTCTGGTATTTTACAACTTTGCTTCATGATCTTGTCCATACGCATCTTCATGCAGATGAGTTGTTATCTGCTGGCCGATACCCCAATATTCAGAGGCTACATGAACAGTGGTCCCTTGAATATACTTGCTCACATCATAAAGTCAGCATGGCTTGAGTTGACGCGATTGATGTCATGTGTAAAAAATTTGATTCCCCCCTGTTTTAATGAAATCTTTGTATCGAAGACTTTTTGAAGCCATGCGGCGCTTCGATATGATCTCACAATCATAGTATGAACACTCGAGTCCAGTAGCGGCTCGAAATGATTGTTGAGTATCATCGCGGTTCCCTCTTTATCAGTCTTACTACGGTCTCAACGTGGCTCGAGAGAACAGAACGAATGTCATTTTGAGTGTGTCCGTTCGTGGGAACATATCCACTACATTCGTATAAGATAAACATGCTTGATTCACAGTCGTGTTGCATTATACTAATTTCGCCTTAATATCTTCTACAATTTGATTTAAAACATGTTCCCGCTCCTTAGACGTATTATAAATCGTAAAGCCGTACTTTATTAAATGATCAGACATAGATCGGCTAAATGAAATGGTGTCTTCAGCAATTTCTCTTAGCTCATCATCACTAAAATTATATGTCCAATCGTCTTGCGTATCGTATTTTTTGAAGTCGCTGACGAACTCATCAACCGTTTTATTGTTTTGCACCAATCCTATAAGTAAAAAATTGTCTTTCAACTCTTCTATTTCATACATTTTCAGAATAGGCAATATCTTTTCAAAATCAAAATAGCCCCCTTCTAACACGAACCTATTTCCTTTTACAGCGCCATGACTGTACGGCAGCAGTCCGCGCCCATCAGCCGAAGAGAACATGCCAAGGTAATGGCCAAGGAACGGTGCTAAATTTGTTGTGGTCTTTTCCCTATTCCAATCCAACCTAATGTTCAATTGCGGATATGCCTCTTGAAACACAGTGACAAGTTTATCGATACTGAAGACAAAGTAATTTAGCTCTTCATTTATTTTTCTCGCTAATGTTGATTTTCCGGCTCTGCTTGGGTCTGCGATGATTATGTCTTTAATCTAAGACATCTCCCATTCATTATGGAGGGCTGCATTGCTGTTCTCCTCTAGATCTGAATTATTTCCTGGTTCTCCAAAGCGCCATAGGATGATTTTCTACTCGTTTTATAATCTCTGAATCTTCAAATAATAACTGAGGTATATATTCTTTCTTTTCAAAGCAATCAAAAAATTCCTTTTCTGAAGGTGTTAAAACCATTAATTCAGAGAGATAATCCTTTACCGCTTTTTTCGCTTTTTCTAAATCAAAAGAATCCTGCCTAGTCAATACGGGAATCAGATCCGTCCTAATTTTATGATTTGTTAAGCTATCAATGGCTGCAATGTTGAAGGCTTTATTAATTTTCTTTGCAGAAATGGCCGTATAAAATATTATACATTTTCTGAGAAGGCGCTCCTCCATCTCATCAAACAGTTTAAATTTTATCATGTTATAGGTATCATATAAATCTCTCGCAGCAGATCTGCTCAGAAGGGCATTAATCTTACTCCCAAATATCTCAATGGAATTAAGGCAATTTAATTTGTACTCGCTTTCAAAATGTTCCGTAACTATTCGCATTTCTTGTGTCGAAAAAACATGCGCTCTCAACGAATAATTAATTTCGATTTTAATATTATCCTTGTTACCTCCAAGATTCACATATTCATAAACCCATGAGTCCAGACTATGTGGTTTTTTTGATTTTGGACTCAGGTTATAGCCGCTGAGTTCCATAAATCTGGCAAGGGTCGAATTTATAACTTCTCTGTTTCGAAGCATTTCCTCTCTGCTCTCATTTATTAAATAATCAAGATCGATGTCCACAGATAACCTTGGAAGGTTAAAGATGATTAGATTAATTGCTGTACCACCCTTTAGAGCTAATTTATCTTTTAGTTTCGGTTCAGTATTAAGATACTCAAGAATATCTGCCAAACGATAAACCTTTTCCAATGTGTCCCGGACAAACCCAAATTCAGAAGCTCTTTTTGAAATATAGTGTTTATCATAATTAAACAAGGGGGTTTCCTCCTTGCTCGGTTATTTGAAAAAGATATTCCGGAACCACCAATCTCCATACATTCAAATACTTTGTACTATCCTTTGTCAGATAACGTGTGCTTTTCCCGATTTTATTCCTGCAATAGGATATAAATTCAACGGATAATCGGAATTGATTTTTGTAATGCTCCAATAAAAAGCCTGTCTTCTGATATAAAAACTGCAGATTATATGCATCCAAATACTTGATTAATTCTTTTTCATTCAGGTATTGTATAGATTCTATGCAATTTAATAGTTCTTCAAGACCTCCGATTTTTTCGAAGTCTTTTATACTATCAACTACTGTACGTTCCGGTGTGGTAACGAAAATTCCTTGTGTATTTTTAGGCTCTATAACTCCGGTTGATATTCTCGACGAAACATATTTGTATGTTATCCCGTTGAATTCAAAATCATCGAAGCGTTTTTCCGAAGAAACATAGATCTTATAAAATACCTGATTAGATATTCCCATATATTCAAAAGCTGAATGATGCGAAAGATAAGCGCTGTTATTGATGGCGCAAGCTATGTGGTATTTAGTTGCAACAGGCTGCCCGTCGGCTACATTGATACAAGTATATAAGTTATTTCTTATTTTCTTTATTAAACCTTTTTTTGATAAACGAAAAACAAGGGAAGATGCAGTCTTTTTGTTTCCGACAAGATTATAAACATCATCCATCGTAAAGGTATTTAGTTTTACCAGTTGAGTATATCCTACCATAATAGATGCCTCTTTAATCTACGCAGTATTTTCTTTTATTTTAAAGGCATTTCCTTGCGATTTAAAGTTGATTACATTATTGCTTTAATAATAGCAAACTATTCTTTGTATGTAAAGAAAATCTCACAATATTTAAAGCAACAAAGATAAACACTTCCTAAAGGAGGGCAACTTTTTTGTATAAAACTTGTGTTGATCCTGAAAAACTGTCTGTTAGCCGTAAACCTGCTGCGGTCTCAAATTGTTTTTAAAAGTCTACTGTATATATGATGCAAAGAGGTGCGGAACAGTCGATATATGGTATGTCACTTTACTGTATATACATATCATTTATCAACATGATATCGGGCCGATTTTATGCGCAATTTCACTGTATTCGGTTGCGGTTTTGCCCGCACTGCGCGTGACAGTCGATATATGGTATGTCACTTTACCATATATATCATATCATTTAACGGTAAGAAGCCGGGTGATTTTTTCGTGCGATAACCGTGTTGCTTCTGGAAAATCGAATAGCAAATGACGCTTATGGCCCGGCATTATAAAAATCCATTTATATCAGTGAAACAGTAGTCAAATACTTGAAGTCACATTAGTATAAGTGTATAGTATAAAGAATACTAAGCCTCGGTTCGGCGGGGGCCGTTTTGGAATCGAATGCCGAAAAAGCGGAGCGATCCGGTAGAGCTATGATATTCGGCCTCTTGCATAGAACGGTGGCTCACGGTGAGAATTCGCGGAAGGCCGGACAAAATATGAAAGGATCTCAAATGTACGCCGACTTGCATCTGCATTCCACGTTTTCCGACGGGACAAATACGCCGCTCGAGCTTATTGAATTAGCGGAAGATAACGGAATTAAGGTCATCGCCATAGCGGACCATGATACCGTCCGGGGCGTCGATGAAGCGCTGAAACTTGCTTTTTACAACGTGCGCATTATTCCGGCCATCGAGGTGTCGACGATTTGAAATCGCAGGCTTTTGCATATGTTAGGCTATTATATCGATATACATAACGAATCGCTGGCCAGTTTTATTGAAGAGATTTCGGCGGAAAAAACGGAGAACACACAGATAAATTTCGAAAACGCCAGGGCTTTGGGTGTGATATCCTATGATTGGGAAAGGGTTTTGCAGCTCCATTCGGAGCAGCCGAGGATTTCCGGCGTGCATGTGGCGGACGCAATGCGAAGGGATGGGGCCTCGGCAAAGGACATGAGTTTAAGGAACATGTTCCGTACGTTTTTTTTGCCAAGCGGAGCCGGATTCATAGAGACCGAAACTCTGACCGCGTATGACTCCGTCGATATCATCAAAAAAGCCGGCGGAGTTCCCGTCATAGCTCACCCAAAGAGCATAGGAAATAATGAAACCGTGGTCGGTCTTATAAACTACGGCGCAAAGGGCATTGAGGTTTATCATCCCAGTCAAACCCGGGAGGAGCGCGAAAAGTATAAACAGCTCGCGTCGGAATACGGCATTTTCATCACTGGAGGATCCGACTGGCACGGCAAAAACAGCTCTCCGGAAACTCCGTGTATAGGATGCGCCGGTTTGGACAGCGACAACTACGAAATATTAAAACGTCGGGGGCGATAAGAAATTTATAGGGAGGGACATCCGGTATGAAAAAAAGAAACTTTGAAGAACTTAAGGCTTTGACATTTGAGGCAGGCGGGGACTACGGCCTCAATCACAGCCAAAGGCTCATTAAGCTTGTCGAAATGATCGCACAGGGAAGACCGTATGATCGGGGCGTGATCGAGTTTTGCGCGTACGTTCATGACTTCGGAGCATTCTCAAAATACGCGCAGGCGGGCAAAGACCATGTCGTCCGGTCGATGGAGGTACTGCCTGAGATTATGGACGGATATGATTTTACCGGGGAAGAGAAAAAGAAGATTTCGGAAACCGTGGCGAATCACCATAAACCGGGCGTTTTTGAAAGCTTTGAGGCCGTTCTGTTCCGCGACGCCGATGCCGTTGATTTTCTCGGGGTTATCGGTATCGCGAGGGACATGATGCGCTCCGGCAAGGATATAAACAAGGCCGTAGACTCCATCATCAGGCACCGTGAAAAGCTGCCCGCTGTTTTGCATGAGGAAGCGGCAAAACAGCTCGCGAAAATTAGGATGGAAGAGACGGATCATTTTCTTTCGCGGCTCCGCGAGGAGCATTTTTTGCTGCTGCCCGAAAGTGAAGGTTAATTTATCCCTTTTTTATGTTATTATGGTTGTGTATAACAGACAGCAGGGGAGTTAACTATGGAACAGCAGCATTTTGCAGAATCCCGGTATGAAATGAATTATGAGCTGTATAAAAAGTTTTATCGCACGTGTATGATCGGATCGTCTATTGTGATCTATATTCTTGCGGCTTTCATGTTTTTGCTCTCATTGGGCGGAGGGATAACTCTCGGATTCGATACGGTGTATATCGCCGGCATCGTCTTTTGCATAGCGGTGATTTCCACTAGATTATGGCAGGATCTTGCATATCCCAAATCGTTCTATAAAAAGTCCGTCAGGATTTTTAACAGCATATTCTGCGTTCAACTGTTTGACGAATATTATCATATTGAATCCAAAAACGAAGCTTCTTCCGGCGCATCCGATATACGTTACGATTCGCTTTATAAGGCTTTTGAATCGTGTGAACTGTTTATTCTCTTCATTGCTCCCCGTCAGGCGCATATGATCCCCAAAACTTGCTTGAGCGATGACGCGGCGCTGCGGTTAAGGTCAATATTAAAAGAAAAGCTTGGCAGGAAGTTTTCGTTCCGCTGAAGCCGCCGACGGCGGTTTTATAAGCTTATGGCGCAATACTCTGAGCCCGCGCGGACGAAAGACTGCACGGGATATTCTTGTTGGACTCCTTGAAGCAGACTCGTCCATTCGGAAAACCGTTTTGTCACTTCCCGTATTTACATACATATATATATATACGGGAGGTGACGGTTATGGACGTCAATCTGGTATTCGAGGGCGGGGGCGTTTTGGGAATCTATTACGCGGGAGCCTATAAAGCGCTCAAAGAGTACGGATATACGGTCAAAAGATGCGCGGGCACATCGGCGGGGGCCATCGTTTCGTCTTTGATCATGGCAGGATACAGCCCCGATGAGCTCGAGAATATCATAGACGAGACGGACTTCAAGCCCCTTGTCAAAAAAACGAAGATGTGCTCGATGCCGCTTATCGGCAAGCCGCTTTCCATCATATATAACAAAGGCGTGTACGACAGCCGGATAATAGAAGACTGGGTCGGCGGTTTGCTGGAAAAGAAGGGCGTATCCACATTCGGGGACGTAATGCGCGACGGAAGAAGCGATTTGAAAATAATCGCGGCGGACATCACGCGAAGCAAAATGCTGGTGCTGCCGGACGACCTTGCGGAATACGGCATAGCCCCGGAAAGCTTCAGCATCGCGAGAGCGGCGTCCATGAGTTCGTCCATTCCGTACTTTTTTACGCCCGTTATGCTGAAGGACGGGGAAAGGGTGAACTATATAGTGAACGGAGGTCTTTTAAGCGGATTCCCGATTTGGATATTCGATGAGGAAGGCGATCCTAATATAACTCTCGGCATAAAAATCAAAAACCCCGAAACCAACACTTCCCGCGGAAAGAGGGATATTCTCTCTTATACGAAGGATATGATAAGCGCACCGATAAATGAGGATGAATCGAACTTCATAAGGAATAAGGACCTTGTGAGGACCATTATTATCGACTATGAGGGGCAGATCAGTTCGACCGATTTTGCTAATATCAACGCGAGTAAAAAAGCCATGGTCAGAAGCGGTTATGACAGCGCGGCGCGGTTTTTGGAAAACTTTAAGCTAGAAAGCCTCAGCGCAAGCATGTAGAGTACAAGGCTGAAGCGCCGCCTGTTTTGCAGGCGGCGCTTTTTATGGGGTTCGCCGAACTTTGTTTTACAAATTGCCCGGGCAATATGAAAATTGAACGGTCCGCCGGGATTGTCAAACGACCGGCGCGCGGGTATACTGGAAAAAACAAGCCGCATGAGGATACTGCCGGCTTTTCAGAGGTGACGGATGGGAAGCAAGCTGCGTTTGGTAATGAGCTTAAAAATCTACAGGGAAGAAAAGTGCTTCGGTCCGGGCGTGATGCGGCTTTTAAAGCTCGTTGAAGAAACAAACTCGCTTAAGGCCGCGGCTGGGGCAATGGAAATGGCTTATTCCAAGGCATGGAGTATCGTTAAAAATTCGGAGAGCCGGCTCGGGTTCAAGCTGCTTGATTCAACGACGGGCGGAAGAGGCGGAGGGGGGGCGAGATTGACACAGGCCGGAAGCAAATTGCTTAAGGATTACTGCGCGTTTGAATCGGAATCAAGGTCCGCTGTTGAAAATATATTCGAGAAATACTTCGGAGGATATGAATAAGATGATAAACAGAGTATTGCGCGGGGAGGGTTTCGACCCGTATTTCAACCTTTCTCTTGAAGAAATGCTCGTGGAAACCCACCCCGGCGGGTGTACGCTGTATTTATGGCAAAATAAGAATACTGTCGTGATCGGAAAGCATCAGAACGCATGGCGCGAGTGCCGAACGGAGCTGCTGGAAAAGGAAGGAGGCTTTTTGGCCAGGCGGATGTCGGGCGGGGGCGCGGTATATCATGACCTGGGTAATTTGAATTTTACTTTTGTGGCGGACAGGGAGCTTTATGACGTTAAGCGCCAGCTCGGCGTTATTCTGGAGGCGGTAAGAAGCTTCGGGATAGACGCAGAATTTTCCGGACGTAACGATCTTGTTACGAAGGAAGGCGCCAAGTTTTCGGGAAACGCTTTCCGTTTGACGAGAACTACGGGCATGCATCACGGGACGATTCTCGTAAACGTGGATATGGGCATGCTGTCAAGATATCTCGCTCCGTCGCAGGAGAAAATGGCCGCAAAAGGCGTTCAAAGCGTAAGGTCGCGAGTCTGTAATCTTAAAGAGCTTTTTAAGGGCATGACTATCGGCTCGATGGCGGACTCCGTGCAAGCCGCTTTCACAAAGGAATACGGCGAAATCCGAACCCTTCATATGGAAGAGCTTGACCGTGAAAGGATAGAAGAGCTTTACAAAAAATACTCCTCATGGGAATGGCGCATGGGGGAGACTCCCGATTTCGATACGGAAATATCAAAAAGGTTCGCTTGGGGCAACATCGACCTTCAGTTGAAGCTCGCTGACGGGATCATCAAATCCTGCCGCGTGTATTCGGACGCGATGGACGAGCAATTCGTTGAAAGCATCGCTCCTACGCTGACAGGATGCCGCTATATCAAAAAAGACATGGCAAAGAGAATCGCCGGCCTCGGAGGGCAGCAGGCGGAGGATATCGCCGCCTGGCTCATGGAAGAATAATAAGGCGGCTTATTTTTGCCGGGCTCCCGGGCGGACGGCGGAGAAAAACCATAGCCCTGCGTGTGACTGAATGGTATAATATTGCATATAAAGGAGGTGATTCCTTGGGCTATTATCTTGACGATACGGAGCTGTATCTGTTCAATGTAGGGTCTTCCTCCTATGCTTACAGAGCTCTCGGGAGCCATACCGTCAGCCGCGGGAATCACCGGAGCAGGCGGTTTGCCGTATGGGCTCCGCACGCAAGGGCAGTCAGCGTGGTCGGCACTTTCAACGGCTGGGACACAAGCACCGACCCCATGCATCCGTGCGGCACGACCGGAGTTTGGGAAGCCCATATAGACGATGCGGAACCGGGTATGCTGTATAAATATGCGATAGTCTGCACGGACGGAAAAACTTCGTACAAGGCGGACCCGTTTGCCGTTTTCGCGGAAAAGCGTCCGGGCACCGCTTCAGTCGTCTGGGATATTTCCGGTTACGAATGGCAGGATCAAAAATATATGGCCGGCCGCGCGCTTAGGGTCCCGTATGCTTCGCCCATGAGCATATATGAGGTGCATATGGGCTCATGGAAAGCGGGCTTGACATACAGGGATCTTGCCGAGCAGCTGGTCAGGTACGTCAAGCAAATGGGCTATACGCATATCGAGCTTATGCCCCTTTCGGAGTATCCGCTGGACGCGAGCTGGGGGTATCAGGTCACGGGTTACTATGCCGTTACCTCAAGATACGGCACTCCGCAGGATTTTATGTACTTCGTCGACCGCTGTCATGAGGCCGGCATCGGCGTGATTTTGGACTGGGTGCCTTCGCATTTTCCGAAGGACGCACACGGACTTCGCCGTTTCGACGGCAGCTGCCTGTATGAGCACCCCGATCCGAGAAGAAGCGAGCAGCCTCAATGGGGGACGCTGCTTTTTGATTACGGCCGCACGGAGGTGCAAAGCTTTCTCATTTCAAACGCCGTTTTTTTCCTCAATGAATTCCATATAGACGGACTTAGGGTGGATGCGGTAAGCTGCATGCTTTATTTGGATTACGGCAAACAGGAGGGGGAGTGGCTGCCCAACGAATACGGCGGCAGAGAGAACCCGGACGCCGTATATTTTTTAAGAAAGCTCAGCAGATACGTCGGAAGGGAGTGCCCCGGCGCTCTGTTGATAGCCGAGGAGTCCACCGCGTTTCCGCTGGTTACCGCTCCGCCCGAAGTAAACGGACTGGGCTTTAACTTCAAATGGAACATGGGTTTTATGAACGATACGCTCTCCTATATCCGGACGGAGCCCGTATTCAGGAAATGGGAGCATAACAAGCTGACTTTCTCCATGATGTACGCCTTTGCGGAAAACTTCATTCTGCCCTATTCCCATGATGAAGTCGTCCACGGGAAAAAGTCGCTGCTCGATCGAATACCCGGGGATTACTGGCAAAAGTTCGCGCAGCTTCGTCTTCTTTATTCATTTATGTTCGCGCATCCCGGAAAAAAGCTTATGTTTATGGGGGACGAGTTCGGCCATTTCACCGAATGGCGGTTTGACGGGTCCCTCGACTGGGTGCTTTTGGATTACCCCAAGCACAGGGAAATGCAGCGGTTCGTATGCGAGCTGAACAACTTTTATGTTTCTGCTCCCGCCCTGTTTGAATGTGACTCCGGATGGGAAGGATTCAGATGGCTGTGCGCGGATGATTGTGAAAATTCGGTTCTCGCGTTTCTCAGGCAGGACAAGGCGGGGAACGCGCTGCTTTGCGCATTCAACTTCAATCCTTTTCCGTTTGAAGCTTATAGTATAAAATTGCCGTTTTACTGTGAGCTTACGGAACTTTTATCGAGCGATGAAATAAGGTTCGGCGGAACGGGGCAATTTCAGAACGGAAAACTGTTTGCCGAGAACAGCGGGCAGGAATACTCCGTTACTCTCAGACTGCCCCCGTACGCGGGGGTGTATATGGACGCCGGGACGCTGAGGAGGGGGGCGCCGTGAGAAAAAAACTTGTCGTGGCTATGCTGCTTGCGGGCGGGCAGGGAAGCAGGCTGGGCATACTGACCGATAAAACGGCAAAGCCCGCCGTTCCCTTCGGAGGGAAATACCGCATAATAGACTTCCCTCTTTCCAACTGCGCAAATTCCGATATCGATACCGTCGGCGTGCTTACGCAATATGAGCCCCTTGCGCTTAACGCTTATATCGGCAACGGCCACGCGTGGGATCTGGACCGCAACCACGGAGGCGTATACGTGCTTCCGCCTTATGTCAAGGGGAAAAAGGGGGAGTGGTACAGCGGAACGGCAAACGCGGTTTATCAAAACCAGGAGTTTGCGGACCAGTATTCTCCTTCCCACATCCTCATACTTTCAGGCGATCATATTTATAAAATGGACTATTCCAAAATGCTTAAATTCCACATCGAAAAGGATGCGGATGCCACTATCGCCGTTTTCAAGGTCCCGCTAGAACAGGCGAACAGGTTCGGCATAATGAAGACGGACGATGAGGGCCGCATCACGGAATTCGAGGAAAAGCCCGCGAACCCGAAATCGGATCTTGCGTCAATGGGGATCTATATATTCAAGTGGCCTCTTTTAAAGGGCTGCCTGGGGGAGGACGCGAAGGATCCGCTGTCCTCGGGCGATTTCGGAAGGGATATAATACCGAAGCTCCTTCGCGCGGGAGAAAGGGTTTTTGCATACCGCTTTGCGGGATATTGGAGGGACGTCGGCACAGTCACAAGCCTTTGGGAGGCAAACATGGACCTTTTGGGACAGCCGCCGGTATTCAACCTTTACGATAAGGAATGGCGCATATATTCAAGAAGCGCGGCGCTCCCGCCGCATTACGCATCCGCGTCCGCAAAAATATCCGACTCCGTGATATCCGAGGGCTCGGTCATAGAGGGCAGCGTTGATCACAGCGTAATATTTACGGGGGTGCATATAGGGAAGGGTGCCGTGGTTACGGATTCGGTCGTCATGCAGGGCGCGCGCATCAAGGACGGAGCTGTTGTCCGCAAATCCATCATCGGTGAACGCGCCTTAATCGGGGAGGAGTGCATCATAGGCGCTTCTCCGCCTGAAAGCGCGGATGGAGGCTCTTTGACGGGCGGCATCACTATAGTCGGAAATGATGTCGCCGTTCAAAAGGGGTCATGCCTTCCTTCGGGAACGGCGGCAGACCAAAAAACAGCCGCGGCTCTCTGCGGGAGAGGGGTGGACTTGAAATGATAGGCGACACGTTCGGTTTGATCTATACGGGCGAATCCAATATGGAACTTCGCGATCTTACCCATTCGCGCTCCGTCGCGGCCGTACCCTTCGGCGGGCGCTACCGCTGCATCGATTTTTTGCTTTCCTGCATGGTGAATTCAGGCATCATCAATGTAGGAGTGATCGCTCAGAAGAACTACCATTCGCTTATGGACCATCTCGGCTCGGGCAAGGAATGGGACCTTAACAGGAAGCGCGACGGCCTGTTTATTCTGCCGCCTTTTATGACAAGGGAAAACACCGGCATCTATAAAGGAACCGTCGACGCGCTTAGATCTTGCATGGGCTATATCAGAAGAAGTCCTCAGCGTTATATCCTTTTGACGGGAAGCCACGTCATATATAACACAACGTACAATAAAATGGCTGAGCAGCATATAACGACCGGAGCGGATATCACCATAATGTACAGCCGAAACTCCGCGGCGGAACCGGACGGCCAATACGACGACCTCCGCCTTACGCTTGACGAGACCGGGAGGGTGACGGACCTTGCCCTCAATCCGTACCGTCCGAAATCGGACGCTCAGTCATGCGACGCTTTCCTGATGGAAAAAACGCTGCTCGAGTACCTTCTCGAGGAGAGCGTCTCGCATGCGAATTATGACTTCACGCGGGATATACTGCTCAAAAAAACGGAAACGCTCAGAATGTTCGGCTGGGAATATAAGGGTTATGTTGCGAGGATCAATTCGCTCGAATCCTATTTTAAGCATAACATGGCGCTTTTAAACAGGAGTGTCAGCGAAGATCTGTTCAACCCCGAGCACCCCATATATACGAAAGTCAAGGACGAGGTGCCGGCTTATTACGCGAAGGGAGCGGCGGTTTCCAATTCTTTCGTCGCCGACGGATGCATAATCGAGGGGGAAGTCGAAAACTCCGTTTTGTTCAGGGGAGTCAGGGTCGCCAAAGGCGCGTCGGTTAAGAACAGCATACTGATGCAGGCGGCCGAGGTGCAGGAGCAGTGCGCGCTCGATCATGTGGTGCTCGATAAATCGGTCATAATCAAGCGCGGTCGCAGCCTTAAAGGCTACGATAATTTCCCCATAATACTCCGCAAGGGAACCGTACTGTGAAGGAGGGTGCTTCATGAAAGTACTGTATGCCGCAAGCGAATGCGTTCCGTTCGTTAAAACCGGCGGACTTGCGGACGTAGCGGGCACGCTGCCTCTTTTTTTAAAGGAGCGGGGTGCGGATATCCGCGTCATACTGCCGAAATACAGGCAAATCGAATGCGAATGGAAGCAAAATATGAAGCCCGTTTGTTCGTTTGAACTCCATCTCGGCTGGCGGAAGCAATATTGCGGGATAGAAAGCATCGAGAAAGACGGCGTTACGTTTTATTTCGTTGACAACGAGTTTTATTATGCGAGAGATTCCGTATACGGCTCCGGCGGGGAGGACGCGGAAAGGTTTTCGTTCTTCTGCCGGGCCGTGCTCGAAGCGCTGCCGCTTTTGGACTTCATGCCGGATATACTTCACTTGAACGACTGGCATACCGGAATGATACCCGTTCTATTAAAAACGCAGTATAAAAAGCTGCCCGCGTACGCGGATATAAAAACGGTTTTCACCATCCATAACCTTAGGTATCAGGGCATATTCGACTGGATGCATACGGACGACCTTTTAAGCCTCGGCGGGGAGCTGTTTTCGCCGGAGCATATTGAGTTTTACGGTAAAATCAATTTCATGAAGGGCGGAATCGCGTTTTCCGACGCAATAACGACCGTGAGCCCTTCTTACGCAAAGGAGATAATGTCTTCGCAATTCGGCGAGGGGCTGGACGGCCCCCTCAGAAGCAGGGCGAGCGCGCTTAAGGGCATTTTGAACGGGCTCGACAACAAACTTCATGATCCTTTGACCGACCCTTACTTGCCTTCCCGCTACTCTTGCGAGGATCTTTCGGGCAAAGCGGAATGCAAGCGGCATCTTCAGGAAAGGCTCGGACTGGCCCCCCGCGCGGACGTCCCATTGATAGGAATGGTGACCCGCCTTACGAGGCAAAAGGGAATGGGTATTGTGGAAATCGCTCTTGAAGACATAATGGGCCTTGACGTGCAAATGGCCGTCATAGGCTCGGGAGACAGGCGGTTTGAGGACCTTTTGCGCTGGGCGTCATGGAGGTATCCGGGAAAGTTCGCGGATTTCATAGGCTACAGCGATGAAACAGCTCACCTTATTTACGCGGGCTCGGATATATTTTTGATGCCGTCCGAGTTCGAACCCTGCGGTCTCGCGCAGATGATCGCGCTTCGCTACGGTTCAGTGCCTTTGGTTCGGGAAACGGGAGGACTGAAGGATACTATAAAACCTTATAATGAATTTACGGACGAGGGCAACGGCTTTTCGTTTGCGAATTACAGCGCGGAGGACCTGTTCTTTACACTTAGGCTCGCATTGAGGCATTATGCTGACAAACCGCTTTGGGAAAGGCTTATAGTGCGCGCAATGAACTGTGACTTTTCATGGGAGCATCCCGCGGACGAATACTTTGCCCTGTATTCGGACCTGCTTAATGCAAAAGAGGCTTCCGATAAGCCCGCAGCCGGCACGAAAAAAGGCAAAGCGAAAAAAGCGGGATCTGAAGAGGCGGCAAAAAAGAAGGATACGAAAGATATCGAGCAGTAAAGGATAATACAGGCAATGTTACTGCCGAACAAGTTATCCAAACTCTGTAAGTTCAATTAAAAAAGTCTGCAATAAGCAGACTTTTCATAAACTTTCAACTTTCAACTCAATACTTATAACTGCTGGACCAGCTCCAATCCCGCCTTGAGCCTTTTCAGCGTTTCCTCCCGCCCTATGAGCAGTGCGATCTCTATCGCACCGCCCGGAGTCACCGCTCTCCCGCTCAGAGCGATCCTGACGGGGTACATAAGCGTTCCCTTTTTCATTGAGTTTTTATCGGCAAGTCCTGTAAGCGCGTCGTGCAAAAGCGTTTCAGTCCAGCCCGGCAGCGCTTCAAGCTCCGGTATGACCATGCTCAGGACCTCTTTTGCGACCGCGGGATCCGTCTTGGATTTTTTGTTTGTAAAAAGGTCCTTTTGATATTCGTCCGTCTTTATCAGGAATCCCGTCATTTCGGGAATCTGCGAAAAATACTCGACGCGCGGCTGCAAAATAGCCTGCAGTATTTTTTTATCCATATGAGCGATTCCGGCTTTTTCGTACCAGGGCGCCGCGTGTTCGGTAAAATCCTCCGGCGTCAGCTCCCTTATGTACTGCCCGTTAAGCCATGTGAGCTTGGCGATATCGAATATGGCGGGGGATTTGCAAAGCCCTTTCGCGGAAAAAGCGGACTCCAGCTCCCGAAGGGTGAATTTTTCCCTCTCATCGCCCGGGCTCCAGCCGAGCAGTGCGACGTAGTTTACAACGGCCTCCTTCAGGTACCCTTTGTTGATGAAATCCTCATACGAAGCGTCGCCGTCGCGTTTGGACAGCTTGTGGGAGGCGTCGCGCATTATGCTGGTCAGGTGAAGATACTTCGGTATCTCCCAGCCGAAGCCTTCATACAGCAGGTTGTATTTTGGGGTTGAGGATAAATACTCCATTCCCCGGAGGACATGGGTGATGCCCATAAGGTGATCGTCCACAACATTTGCGAAATTGTACGTGGGCATTCCGTCCGCTTTGATGAGCACGTTATCGTCCAGTGTGGAGTTGTCCACGGTTATTGTGCCGAATATCTCGTCGGTAAATGAAGTCTGCCCCGAGCCGGGTATATTCTGCCTTATTACGTACGGCACCCCCCGCTCGATTTTTTGTTCAATATCGTCTTTCGAAAGGTGAAGGCACAGCTTGTCATATTTGAATGTCTCACCCCGCGCCGCGGCTTCTTCGCGCCTTTTTTCAAGTTCTTCCTTAGTGCAGAAGCAGCGGTAGGCGTGGCCCCGCTCGATGAGCTTTTCGGCGTACGGCAAATAAATGTGCTTTCGTTCGCTTTGAACATACGGGCCGCAATCACCGCCGACGTCGGGCCCTTCATCCCACGTGATGCCTACGTCCCGAAGCGTTTTGAATATGAGTTCGACGGCTCCTTCCACAAACCTTTCCTGATCCGTGTCCTCGATTCGGAGCAGGAATTTGCCTCCCTGCGATTTTGCGAACAGATACGCGTAAAGCGCCGAGCGAAGATTTCCGATATGCATATACCCTGTCGGCGACGGGGCAAAGCGTGTCCTCACGGTCATGACTGTCCTCCCGGGGAGCGAAACTCCCGCTGTGATGTTATTCCGGTTTATAGCTGTCCTTCAGGCTTACCGTGCGGTTGAACACGGGATGCTCCGGAGTATGCTCGCTATCCGCCGCAAAGTACCCGATGCGCATGAACTGGAACCTGTCTCCCGGAGAGCACGCGGCGAGCGAAGGCTCAACAAAGCCGTATTTTACTTCTTTTGAATCGGGATTGACTCGCTCGGCGAAGTTTTTCTCCGCGTCCTCCTCGCCTTCCGAGAGTATCAGGCTGTCGTAAAGCCTGAATTCAGCTTTTACGGCGTCTTTCGCCAATACCCAGTGAAGCGTTCCCTTTACTTTTCTCGACCCCTCCCCGGATTTGCTGTTCTCGTCATACGTGCAGCGGATGCATGTGACTTCGCCTTTGTCGTTCGTTTCAAAGCCGACGCATTTTATGATATATGCGCCTTTGAGTCTCACTTCGCCGTCCGGCTTAAGCCTGAAAAACTTCTTGGGAGGGTCCGCCATGAAGTCCTCGCGCTCGATATACAACTCCCTCCCGAAACGGACGGCGCGGTTGCCTGCTTCTTCGTTTCCCGGAAGGTTTTCTATGCAAACTTCTTCGAATTTATCCTCCGGCCAGTTTTCGATGACAAGCTTTACGGGATCCAAAACTGCCATCATCCGGTATGCTTTTAAGTTCAGGTCCTCGCGGATGCAATGCTCGAGCATTGCGTTCTCGACAGTTGAGTCCGCTTTCGCGATGCCCGCCCTGCCCAGAAAATCGAGTATGGATGCGGCGGTATAGCCACGCCTTCTGAGGCCGCAGATGGTAGGCATGCGGGGATCGTCCCATCCCGATACGACGCCCGTTTCCACAAGGCTGCGAAGATGCCTTTTTGACATGACTGTATTTGTGAGGTTGAGCCTCGCAAATTCTATCTGCCTCGGCTTGTGCTCGAATTCGCACTCGTTGACGACCCAATCGTATAAAGGCCGGTGCGCTTCATACTCAAGCGAGCACAGCGAATGAGTGATACCTTCGATGGCATCCTGTATGGGATGCGCGAAATCATACATGGGGTATATGCACCATTTGTTTCCGGTGTGGTGATGCGCAATATGGATTATGCGGTAAAGGGTCGGGTCGCGCATGTTTATGTTCGGGGAAGCCATATCTATTTTAGCTCTTAAAACGCGCGCGCCGTCCGGAAACTCACCTTTACGCATGCGTTCGAACAGGTCGAGATTTTCTTCTATCGTTCTGCAGCGGTATGGGCTGTTTCTTCCGGGTTCAGTCAACGTTCCGCGGTATTCGCGGATTTCATCCTTTGATAGGTCGCATACGTACGCTTTGCCCTTTTTGATGAGTTTTACGGCAAGCTCATAGCAGATATCAAAATAATCCGATCCGAAAAGAAGCTTGTCCCATTCAAAGCCGAGCCAACGTATATCGTATTTTATTGCGTCGACGTACTCGACGTCTTCTTTCGTCGGGTTCGTATCGTCAAAGCGCAGGTTGCATTTGCCGCCGAACTTCTCCGCCATGCTGAAATCGATGTACAGCGCCTTTGCGTGGCCTATATGAAGGTAGCCGTTCGGTTCGGGCGGAAAGCGGGTCTTTACTTGCTTGAGACCCTTTTCCCGGATATCCTCTTCGATTATATCCTCGATAAAGCTTCGGCCGACGTTTTTTGCTTCCTCCACATTAACCACTCCTTTTCGGGGGGAATTTCGATTTTAATATTATGTTCGATACGCATTATATTGTCAAGAATTGGGCGATTTAAACGGGTTTTAATCGCGCTGACAAACGCAAAGCAACGAAGGCCGGGAATGATTTTACTGTATTGTTACGAAAACAAGCTTGTTGCTTAACCAGTCGAGGAATCTGAAAAGGTCCGTTCCCTTCATGGCGACCGACGCTGTATTCACCATAGGATGCGCCATGATTTTTTCAAGGCTCAAAATGTCCCTGTCCACAGCAACCGTTATCTCATGATTTTCGTCGTTCAAAAGCGCAAGCGGCGATACCGCTCCGGGCAGCAGTTTTAATTTGTCCCCAAGCTGAGCGGGAGACGCAAAACTCAGACGCGAAACGCCGAGCTGCTTTGAAACCTCGGCGGTGCGAAACATCTTATCGGCCCTGAGCAGTACCATATAAAAATCGGTTCCCTGCCGGTTGCATAAAAACAGGTTCTTGAAATGCTCGGCGCCCGCATCTTTGCCTATGCTTTCGCAATCCTCCATAGTCAGCGCCTCTTTGTGTTCGAACCTTTCATATTCGATATTCAGTTCGTTGAGCGCCCGGTATACCGGAAGTTCTCTCTGGTCCGTCATGCGTCCCTCCTTTACGAGCCGCTGCTGTCACGTCCGTATATTTCCCTAATTCTATCCTGCACGATAAAGTTGGTCAAGCATGGCTGGGACATATGTTCTGCCGTAAAATTATAAAATTTTCAAAAAACAGTTGACAACTATATCGGCGGGCGATATATTATAACGGTAAACGATATATCGGCTAAAGTAATAATCAAGGAGGTATCTGAAATGTCTGAAAGTACGGAACGCGGAGCGCTGACTGAAGCGGTTTATTATATACTGTTATCGCTGTTTACTCCGCTGCACGGGTATGGCATCATGCAGAATATCAGAGAGCTCAGCGGCGGGAGAGTCGCGCTCGGCGCGGGAACGCTTTACGGAGCGATCAACACGATGCTTGAAAAAGGATGGATAAAGCCGGTCACAGGCGGGCTTGACGCACGCAAAAAAGAATACGGGATCACGGACGAAGGAAAACGTGCCGTATATGCTGAGATCGCAAGGCTTGAAGAGCTTATTAAAAACGGGAAAGAAATCGTAAAGGGGGATGTAAAATGAAGCATATCGTTTGGAAAGCCTATTGGGATTTTGAGAAGGAAGAGAAATTCCTTAACGAAATGTCGGCAAAAGGTCTTGCGCTGACGGACTATTCGTGGTGCAGGTACGTATTTGAGGAAGCGCCGAGGGGTGAATATATTTACAGGATCGAGTTGCTTGAAAATTCCGCGAAGCATCCCGAAAGCCAAAATTATATCAGGTTTATGGAGGAGACGGGCGTTGATTTTGTTGCATCCTTTATATGCTGGGTATTTTTCAGAAAAAAGGCTGCTGACGGTGAATTCAACATTTATTCGGACACAGAATCCAGAATAAAACACTATAAAAGGATCAGAACATTGTTTTCCGGCGCGGCGGGAGTCAATTTAGCAGCATTCGCTGTCAATCTCACTGCGGTGCTCTCACCGGACAGTTCGCTTGCCAATCTGTTCGGAGGGTTCCTTTCGCTCACGATATTTGCGCTGATTCTTTTTACGCTGGTCCTCCCGTTGACTAAAAAGATTAAAGCATTGCACAAGCAAAAAGAAATAACGGAATAGCATTAAAACAAAAAACAGTAAAACTTATTTTTCCGGCCGCGGATCCTCATGAAACGCGGCCGGTTTTTTATGGAACGATGTGCGGGCATAAACGTTATATTATCGGGAGGGTGGTTCTGCATGAAGAAAATTACGATCATTACAGCAGCAGGGGCATTAGTCGTTATTGCCGCACTGTTCTTTGTATTCCGCAATGATCAATTATTCCTTGCCCGGCAAGCAAACGCCGAGATCGATGCGGGCGGGCTCAAGCTCATGATGACCGAAACGGATGCAAAAGAATTGTTGGGCGAGCCCGAAGAGTTCGTTCAGGGCTTTGGCGGATATATGCTCGAATATCCCGGCAAAGGCATTTCTTTGACTTTCCTTGACGATACGGACACGGATTTTATAAAAAAATCAATCAGATCGAAATTACAAATCCCACCTATTCGATATTCAAAGTCCGCGCCGGCGATGACCATAAAAGCGCGGTCGAAAGCATATTAAGCCGGGGTTTCAGCGCAAAAGAAGGATATACGAACTATTGGAAAAGAAATCTGTTTATTAGCCTCGAACAAAACGGCGGCAAGGTCTCAAGCATAGCCATAGGCATTTCGGATAAGGTCGCGAGCACAAGGATCTACTGATTCCGGGCTTTAAAATTGCGGAGAGCTTTGGCGACGCGTCAGCAGGTATTGATAACACACGACGGAATGTTTTACTTTATAGCCCTCATCAAGGTATAAGGCGAGGGCTCTTTCGTTATCTGCGTTTACGCTGAGAACGGTACTTTTAAAGCCCCGCTCGCATGCAAAGCGCAAAGAGGCTTTCAAAAGGATCCTGCCAAGACCTTTTCCCTGATACTCGGGCACGACTGCGAGAGGCCCGATGCACATGACTTTTTCGCCCTCATACTCGTCGGAGGCTCCCCTCACGATGCCGACAGGTTTGTTTTTATGGGTCAATATCATCATGCCGCCTTCAAGGTAATCGTTTTCTTGTGTCATTTGAACGATCATCTGAGGCGTTATCGGCATTTGGCTCCCTTTAAGCTTAGCGAAACCCGCGTTCCTGACGGCACACCAGACCCCCTCGTCCTGTCCCGGGATGAACGGCTTAAGAGCATAATCGTCCGGCAGCGGAATATCGGGAACGGCGGTATCGTCCCTAAGCAGCATGTAAGCGTATCTGTCCGCACAGAACCCCAGTCCTTCGAAAAACTTTCTTGTTTTTTCGTTCTCTGCCGGTATGAATATAAAAATCCTTTCCAGTCCGTCCGTATGCTCAAGTATGGCGTCCAGCAGCGTTTTATAACAATCGATATTTTCTATTTCCGAATGAAATATGCGAAAACGCCCGTTTCCGCCGCTTCTGTGATACTCATCCATTATAAGCGAAGCGGCCGCGACGACTTTTCCGTTCCGCCCTTTCAGGATGTAAGAAGGATAGTCGCCGCTGATTTTAAAATTATCAAGGTCTTCTTCATAAAGATATGAATCGTCAACCTCATTTCTGTGCTTTTCGCAGTATTCTTTAAAAGCAGCGACGGTTTCGTCGCGCACAAGCTCCGCTTTCATAATAATCGCCGCCCTCCGCATTAAAGGTATATATTTATCTTAATCAATCATACCATTTAATATAAGCAGAAGCAGTATTTTTTGTTGACATATGCCATGCGCAAGCGGTACAGGTTTTATAAGAGATCTTTATTTTACATAAAAGGAAAGCGCTTGAGATACGCATACTTTTTATATATTAAAAAATCATAAACCATAATTGCAATTTATAGAATCGTAATGTAAAATGAAGTATAATTATATACAGGTCGGAAGAACAGAAAAAATCAAAATAAAAAATGGGGGGAATCACAGTATGAAACGAGTTTTAGCAATCAGTTTGGTCCTATGCCTTGTCGGTGTTTTGGCAGCGGGCTGTACTCCTGCATCGCAGACTTCCGGAAACGTTATAAAAATCGGCGTTTATGAACCCTCATCCGGCGATAACGGCGCGGGCGGAAAGCAGGAAGTCCTCGGCATGGAATTCGCCAATACCGTAGTCAATACGGTCGAGATCGGCGGAAAGACATACAAACTCGAGCTGGAAATCGTCGATAACGAATCGTCCAACGATAAAGGACCTTCTGCCGCAGCGGCTCTCGTGAGCGCAAAGTGCTCGGTCGTGCTTGGCTCATACGGCTCGGGCGTATCCATCGCGGCGAGCGACGTATTTAAAAACGCGGGGATTCCCGTTATCGGCGCATCGTGCACCAATCCGCAGGTAACGCTCGGCAATACCCATTATTTCAGGGTTTGCTACCTCGATCCGTTCCAGGGCACGGTCCTTGCGAACTTTGCCGTTGACAATTTCCAGGCAAAAACGGCTTACATACTCACAAAGCTGGGCGATGACTATTCCGCGGGCCTGGGCAACTACTTTAAAGAAGCCTTCGTAAAACTTGGCGGAAGCGTGGTTGAAGAAACGTTCCAGGAAGGCAACAGCGACTTTACCGCGTATTTGACGACCGCCATTAACTCCGGTGCGGACGTTATTTTTGCTCCCACCTCGACCGAGGCCGCTTCGCTTATCATCGGCCAGGCCGTGTCGCAGGGCGTGAAAATCCCGTTGATGGCCGGCGATACATGGGACAGCTCCGTTATTCTTGACGCCGCAAAAGGTTCCGATCTTGAGGTTTTCGTTTCAACGTTCTTCGATGAGGGCGACAACACGGCGCTTGGCTCCGAGTTCGTTAAAAACTTTAAGAAATGGCTAAACGACAACCCCGATAAGAAGAACAATAACGGCGGAAACGACATCGTAGCCGCGGTGTCCGCTCTCGGGTACGACGCGTATATGACCGCTGTCGAGGCTATCAAAAAGGCCGGCAGCGCCGACCCCAAAGCGATCAACGAAGCATTGTGGGATGTCAAGCTTACGGGCGTCACAGGCGATATCGCATTTGACGAAGTCGGCGACGCCATAAGGAACGTAGCGTACATCAAACAGGCGAATACAACCGATGCAAGCTGGATCTTCGTCGCTATCCAGGGCGTTGAATAATAATATGCCCTTCGTCAGGCAAGGTACTTAGCGGGGGTTTTGACCCCCGCTATATTGCATAATCCGGCTATTACCGAAATATTCCCGTATTTTCATTTACTGCAACCGGCGTCATTTTCTTGAAAGCTTATAAACGGAGGTTCCATCATGGGATTCTTAGAAACCAACCTTCCGTACATTATGGCAGGCGTTTCGGTCGGCGGGCAATACGCGCTGATCGCAATCGGCTATACGATGGTATACGGAATACTCAGACTGATAAACTTCGCCCACGGCGATATTTTCATGGCCGCGGGGTTTATGATGGTTTATCTTTCGGCAAGCCTTCCGCTTTATCTGTCCATCCCGCTCGTTATAATACTCACCGTTCTGCTGGGGTTCTTGATCGAGCGGTCGGCATACGCGCCGCTTCGAAAAGCTCCGCGCATGTCCATAATGATAAGCGCAATAGGCGTGTCTTATCTTATTCAGAACTGCGCGTGGTATATAACGAGCGGCCTTGCTAAGCAATATCCGGCGATACCGTGGATAAGCGAGTCCGTTACGGTTTTCTCGTCCACTACAAAAATGGTCACCGTAATAACGCCCGTACTTACTTTTATGCTGGTAGCGGCGCTCGTACTGCTCATCAAGCATACGAAGTTCGGAATGGCCATGCGGGCGGTTTCCAAGGATTTTGAAACGAGCCAGCTTATGGGAATAAAGATCAACTCGGTCATCAGCACCACTTTTATAATAGGTTCGTTTCTCGCTGCCGTAGGATCGCTGCTTTTCTTTTCGAACTATATGACCGTAACACCCACGGCGGGCTCCATGCCGGGCTTAAAAGCGTTCGTCGCGGCGGTGTTCGGGGGGATCGGAAGCATACCCGGCGCTGTGCTTGGCGCTTTCATCATAGGTATTTGCGAGAATATCATCAAAGGCCTCGGCTTGACGACATTCTCAGACGCCTTCACATTCGCGCTGCTCATCATAATTCTTATTGCCAAGCCCACCGGTCTGTTTGGCGAGAAATCCACGGACAAGGTATAGGTGAGTGAATATGGATATGAAAAAATTGATCAAAACCGCGGGACCGATAGCTTTATTGTTCTTGCTGCTGTTTGTCTTGGAGAAAACCTTGCCGACGACTTCAATGCTTTTCGTGGTGTTGAAAAAGGGAGCGATCTATGCGCTTGTGGCCGTTTCGATGAACCTTTTGAACGGCTTTACGGGCCTGTTCTCACTCGGGCAGGCGGGATTTATGCTCATAGGCGCTTATACATACGGGATATTGACCATCCCCCTGGAAGCGCGCGAGGCCGTGTACCAGTATTTTGACGGCGGCATCGTTTCGTTCACGGTTCCCGTGCTTGTCGCAATCGCCGCGGCAGGACTCGTTACGGCCGTATTCGCCTATCTTATAGGCCTTCCTGTTTTAAGGCTTAAAAGCGACTATCTCGCGATCGCGACGCTGGGATTTGCCGAGATAATAAGAGCCGTCTTTCAGTGGGATAAGCTTGGGCCCGTCACGAACGGATCCAACCTTCTCAAGCGTTTCCCGGTATTTACCTCCACGCTTTTCCCGTTTGCCGTAGCGGGCGTCTGTATTGCGGTTATAGTGCTGCTGATAAACTCATCCTACGGGCGCGCTTTCAAGGCTATCCGCGACGATGAGATCGCGGCGGAAGCGATGGGCATAAACCTTGCAAAACACAAGCAGATGTCATTTACTATAAGCTCGTTCTTTGCGGGGATAGGCGGAGCGCTGCTCGCAATGTACCAAACGACGGTACAGGCGGCAGCTTTTCGGGCAACGATGACTTATGAAATACTTCTGATAGTCGTTATCGGCGGTATCGGCTCCGTGACCGGAAGCTGCCTTGCATCCTTCCTGTTCATAGCGTGCAGCGAGTGGTGGCTCAGATTTCTTGACGAGGTTACATATATCGGAGCGTTCCAGGTGCCTCTGTTAAGTTCCGGCTTCAGAAAGGTCGTTTTTTCGGTCATCGTAATGATAATCGTGCTTTTCTACAGCCGCGGGATAATGGGCACGAAAGAGTTCTCGCTGGACGCCCTGTTTAGGTTCTTCAAAAAGCGGTTCGGCAAAACGAAGAAGGAGGATGTCGCGGGATGAGAGAGAATGTTCTTCATATAGAAAACGTAACCATGCAGTTCGGCGGCGTTGTGGCAGTCGATAATTTGACGGTCGACGTAAACAAGGGCGAGATAGTGGCGCTGATAGGGCCAAACGGCGCGGGTAAAACTACCGCGTTCAACTGCATCACGGGAGTATACGAGCCTACCAACGGTTTGGTCAGCTTTTTCGGGGAAACCATAGTTTCCAATCATCCCAGGGGCAAAATGAAAAAGCTGTATGCGGGCCAGAACAGGGAATTCTGTACGAAGGTGGTAAGCCAGACCCCGGACAAGATAACAAAGCTCGGAATAGCCCGCACATTCCAGAACATCCGCCTGTTCAAGAATTTGACGGTGTTTGAGAACGTGCTTATAGCAAAGCATATGCGGATGAAACAGAATTTTTTGACCGCGACATTCCGCCTGAACTTCATGGAGGAGAGGCGCGTCAGGGAAGAATCCCTTGCGCTTCTTGAAGAGCAGGGACTCCTCGGCGTTAAGGATGAACTTGCAAGCAGTCTTCCCTACGGCGTTCAAAGGCGGCTTGAGATAGCGAGAGCACTTGCAACGGATCCGAAGCTTTTGCTGCTTGATGAGCCCGCGGCGGGAATGAATCCGCAGGAAACGCAGGAACTTGCGGATTTCATCGTGCAGATCAAAGATAAATATGCGCTTACGGTGTTTTTGATAGAGCACCATATGGACCTTGTTATGCGCATTTCCGACAGGATCTATGTTCTGGACTTCGGCAAGCTTATCGCTCACGGCACGGCGGCAGAGGTGCAGAAGGACAAGCGCGTGATCGAGGCGTATTTGGGGGTGGCGGAAGATGCTTAAAGTTAATAACCTCAAAATCAATTACGGCGGCATAGAGGCCGTTAAGGGAATATCCTTCTCGATAGAACAGGGCGGTATCGTAACTCTAATCGGCGCTAACGGCGCAGGCAAAAGCACCACGCTCCGGTGTATCGCGGGCCTTATAAAGCCGCGAAGCGGAAGCATAGAGTTTCTCGGCGAGGATATCACCGGAAAGGACCCCGCCGCTATCGTAGCCCGGGGCATCACAATGGTACCCGAGGGAAGGAAGATATTCTCCGATCTCACCGTCCTTGAAAACCTGAAGATAGGCGCCTATCTGCGTACCGAAAGCCTTGACGAGGACCTGAAATGGATATTCGATCTGTTTCCGCGCCTTAAGGAGCGTTCATGGCAGCTCGGCGGTACTCTTTCCGGCGGGGAGCAGCAAATGCTTTCGGTCGGCCGGGCGCTTATGAGCCGCCCGAAGCTTATCATGATGGATGAGCCGTCGCTCGGCCTTGCTCCGCTTATCGTCCGGGATATATTTGAAATAATAAAAGAGATAAACAGGCAGGGCGTAACCATACTCCTTATCGAGCAGAACGCAAACATGGCATTGAAAACCGCCGATATCGGGTATGTCATGGAAACCGGGCGCATAACGCTCACGGGCACCGGATATGAGCTTTTGACGAACGAGGGGGTCAAGGCTGCGTACCTGGGTGCGTGAACCGTTCCGCTCCGGTTTAAAGGCTTTCCAGTGTGCATAATAGAATCAACAGCCCACCGTCTTCGTTTTTCGGAAGGTGGGCTTGATACTTTACTCAGTGAGGAGGGCTGTTTATGAAAAACGTGGTTATAACCGGCAGTACGCGAGGCATCGGTTTTTCAATGGCAAGGGAGTTTCTTAAGGAAGGATGTAATGTTACGCTGTCCGGCAGAAGTGCTTCCATGCCGGAAGCGAACCTAAGGGAACTGTCGGCTTTTGAAGGGAAGTACGTATATATTCAATGCAACGTGCAGGAAAAGGAAAGCTTGAAACGACTTTGGGATGCCTCATTGGAACGCTGGGGCAGCGTGAACATATGGATCAATAATGCGGGACAAAACGCGCCGCATATTTATTCGTGGGAAACAGGCGAAACATATACCGAGAACGTTATCAAAACAAATATTACGGGCATGATATACGGTTCTCAAATCGCCGCATCGGGAATGATAAAACAGGGACATGGCGCGATATACAGCATGGAGGGTCTGGGCTCCAACAATATGATACAGATAAAGACAATACTTTACGGGACAACAAAATGCGCATTGACTTACTTTATGAAAGGCCTTGCGGCGGAGCTGGACGGTACCGGCGTAATAGCGGGACGATTATCGCCGGGAATGATGCTGACCGATTTCATCACAAAAACTCCGGACGGAGAACGATCCGAAGTCATATCGGATGAAAAGTTCAGGAAGATATTCAACATTTTGGCGGACAGACCCGAAACGGTCGCGAAATATTTCGTACCGAAAATACTCGCCAATACAAGGAATAACGTTCAAATCGCCTGGCTGACAAACAGAAAGGCGGCATGGCGGTTTATATCATCGGGTTTTCGAAAAGACAGGCTGATTTAATATAAAGGGACGCCTCATATCATAAAGCAGCGGCGTTGCGTTGAAAGCGACGGGCATTTTCAGGGGGAAGAAAAAATGATACGGAGAATAAGCAGGTTTTCCGAATTCAGATAGTTGTTGTTTTCATTTTTATTGATGCTGCTCGTTACGTTCATACTTCCGTTTTACAGCGTCGAAACATATTCGATTATTAAAAATACCGCAAGTCATCTGGGAGCGCAGAATGCAAATAATGCATGGATCATGAATGCATGTTTTATATTGGTAGGGATATTGTGCGTATTGGAAGCGTGGCTGCATTTGGGGAAGTTTTGGTTTCAAAAAGCGATATTGAGCGTTTTCGGATTGAGTCTTGTATTTGCGGGGATATTTCAGCATGCGCCGATTATTGAGGGGGTCAGCTTTGATTCTGCGGAAGACAAACTGCATTCTGTATTTGCGACAGCTGTTGGATTTTCATTCGTCATTTATGCGGTTTCATCAGCTTTTATTGAAAAAGCCGCAAGGCACAGGATAATGGATATATCCGCCGGACTTGCGGCAACGTTCCTTTCCGTCTTGATGTTTTACTTTCCGGATTTCTCCGGCATATGGCAGAGAGCGATTTTTATCATTACTTTCGCATGGTTGATATTCATGCTTGAAAGAATGAGACTTTATAAAAAGGAAATGTAGATAAATAATTTTGCCGGCACGGGCATTTTGTCATATCCGCAGGTCTTTTGCCGCCGCATTTTCATTAAATGCTTTCTTCATAATTCAACTGCCAAAGCACCCCGAATTTGTCCCTCAGCGATGCGTAGTATTTGCTCCAGAACGTCTCCTGAAGCTCCATATCCACTGAGCCGCCCTCTTTGAGCCGGTTATACAGGTATAAGATATCATCGAGGTTACTGCTGACGACAGTGAGGCTGATATTATTTCCCGGGCTATAATCCGCTCCGGGGAGCGCATCGGAAAACATCACTTTGCTTCCTTTTATGTTGAGGCTCGTATGGATGACGAGGTCCTTCGCATCCTCGAGGATCGGATAATCCGGATCGGGAGGGACTTCGCCGAATGTCAATATCTTAGTTTTTTCCGTTTCAAAAACAGCAGCGTAAAATTCCACCGCTTCGCGGCAGTTGCCGTTGAATACTATATAAGGGTAGACAGGCATCGCGATTTCTCCTTTTTTTATTCGCACCGTAAATTATAACCCTTTAAGCCGGAAAAAATCAGGGATTTCTCAATACCGTAATAAATCCGTCCATTATCTCATGGCTTATTCTAAAGCCTTTGCCCGTATAGAAGCGCAATGCCGGATCGTTCTCGTTGGATACGGATATAAAGAAATCGGCAACGTATTCGAAGGATTTCAGCCATGCCATGGATTTTTCACTTGGCGACAAAGAAGTCATTAAATCCGTATTTTCCTCATTTACGATAAGTCTCGCCGATTATCGCAATAAATACTATTATCTGTTTTTGAAAACACGCCTTCTTCAAGATAAACAATCAAATCCAGCAATGAATACCTGTCCTTCTCCTCTGCCGTTAAGACTTTATCCCAGACAGATGCCGCAACGATTTCACCGAAAACGATGAAGCCGCTGCCGATTTGTTTCGTATCATACAGATTGCATTCCAAATGCGCCCTGCAGTCAGAAACAAGGGGAGCATTTACTCTATTTGATTTGACAATATTGAATCCAGACTTTTCAATCCTTTCGGCGCCGTGCCATTGTATACATCGATTTGCTTTTGAAATATTTGAAGGATCCAGAAAATTGACGCAGAAACATTTGTTCTCCATTATGTTTTTCTCGGTAGTATTATCCTTGGTTCCTGAAAACATCAGAACAAGCGGTTCGAATGAGGCCATCTGCAGCCAGCTTTTAGGCGTGATATCAGGCGTTCCTTCCGAATCGCAAGTTGAAACAAGAACCACGACGCCCGGGATAAGCGAAGGATACCATTTTCTTTTATCGACGGGATGCTCGCATTTCTTCATTTGCATACCTTAATTATGCCCGCTCTTCCATGCCCGTTATTTATGATAAGTTTCGTTCCTGATTATTTTGAACGCGCGGTATACTTGTTCAAGAAGCATTATTCTGAACATTTGATGCGTGAAAGTCATGTCCGAAAAGCTTAGAATGAAGTCCGCTCTGTTTCTCGCTTCAACGGACAATCCGAGCGAGCCGCCCACCATGAAACAGATTCCGCTTTTTCCGGAGTTCATCCACCCGTCCATCTTTTCTGCGAATTTTTCGGAAGAGAGCTTTTCTCCTTCGATCATCAGCGCGATTGCGAATTCACAAGAGCCGACATGCGAGAGCAGCCGCTCGCCTTCCGCTTTTTTGATTTGTTCTTTTTGCAGCGGGCTTAAGTTCTCGGGCGCTTTTTCATCGGGAAGCTCTATAATTTCTAAACTGCAATAGCGCGCAAGCCTTTTTTGAAATTCGGCTGCGGCCTCGGCATAGTATTTTTCTTTCAGTTTTCCGATGCATAAAAGCTTGATTTTCATTATTTCCCCGTAAACTGCAAAGCGATTTTCCCGGTCATGCTGAAAAAGTAGAGCGCGACAAGCCCCAGAAGCAGTACAAGGCTGATAACGACCGGAAGCGTAAGCGCTTTTTGTCCGTTTCCTTCATCCGATGAGGGAGGGGTTTGCATAGGTTCGGGAGGCCGTTCCCCGGCTTGCTCCTCCCTTGACCGCCTGATGCTCAGAACAAGCTTTCTATAGTTTATAATCGTGAACAGCAAGCCTATGCATGTATACAGCGAGCAGGTCAGAAGGGCTTCGCCCGTGCTTACCGCCGGAGAGTCGGCCAAAGAGCTGTTTTGCAACAGCAATTCGTTAAGCACAAGCGCGATGAAATTGTTTGTCATATGAAGCGTCATGGAGGGATAAACGGAGCCTGTGCTGTAGCTCAAAGAGCCAAGCAGCCACGCCAGCGCAAAAACGGAAGGGATGGCGACGGGATCGCCGTGCATAAGAGCGAAAAGTACGGAGGAAAGCAAAATCGCTTTTCTTCGTCCAAAAGGCCTCCAGGCGTTGAGCAAAACGCCTCTGAAAAGCTGTTCTTCGGCAATGGCGGGAACGACGCATACTACGATTACGGAGGCTATAGCCCGCCAGCCCTGCATGCGCGGAAGCGGCGCCGTCATTTCCGGAAGCCCGAGGGTTTCAGCTAAAAGGCTCATAAATCCGCCTATTCCGGTACTTAAAAGGAAAGCGCTTATGCCGAGCAATATGCTGAGCATGGTTTGTGAAAACGTTATGCGGTTCCTGCCGTAATCGATATCCGGATGAGCCTTCATAAAAGACAGCGCCGGGACATACATGCAGAATAAAGAAATAAAAAGCGCATTCAATGCGTAAAGCTGCAGAATGTCTTCATTGCTTGCAAATATCGAAAGAATAAAGCTTCCTGTCAGAAATAAAATGACTACGATAAGAAATAGCCGGCCGGCCTGTCTTGTTTGGTCCATCGCGTTACCTCAATCAATAATGTAAATGCCCGAAGGCCTGTCTCTGTGCGCCAATCCCATATTTACCGCCGTATCGGGGATATCCTCCTGCCTCAAAACCATTTTTACTGTTTCCAAGGCCAGCGGCTCCAAATTGTTTTCCCGGGAAAGATGTCCCAAAATCACGTTCCGGAGTCCCCTAAGATACAGCTTTGCCAAAGCCTTACCGGCATTTTCGTTTGACAGATGCCCCGTATCCGAAAGTATGCGCCTCTTAAGGTGGTAAGGATAGCTGCCTGCGAGAAGCATTTCCACGTCGTGATTGGCCTCCAGCAGCAAAAGGCTTGAATGCTCTATTATGTCGAGCATTCTGTTCGTGACATGCCCGATGTCTGTCATTATGCTGACTTTTTTGTTTCTGTACGAAAAGCAATAGCCAATCGGCTCCGCCGCGTCATGGGGAGTGGAAAAAGGCAGCACGTTAAGCTCTTTAATATAAAAATCACGGTCGGTCTCGAATACCCTGACAAGCTTCGGCGGGATATAGCCGATTTTTTCGCGCATCGCGTTCCATGTCCGCTCGTTTGCGTATACGGGCAGCTTGTATTTGCGGGACAAAACGCCCACACCGCTTATATGGTCGCTGTGCTCGTGAGTTATTAATATGGCGTTCAAAGTCTCGGGGGCGACTCCTATTTTAGCAAGCGCGTTTGTAACCGTGCAGCCCGCAAGCCCCGCGTCGATAAGCAGTCTGACGTTTTCAGCTTCCAAAAAAGAACAGTTGCCCGATGAACCGCTGAACAGCGGAGAGAATTTCATTCCATGCTCCTTGGTAGTTTGTTTTGTCCGGGAAGCGCCGAAGATTGATTATCCCATCCTTTGTATATCCGCGCCCAGAGCTCTGAGCTTATATTCGAAGTATTCATACCCTCTGTCCACATAGCGAATGTTGCTTATAGTACTTTCGCCCTCAGCCATCAATGCCGCAATTATAAGGGCCGCGCCTGCGCGAAGGTCGGTCGCCCTGAGGGGTACGCCAACAAGCGTATCGATGCCCTCGACCATTGCGGTCCTTCCGTTGAGGGTGATATTGGCTCCCATTCGCCTAAGCTCGGCAACGTGATTGAATCTTTCTTCAAATATGTTTTCGACAATGAATGAATTGCCGCGGGCCGTGCATAAAAGCGCCATCATCGGCTGCTGGAGGTCGGTCGGAAAACCGGGATAGGGCAAGGTTTTTATGTTGACCGCGCGCGGCCTTGAATCCGATTTTATATGTATGAAAAATTCACGGCCGTCATCCCCCTGCGTCACCGATACGCCGCATTCCATCAATTTCGCGCAGATAGCCTCAAGGTGGGTGGGGATAACATTTTTAATTATCACGTCCCCGCGCGTTGCAGCCGCCGCTATCATAAATGTGCCCGCTTCTATTTGGTCAGGTATTATCGAGTAGGTGCAGCCGTGAAGTTCGTTCGTCCCGTTTATTCTGATTACATCCGTACCGGCTCCCTTGACGGATGCTCCCATCATATTCAAAAAGTTTGCCGTTTCGACAACATGCGGTTCTTTGGCCGCGTTGTTTATCGTGGTCGTGCCCTCCGCCCTGCATGCGGCGAGCATGATGTTTATCGTAGCGCCGACGCTGACTATGTCCAAATAGATTTCGCTTCCGACAAGTTTTTTTGCTTTTGCTTTTACTATTCCGCGCTCGATCACGACATCAGCCCCGAGCGCGCGCATTCCTTTGATATGCTGATCAATGGGCCGCGAGCCTATTGAGCACCCGCCCGGCAGCGCGATTTCGGCATGACCGTATCGCCCGAGAAGCGATCCCAAAAAATAATAAGAAGCTCTCAGGCTGCTGGCCATATCAAACGTAACGCTGAAATTATCGATTTCCCGGGGGTCGATGTTCATTCCCCTGTCGGGCGAGAAATCAACGTCTGCGCCCATTGAAGAGAGGATATCCTTGAGAGTGTAAACGTCCTCGATCTTAGGAAGGTTTTCCAGTCTGCAGGGAGCTCCCGCGAGTATGGACGCGGGTATGACGGCGACAGCCGCGTTTTTCGCGCCTCCAATGGTGACCTCGCCCTCAAGCCGCCTCCCGCCGTTTATTTTGAAATACGGTTCGATACCAGACATATTCAGCTCCTCGTTAAGCTTTATTACATGTCGCACAGCCGTTTTTTATTATCAGCCCCGCGTACTTCGAGTTAAAACATTTTTTTGCGCCACAGCAGGAATGCAGTTGCGGCGGACAATGCCATAGCGATCCCGACGATGATCCAAAATCCCACGGGCGTTCCCTCCAGGGGCACCCAGGTATTCATGCCGAAAAATCCGGATACGATGCTGGGTATCGCGAGCACTATGGTAATCGCGGCAAGCATCTTCATAACGATGTTCAGGTTATTGGAAATTATTGAAGCAAACGCGTCCATTGTGCCGCTTAAAATATCGCGGTATATATTACACATTTCAATAGCCTGTTTGTTCTCGATTATTACGTCTTCCAGAAGTTCCGTATCCTCCGGATACTTCTTGATGTATTCGCTCTTTAAAAGCTTTTCCATCACCAATTCATTCGCTGTGAGCGACGTAGAGAAGTACACGAGCGACTTTTCCAGTTTGAGCATCTGGATAAGCTCACGGTTTTTCATGGATTTATGAAGCTCGTTTTCGATCAAAGTGGACGCTTTGTCGATCTGCTTCAGATATTGAAGGAAGCGCGAGGCGTTCCTGTAAAGTATCTGTAGGATGAACCTCGTTTTTTTTGTGGTTGAGAAACCCCTTACGCGGCCCTCGATAAAGTTATCGATTATGGTGCTTTCCTTAAGGCATACCGTGATTAGGGCTTTTTCGCAGTGAACGATGCCGAGCGGTATGGTGTTATAAAGAAAAGTCCCGCCTTCGGGCTGCACCGTCGGGAGGTCGACTATCACGAGCGTCTGTCCCTCGTCGTTTTCGATACGCGGGCTTTCCTCTTCGTCCAGCGCCGCTATTATATAATCGGGCTCAAGGGCGAGACGGTCTATCACAACTTTGCATTCGGAGGGGCTCGGATCCGTTAAATGTACCCAGCAACCGTCCTGGATCTCGTCGATCTCGGTCAGTTTGCCTTCGACCGTTTTAAAAATCTGCAGCACAGCCGCCACCTCCTTCTTTAAAAATGTCCGTACCGCTCATATTTTACACTATGCATGCATAATGCACAAGTTTATTCGGCTCCGGCCGCTTCAATCTTTCCTCCGGATACGACATAAAATCCGATTAATCGCAAAACACCCGGAGCTTTGCCGTTTATTGTGCATATGCCGCCCTCTGTGGTAGAATAGGATTGCGGGAGGGCGGAGAAATGGCTGATTACGGCGCATTTGATATAGTCGGGCCGCGCATGATCGGACCTTCGAGTTCACATACGGCGGGCGCGGCCAAGCTTTCATATACGGCATGGAAAATTGCGGGCAAGGACGTGAAAAAAGCGACGCTCACACTTTACGGCTCATTCTCCGATACGGGGAGGGGCCACGGTACCGATAAAGCTCTGATTGCGGGCATCCTGGGCCTGAAACCCGATGACGAAAGGCTGTCCTCAGCTTATGCTCTTTCGAAACAAAAGGGAGTGGACGCAGATGTCGTGTTCAGCGATGAAGAAGCGGAGCATCCCAACACCGCGCGGATAAGGATAGAATCAAAGGACGGATCGGTTACGGAAGTCGTCGGCGTGTCCGTAGGCGGGGGAAACATCCTGATAACGAATATCGATGGTTTTTCCGTGGAATTTACCGCAGAGTATCCTACACTGATAATCAGGCAGAGGGATGTTCCCGGCATCATTACGAAAGTGACGGGTATACTCGCCGACAACGGAATCAATATCGCGTTTATGAGGGTTTTTCGTCAGGGAAGGAAAGAAGACGCGTTTATGGTAATTGAAACCGATCAGGCCGTACCCTCTGACGCCGTTAAAAAAATTTTGTCACTGGGTCCCGACATCGTGCAGGTAAGGGCGGTTTAGATGAGCATTAAATTCGATTTTGTGTCCGGCGACGAATTGCTTGTGTTATGCGATGCAAACGGCATTTCGATAGCTGAGGCGATGCTTAAAAGGGAAGAAAAGCGAAGCGAGCTTTCGAGGGAAGAGCTGCTTTTCGAAATGCGGCTTAATTTGGACACCATGCGAAGCAGCGCAAAAAAAGGACTTGAGGAGAAGCAATACTCCGTTACGGGACTTATGGGGGGAGATGCGGAAGCGCTTCTTTTCTACTCCAGGGGGAAGAGCTTTTCGGGAGAAAGTACGTTAAGGGCGGCTGCGAGTTCAATGGCGGTCGTTGAGGTCAACGCGGCGATGGGAAAGATAGTTGCCGCGCCGACGGCAGGCGCTTCAGGCATATTGCCCGGTACTCTTTTGACCGCGGCGGAGGAAAGAGGCTGGAATGACGACGTGCTTGTGATGGGGTTGTTCACGGCTGCCGCCGTCGGCATGCTCATCGCGAGGAACGCCTCGATATCCGGCGCTTCGGGAGGGTGTCAGGCGGAAATCGGGGCGGCGGCGGCAATGGCGGCCGCCGCGCTTGCGGAGTGCGCCGGAGGATCGCCGCTCAAAGCGCTGCATGCGGCGGCAATGGCTTTAAAGAACGTGATGGGGCTCGTATGCGATCCTGTGGCCGGTCTTGTGGAAAGTCCGTGCATAAAGCGGAATGCTTTGGGAGCGGCTAATGCGATGCTTTGCGCCGATATGGCGCTTGCGGGAGTCGAAAGCATAATCCCGTTTGATGAGGTGGTATGGGCTATGCATTCGGTAGGCAAAGGCATGCAGACGGATCTCAAGGAAACCGGGCGCGGCGGCCTTGCGGCGACGCCGACTGCGAAAGCGCTGAGAAGCAGGCTTAAAACGGACTTGTGACAAAAAATACCTGCCACTTATAAGCGGGTTATTTGCGTTTTTTGTGCAACCCGTTCGGATATTGAAACGTATTAATTACAGACAGGAGTGTTGTCATTGCCGGAACGCGATTTTGAGGCAATATACGCGGCATACTCCCAAATGGTATACTGGACCGCTTACAGCGTGTCCAAAAACCACCATACAGCCTTGGATGCGGTGCAGAATGTTTTTTTGCGCGTATTGAAGCATTTATCCAAGCTGCAGAGCATGACGGACGGGCAGCTTAAAGGCTGGCTTTATCGCGTTACCGTCAATCAGGACTTGGACAGGATACGCAAGGAGAAGCGCGAAGTGCTGAGCGCAGACCCCGCGCCGAACGTTTCGGTGCCGGAGAGTGACCTTCCGGAGGCTGCCGCAATGTCCCGCGAGCAGCGCGAAACCGTAAGGAACAGCATAGAAGCTCTCCCCGAGCATTACAGGCAGCCCGTAATGTTATATTATTTCGCTGAATTGAGCTACTCGGAAATTTCCGAGCTTTTGGGCGTAAGCGAAGGGACTCTCAAATCCCGCATGTCGCGGGCGAGAGATATATTGGCGCATTCCCTTTTAAAGGCAGGTGATAAAAACGGATAAGCGCATGGATGAAATTTTACATACCGTAGCCATGGAGTATAGCAAAGAGCTGGAGCTTCATTCGATGCGCGCATCCATTCAGGCAAAATACAGAAAGCGCCTGAAGACAAGGAGCCTTGCCGTAAAATGGATAAGCGCCGCCGCTGTCACGATAGTATTGATCGCTACCGGTATTTTTTCCGATATTGTACCTCTTTCAAAGATGAAATCCATGCCGGAAGGCGCGACGGAACAGATGGACCAAATCGCCGAAGAGGATGCTCAGGAAAGGGCGTTCGGAATCTTGCAGGAAGAAACTGTCGAAGCGCCCAAAGAACCGGCACCCGCTTTGACGGAAGGGAACGAATCGCTCAAGGGCATGGAAGGAGAGGTTTTGAGCACACGCGTCATAGACGCCGGAAGAAGGACTTTCGTCCGGGGAGACAAGGATAAAGAGCTTATTCCCGGAGCGCTTCCGGAAGGCTGGGATCTCGTTGCATTTGAAGGAGGATGGACGGCGTCCAAAGAAGGCACCGGCACTCTTGAATGCTGGCGCATCGGCGAACCGTATGGCGGCAAAGGTTCGGCGGACTTAAAGCAGGCTGAGCCCGGCCGGGCGGTTCTGGTTGCCTACCGGGACGGAACGCTTGGCTTATACTACAGGCCCTCGGAAAACGTCGAGCTGTATTTCCACGCAGAAGGCGTCGATGAACAAATGCTTACAGATATTGCCCTTTCCGTCGGGATACCTGAAGGCTGACACAACAATACCGCATTTGAAGCTGTTTAGAAATTGCGCCGGGAACGACCGTGCCGTTTGCATTTGCATTTCTGAACGCTTTTTTTTGCGGGTCTTTTAATGTTCTGCCGATAATACATTACAAAAAAACCTTATTCTGTTATAATGAATCAACGAAATAAATGCGGGGAGTGACGGCATGGCAAGGATGAAATTGCTCTCTGACGCTAAGGGCAATACGGCGGAAGGCTATTGCATCGTAAAAAGCGTCGCGGTCAAATCCAATATAAAAGGAGCTAGCTATCTCGATCTTATACTTGCCGACAGGGACGGCGAGATCAGCGCCAAGCTTTGGGATTATGACCGGATGACGCACGGCGAGTATGATCCCGATACCGTTGTGAAGGTACGCGGCACAATTACTATATGGAAAGAAGCGGAGCAGCTGAAAGTCGACCGTATACGGAACGTTACGGGCGAGGACGATGTCGACATGTCGCTTCTCATTCCCTGCGCTCCGTTTGACAGCGAATGGATGTATGATGAACTGTATCGCTGCGCGGAAGATTTTACTGACATAGACCTTAAGAGGCTTACTCAATATCTGCTGCGTGAGAACAAGGAAAAGCTTTTAAGGTGGCCTGCGGCGTTCAAGCTGCATCATGCGCTTCGCGGCGGTCTTCTTTATCATACATATACGATATTAAGGCTTGCAAAGTCCGTTTGCGGGATATACCCCGCGCTGGACAGCGATCTTGTCTATTCGGGCGTTATACTCCATGACATTGCGAAGCTTACCGAGCTTGAAGCGGGCGAATTGGGGCTCGCGTCGGGATATACGGCGCAGGGGCAGCTGATAGGACATATAACTCTCGGCGTCGCCATGATAGGCAAAGCGGCCGCGGAGCTGATGGTTCCGGACGAACTTTGCATGCTGCTGCAGCATATGCTTCTGTCTCATCACGGAGTGCCCGAATACGGCAGCGCGAGACCTCCCATGTTCCCCGAGGCAGAGGTCTTGAGCCAGCTGGATATGCTCGATTCACGATTGTTCGAGATGTTTGAAGCGCTTTCGGGGCTTGAGAAGGGAGCGTTTACGGAACGCGTCTGGGCGCTGGACAACCGCCAGCTTTACCGGCACGGTCATAACGGATAGCATGCACGGAGGGCAATATGAGCAACTGGAAGGAAAGGATAGTTTATCAGATCTGGCCGCGCTCATTTTATGACAGCAACGGCGACGGCATCGGCGACCTCAGGGGAGTCATCCAAAAGCTGGAACATATCCAAAGCCTCGGCGCTGACCTTATCTGGCTCTCGCCCGTGTACTCATCGCCCAATCATGATTTCGGGTACGATATATCCGATTACACCTCGATCAATCCCGAATTCGGCACGATGGAGGACTTTGACGAATTGGTCCTCGAGGCGGAAAAGCGCGGCATCGGAATCATTATGGATCTTGTCCCTAATCACACGTCCGACAGGCATCCGTGGTTTCAAAGCGCTTTATCTGACAAAAATTCAGAGTACCGCTCTTACTATTTTTTCAGGGAGGGCGTAAACGGCAGGGAGCCGAACAACTGGCTTAGCTTTTTCGGCGGCAGCGCATGGACCGGGGATGAACTGTCCGGGGAATACTACCTGACTTCTTTTACTCCTCATCAGTGTGATTTGAACTGGGAAAATCCGAAAGTCAGGCGGGAGATCTACGGCGTTATGAAGTTCTGGCTGGAGAGGGGCGTAAAAGGCTTTCGAATAGACGTTATCAACGCGATCGCAAAGGCGCCCGGGCTTCCCGATAAAGATCCCCATAAAAGGGGCCTTCGGTTTCCGGCGGAACTGACGCTTAACAGAGAGCCCGTGCATGATTATATTCAGGAAATGCACCGCGAGGTACTTTCGAAATACGATTGTTTTACCGTCGGCGAAGGCGTGCTTGCGGGAACTGAGGACGTGATAAAATTCACCCGCCAAGGCAGGAACGAGCTTATGATGATGTTCCAGTTCGATCTTCATAATCTCGGCTGCGGTCCTTTGGGCAAATTTGATTTCAGGAAGCTTTACAGGTGGACTGTCCCCGAGTTTAAAAGCGTCGTCGACAGGTGGCAGCTTCGGATTCAGGAAGGCGGGGGATGGCTCGGAAACTATCTTTCCAACCATGATCAGCCAAGGCACGTTTCGCGCTTCGGGAACGACTCCGAATACAGGCGCGAATGCGCCAAGGCGTTTTGCCTTTTGAACCTTACGTTAAGAGGGACCCCCTTTTTGTATCAGGGCGAAGAGTGCGGCATGACCAATTCCGTATTCGACAGGGCGGACTGGCGGGATTATGAGGCGATCAACGATTATAAGGTTCTTCAAAGCATGATGCATTTGCCCGCGTTTTTGGCCGAACGGGTCATAAACAAAATGACGCGCGATCATGCGCGGACTCCGGTGCATTGGAATTCGAACAAGAACGCAGGCTTTACGTCTTCAGAGCCCTGGATAAAGCTTAATCCCAATTACAGAGACGTTAATATCGAAGACGATCTGAAGCGAAACGATTCCATAGTGAAGTTTTACAGGAAAGTTATAGCTTTCAGGAAGAGCAACCCCGTCCTCACTTACGGGATTTATACTCCCGTAAACCCGGAACATAAAAAGGTGATATCCTATATCCGCGATGACGGGAACGACAGGATGCTGATAGTAATCAACCTCACGGACAAACAGGCGAAAATCGATTTTTCGGGAATGCAGGTCTCGAACGCGACGATACTTTTGGGAACTCACGGCAAGCGCCCCTTGCTTGAAAGGATGTCGCTGCTTCCGTATGAAGGAAGGGTTTACCGGTTATCCCGCCGATGAAAGTGAATAAGCTGTGAAGCAATGGCCGGAGGTAGAAGCATGCATGAAGGTCACAGAGCAAGGCTTAGAAAATCGTATATCGAAAGCGGCGCGGACGTTCTTGAGGATCACCGGCTGCTTGAACTTCTGCTTACTTTTTCCATACCGAGGAAGGATACAAACGAACTTGCACACCTGCTCATCGACAGGTACGGTTCGTTGAAAGCGGTTTTAAGCGCCGATATTCGGGATATTCAGGCCGTTGAGGGAATCGGCGAAAACAGCGCGGTTCTTCTTAATCTGGCAGGCGATATTATTAGGCGAATCGGCATGGGAAGAAGCGAGAGCATAAAGCTTAAAACGGCTTCCGACGCCGCCCGCCACTGCATTGCGCTGCTTTCGCGGCAGAAATACGAAGCGATGTACGTTTTGTCTCTGGATAAAAACAAAAAACTTCTGCATGCGGATAAAATAAGTTCGGGAACGCTGGGCGAAACAGTTATTTACCCGAGGCTCGTTATTGAATGCGCATTAAGGCATCATGCATACAGCGTTATACTTGCACATAATCATCCTTCGGGAGGCGTAACGCCCTCGAAGGATGATATTCAAACGACGTCAAGGATATCCGAAGCGCTCGGAGCGATAGGTATAAGGCTCGAGGACCATATTATTACGGGGGGAGATCGCGCGTACAGCATAGCCGGCGAAACCGAACTGTCCGGACAGGACCTGTTTATGCCGTAATTGCCGCAAAGCGCTAATGCCCGGACCGGCGAAAGAAAGGAGGACGTCCGATGAGTTATATGAGCAAATACCGTTTTTGGCTTGAGTCGAAAGAGACGGATGCGGAGCTAAAAAATGAGCTTCAAAGCATAGCCGGGGATGAAATGCAAATATCGGAGCGCTTTTACCGCGAGCTTGACTTCGGGACCGCAGGCCTCCGGGGGATAATCGGAGCGGGAACAAACAGGATGAACGTACATGTGGTCGAAAGGGCAACTCAGGGTCTCGCGGATTATCTCAATAAAAATCACGTATCCTCAAGCGGGCGGGGAGTTGCAATAGCTTACGATTCAAGGCTTAAATCCGGGGAGTTCGCTTTAAGGACGGCTCTAGTATTGGCGGGGAACGGAATCAGGGCATATTTGTTTAAAACGCTCCATTCCGTACCTCAGCTTTCTTTTGCCGTCAGGAATTTAAACTGCATTGCGGGCGTGGTCATTACCGCAAGCCACAATCCTCCGCAGTATAACGGATATAAGCTTTATTGGGAGCACGGAGGCCAGATAGGTCCCGCCTTGGCGGAAGATATCACGGCATATATACGAAGCGTCGAGTATTTCGAAGCAAAAACCATGAAAAGGGAAGAAGCCCTGTCAAAGGGTCTGCTCGTCATGCTCGGCGAAAAAGAGGATGATGCTTATTATAATGCGGTCAAGCGGTTGTCTCTCCGCCCCGCGCTTTTAAAAAGCAAGGGAAATCTTATAAAAATAGTTTATACTCCGCTGCACGGAACGGGAAATATACCGGTAAGGGCGCTTTTAAAAAGCGCCGGTTTAACGGATGTTCATGTCGTTCCGGAGCAGGAACTGCCGGATCCGTCATTCTCTACCGTAATCGCTCCGAATCCGGAAGAAAAGGAAGCTTTCGGGCTCGCGTTCAGGCTTGCGGACAAAACGGGCGCGGATATAATTATCGCAACGGATCCCGATTCCGACAGGCTGGGAGTCGCTGCGAGGAACAATAGCGGAGAATATACCGTTTTAACCGGGAATCAGATAGGCTGCCTGCTTACATATTATATACTGGAACAAAAAAATCAGAGCGGCACGCTGCCCCCGGACGCAGTCGTCGTCCGTTCGATTGTGACGACGCGCATGGCGGATGTTATTTGCGCTTCGTTCGGCGTAAAGCTTCTTGAGGTGCTTACAGGCTTCAGGTATGTCTCGGATGTTATAGCGGAATGCGAAAAGACCGGAGAGCTCAGCTATTTGTTCGGATTTGAGGAAAGCTACGGATACCTCGCCGGTACTTTTTCGCGCGATAAGGACGCGATAAGCACAGCGCTTCTCGTTGCCGAGACGGCACTTTTCTACAAGCTTCAGGGGTTGACTTTACAGGATGCGATGGAGTGGTTATATCAAAAATTCGGGTTTTACATGGAGCGCACCAAGTCCTATTCGCTTGAAGGGAAGGAGGGCATTGAGAGGATAAAAGAGTGCATGAGCAGATTAAGATGCGAACCGCCTCGCGATTTTGCGGGCGTCGACATCATTTGTGCGGATGATTACCTTGTGAGGAGGCGGACGATATTTGAGACCGGCCGCTCGGAGCCCATAATGCTGCCGAGCGCGGACGCTTTGATGTTCACGCTTGCCGATGATTCATGGATATGCATAAGGCCTTCGGGCACGGAGCCGAAGCTTAAGCTGTATATAGGATCAAAATCCGGTACGGAAGAAGATGCGGAAAAGCTGACGGAATCCCTCCTTTCGGCTGCGGACGGCGTTTTATCGAAGCTTCTCGGGCGGTAGGCGAAAAAAAGTGAAAAAAACATGTTTTTTAGCGTTGACATCAACATGCTCATTTGTTAAGATATAAAAGTCGCGAAAAGCGGGGAACAGTTGGACTTGTCAGAAATTACAAGCGGGAAACGCATTGACAGATTTCGATATGAGTGTTAACA
>MWCU01000081.1 GCA_002070205.1 Firmicutes bacterium ADurb.Bin182 | reverse complement strand
GTCCTCAATTTGCTGAAGGTTCACTTTAACGGTTGACTCGAACAGTGCGAGCTTTGCCTCGTATTCCGCCAGCACAAGCTTGGGGAACGCGTCATCCATGTTTGCCTTCAAAATACTGTGCATGGCTAAGGCAGCTTCCCGATAAGCAGTTTTCAACTGTTTTAGGGTGTCAATATCCTGCTGGTACTGCGCATCAAAGCAGGCAACGATTTCGCTCTCGAAGGTTTTCGGTAACGGTTGCTGGCAGTATGGGCACTTCCCGTCTGGAGCTCCTGAGAACTGCTCGTGGCCATGACGCACCCAGTCCGTCGCATTTAATGCTTTGATGAAACTGGCGAAGGGTGTATCACTGCTGCTTATAACAGCTTTCCCGAGAAGGGTACAATCGGGAATAGCGCTACCATCTACGGGTTGAAATTCCTTATATGTACGAGCATTGGGGTCGAAAGCCGTTTCATATAGTGCATCCAATGCGGAAAGGTCATGTTCTACTGCGGAATATACACCCAATACAGCCTCTGCAAATGGAGCTTTATTTTTTCTTTTCGTCTGGGTCTCCGGAAACTTCTCACGCACAGTTTTTGTCCTGTCCCAGCAACTATCCTGAAATGCCGAAAGCAACGTTCCACTTTCTGTTTCTTTACGGCCCCTTTCAGTGTTGTGCTCTTTAAACTGTCTATCCTGTTCCGCTTTCAGGCGGGACTTCTCATCGACTTGATTCTGTATTTCGATGTTCTGCTCGCTGATGGTGAAAACCCCAGGCAGATTTCCGTAGTTCTGAATGTTTGCAGTAATAAACTCCTGATTATATACCAGTACGGAATAGTCTGTAGCAGTTTTTCCTTGCTGCCATGTAATGCCCTCATTCGCAGCAATCTCCCGTGCTATCGTTGTCTTTCCCGTACCATTTTTACCATAGAAAAAATTGATCAGGGTAGGATTAACGATAGCACTCTCAAATGTCGCGGCATTGAGTGTGATTTTCTCAATAGCTGATGTCAATTTAGGTTTCATCGCTCATCCTCCTTTGTCGTTAGTCTTTTATCAAGCCCTTGCGGACCCACTCGTCAACTTCTGAAATTTTGAATTTAAAGCGTTTACCCGCTCGGTATACCGGAAGTTTGCCTTCTTTCACCCAAGTACGGATGGTATCCTTGCTTACGCTGAGATGCTCGGCAATATCCTCAAGGTTTACCCATTTTTCTGTCATATCTTTTTCGTACTCGTTGTTCATGAATAACCTCCATAATTATTATGCATCATAACTATTCCGACAATGGTTACGGCGCATACACCGTTATTCCGGCGTCGCGCAATTCTTCTACCAAATTTACTCGTTTTATCGTCCAGTGTGTGCGATCCAGTTCATTGAAGGTAGGACGACCTTCGATAGCAAGCTCACGCATGAGTGCGTTCAGCCTTTTTTGTGATATGGCGTTTAAGGTCTGGTAGTATATTTTAATCCCGTTATCTTGGACTCTGACATCGGTAACCATGCCGAAAAATGCCTGTTGCGTATCATCGGAACGGCCATAGCGTGTGTTTTCACTGGCAAATATCGTAGGAAGCGTTTTTATAAACTCAATCGCTTCTGCGTGTATAGAGTTCACAGCCTTCTCAATATCCGGAGATACATTCTCCGTCAAAGCTCGGTCTTTTTGTACGATGAAATGCCCACCGGAAAAAGCCGTAAAGGTTTCGCCACCCATGACGAACAGATTGTAATAATCTCTGTTCAAGGCACCTTGTGTGGGAGTGGGTGTTTCTCCAGGTCGATGTCCTGTAACAATGACATTTGTAACACTCGTTCCATCAAAGTTCTGAACATAAGCAATCTGTGTATTGTTGTCCCCAGTCTGCGTTAACTCGACTGGCTTCGGCTGGTTTATCTGCGGCAGATTACCAGAAGCAGCGACTTGTAAATCTTTGCCCATATACTCACTCCTTCTTGTTGCCGTAGTAGTTTTCAATATGGCCGATCTGCGTGTTGCTGTTTCCGTTTTGCGTGAAATTGAACACAAACGGGTTATTCACATTCTGCTGCAGAACCTGAGCCTGTGATGCAACTTGTTCAACTTCAGGCTCAACGGTCTCATTGTCTGCGTCGGGATCGGGGTATAGTTCCAAATACAAATCACGCAGTTTTTCTCGTATCCTTATAGTATTGGGCCTTAATTCTTCTCTGAGTCGATCGCCTTCCTCCCACGATTGGTTCCGAAAAATAAGCTGACCGGACCCTTCATGGAGTCTTAGGTAACGATCCGATAAATAGGCCGTCAATTCATTAAGAGTCGCAAGTATATTGTTTTTCAGTTTCCTCAGATGCGCATCGGCAAAGTCCCGTGACCTAAAACGCCACTTATCGTTGTACATAGAGGCAATTTTGTCTGAGAGATTTATATCAACTAATTCTGCGGAAAAATCCGTATTAATGCAGTATTCAATGATTGAGGTGTAATCCGATTTGAACTCACTCAGGAGTTCCGTATCTTTTGAAGAAACCTTTTCTCCTTGAACTCGTCCATCTTCATCAAGCTCTAAAACTTCACCAGCTGATACATCCGGATTCGGGACGGTATGGTATGAAAGCTGTATCGTTTTGCCGAGGTTGTCTCCCAATGTTGCCGTGTACCTTCTCTGCCCGCCGCCTTGAGCAGGGCACCATGCATCGTATGTTTCTTTTCCTATTGTATTTCCATCATTGCGGAGAACAGCAAAATGCCAAACGCCCAGAAGAAATGGCTGCAGGCAAATATCTGTTACAACGAGCAAATCGGATTTTGATATCGCGGTTCCGTCCTTGCTCACATAAAAAAGCTGTCCATCCACAATCGAATCATCAAGGTTTATTAATTCAACGAGTGCTCTAACAAGGCGCTCGTCTTTTTTTGTGCTGCCGCCAACGTCAATGAAACCATCGACAAATTCTGACATGTCAGCAAGAGCGGTCCTGTATTCAGTTTTCACTCGGGTATCAAAAGCCGTCCTTGCATCGGCATCGCCAAATGGGAAATATGTACCGCCAGCATTCTTGCAGGTCTTATAATCAAATACGTTTCCTTTTATTGTTTTCATCATTGATTCCAGAGGTTCCTGCATGTCCGGTACTATGACCTTTGCTAACGCGATCAGCGTTTCCGGCTCAGATAAGCCGTCCGTATTACCCATATAATGTTCTCTTACTCCCATGCGGGGCTTCCTCGCTTGTAAGATCAGAGTGAAGAAGGTTCCGCCACAGAGTCTTTGTTTTTCATTTATTTTCATTGATTGTCCCTCTTGAAAATACCAACTCTACTAACTCTACCAACTATGGTGGACAAGCTTTACTAACTATTGGATGTCCCTGTGAGAAATCGCAGGGGCATTTTTAAATTTGGGTCTTGTGTATGACGAAAACGGCGGGAAATACAACTCCCACCAAACCACACTAAACCATTATATCACATATTAACCCGAAAAACAATGGAATAAGTGTAAATTTGCACAAAGCCTTAGAGATTTTCCCCCTGCGATTGCTCACGCAATTCAAATCACAGGAGGAAACACAAATGACAAATCAGGACAAGCAACGCAAAATCTACATCCGCAACACCAAACAGTGGGTGCCGGTAACTGAAGAAGTATATCGCGAATACTACCGACCCATCTGGCGCTTACAGAAGGAAGCGCAAAAGAACGGTCAGTGTGTATGTCCTAAGTCCAAACTCTGGGTCTGCGACGGCGACTGTGACACCTGTGAATATCGTGCAGCCGGAAACACTATCTCGCTCGATGCGCCGATGGAAAACGCAGCCGGTGAGGAGTTCTGCCTCTTAGATACTCTTGAGGACCCAGACAGCAGCTTTGCCGACGTCCTTGTGGACAGGCTTCTGCTTGAACAGCTTCTCGACGAGCTTGCGGAGTGTGACACCGAGGGCAAACGCATCTGCGAGCTCATTATGGAGGGTAGCTCCAAGACGGAAATCGCGGATACCCTTCAGCGCGAGTTCGGTGGAAACTGGTACAAGTCCAAAGCCGTCTACCGCGAAAAGCAGGTGCTCGACCAGCTTCGCAAACGCATATTAGGTATTAAGTAATCACGTGGTTTTGCCCTCTGCCGGAGAAATTTGGCGGAGGGCAAAATTATTTTTCTGTTTTTTGTACGATGGGCTTCTTTTTTTCCAGTGGGTAGTGAGGACAGAGAAAACGACAAGTCCCCAGATTGGAGGAAGCCCGAATGAACGATAAGAGACAAACGACCGACACGGACGTGGAATTGATTGACATCTTGACTGCAATTTCCGTCGTGTCCAAGCGACTGGCGAGAAACCTCACTATCCTCGCTGCACAAAGCAAATCTAAGGAAGGAGAGAAAACGAATGAGCAAAACGAGCGAGATGGCTTTGACCATCGAAGAACTGCGCAAGTGTGCTGCTGCTATCAGCGACGCGGCTAATTGGCTGGCGGAGAAGTTTAGCGGCGATGAAGCGCCGGAAGCACCCACACCTTTGAAAGAACCACCGCTCACGCTGGAAGCGGTCAGAGCCGTCCTTGCGAACAAGTCCCGTGCGGGCTATACCGCTCAGATACGCTCTCTGCTCCAGAAGTACGGTACCGACAAGCTGTCGGGCGTTGACCCCGCTAATTACAAAGCACTGCTTGCAGATGCGGAGGAACTGAACAATGCCACCTAAAGGACACGCGGTACTATCCGCATCATCTTCTGAGCGCTGGCTTCACTGTCCTCCCTCCGCTCGGCTCTGCGAGAGCTATGAGGATAAAGGCTCGGACTACGCCGCCGAAGGCACCGACGCTCACGAGCTTTGTGAATATAAGCTCCGCAAGGCGCTGGGCATGGAAGCACAGGACCCAACCGAAAACCTAACATGGTTCAACGAAGAAATGTCGGACTGTGCCAACGGTTATGCCGCCTATGTTCTCGAACAGGTGGAAGACGCAAAGCAGACCTGCGCTGACCCCATCGTCTTGATTGAGCAGCGCGTAGACTTCTCCCGCTGGGTCGAGTCAGGCTATGGCACCGCCGACTGCATCATTATTGCGGACAGTACCTTGCAGATCATCGACTACAAACATGGACTGGGCGTTCTCGTAAGCGCAGAGAAAAACCCACAGATGCAGTGTTACGCGCTTGGCGCTCTGGAACTATTCGATGACATCTACGACATCGACTCGGTGCGAATGACCATCTACCAGCCGCGCCGTGACAATGTCAGCACCTATGAAATCTCAAAGGACGAGCTCTACCGCTGGGCGGACGAAGTGCTCAAGCCCACAGCCGACCTTGCTTTCGTCGGTGATGGTAACTTTCTCTGCGGTGAATGGTGCGGTTTCTGTAAGGCAAAGCATGACTGCCGTGCCAGAGCAGACGCCAACATGGAGCTTGCCCGCTATGACTTCAAGTTGCCTCCTCTGCTTACAGATGAGGAGGTCGAAGAAATTATCTCCCGTGTTGATGACTTCGTCGCATGGGCATCGGATATCAAGGACTACGCACTGCAACAGGCTATCAGCGGTAAGGAATGGAACGGCTGGAAACTGGTCGAAGGTCGCTCCAACCGCAAATACACAAACGAAACAGCAGTCGCCGGTGCAGTCGCCGATGCTGGCTTTGACCCTTATGAGCGCAAGGTGCTCGGCGTCACCGCCATGCAGAAGCTGCTCGGTAAATCCCGCTTTGAAGAACTCCTCGCGGCGTATATAGAAAAACCGCAGGGTAAACCCACGCTCGTCCCGGAGAGCGATAAGCGTCCGGTCATGAACACAGCCAAAAATGATTTTATGGAGGAAAACAATTATGAATAACAACACAAACAAGGTAAGCAACCCGATGAAGGTTATCACTGGTCCTGACACCCGCTGGTCTTACGCCAACGTCTGGGAGGCAAAGTCTATCAACGGCGGCACTCCGAAGTTCTCGGTCAGCCTCATCATCCCGAAGTCCGATGCCAAGACGGTCGCAAAGGTTAAGGCTGCGATTGAAGCCGCCTACCATGAGGGTGAGTCCAAACTCAAGGGTAACGGCAAGTCTGTCCCCCCGATGGCTGCACTCAAGACGCCCCTTCGTGATGGTGACACCGAGCGCCCGGACGACGAAGCTTATGCGGATAGCTACTTCATCAATGCCAACTCTGCTACGGCCCCCGGCATCGTGGACGCAGACCGCAATCCTATCCTGACCCGCTCCGAGGTGTATTCCGGCGTGTACGGTAGAGCCAGCATCAGCTTCTATGCCTTTAACAGCAACGGCAACAAGGGCATCGCCTGCGGTCTCAATAACCTGCAGAAGGTGCGCGACGGTGAGCCTCTCGGCGGTAAGGTAAGTGCTGAGTCTGACTTCGCCACTGACGATGACGACGAGTTCTTGAACTGATGAGGTGCTGATATGGAATTCTACGAATTTGCAAAGCACTTTGTTGTATGCGGAGCTTTCGGAGCACTTGTCGGCTTGATGAGCTGGTCTTTTGGATACTGGATTTACCAGTTGGTTGCCTACATCTGCAAAAAGGTCAAGGCGCATAAAGCGAAAAAAGCTGTTAAATAGCTGGACAACAACTAAAAGGATTCAGGGCGGCGGCGACTTGTTCAATGCCGCCCTGTCCGTATAGGAGGAATTAATACTATGGAAATTGAGATGTGGAAAGACATTCCCGGTTATGAGGGTGAATATCAAGCCAGTACGCTTGGGCGCATAAAAAGCCTTGAGAGAACGGCTCCAAGCAAAAATCGATACACAGGGAAACCGTTCCTTCGAACTGTTCCAGAACGAATCCTGAAGCCGGGCAGATTTTGCAAAACTGGTCACGTTTCTGTAATTCTTCGCAGAGGCACAAATGGAAGGCCGGTACATCAACTAATATTAAAAACTTTTATCGGTGAAGCCCCCCAAGGAATGGAAGTGCTTCATAAAAACGGAGACCCAACGGATAACCGCTTATCAAATCTGCACTATGGCACAAGAACTGAAAATATTCTCGATGTTTACCGACAAGGCGGGCGTTGGAGAAAACTGTCAATTGAGGATGTTGAGGCGATTCGTTTCGGTCTTTTGTGTGGCATTGCGGGCATTGAGCTTGCACGTATGTATGAAGTTTCACAGCAAGTCATCAGTTCCATAAAGCACAGGAGGACGTTTGCGTGGCTAAAATAAAGAATTTGTCTATCGACATTGAGTCGTTCAGCAGTGTGAGCCTTGCCAAAACAGGGATATACCGGTACGTTGAAGCTCCTGATTTTGAAATACTTCTGTTTGGTTATTCTATAGACGGCGCTGCTGTGCAGGTTATTGACCTTGCCTGTGGCGAGAAAATCCCTGCCGATATTATTAACGCTCTCACCGATGAGGCCGTGACCAAATGGGCCTTCAACGCCAGTTTTGAGAGGGTCTGCCTCTCTCACTTTATCGGGCTTCCGACTGGCGAGTACATTGATCCGGCCTCCTGGCACTGCTCTATGGTTTGGGCGGCGACGATGGGCTTGCCGCTTTCGCTGGAGGGCGTCGGCGCAGTGCTCAAGCTGGATAAGCAGAAGCTCACCGAAGGCAAAGACCTCATCAAATACTTCTGTCAGCCATGTACGCCGACAAAAGCTAACGGTGAACGAACCCGAAATTATCCGTATCACGCTCCGGACAAGTGGTCAGCATTCAAAAAATATAACATCCGCGATGTGGAGACAGAAATGTCGATACAGGCGCGGCTTGCCAAGTTTCCAGTGCCGGAGTCCATTTGGGACGAATATCACCTCGACCAAGAGATAAACGACCGAGGTGTTGCTTTGGATAGAGCTCTGGTACAGGAAGCCATCGAAATAGACAGTCGCTCCCGCTCCGAGCTCACTGCCGCTATGAAGCACATTACCGAGCTCGATAATCCTAA
>MWCU01000080.1 GCA_002070205.1 Firmicutes bacterium ADurb.Bin182 | reverse complement strand
CTTTGCCTAAAATCAAAGATTTCCGGGCGGCAAAGCGTGCAAAGTAGAAATCCATACGGATTTCATCCGTTTCACCGTACATGCCGCTGAAGCCGGATTGAAAATTAAGGGGCTGGTGGAAATCTTCGATTTCCACTGGACCCCTTAATAATCCTCAAATAGCTCTTTTGACAATCTGTGAGCGCTGCTCAGCAGCGCTCTCTCTATATTCCGCTAATTTTCTATATCCATGACCGTACCGATGAATACGGGAAGATTTGCTTCACAGTCAATGATCATGTATACAAAGGGCCGGTCAAGGCTGACAGTCTTGGAATCCTCGGTCTCCATGGCTCCTCCGGCCAACATTTCAACCAAAGCGGCGGCTCCCGCTTTTGTACCCATTTCATCTACTGCGATATAAGTCTTATGCAGCACGCGGCTGATGAAGATGTTCCCCGCTGTTGAAGAACCAATTCCCGAGAAATCCGAAACGGCGCCGTCAAAAGCGTCTGTCATGCCCATCGCTTTGAGTATATCGCTCATCTCAACGCTGCACTCGCTCTCAAACTTAGGAATGGCTGCATTCACCTGCACATCCGCGGGGCTTTTAAGCATTGAAGCCAACTTATTCCCCGTAAGAGAATCGACATATTGGCTGACGCTGATACCCTCATCAGGCAGCAATGCGACAAAAGCATACTTTCGATCGGCATAATATTTGATGAAACCCGCGGCGTCAGTATCCTCCAGATATTGATGCTCCGTACAATACATCATTTCCGCTTCTTGCTCCGTTCCGTCCTCTTTTGTGAACACCCCGCCGCGCACCTGATGATCATAAAAGACATTTTCCCACTCGGCGTCAAAAGCGATGGCGTTGACAAGGTACATCACGGCTTCTTCGGGGATCCTGTCGAGTATGTCCCGGATCATGCCGTCCGTGCTATCTTCGACCCAATTATTTATATCGCGAAGCGTAGTGTTATCAAAAGGAGCTTTATAAAGTCCCGCCCCGTAATAATCCGCGTTGGCTTGCAGAAAATCCGGACTCACGGTAAAACTTTTATCATCTTTGAACCAAATCGAGTTCGCTATGCTGAGCTTGTATTTATCCCCGGCAGGCAGCGTCTTTATATACGCATAAAGGTATTCGTTCAGATCCCGGACAGTAAGGCCGAACACTTCTTCCATCTGGGATAGCGTTTTGCCCTCTGCTCCGTTTGCGGTCATGGCAAGTGCGCTAAGGACGGACAACGGGGAAATCAGCGTGTTTTTTCCGTCCTTCGCGCTTTTAAGGAACAATCGCACCGCGAAATCTTGAACGGCAACGGCATCCTCTTCACCGGAAATATCGATATTTGTGCTTACGGTATTTGCTTTTATGTCCGGCATCAGGTCTTCAGCCCGTACCGAAGCAGCACAGCCGGATAGAGTGAACAAAATGGCCAGAACCATGGCGAGACACGGCGCGGCGGCAATACCTCGTTTCTTCATATGCCAATCTCCTTTTTATAACCTTACTGATTAAACGCAAATACACAGGTAAAAGTTCCCACATTGGTATACCCGTTGCTGATATGAGATTTGCTATCCAAATACGGTTTATAATAAAATAAGCGGGGGATGAAAAATATGGAAAAAGTTTCGGTATCAAAGATATTCAACGAGACTCCGGGCTCCTGGGGATTAAGGGGGGATCCCTGTTTTTGGGATGATTTGAAAAGGCATTTCGAGAATACTTTGCTCCCGTATTCTTTGGATGCTTTTGAAGCTGAAGTAAAGCGCTTCTTTAAGGATATTGCAGGCAAGACATTATCGGGTGACAGCGTATATGTTGAAAAATATGCTCGGGGCGGTATGTCGAACGGCATGGTCAGCTGTTCGTTTTGGCTCGAACAGGGAATACCGATTCTGCTGGAAAGACTCTGCAAAGCGAACGAAGAATCCGTTTATGTTTTTGAATATGAAAATAAAACCCGGACAGCCGGAGTCGCGATGATTTTGACGAGCTTTGTCTTTTTGATAACCGGAGTTATCAGCTTATTGTTAATCCCCTTATATATTCTTTTTATCTCTTCATTGACAGCAATCATATTTTTGCCTTTTCTTTTCTTCGGGACAAGGCAGCTCATTCTATACAGCTCAAGCGTTCAAGTGCATAACGGATGTATCGAATACCGCCGGGGCGGTAAAACGCAGTTGCTTCCTTTCAGCGAAGTGTATGGCGCATCCGCTTTTTCATGCGCTCTGAGGCTTTATACGGACCGGGGAACCGTCAGGATCGAAAAAAACATACAAGAGTATCAGCGGCTTTACGACCTGCTCTCAATGTATATCCCAATACTTAACGAGGTTCCCGAAAGCCCGGTAGTTATGAGCGAATCCGCGTTGGACGCTTTTATCCTTCCTGGAGTTATGACCACTGCCTTTTTCGGAGCGATCATATTCATGTATTCGCTTTATACAAGCGGCAGCATAGAGTTATTTCCCTTGATTTTTATGGGAGCGACAGACGCGTTTTTTACGGTTTACTTCATCCGCGCCATGCTTGCAACTCCCTATAAATACGTTCTCAGCGCTGAAGGCGTTTCGGAATATTCCCTTATAAAATCAAAGCTGTATCCAAAAAGCGAAATTCTGTCCGTGCAGTATGGCCAAATCCGCGAAAAGCGCTATACCAAGCTCAAAATGTTCAGAATGGTCAACTTCATAAAATTTCGTTTAAAGGACGGCTCTTCAGTCACTATAGACGACCGATTCACATCCTATCCTATAGAGCTTGCCGTTCGTTACGCAAAAAAAGAATACGGCGTGAATACGGACGCGGTGATGATCTGATGAGCATAAGGTGAAGAGCTGCCGTAAACTCCGTTGACAATTTCATCATACGGGTGTACTATTTGGTTACAACAATTGAATACAGCGTGTGTATTTGCGCGTATGTGCCGGAGCGAAACGCTCCGAGGGAATTCGGATGAGATTTCCGGGCTATCCCAATAACCGTGAAGCTGACCAAAGAGCGACATGCCACTGCGATGAGCGGGAAGGCGCTCCGGTAGGATGAAGCAAAGTCGGGAAACCTGTTTACACATTATCCACTTGGGGGCGGGGCGAGCTGCGTATGAGCCGTTATGGTTTTCGTTGTTCTCTGTTTTCAGGGGAACAACTTTTTTTGCTCCTTCACGCGTATTCATTTGCGATATCAAAAAAAGGAGTTGATCAAAATGAAACGAATTCCGGTACTATTGCTGATTTTCATGCTGCTGGCGAGTGTGTTTACGGGCTGCGCAAAAACGAACGAACCGGGTCCCGCTGCAGAACCCGGCTCCAAAATCACAATCACCGATATGAAGGACCGCGAAGTAACGCTTGACGGACCGGCCTCGCGAATCGTTGCCTTGACTCCCGCGGACTGCGAGATACTTTATGCCGTCGGCGCGGGCGAAACTCTCGTCGGCCGCGGCGAATTCTGCGATTACCCGGAGGAAGTTTTAAATGTTCCCGCGGTGCAGTCGGGAGCGGAAACGAATCTTGAACAGATAATCGGCTTGAAGCCCGAAGTTTTGTTGATGAGCACCATGGCGCAGACGAAAGAGCAGGTTGCCGTTCTCGAAGAAGCCGGAATAAAAACGGCGGTATCGGACGCAAAGGATATCGAGGGCGTGTATACCGCAATTTCGATGATAGGAACCTTGACGGGCAAAAATGCGGAAGCGGAAACCGTCATAAATAATATGAAGGATACGTTTGCTGAGATTCGCGAAAACGCGGGCGACGGAACAAAGACGGTTTACTTTGAGGTATCTCCCCTTGAATACGGGCTCTGGACGGCGGGAAGCGGAACTTTCATGAACGAGGTGGCCGAAATGCTGGGCCTCGTAAATTGCTTTCCCGACGTGACCGGCTGGGGTGAGATTTCCGAAGAGCAGGTCATCGATCGGGATCCCGACTATATCGTGACGGTAGCGATGTACTTCGGAGACGGTCCGACGCCGATTGATGAGATCATGAGCCGCAAAGGCTGGGAGAATATAACTGCCGTTAGAAACGGAGCGATACTTAACCTTCAAAGCAACGAGCTTTCCCGCCCCGGGCCGAGGATCGCCGACGGCGCGAAAATGCTCTACGACTTCGTGTACGGCGCGGCGCCCGAGAACGCGGGCTGAACTGTTTATTTAAAAGGGGGAGGCTAACATCCTTCCCCTTCCGGTGAGGTGCGGATGCGGCTTAAAAAAGAAGGTTTTCGCATTTACGAATACATCCTGTTTGCGGGGGCAGCGCTTTATGTCTTTGCGCTTTGCGTTTGCGCGGGCAGCGTAAACATCCCGGTCAAGGACACGGTGACGCTTATATGGAATTCCGTTTTCGGGATTCCGCTGCCTCAAAGCGTCGGTTCGCCTGCCATAATACTCTCGGTCAGGCTGCCGCGCGTTATTTGCGTCGCTTTGACGGGCGCTGCGCTTTCGCTTTGCGGCGGCGCGATGCAGGGGCTGCTGCGCAACCCGCTGGCGGACGGCTATACGCTCGGCGTATCCTCCGGCGCGTCGCTCGGAGCGGCCGTCGCGATAGCTTTCGGTGTTACGATCCCCTCCGTTCCTTTCGCGGGCACGATGACCCTTGCGACTCTGTTCGCGTTCGCTTCGCTTGTATTGATACTCTCCCTCGCTTATAAACTCGACCGTTCCCTCTCGACCAATACGATAATACTTCTCGGCGTTATTTACTCCATGTTCGTTTCCGGATTACTGTCGCTCATCATAACTTTCGCGTCGGATAAGGTCAAGCAGATCACGTTTTGGACGATGGGAAGCCTTTCGGGCAGCGGCTATGAGGATGCTTTTGTGCTTTTAATAGCGCTTGCCGTATTCGGAAGCGTAATAATTCTCCATGCCCGGGAACTGAACGCGTTCGCGGTCGGCGAGGACAACGCGCGTCACATCGGCGTGAATGTCAAAAGGGTAAAGCTTGTCATACTTATTTCGGTTTCCGTGCTTATCGGCGTATGCGTGTCCGTCGGAGGGGCTATCGGCTTTGTGGGGCTTGTCACTCCGCATATGACGCGCATGATCACGGGGCCGAACCATAAAAGGCTTCTTCCCGCTTCGCTGTTCGGCGGTGCAACGTTTTTAATGCTCGCGGATCTGGCGGCCCGTATACTTCTCGACCCGCTGGAATTGCCTATAGGCGTGATTTCTTCGCTTGTCGGCGCCGTGCTTTTTGTTTATATCTTTTATGCTTCAAGGAGGAAATCCCATGCTTGAAGTAAAGGACTTGACCGTGGAATTCAATGGCTTGACGGCCGTCGACGACGTAAGTTTTTCAGTTGAGGAGGGGCAGTGGCTGATGGTTGCGGGTCCTAACGGGTCCGGTAAAACCACTATAATAAATGCCGTTTCCAAAAGCGTACATTATTCGGGAACCGTAAAATTGCTCGGGAAAGACGTCAGGAAGTATAAGCCTTATGAGCTCGCGAGGGCGATGGGAGTGCTGAAGCAAAATCATGCGGTAAATTACCCTTTTACGGTTGAGGAAGTCGTAAGGCTCGGAAGGTACGCCTATGCTCCGGGGCCGTTTTCGCATAAGAGCGGCGAGGACGATATTCGCGTTTATGAGGCAATGAATATGACGGGGCTTGATCACATTCGGGAACAGTCCGTGATGACACTTTCGGGGGGTGAGCTTCAGCGCACGTTTCTGGCGCAGCTCTTCGCCCAATCCCCAAATCTGCTTATGCTGGACGAACCCACAAGCCACCTAGACCTCGTGTACCAGAAGCAAACGTTCGAGCTTATTCGGGAATGGCTCAAAGCGCCGGGCCGCGCCGTGATTTCCGTCGTCCACGATCTGAGCCTTATAAAGGCGTACGGAACGCGCGCGATGCTGCTGAGCCGCGGAAAGGTAAAGGCCGAGGGCGAAATCGGGGAAGTGCTCACTGCCCGGCATCTCGATCCCGTGTATTCCATGGACGTATACGCATGGATGCGCGAACTGTCGGCGAGCTGGCAGTAACCGTTATCGGCGTCGCGCCTTTAAGTTGCTGTATTGCTTTACAGAGCCCGCGGTTGTGAGCGTCATCACGGCGGCCTGCTCCTTGATAACGATATTCGGCTTTCTCACGCTCGCTAACAGGCTCGTTAAAACCGAGTTCGAAAAAAGGTTTCACGCTTGAAAAACGCAGAATAACAAAACGGGGTTGATTTATTGTCCCTGAATTCTATCAACCCCGTTTATATATGCCTGCCCGTTAAATTGCCCCGTCGGAAAACGCTATCCGTTGCGCCTAAGGAAAAGGAGCAGCTTCTGCCCTTCGGAGAGGTGCTCGGGCAGATCCCCGTTGGCTTCCCTCAAAGCTTCGCGCGTTGTCCGGAAACGCTTTGCGACATCGAACAGCGTTTCTCCCGCGCCGGCAAAGTAGACGATTATGCCGCGGACGGGCGTTTGTTCTCCCCCTTCGGCCGCATCCCGCACAACGGACACTTCTTCGATCTCGTAAGGGTCGGCAGTAACTTCCAAAACGATGCTGAGTTCCGCGGTTCTTCCTGCGCCCGAACCGCTGACGCTCATGCACTTTACGTCGATATCGGCATCCGTAGTATTGCGCGGCACATCCATATCCATGATGAAAGGTATATCCTCGGTAAAGGATTCCAGCCCGTTATTGTCGCTTGTGTATATGACGGTGGTGAAAAGCATGCCCTCAACCTTCATCTGCCCGTTTATAACGTCGCTTCCCGTCACAACGGGCCGCCCCTTCGCGAATACGATCCGGTAAATGTCCGGAGACCCCGCGGGGACGGATGCGCTTTCCCTCAATACGACGCGTTTTTGCATCGGTTCCTGCGCCCGGTAAACGTCTATATTGTCCGTATTGCAGATGAAGGGCCGGGAAGGCGAATAAGCGTCAACGGGAAGCATGCCTGATTTGCTTGAAAGGCTGTTCACCGTCACCTTTATTTGGGCCTCAACGGCAAGTATTCCGAACTCGTCGCCGACCGGGCGGATCGTCAGCTGCTCTACATTCGCTTTTGCGGATAAAGGACCGCGCCGGTGCGGATCGATATCCACAAGCTCACCGAAAGGCAAATGCTGAACGAGCTGTGTCAATTCCCCTTCGCTGTTTGAGCAAAGCGCGTTGAACGTGAGCGTACCCTCAACCGCCGCCGAATTTTCCTGCTCCGTAACCTCCCTTACCGCCGCGTTTGAATTATGAGCGATTACGTTGCTGACGCCCGCCGAGGCTATCTCCTCGCGCATTCTGAAAACCGCCTCTCCGGCGGTCTCCTCGAGCGCCGTATTCACTTCGCGCGTGAGCATTTCTATATCGTTCGCTCCCCTGATGCCGCCGAGCGTCCTTATGGGCGTGTTATCGAGCGCCCGGCAAATGAATTCCACCGTCGCCGAAAGCCTGATGCTGCCGCCCATGGGCTCGCAGCTCAGCTCTAAAAGTTCCGGCTTGCAATAATAACTCATCCCGGGCTCAGCGCCTTCTACCGCCGCGGTATTTTTAAAAGTCGAAGAGGACTCGAACGCGAAGGCTGTTCCGTCAGTATCCAAACATATAAGCTTCACCTTCAAACTGCCTTCGAGCATGAATCTGCCTTCAAGCACCTCCACATTGTCGACGTTTACGCTTCCGTCCGCATCGAGCACACGCACGGCATCCCGGTGCGCCTCCGGCAGCGGAATGTCGCTTTCAACCATTGCTTGAGCCGCCGCACTGCCGGCAATGCGGTTCAGTGATGCTTCATTGTATAATATCTCCATGCACAAACAACCTCCTGCGTCACAGTTGATACATATTCGATATATTGTATTAACGGCTCCCGCAGGATATGTTAATTCGTAAAAAATGCAGGAATCAGATTTTCGACATTCTTTGTATTTTTACCATCCGTTGTGTGAAAGCGTCAAGGAAATGACCTTTTTCTTTATCACAGCTGCTTTTGCTGCCGCATAATCAACTAAAAACAATGCGTTTATCCACACGAAAGGGGCGGATTTATCCACATTATCCACAGAGTTATCCACCAAAGCCACTGATTTGGGAGCAAACGGAATGTGGACAGTTTATGAAACATATGTTCGCAATATCGAATCACGTCGGTCATTGTCAAAAATTGCGGATGATGTGTTGTGACCGGAATAAAAAAAGTATGAATTTTTGTCGCATCAAAGTTTCATACGCGAAGTTCGGGCAGTATCCTCGTTTCAAAAATCCGTCCGTTTAAATAGGAAAGCGGCGAATCCTTTTCAAAAACAGGTTCCGCTCTTATCGCCTGAAGCACCTGCCGCCCGGCATTTTTCGCTTTATTGAATGCCCGGTCGCCGTACTTATCGTCTCCGAGAACGGGATGACCGAGATACGCCATATGCGCCCTTATCTGATGCGTCCTGCCCGTAATAAGCTCGACCTCGAGAAGGCTTGAGTCCGGAAATTCCTTGAGCACCCGGTAGCGCGTTATCATTTCCTTGGAACCGGGCCGGGCGGCCTCCGAAACCGTGACTTTCGATCCTTCCGGATCTTTTACGGCATATGCGGTTTTGACTCCCGCCTTTTTTTCAAAATGACCTTTGACTATTAAGCGGTATATCTTTTTAACCGACCTTTCGCGAATTGCCCGGTCGAGAGCTTCCTTAGCCGCCGGATTTCTTGCGAAAAGCACTATGCCCTGCGTGTTGAAATCCAGTCTGTGGACCGGATATACCGCGCCGAACTCCGAAGAGAGCCTTTCCTGCACTGAACAATCGCCGTCAGCCGCAGCAACGCATTCACCCGGCCTTTTGTTTACGGCAATTATGTTATCATCCGAAAACAGAACCTCAATACCGCATATAAGCGAACGGAGCCCCGTATTGAATTCGTCCCATATGCCGCCCGCGGGAAGCCCGGTAAAGCGCATCTTTTCCTTTTTTACCGGATGAGCGAAAGCAAGCTCATAAGCCCATAACGCTATCTGCTGTCCCGGTTTTGACCCCCTGTTGTACCTTGCGTCCCCGAATATGGGAAAGCCCGCTCCCGAAAGCTGCACCCTTATCTGGTGCGGCCTGCCTGTTAAAAGCTCGACGTCAAGGAGGGTCATCCCTTTTTCGCGGCCGAAAACCCTGTAGCGAAGCTGCGCCCGCTTTGCGCCCGGAGTACTTGGCGGCACTATGCGCACGGTGTTTGTATTTTCGTCCTTGAGTAAATAATCGGTAAGCTCTTTGTCGCTGTCAACTTCACCCATTACTACTGCGGCGTATTTTTTTACGGCGGTTTTTGAGCTCAACTGTTCGCTCAGCCGCTTTGCGGCCTTTGAAGTGCGCGCGAAAACCATTACGCCGCCAACTGGCCTGTCCAGGCGGTGAACAAGCCCGAGATACGCTTCCCCCGGCTTATTATAAGTTACCTTCACATATTCTTTGAGCATGCTCAAAAGGTCCGGATCGCCGGAAGAATCCGCCTGAACAGGCATGTTGACGGGCTTTATGACGACCAGCAGATGATTATCCTCGTATAGAATCTTTGGCAGGCGGTTTTGCATTTTGCTCCTCAGCTAAGACGCGAGCCATCTTCCGCTGGCTCCGCAGGGCAGAACGAGCCCCGATCTTGAAATAGGCAGGCCGACTTCATCCGATTCAACGGTTCCGCCCCGCTCTGCCAGAGCGACTTTGAGCACATTGGAAAGAACGCTCGGCGCAAGTCCCGTTGTATAGGAGTTGATAAGGAAAAACCGCGCGTCGGGGCTTAAGAGCCTGACGCACTCGCTCACAAGCAAGAAAAGGTCCTTTTCGATTTTCCACATTTCGCCCGACGGCCCCCTTCCGTAGCTCGGGGGATCCATCAGGATTCCGTCGTAAGTTTTTCCCCTTCGAAACTCGCGCATCACAAACTTGACAGCGTCGTCCGTGATAAAGCGAACGGGCTTGTCCTTAAGACCGCTTAATGAAAGATTGTCCTTCGCCCATGCGACCATGCCTTTTGCAGCGTCCACGTGCGTGACTTCTGCGCCGCCTGCCGCAAGCGCCAAGGTAGCGCCGCCCGTATACGCGAAAAGGTTTAAAACGCGCAAAGGACGCTTTGCGCGCTTCACGATAGAGCGCATCCAGTCCCAATTGACCGCCTGCTCCGGGAACAGCCCGGTGTGCTTGAAACCGGTCGGCCTTACTATGAACGAAATGTCCTTATATTTTACAGTCCAGCTTTCAGGCAGCTTTTTTTTATAATCCCAACTGCCCCCGCCGGAAGCCGACCTAATATAGACAGCGTCTGCATACTGCGGCTGCCGCATCGGCCAGACAGCTTGAGGATCGGGCCTGAGCAAAAGCACGCTGCCCCACCTTTCCAGCTTGTTGCCGTCCCCTGCGTCCAGCAGTTCAAAATCACGCCAGGAATCCGAAAGATACATAAAATGTCTCCATGCGCTTAATTAAACTCACTTTATCATCAAACCGGCTGAGGCGCAATAGCTCCCTGCGGTCGCGCGGAGGGAGCTTCGCTCCGCAAAGAGCAAGCTTCGCTTGCGTCGAAGCTTGCTCTCTGCGGAAGCGTTAGCTTCCCCGTCGGCGCTATCGTGCAGTGATCCGCAGCCAATATCCGCACCCGTCGGATGCCCTGATAAAGCGGTTGAATCCTTTTGCGCGGCTTGGCGGAACGGCGGAATATTCCCCGGGCAATGCGGCTATCCGGAATACTCCGTTAGCTCCCGCCGCCTCGCCCTCCAGATAATAACGGTTCGTTCCGGGATAGGTCACCTTCCGCCATTTTGAATTCGGAAAAGTCTCCGGAAAAGGATTGTGGACTTCAAAGGATTGCTGCCTGCCGCTTTGCATTCGGGCGTCCTTTTTTTCGGCTTTCTGAGAGGGCTCTTCCTTCGCCTGCTCTTTGCCTTTTGAAGTATTGAGAACGGCTTCCATCTCCCCGTCCCATTTTGTGTTTTTCTGCATGGGAGTCAAATGCTTCAATGAGTCTTTTCCACTCCCGCGGGCGTAAGGTTTCTGGGGAATTTCGGGGACGTCGTATCCGGACGGAAACAGATTGCGCGCCTGATTGAGAATATCCGAAAGAGCTTTGGATTTCCTGAGTCCCTCGGGTTCCGTTTCGGCTTCTTTGATTGCCCTCTCTACGGCTTCACGGTTTTTGGGCTCGCTGTCAGCTTTGTAAACAGGCGCCGCGTCTTGCCCGGTATGCTTTTCCGCTTCCGGTCGGCTTTGCGAAATTTCTTCTGCCTCGATGTTCGATGGTTCGGCCGGCCGGAAGGAAGCCTGCTTATTTTCTTTACCGCCGGGCACTTCGGCGGAGCCTTGTTCCGTCTCAACCGCCGGAGCGGTTTCCGTTTTATGAACGGCTTCGCCCTTCGAACCGGTTTCCGGTTCCGGAATCTCTGCTGCGGGCATCGGGATCGCCCTTACAAGCGGAGCTTCCTCCGGATGCCCTTTGCCCGACTCTTTCACGTCGGCTCGAATTTGTTCGGGGGCGGATTCATCGCTTTCCGGAATATCTGCGGCGGGTATCGGGACCCGTATTTGCGGAACCTCTTCTATAGGCTCCGCGCCCGGCGTCTTAAAGTCGACGGGGGTTTGTCCGGGACCGGTTTCATCGCGTTCCGGAATTTCTGTGGCGGGCATCGGGACACGTGTCTGCGGAATCGCTTCCAAAAGCTCCGTGCCCGGTATCTTGAAGTCGGTGCGAGCTTGTTCGGGAACGGTTTCATCGCTTTCCGGAATTTCCGTGGCGGGCATCGGGACCCGGGTCTGCGGAATCCCTTCCAAGAGCTCCTCGCCCGACGTCTTCAAGTCGGCGTGAGCCTGTTCGGGAGCGGTTTTTTTATGCTCGCCAGCGGAGATCGTTTTTAACGATTGCTTTTCGGCGCCCGGCTCATGTCCGGGTATGGCGGGTTTTTGCCGAAACCGGATATCCCTCTTGATCCTTTCAAGGTCCGTTTTGCAGCCGAGCGACCTTCCTTCGGCTATGAACCTGAGCGTACCGTTATCGTCCGCCGCGAGAAGCGCCGCGTCGATTTCCTTTTGGACCGGAAGCTGCCCGGAAAGTTCTTTCGAAAGCTCCACCCTGTCCGCATGTTCCCCCGAAAGAAGGAAAAGGACAAGCTTTTTTGATTCGGGCCGGCGCAGTTTAATCTGCGCGCGGGTAGTGTTGTTTGAGCCTTCTATCCGAACGCTGCCGGATAATCCGCTTCCGGTCAGGGTTATGATCTTCGTGTAACGCATTTCGGCTCCTCCCTAATGGTTTTTGTTCATATTATGCGGCTGTCCATGCCGCTAACACCCGCGGGAATGCCCGATAAGCCGCACGGTGTTTTAAAAATATATAATGAAACCGTTTTTAGTTGATGAAGAACACAAGGGAATATACTATAATAAGGAGTATCAACAGCAAACTTTCACGGAGGGCAATCTGATGCAAATCTTGGAGGTCGGTGTTGCCGGGACTATGGAGTCCAGCGACATCATGGTTCGGATAGAGCCGAAGGACACGGAAGGCATTGAGCTTACGCTCGAAAGTTCCGTTGGCCAGCAGTACGGCCCGCAGATAAGGCGTGTGATACTCGAAACGCTTCGCTCGCTCGGCGTTACAAAAGCAAAAGTCGATGCCGTGGACAAGGGCGCGCTTGACTGCGCTATCGAAGCGAGGGTCAGCGTTGCCGCTTTCAGGGCGGCAAGGCGCGACGATTATCAATGGAAGACGAAAGGAGCGGAAGCATGAAACAGTTAAGACGGACCATGCTTTTTGTGCCCGGAAACAACCCGGGCATGCTCAGGGACGCGCATATCTACGGCTCGGACTGCATCATGTTCGACCTTGAGGACAGCGTTTCCATAAGAGAGAAGGACGCCGCTCGTTTTTTGGTTTACAAATCCCTCACAACGTTCTCATACGGGAACAAAGAGCTGGTTGTAAGGATCAACTCTCTGGATTCAAAGCTCGGATTGGACGACCTTGAAGCTATCGTCAGGGCGCAGCCGCATGTCATCCGGCTGCCCAAGACCGAAACGCCCGAGGATGTTACGCAGTGCGAACGGGAGATCGAAAGGATAGAGAAGGAGACGGGGATACCGGTCGGAAAAACGCGCATGATGGCCGCGATAGAAAGCGCTAAAGGAGTGCTGAACGCCAGGGATATCGCACTCTCTTCAAAGCGCCTTATCGGGATAGCTTTGGGCGCGGAGGATTACGTAACGGACCTGAAAACGTTCAGAACGGCCGACGGAATTGAGCTTTTGTTCGCAAGGTCCATGATAGTTAACGCGGCGAGGGCTGCGGGCATCGACGCTATAGATACGGTCTATTCCGATATCAACAACGAGGAGGGCCTCATAAGGGAGACCACTCTTATCCGCACCCTCGGCTTTGACGGAAAGAGCGTTATCAATCCCCGCCAGATACCTCCGGTGCATAAGGTATTCACGCCCACCCAGAAGGATATCCAAAAAGCGCTCGCCGTTATGGGAGCGATAAAAGAAGCGAACAGCAGGGGCTCAGGCGTTATTTCGCTGAACGGAAAAATGATCGACAAACCCGTTGCGGAGCGCGCTCAATATGTGATTGAGCTGGCCCGCGCCGCACGCGTGCCCATGCAGGAGGATTAAAACGATGGCAAGCTTTAAGTTTGATGAAATACCTTATTTAGATAAGATGTCTGCCGTTTTCGGCCCGTTCGACCCGGATTGCGAAGCGCTGAAAAAAGATACGCGCACGCTTAACGACAAACAAAGAGAACACAACAAGGTGGAACCCTCGATTGAGGCGGCAATAGAGCGTTCGGGTCTATGCGACGGCAAGACAATATCGTTCCATCATCATTTCAGGAACGGCGATTTCGTCGTCAATATGGTTTTGGACACGATCGCGCGCATGGGTTTTCGCAACCTTACCGTCGCGGCAAGCTCGCTTAACGAGATCCACGAACCGTTGATAAAGCACATCCAAAACGGCGTCGTGACCCATATCGAAACGAGCGGCATGCGCGGAAAGCTGGCGGACGCAGTATCACAGGGCTTGATGGATTTTCCGGTCATTTTCCGTTCGCACGGCGGCAGAGCTGCCGCAATAGAGACCGGCGAACTGCATATAGACGTTGCGTTTCTCGGCGCCTCCACAAGCGACCCGTACGGCAACGCGAACGGGTACTCGAGGGAGAGCGAGGACGACGGTACAAGCTGCGGTTCGCTCGGGTACGCAAAAATGGACGCTATGCACGCGGACCATTGCATAATAATCACGGATACCATAGTCCCCTTCCCCAACGCGCCTTTCGGCATTCCCGAATCTCAGGTAAACTCCGTCGTGAAGGTGGATAAGGTGGGCGACGCCAACAAGATAGGAAGCGGCGCTACCCGTTTTACCACAAATCCGAAGGAGCTGCTTATCGCGCAGACTGCGTCCTACGTGATTGAGAACAGCGGTTATTTTTACAACGGATTTTCAATGCAGATGGGCTCCGGAGGAGCAAGCCTCGCCGTAGCACGCTATATCAGGGAAAGGATGCTTGAGAAAAACATTAAGGCGAGGTTTGCGCTCGGAGGCATAACGGGGCAGATCGTCGAGATGCATGAAGAGGGGCTTATTCAGCGCATACTGGATGTGCAGTCATTTGACAAGGTAGCTGCGCAATCATTGAAGAACAACCGCTTCCATCAGCAGATAGACGCTTCCTATTACGCAAGCTATCTCAACAGGGGCGCCGCCGTAAACCAGCTGGATTTTGTGGTTCTTTCGGCAATGGAGGTCGACACCGATTTTAACGTGAACGTGCTTACGGGTTCAAACGGCGTAATCCGGGGCGCGATAGGCGGGCATCCGGATGCGGCGGCGGGTGCGAGCATGACGGTCGTTGTGACTCCGCTGATGCGCGGCAGGATACCCTGCGTATTGGGCAGGGTAAATACCATAGTAACGCCGGGGAGGACCGTGGACGTAGTGGTGACCGATCAAGGAACGGCCGTCAACCCCAACCGGCCCGAATTGCTCGAGCGATTCAGGAAAGCCGGCTGCATCGAGCTCGTCAGCATCGAGGAGCTTAAGGACAGAGCGGAGCGCCTTTGCGGAAAGCCCGCTCCCAACGATTATGACGATAAGATCGTGGGTTTATCGCTTTACAGGGATAATACCGTAATAGACGTCATAAGAAAGGTAAAAGCATAATGTTCACCGAAACGGGCGCGCCGCCGAGCGGCGCGCTTTTAAACCGGACCAAAAGGTTTCTGCAGTCGCAAGGCCTGAGATTTGACGACGACGTCGAGTTTACGGTCAATCTTTTGGATGAGGACGGAGAGATCGTCGCAACGGGTTCGCTCGCCCATAACGTTCTTAAATGCATCGCGGTAAAAGAAGGCTTGAGGGGGGAAGGCACCGCGGCGACCATAGTCAGCGAGCTTGCGACGCAAAGCTTTCATTTGGGCAGAACTCATCTTTTCCTTTTCACAAAGCCGGAAAATGAGGAACAGTTTGCGTCCCTCGGGTTCTATCCGATGGCGGCAACGGGCGATGTGCTTATGATGGAAAACCGGAAAACGGGTATCGACGATTACGTAAAAAGCCTAAAGAAGCCTGAAGCCGGGGGAAAAATAGGCACAGTGGTTGTCAACTGCAACCCGTTTACTCTGGGGCATCAATATTTGATGGAGACCGCCTCCTCCCGGGTGGACGCGCTGCATGTATTCGTTCTCAGCGAGGACCGGTCTCAATTTCCGGCAGATCTCAGGTACCGGCTGGTTTTGGAAGGAGTCAGTCACCTTAAAAACGTCTACGTTCATAAGTCCGGGGATTACATCATTTCTTCCGCGACGTTTCCGACGTACTTTTTAAAAGAAAGCGTAAAGCCGGACGAGGTGAACGGAACTCTCGACCTGACTCTTTTCGCAAAGCGTATAGCAAAGCCTCTCGGGATCACCGTCCGGTTCGTGGGAACGGAACCGTTCTGCCCGACGACGGCCCGATATAACCTCTTGATGAAAAAAATCCTTCCCCGGTACGGCATTGAGGTCGTGGAGCTGGAGCGAAAGGATCAGATAAGCGCTTCAAAGGTTCGAAAGCTGATGGCTGAAGGAAAGCTCGAAGAGATCAAAAAACTCGTGCCCGAAACGACATACCGTGCGATATCGGACATATTGAAGGCGGAAAACAGGCGTTGAAGGAAATCGACCTTTCAAAAATGCTGCGTGCGCGCGAGGAGAGAAAAGAAACTCAGGAGAGATACCTTTCGCGCTGTTCGCTTCCGCTTATATGCTTCACCCTGAACATTCCCGGTCCCGTAAAGACCTTCCCGCTTGCAAAAATGACATTCGAAACGGGAGTGGAAAGAATTTTACGGGCAATCGACAGTTCCTCTATCAAAGCATTTGAGACGGCCGAAAAGGACACGGGGTACGAAGCGTATTTTGCCGTTGGTTCGGATGCGGAAAAGCTGAAAGCGCGGATGGCCGAAATAGAGGACGCGGATGCGCTCGGAAGGCTGTTCGATATCGACGTATTGGAAAAGACGGGCCGAAAGTTGTCGCGGCCGGCTCCCCGGAAATGCCTTTTGTGCGAAAACAGCGCCGCGGCGTGCTCAAGAAGCAGAGCGCACGGGGAGGAAGCGGTAAAAGCGGAAGTCCTTCGCATTATGCGCTCTCACTTTAAACACGCTTTTATGAAAAAGGCGGCGGACTCGGCGTACAGGGCGCTGCTTTATGAAGCGGACGCAACGCCCAAGCCGGGGCTTGTCGACAGGCGGAACAGAGGCGCGCATTCGGATATGGATATATGTCTTTTCCGAAAAAGCGCCGAGGCGCTTAGGCCTTATTTTTACGGGTTCGCCGGCATCGGCGCCGAACACCCCTTTGCGTCGCCGCAAGAGCTCGCAGACCTTCTTCGCCCCGCGGGACTTGCTGCTGAAGCGGGCATGCTCAATGCGACAGGCGGAGTAAACACTCATAAAGGGCTTATTTTTTCTATGGGCCTTCTTCTCTGCTCACTCGGAGCTCTGTTTATGAGCGAGCTTGACTTTGAGGGGGTGTTCGAACACTGCGCAAAAACCGCCGCCGTATTTTTTAAAGACCTCCAGTGCATAACCGCCGAAAATGCCGCCACACACGGCGAAAAGCTATACGCCGCATACGGAGTTACGGGCATCAGAGGCGAAGCGGCGGCCGGTTTTCCGAATGTGAGAGAAACGGGGCTTCCCGTTTACGGCAGGTTTCTCAAAAACGGGTTTTGCAGAAATGATGCGGCCGTTTTAACTCTTTTAGAACTGATGGCAAGCGTGCAGGATACCAACGTTCTCTCAAGGGGCGGGGAGGAAGCTCTTGAGTTTGTGATGTCGAATGCAAAGCGTCTTCTCGGCTTTCCGGAACGGATGCGCCTTGCTATGATTGAAGAATTTGACGATGAACTGATACAAAAGAACATAAGTCCCGGCGGGTGCGCCGACCTTTTAGCCGTTACGCTTTTCGCGCACGATATCTTATCTTTTTAAGCGGATACGGCTTACCTGTCTTTTCAACTATATCAAGAATATCGATTACCGGTCATCGGCCGCTTTTAAAGGCTCTTCTTTTCCATACATTGTAAACAAATATCGATACGGCAAAACCGAACATCCAACCTCCCAGTATATCGCCCGCGTAATGAACGCCAAGATACACCCGGGAGAAACCTATCGCTATGATGAGAATTGCGCAGACGGATGCTAAGATCCATTTTGTCCATCTGTTTTTTATATATTTAAAAATAAACAGCAGAAGTATTATGTAAAGCGAAGAATTTATCATAGCGTGGCCGCTCGGAAAACTATAGCTGGTTTCGTTTATAAGCCTTAGAATATCGGGACGTTCCCTCGCCAATACATGTTTCAATGCGATGTTCAGGACAAAGGAAAGTATAACGGCTCCCGATACGGGCAGTGCTATGGTACCCCGTGTTTTCGGAATGACAATAAGCGTCAGGCATATCAGTATGACGACCGCCGTATCTCCTATATGTGTGATCCCCTTTACGACGGACGTCATTGCGGGCGACATATGCTCTGCAGTTTTGCTGTAAGCCCAGCCCTCTAAGCCAACCGTCAACCTCGCTCTGACACATACGGCAAGAATGACAAACAGAATGACAGGCACCACGATAAGCCAGTTGTTTCTTCCGTACTTTCTGTTTTGCCCCCGGGTTGAAGTTTTTTTTGCTTCGTTCGGCATATTATCTATTTTGTCACCGAAAAATCACGGATATTACACCGAAAGTCCGTAACGGCCGTTCAGCCCACAGCGTGTTGAAAAAGTCTGTATAGACTTTTTCGAGATTTACACGTAGTCAAAAACAAGATTTTTGACAAACTAAAATCAGAGATTTTCGAGCGTCAAAGCGTGCAATGTACAAAATTCTTACGAATTTCATCCGTTTCGACGTTCATGCCGCCGAAGCCGGAATGTATATCAAGGGGCCTGCAAAAATCGAAGATTTTTGCAGGCCCCTTGATAATCCCCATGAGGGGTGTTTTGACAGTTTGTAACCATTTGACCGCGTGGATTTTAAACTGTACAGTTTACTCAAAAACGCTGTCGATCATATCGATGTAAACCTTGACTTCGTCAGTTCCCGGAAATCCGTAGTGCCAAGGATAAGCTTTCATCTCCCCGGGAGGTATATAATATTTGGATTTGATTATGAGTTCCGGCCTGTACTCAAAATGCAAAAAATCAAAATGGTTCCATTTTCCGCCCCAGATAAAATTATGATTTTCGAACACCCGGACAAGGCTTTTCGGATAACTTTCAAGCCTGCTCTGCCCCTGCTCCTTTGTTGCCCATTGCCAATAATCATGCGGATTGCTTTTAAGGTCTACCGCAATTCCGAACGCGTGCGGGCTCAGCCGGTTCGTTCCCTTGATTGTCCTGTAATTGTATGTTCCGTTTATGGGAAATACAAAGCCGTAAACTCCGGGATCGTTTTTTATAAGCTTTGAAACATCTGAAAACGCGGTTTCATAAGAAGCGGCGGCTCCGTTGCGCTTATTGAAGCTTAGGCCTTGGCTGCCCGCCCGGGCGTTTGCGAGATTGTTTTCGATTTCGCTCCGCGTTTTGCCGTAAACAGCATGCAAAAATTCATAGACTCTGATCCTCCCCGGATCGAAATTCTTTTCGGGTATATTATTTATTTCTTTCAGAGGATAAACCTGCTCCATGCAGTCCTGAATATCCGCGCCGGCGAGCTTTTGTTCGAAGGTTTTTGCTTTTTTGTCGTCATATATTATCCTGTCCCCCGACTTCATAAGAACGAACAGAAATTCGTTGTCATCTTTTTCAAGCCCTGTTATATGCTCCGGGTAAGCAATCATCAGCGCCAGGATATCGCGCTTCGCGCCGGTCTCATAAGCCGCATCAAGGGATACGGCATTTAAGTCCGCTTCGACAGCGAGATCTTTTTTTAAAAAAAGCTTTGCCGAAGCGGCGATAAGCAGCAAAAGAATGAACAGTATCCGCATTATCCGAAGCTTTTGCATCATACGACCTTCCTTCTTAAAAGCTTATTTCATAAAATCCCTTTTTGCGATAAATACGTAGATTATGCCGAGGAAAAACAACATGCCGCCGTAGCCGACAGCGGGATAGAGGTACTTTACCATGTTGGAAAACCCTAATTGTGCCGCCAAGAACGCAAAAAACGCGACCCCGCCGATAACTGCCGTCTTTGGCAGCTTTAAGGAAACCCTTTGTGAAAACGCGTACAGGTTGCCGACAGCGGTGGTATACACCTCCGCAAACATTACGAGCGCGAACAGTATTTTAACTATGCTTGAGATTTTGGACGCTATCTCGATCATGGGCACTTCAAGCGTTTGGACCTGAATGATATTTGTTAAAATGCATAAATAAATGGCGATAATCCCGATCCCGAGGCCCAGTGCGCCGAGCAGAGCTCCGAAGAACAGCTTTTTTTTATCTTTCGTCTCAGAACCTATGGGAGCGAGCACCCCGATGCTTATAACGATGTTATAGGAAGCATAGTTGAATGCGGACATCAGCCAGTTGGGAGTTGCTCCTTTTAACTGCTCCGCCGTTCTTATTTCCCTTTCGAGGATAGGGTTTGTCAATAAGCTTGTTACGGCTATAAACAGCACCGATACGATAAGGAACGGAACGACGAGACTGATGGCGCTTACTACGCCCTTTTTGCCTGTGACGACAGTCAAAAGAGTTATTATAGCCATAACAAGCGTGCCGAAGACGGACGGAACGGAGAATTGCTCACTCGCTATCGCGCCCGCCCCCGCTATCATGGCGGACAGGCCGCCGAATAAAAAAATCGTGATTATAAAATCTATCGCTGTGCCGAGTATCCTTCCGTTCGTAAACCTTACGACCGGAACATGCGATTCGGCCGACAGATACCGCCCCAGCATCAAAACTGCATACCCGATTATAAAAAACAAAAACGTAGATACCGCAACGCCCCAGATCCCCGCAAGGCCGAAGACCGTAAAAAACTGAAGCACTTCTTGTCCCGAAGCGAACCCGGCGCCGACCACCGTTCCGATATAAGCGGAAGCGATTGTCAGAATGCCGAATGACGGAGCTTTTTTTGATTTCATGTTGATCCTGCTTATCGGGTTTTATTGATACCTATGACGGCGCGCGTAAAATTATTTCCGGGCTTTGCCGCGCGGACCGCAAAACGGCTGCGCGGAAAATTCATACGCTTTGATGGCTGATGCTTTGGATGAGCAGGGAATGCTTGTATACTTTCAATACACAGCCCGTCCGTGCGACGGTGTTTTCGCTGTCTTTGCCGTGCCCGCTGCCATGTTTGTAACACAATATATATAGCATTCATAGAATGATACTGAGATTCGCTGCCTTACTTAGCGGCGTCGATATAAGATTACACTTATTAAGACAAGCGGCACATCTCAGCATCATTTTTATGAAAGGAGAAATGACATTGAGCTTTAAAAGCAGAGGCTTTGCGGGATTCTGCCGCAGAGAACATGAAGGCGAACGTGAAGCGGAGGACAACACTCGCCGATTCGAGCGCGATAATGAGCAGGAGCATGTTCATGAGCTGCTTGGCAGCGTTCAAATAAACGAACGAAAAACGCCGCATAACCATCGTTTCGCGACGGTTACGGGCGAAGCGATTCGCGAGCGGAAAGATTATGACGGCGAATCCGATTTCGACTACCATGTTCATGAAGTAGAATTCCGCACGGATAATTTCGAGGATCACTTCCATGAATTTCGCGGCAGGACCGGAGGCCCCATAATGGCAGGCGACCGTCATATACATTTTTTGGAGGATGTAACGAGCATAGACGATGGTCATGATCATGATTTTCGGGCCGCAACGCTTATAGAGAATCCCATAGGTGATGACCGCAAAAAAAAGAAGAAAAAGAAAAAGCGGCCGTGGGACGATTGCTGGTAAATATGTATACACCGAAAAGCCCGTGAAAACGGGCTTAAAGATCGCCCGAAAATCTAAGAGCCGATGCAATAAAAAGCAGCGCCGGACCCTGATAAGTGGTATACTCGGAATATAAACGACTCATCGGGAGGAAATACTTTGCAGAAAATATTCATCGGCCTGCTTTTAGTTTTCCTGGATTTTAATTTGGACATCGGCGCGTCGCGCATCGGACTGATCCCCGATTTCATCGGATACATAGTGCTTATGAACGGACTTCGGGAATTGATCGGTAAAAGCGAAAGATTTATTAAGGCCAGGCCTTTCGCTGCCGGAATGTTCGTTTATACCTTAGTTTTATATATCATGGATCTTTTGGGCGTATCCAATCAAGCGCAAGCAATCGGATATCTTCTTGGCCTGGTTTCAACGATAATCTCTCTTGTCGTTTCATATAATATCGTCATGGGCGTCAATGATATGGAGAAAGAGTACGGCCTTCGGCTAAATGCGGACGGATTGTTCAGGACCTGGAGACTGCTTGCGTTTTTTTCGATAGCTATCTATCTTCTGTTTTTGATCCCAGTGCTGAATATCGCATGCATTATAGGCGGCTTTATAATCGGCATCGTGTTTTTGGCAACGTTTAGCAGAACAAAGAATCTATACTATGAACAAGTAACCGATTGATAATCAGAGACTGTAAAGGAGTTTACGATGTCCAAAATGCTTGAGCCCGTAAAAATCGGGCAGATTACCCTTCACAACCGCCTGGTGATGCCGCCGATGGCGACGTCCAAGGCTGAAGAGGACGGATCGGTAACCCGCGCGATACTCGATTATTATGATGAAAAGTCAAAGGGCGGCTGCATAGGTCTAATCATCACGGAGCATTGCTTCATAAGCGTTTCGGGAAAGGCAGGCGCCGGCCAGATGTCAGCAGCGGACGACAGCATCATAAAAGGCATGAGCATGCTGTGTGAAACGATCCATATGAACGACTCCAAAACAGCAGTGCAGCTCAATCACGCAGGAAGCGCCGCGCTGAGGGACATAACGGGTATGGCGCCCGTCGCTCCGTCCCAAGTCTCTAACCCGAGAAAGGAAAATGAACTGCCGCACGAATTGACTGAGGATGAGATAAACGGCATCGTACGTTCTTTCGCAAATGCCGCCGAGCGCGTTCAAAAGGCCGGGTTTGACGGCGTTGAGATACATTCCGCTCACGGGTATTTATTGAATCAGTTCTTTTCGCCGCTCACAAACAAAAGGACGGATGGATACGGCGGAAACGTTTTGAACCGCATCAGGATACACCTTGAGGTCATTGACGCCGTTAAGAAGCGGTGCGGCGCTGATTTTCCGGTGCTTTTAAGGCTCGGCGCATGCGATTATACTGAAGGCGGCACGAGAGTCGAGGACAGCCTTATTGCGGCGCGGGAATTCGAAAAGGCGGGCGTTGACGCGCTGGATATCTCGGGCGGATTCAACGGATATATCATTCCGGGCGAAAGCTGTCAGGGCTGGTTCGCGCCTGTTACGGAAGCGATCAAAAAAGTCGTGTCCATCCCCGTCATCCTCACGGGCGGCATAACTGAAGCGGAAGCTGCGGAAAGGCTGGTCAGGGAGAAAAAAGCGGACCTTATCGGCGTCGGCAGGGCGATACTTGCAGATTCAAACTGGGCTAAAACAGCAATAGAGATACTCAAGCAGAAGACCTGAAACTGATAAAAATCCAGTGTATGCGTATCAGAAAAAAAATCTCATAAATATTTTTTAAAAGTTGTTGACAGCATCGTAAAATGCCGATATAATCACATCGTAAAAATACGATATATGAGGTTGTTTACATGGAACTCGCAAAAATCTGCAATGCGCTCGGCAATGAAACAAGGTTTAAGATCGTAGAAGCGTTGAAGAACAAAACGATCGGCACCTGCTGCGGCAAAATAGAATATTTCGAGGAAGGTATCAGCGTTGCGGACGTCGTCACTGCGACCGGTCTTGCGCAGTCCACAGTTTCGCAGCATCTTTCGGTGCTCGAGCAGGCAGGCATCATCATCAGGGAGAAACGCAGCCAATGGACGGTCTTTTTCCTCAACAAAAAGCTGCTTCACGATTTTTGCGAGTCTCTGAGAGAGACGCTGGCAGAGGAATCTGCCTGCAGTGATGAAAAATGCTGTAAACCCTGATCGGCTGTAAGTTTCTCTTTTTTTTGCCTTGTTACATCGTAAAAATACGATAAATGAAAAATCAGGAGAGAATAACAATGAGTTTGGTATTTGAGTATTTGAAGGACACCGTTTTATATGTGCTTGAAACGCTTGCGCACAACTTTCCTGCGCTGATCCTCGGCGTTCTGGTCGCGGCTGCGCTTCAAGTCTATTTGGATCCCGAAAAAATGAAAAATTGGCTGATGCGAAGGTCCGCTGTTTCCGTTCCCGCTGCGGTAGCGTTCGGCGCTTTAACGCCTTTTTGCGCCTGCGGCACTATGGCCGTGGTGATTTCCATGCTTGCGACTGCGCTACCCTGGGGCCCCGTCATGGCGTTTTTAACGTCATCGCCTTTGATGAGTCCCGACGGATTCGTGTTGATTTCAGGCATAATCAGCCCTTCCTTCGCTTTTGCGCTTGCTTTGGCTTCAATCGTCATCGGCGTCGGTTCCGGCTATATCACCCACATGATCGAAAGAAAAACGCACTGCCTTGATAACCAGCTCCGTTTCGGCCCGGCAAAAACGGTTTCAGTACATTCCGAATGCTGCTGTTCGGCAATTGATTCCCGGCAAATTGCTTGTTGTGCTGCGGAAAATGGATCCGAATGTGACTGTAATTGTGATAAGATCGTCATCGGTCATACCGCAATTTGTTGCAACGCTCCTGATTTTCCAAACCGGCTGGGTACGCTTTTTACAAAATATAAAATCGACAGACTGCTGAAAGCCGCTTTTGATACGGGCGTTAAAAAGATCCTTCCCTTCTTTTCGCTGTTTGCGGGTGTCGGTTATCTGATAAATCGCTTTATTCCCTCGGAATGGATTACAACGCTCTTCGGCGAGGGCAGCATTTTTGCGGTGCCTCTTGCAGCGGCAGTCGGGTTGCCTCTCTATATAAGCACAAGCTCTTCTCTTCCGCTCATTGATTCGCTGATGCAAAGCGGAGTCAGCGCGGGAGCGATGCTGGCTTTCATGATAACGGGTCCCGGAACAAGCGCCGGAGTACTTGCGGGAATCGCCACTATAATGAAAAAGAAAGCCTTAGCGCTTTATATAGCGTTACTGCTTGCAGGTGCGATACTGATAGGATATGCATATGAGTTGATCCTTTCGCCGGCATAAGCCGAAGGGGTTGTTCGGAGATATAAGTCCGGAACGACACTTTGAGCATTCCTTTTCTTTGATTAATGTTTATTGGGAGAAAACAAGATGCCCCAGATCGTTCCCTGCAATATGTTGTGTTGTGCTGATATGTTTTTGTAGGGGCGATTCACGAATCTCCCGCCCAGAAAAAGATAAGCAAGCGCATAGAAAGCTGCAAATCCCAAAGCGGACCTTTGAAATGCGAGAATGAATAAACAGATCGCCATTCCCGCGGCCAGCGCCGAATATGCCGTCCACCTGCTCCGCCCGGTATTCAATTTACTTTTGCCCATCAAGAAGCCGCCGAGCGCCGTCGCCGCAAACCCGAGAGTACATATTACGCCAAGCATCACTTGCCTGTCCTCGGGGATGATCTCGCGAAACGCGGGCTGCCAGTATGTTTCAAGCGTAAAGAGCATAACTGAAAAGACGCATATGCAGATCAAAATCGCAATAAGCGTTCGCCCGCTCATGATCAAATCTTTGCTCATCTTCAAATGATCTAAAAGAGTGGTCCCGATCTTGCCGTCCCGCTTGTTTTCACGCAAAAACAGCAGAGCTGCAATGCCGGCTGTTATTATCGATGCGACTCGAACGGCGATATGTATCGAATAGTTTAACACGTCGGGCAATATGCCGCCCAAAATAGCTCCCGAAGCGATCCCTATGCTCCGGATTACTGAAATTGAGGAAGTAACTTTGGCAAGGCTCGCTTCGCCGGATTTTTCAATAGAGTCTTCAATGATGAGCGCTTCGATGCTGCCCGATGAGAATGCTCTGCCCAAACCTTGAAAAAGCATAGCCGCAGCCGTTGACCAAAATCCAAAAGCAAAGAAAAGAGTTATAAAACTTATCATATAGGCTGCGCAGGAAGCGAGAAAGGCGGTTTTCCTGCCATGAAGATCCGCAAAAGTGCCGGAAGGGACTTCCGCGACGATTACGGTCACCGAATAGATTCCTATAGCCGCGCTGAGAGTCTGCAGCGTGCATCTGCGCGAGAGGAGCATAAGGCTCATGACCGGCATTATGATCCCGGTCCCGAACCAATTGAAGAACAGGATCGCTTTATGATTTACGGTCATATTCCCTCCGACGCATTGTATAATACCAGCGCGTATTCAAAGGGAAGCGCGCCGGCGGTTTTCACGTTGTGCTCTTCAATAAACCTGTCGATAAGCCCATGCAGTTCATCGGCTTCTTTTTGGCTGAGGTAAACGACTCCGGTCAGCATGTCGCCTTCAAAGCGCTCACTTGAAAACCGCCCTTTATTCTCTTCGATTTTCTTATTAAATCCGCCGTATACGTTCATAAGCGAGTTTTCCGCGATCATATTGCGCTCCCGGACGAATTCGCTCTCGTTAAGCCCGATGCTGACGGTCACGGGCAAATACCGGTAGTAAGTGGCGGTTATTCCGTGTATCTGTTCCGTATGGTGCTTTTCAACGATGCCTATGCTTTCGAGCCGGGTCAAATGGTGCTTTGCGGAAGAGGGCGTTATGCAAAGGCGGTCGGCAAGCTGTTTTGCGGTGACCGGCTCGCCGATTATCTGCATTGCGCGCAATATCTTTTGCCTGAGCGGATGCATGTAAATCCCAAGTTCCTTTTCCCCCGAAAGCTTTATAACCGTATTTGCCACGATTAACACCTCCTATGTAATAATAACTATAACGTTATAATTATTATTATGTCAAGCGGTGTTTTTTTGTGACAGTTAATTGCACATGGAACGTAACCTTAACTTTTTTGCTGTTTGTGAATATGCTGTAAGATGATTTTGGAATAATCGGGTGTTTTGCGGAGTGGAGAATTATAAGAAGATCCAGCGTGTCAATTTGCTTGTTATACTTTTGAACGCCGCGGTTTCGGCCGTCAAAATAACAGTAGGCCTTATGATCCGCTCCGCCGCGGTGACGGCGGACGGCATCCATTCGGTTACGGACAGCCTGAACAACGTCATAGGCATGGTAAGCGTTCGTTTTGCGTACCTGCCGAGCGATGAAAAACATCCGTACGGCCACAAAAAATTCGAGACAATGGCGACGCTTGCCATCAGCGCGTTCCTTATCGCATCTGGCATAAGTCTTGTTAAGGAAGCGGTAAGCCGGATGATAGAGCCTGTTATTCCGGCGGTCGAGCCGTGGAGCTTTGCCATGATGGGCTTTACGATAGCGATAAATATAATCGTTGCGGCGTATGAAAAAAGATGCGGGAAAAAACTGAACAGCGATTTTTTGCAGGCGGATTCCGTCCATACTTTTACGGATATTTTTATATCTTTATCCGTTACCGGCAGTCTTTTCGCCGTAAAATCGGGTCTCGTTTTCACGGATACTATGATGACGGCGGCGATAGCCGTGCTTATTATGAAAGCCGCGTTCGATATACTTAAAAGAAGCATGGATGTGCTTTGCGACGCGGCGGCGATCGACGCGGATAAAATCAAAAGGATCGTATGCAACTTCGACCGGGTGTCCGGCTGCCATGAGATCCGTTCGCGAGGCCGCAGCGACGATATCCATGTCGACCTCCATGTGCTCACTAAAGGGGACATGAGCCTGAATGAAGCGCATGATCTGAGCCATGAGATCGGAAGATCCATAAAAGCCGTATTCTTTGGCGTGACCGACGTATGCGTTCACGCCGAGCCCGTCGAGCACATTCATGAAAAGAAGGAAACTCCCTGAAGAACTGAGCCGCTTCGAAAAGGGGTTTCAATTACCCGTCAGCTGCCTTTACTTCTTCATTTTGATGACCTCTTTCACCGCAGCGGCTATATTGGAACTCACGAGCCCGAACTCCTTCATCAGGACACCGGGATCTCCGGATTCGCCGAATCGGTCCATAACGCCTATCATTTTTGCCGGCACCGGGCAGTTCTGCGCGAGCATTTCCAGCACTGCGCTACCCATTCCGCCGGCCGCTTGATGTTCCTCCGCGGTAACGACCGCTCCGGTCTTCTCCGCAGCCTCGATAAGAGTCTCAGCATCCAGGGGCTTGACGGTATGGTTGTTTATGACCATCACGCTGATGCCTTCCTTGGCGAGTGCCTCGGCGGCAACAAGGCTTTCATAGACCATGACGCCGCAAGCGATTATGGCGGCGTCCGTTCCTTCTCTGACGCAGTATGCCTTGCCGAACTCAAAGGGGGTATCTTCGCTCGTGATGCACGGCACTTTTTCGCGCCCGAACCTGATATAAACGGGCCCGTAGATTTCAGCCGCGGCCATCGCAGCCTTTCTTGTCTCAATGGAATCCGCGGGCACAATCACCCGCATGTTGGGAAGGCAGCGCATTATGGATATTTCTTCAAGCGCCTGGTGCGTAGCTCCGTCCGGCCCCACAGATATGCCGCCGTGCGCGCCGCCCAGCTTTACGTTCAGGTTTGCGTAGCACACCGTCGTGCGTATTTGGTCCCAGGACCTTCCCGCCAGAAACACCCCGTAATTGGTAACGAACGGGATTTTGCCGGCAAGGCTTAATCCCGCCGCAATTCCCATCTGGTTCTGTTCCGCGATCCCGATGCCTATGAAGCGCTCGGGGAAGCGGTCCCTGAACCAATCAACGCGAACTGATGCCGTGATGTCCGCTCCGAGAGCTATTATATCGGGATTTTTCTCTGCCGCGGCCACGAGGCCCTCGCCGTAACCGTCTCGTGTCGGCTTCATTTTGATATTATTCAAATCCAGATTCAGATCAACAATCCGCATAATGCTTCCTCCCCTCTTAAGCTCCCAGTTCGGCAAGCGCCGACGCAAGCTGATCTTTATCGGGCGCCGCGCCGTGCCAGGAAGGGTTGTTCTCCATAAACGAAACTCCTTTGCCCTTGACCGTATGCGCTATTATGACGGTGGGCTTGCTTTTACAGGAATCGGCCCGGCTGAACGCTTCCTCAAGTTTTAAAACATCGTGTCCGTCCGTTTCGACCACATTCCAGTTGAAAGCCTCCCATTTTTCTTTCAGGGGATTGATGTTCATTACGTCTTCCACCTTGCCGTCTATTTGCAGCCCGTTATAATCCACTATTCCGCAAAGATTATCGAGCTTATAATGCCCCGCGGTCATCGCCGCTTCCCAGATCTGTCCTTCCTGAAGCTCGCCGTCCCCCATCAGGCAGTACACCCTGTACGCCTTGTTGTCAAGTTTTGCCGCCAGCGCGTTTCCCGCCGCTATTGAAAGACCCTGCCCTAAAGAGCCTGCCGAAACTTCCACGCCCGGAGTATGCCGCATGCAGGGGTGCCCCTGGAGAATGCAGCCGTATTTGCGGAGATTTTTTAAGGTATCTATGGAAAAATACCCGCAATCCGCAAGAACCGCATATAAAGCGGGACACGCATGGCCTTTTGAAAGAAAGAACCTGTCCCTTTCCGGCCAGCCCGGATTATTCGGGTCATGTTTCATTACATTGTGATACAGCACCGCCATGACGTCGATTGCCGACAGGGATCCTCCTGGATGCCCCGATCCGGCTTCATAAAGCATTTTAAGAATGGAAACGCGCAGTTGCCGGGTCTTGTCTCTCAGCTGCTCCCGGGTCATTCGCCTTTGCATTGTTTTCAGCCTTTCATTTTGTTTTGCACATCGATGTTTTCCGCATGCGCTTTAGCGCGCATTTACGCATGCGAGAGCATCTTTAACAATTATCATCGGATATTGGCGGCTTGTCAAACATAATGAACTGCTTCTCTTTGGTTTGCCCTTCGGCTTTGCATGATGGGATTATTACTATGGCGCGGTGAAGGCGGTAATAAAAAGGCTGCCCGCTTCCGGACAGCCTCGTTTTTTATGTACGAATTTTAAGCCTTGCGCCGTTTCACCAGCGCACAGCCAAAACATAGCGCGGCAAAGAAGAGCATAATAAAGCCCGCAAGTGTCGCCGTATCGCCCGTTTTGGGCGGCACGGGCACATCGGACGAACCTCTCGTCACCGCGAAGGGCGAAAGTTCATAAACGGTAAAAGTCGCAATGCCGTTCGCTGCAGTTGCCGTTATAGTTTCCAATCTGCCGCCGGCGCAATGGAGAAGCGTTACGGTCCGTCCGTTATATTTGCCGTCCACCGGTATCGAAACAGTAAGCTGGCCTATGAAATCTCCGGTCAGTTCGATGTCGAAGCCGGCGATGAGGTCGCCGCTTTCGATTGCCTTGCGTATGGCGTCACATGCAGGGTCATCGTGCAATTCGAGCGGTTTTACCTTGAGCCGCGAATCGGAGCGGATGCTGCCGGATACCCGTACGCCCGTCGCGAAATCGGTCAGCGTGCGGTTTCGGTAAACCTGGCTATTGCCGCCGGAGCCGGAACCACGGATTTCCACAACAGTAAGGCCGTACCACTTATCGTCCGCGGTGTTCCCGTCGGCTGCGGCCAAATAAGCACCCTTGCTGCCGGAGGGAACGTAAACCACGGCGCCGTCCGGCGCCCCTTCAAACACGCCCTCACCGGCAGCCGGCGGGATCGAACTGCCGAGTGTGATGCTCTTAAGCTCTGAACACTCCGAAAATGCCCAATCGCCTATAGCTTCCACATTCCCGGGCAGAATTACGGTTTCTATATAAGAATAATATAAAAAGTCGCTCGGAACCGTGTTGTCCTCAAATGCCGTTCCGGAAAAATCAACACCTGTGAGATAATAAACCCCGTAACAAATAAAATCCGCGTCATCGCTGTTTATGGTTCCGCCGTTTACGGTAAGGCCGCCCACCTTATCATAATTGTAGCTCAAATTGACTTTCGCAAGCTCCGCGTTGATTTCGTCCCTCAGGTTTCCTTCCGTATGGCCGTTTACTGTAATGTCGGCCGGAGCGGCGTCCGCAGCAGGCATATCCATTTTGAGTATATTGCTGAGTTTTTCGTTGACGCCTTTGAGCACGATATAGAGGTCTTTCGCGCTCGCCGGTCCTTCGAATATGCTAAATCCTTCCAAGCCGCCGTTGACCGCCGTGCCTGTGCCCGAAGTATCGATCAAAGGCACAGGACCGCCGTCGTCAACCATCGCAAAATAAAACTGCCCGGGGGAATCGGATGAGATTGCAAAATACGCGGAATCATCGTCCAGCCACCCCGCCATGATCCCACTGATAACTGGAGCCGCCCCGTCCGGATCGCTTATCCACAGCCCGTACCACTTGCCGTCTTCGATGCTTCCGTCATTGCTGTCGCTTATATAAGCGCTGACGCTTGCCGGGGAGACGACGCGCAGCACCGCATTGTGGTTATTTTTAAACGCGTTTGCATCCACGCTTATGGCATCTGGATTTTCTGAAGACATATAGACGTTCGCCACGGGAGCGATGTTTGTATCCATAATGGAACTGCCGAAAAGCCATGGCCCGATAGTTGTCACGCTGTTCGGCAGCGTGAGGGATGTAAGGGCGTTGCAATTCGCGAATACTCGGGAGCCGATATTTGTCACGCCGTCCGGAACGGTGTAGGACGTCAGCGCGTCGCAGTCTTGAAACGCCGTATCGCCTATGGCCGTCATGCTCTCCGGCAATTTTATATCGGCCAGATGCTTGAAATAATAAAATGCGCCTTCAGGCAGAGTATTGCCGTCCAAAACAGTACCCGACAGGTCGACGGCACTGAAAATATCGTTTGAATACCCGTTCAGCATTCCTATTCCGTGGTATTCGTCAAAATCGGCGCCGTTCATTTCTCCCCCGTTGACTGTGAGTGATCTGACGGCATCGGCGCCAAGGCAGTTGGCGGACAGAATGGCGTCAATTTCAGCGCCCAGTTCTCCCTCATGATGGGAATCGATGACCAAATCAACGCCTGCCGGGTCTGTTGAAAGCACGACGTCAGTGCTTATATTCTCTGTGCTTACTGTTATGCTGCCGTTTTTTGTTATCCGCCCCATTGCGCTTGCGCTGTAAGAGTAATCCCCGGGCGTAAGGAAAAATTCCGCGTTGCCGTCTGCGTCTGCCGTTTTGGTGACACCGCCTATCGTGATCTTCGCGTTTTTAAGGTTTGTGTCTTTATCATCCTTAACGTTAAATATCGCGGAATAATGGCCCCCTATCCCCGGAATCAGCGAAACCGTTATTTCGTCTGTCTGCTTATCGGCAGTATAGCTGTTCGAGAAGCCTTGAAACCCGCTTGCTTGAATCAAATACGAATAGACGCCGCCTGACAGGGTGAATACCGCCTTGCCGTCGCCGCCGGTGGTCTTTGTTTCGGAGCCCACTTTTACCGTTGCGCCCGAAATCGGATTCGTCCCGTCGTTTACCGTAAAGGTAAGCTGTGCCGTGATTTCAAAGCTGTATGGCGTACCGTAAAAATTCCAGCGAATGACGTCGGTCGTATTGCTCTCGGCGTCGTAAGCTATAATAAAAAGGTTGTACTTGCCGGGGACAATATCGGGATAACCGGTGTCATCGCTGCGAAGAAGGAAAGCGTCATGCTGATCGCCCGAACCCTCGGTTTGCACCGTTCTGCTATACGGGGCGTCAACGGGATTGCCGCTTGCGTCCTGATGGTTTTTCACCTGCGCGGCTGTGGGTTGGGCAGCGCCATATGGCAGAATGACGTAGTCTATTGTGGCAGCTTCAGTATAACTGATAGTATAAATTGTTAACTCGCCCGAATATGACATGCCCCATCCGCGGAAAACGGGAGCCCCCGGGTCCGCCGCTAAGACCGCTGCGGGAAACATCATCAATACCATGAACGCGGCTATGATAAGTGCGGTCGTCCTTTTCGCTGCTTTCATTTGTTTTCCTCCATAATTATACAATACATACGAAACAATGATAGCAAAATAAAAGGCCCTGCGCATCGTACTAAGGTACGAGATGCAATACCTTTATTGCAAGCTCAGTCCGTTAAATCTCATTTTTGACTATGTGTAAACGGGGTTGTCCAAAAATACAGAATTCGGAACTACATTTTAAGCGTCCCTTATCTTTGATTAATGTTTATAGGGAGAAAACAAGACGCCCCAGATTATTCCCTGCAATATGTTGTGATGACATGTTATACCTATCTGTAGGGGCGATTCACGAATCGCCCGCCCGTTTACGGTCAGCCCCATCCCTCTTCATACGCCAGTTTTACGCATTGAGCGCGGGTTTTGACCCCCAGTTTGCTGTATATGTTCCCCGTATGCGTTTTGACCGTGCGCTGAGTGATGTTCAGCTTTTTCCCGATATCTTCGTTTGAATATGCCGCGCACAGAAGTTCCAGCACTTCAAGCTCTTTTGCGGTCAGCAGTTTTTTAAAATCAGGCCGGCTGTCCGCGCTGCCGTTTGGCAGAATACCGCTCTCCTCCCCGATGAGCGAAATAAGGGAGACAGCAAATCTCTTGAGCTCTCCGCCGATACCGTCCTTTTTATTGAACGAACGCGCCGCCTGCTTTAAAACGGCAAGCATAGGCGCCGCCTCGTCGATGTAGCTTCGAATAAAGCCTTCATCAAGGCCGACTTTCAAAGATTTTTCCAAATATTCAAAAGCCGGGCCGGCATTGCCTTTTTGGAAGGCTGTTATTGAAAGCAGGTTCAATATCTCGACCATGCTGTGCAAACGGTTTTCAGCTTCCGCAAACGATAGCAGCCGCATCAGGAGCATCTCTGCGTCGTCCGTTTTGTTTTTGGCCCACAATACCCTTGCGAGCACGATCAGCTCAAATTCGCGGAACCTGCTGATTTCGCTCAAAGCGTGCAATTTAGAATTGCATACCCATTTTTCCGCCCCTTCGATATTGCCGGTTTCAAGAAAACAGCGAGCTTTCAGCGCGCACACAAGATCCTTCCAGTGCGGTTTTCGAATTGCTTCAAGCCTTGACTCGCATTCCTCCAAAATCGAGAGAGCGCCGTCCGTATCGCCCCTTATCCTCTTTATGCGGTAAATTCCCGCCATAGCGGGTACCAGCACTCCTGGATAATTCAGCTGCCCTGCAAATTCCGCCGCATTCAGGAACAGCGGCAGCGCTTCATCCGGTCTGTTCTTTTCATAATAATATTCCGCGGCGGCCAGGGGCAGGAACCCCGGTCTTTTTGCGGACATCATGCCGTGATAATCCCGTAATTTATCGAATGCTTCGCGATCGGCTTCAAACAGTTTTATCATTACATGGACTGGGCTTCGGTAAATACAGATATCCGAATTGTTCAGGTCCATATATTCAATTGTTTTGAAGGAGCCGCTGCCGCGTATTTCACCGCTTCGGATAAGCCTGATAAGTTCCTGCACATTGCCTTCCCTAAGAAGAAGATTCACTGCCGTAAGGCCGACCAGGGCGCGGATCTGTTCGCCGTTTTCTCCTAAGGTGTCATTCTCGAGCAGGTTTTTTGCATGGGCAAGCCATTTGCGGGATAAATCGGAGGACCGGCCTTGCGCGTAATACATCGAATAGAACACCGCGATCTTAATGCTGTTTTGCTTTTGCTGTTCGGGGAGCCGTTCTATCCATGAAAGCGCGGTCTCATATTCGTTTTTGCTCGCAAGACCGCCGAGCTGCATCTCTATCAGTTGAAATGCCTCCTCGAACCGCATACCGTTTAAATAATGCGAAACGGCTTGCGGCAAAAAGCCCCTGCCGCGATACCAATCCGCAGCTTTTGTATTAAGTTCTGTATACGCATCGGGATCGTCCCGCCTGAGTTTTTTAAGCAGGAAGTCCTTTAAAATAGGATGCATCAGGTAAACGCCGCTTCCGTCGCCGAGTTCGGTTAAAAACTCGTTCCTTTTCCTCATATCCTCAAAAAAATTCGCGGCGTCGTCTTCGCCGGTAAGAGCGCAGCAGATATCCCTCTGCAAAAACTCCAGTATTGAGATCTTAAGCAAAAACGCCTTTTTCTTCGGGGGATACGATCCAAACATAGAGTTCATCAGGTATTGATACACATCTGAGTTCGCATAAGTTTTGCCGGTGAGCAAAGCTTTGTTTGCCGTGCTGCTTTTTGCCGAAACCGCGATGGCAACCATCGCCGCAGCCCAGCCCTTCGTATACCCGTCTATCTCTTCGATCTGCTCCGTATCAAACATCAAACCGCGCTTAGTATAGAAATCCGCGATCTCATCCTGCCGGAAACGAAGATCGTTTGCGTTGATGCGCAAAACCTGGGAGCGCAATTCAAAATCGTTGAGCTCCATCGGGGGCTCAGTCCTGCTAATTATGATAATGTGCGCGTTTACGGGAAGATACCGGATAAGATGCGAAAGCCCTTTATATACTTTAGCGCCGGTGATCGTGTGCAGATCGTCCAGAACGAGTACCACCCTGCCTCCGTGCTGCGCTATCCTGTTTATTATTATATTGACGTGAACGTTCTCTTCCAGCAGTTGATATGACGAAAGGGTATATTCGGCTTCGGTCCCGATCCCGGGAAATATCTTCTCCGTTGCCGCCAAAAAATACTTCCAAAAAACAATGGGATCGTTATCGCTTTCATCCAATGAAAGCCATGCCGCCTGCACGCCCGATTTTTCCACCCATTCATAAACAGATGACGTCTTGCCGTAGCCCATAGGCGCAACTACAAGAGTAAGCAGCCGTTCGGACACGTGATCGAGCTTTTCCATAAGGCGCTTGCGCGATATCATGCCCGGGTTCGGGCGAGGGATGCAGAATTTGGTTTTGATAAGA
>MWCU01000079.1 GCA_002070205.1 Firmicutes bacterium ADurb.Bin182 | reverse complement strand
CAGCGACTTATCGACTGATACGTTCCGTCATCAGCGACTTATCGACTGATACGTTCCGTCATCAGCGACTTATCGACTGATACGTTCCGTCATCAGCGACTTATCGACTGATACGTTCCGTCATCAGCGACTTATCGGCTGATACGTTCCGTCATCAGCGACTATACGGTGAAACGGATGAAATCCGTATGGACAGTTTGAAATCTTGTTTCAAACAATCGTACTTTGCACGCCCACGCGAAAGCCTTTTCGCTCGGACCGCCCGGAAATGATTTTAGGTCGAGTGAAACCTTTGTTTCACGGGATGTGTAGAATTCGAAGAAGTCTGTACAGACTTCTTCGACACGCTGAAATCTGCCGAAGGCAGATTTAACCTGAACTGAATACTCAGAACTTATTACTCATTACTTTTTAGTATCCGTTCGGATTTTTTTCTGTAAAGCGCCAAGCGTCGCGGCACATATCGTCCATATTCAGGCGCGCACGCCAATCAAGCCCGGCAGCCGCGGCGGACGGATCCGCAAAGCAGACGGCTATATCCCCCGGCCTTCGCGGTTCGATCTTGTACGGGATCTTCTTACCGGTCGCGCGTTCGAACGAGCGCACGACTTCAAGAACCGAATAGCCCTTGCCGGTACCGAGGTTATATGTCAGCAGTCCTTCCCGCTCTGTGATTTTTTTGAGCGCGGCGATATGTCCTTCGGCAAGATCCGCCACATGGATGTAATCCCTTATGCCGGTTCCGTCCGGCGTGGGATAATCGTTTCCGAAGACCCGGAGATACTCATACTTGCCTGCCGCAACCTGCGAAATATAAGGCATAAGGTTGTTCGGGATGCCGTTCGGATCTTCGCCTATCATTCCCGAAGGATGCGCGCCGACAGGATTGAAATACCTGAGGATGGCAAAACGGAAGGACGGATCCGCGTTATAAACGTCCCTCATCATATCCTCAATCATCAATTTCGTGCGGCCGTACGGATTTACGGCAAAAAGCTTTGCGTCCTCTTTGATAGGTACCGTTTCGGGAGTTCCGTAAACCGTTGCGCTCGAGCTGAATACGAGCTTTTTGACGCCGTATTTGTGCATGCACCCGAGTATATTCATGGCCGAAATCAGATTATTTTCATAGTATCTGAGCGGGACCCTGACCGACTCTCCGACAGCTTTAAGCCCCGCAAAATGCACGACGGCTTCGATATCATATTTTTTAAATAGGCTTTGAGCGGCATTTTTGTCGCAAAGCTCACACACCTCAACGGGAAACGTTTTCCCGGCGATATCATACATGCGTCCTATAACTTCTTTTTTGCTGTTGGAAAAATTATCCGCAACGACTATATCGTGCCCCGCATTCAAAAGCTCGATGCATGTATGGCTGCCAATATATCCGGCGCCGCCCGTCACAAGAACTTTCATTGAATCTTCCTCCAAAAGCTGCCCGCACAGCGAGCATCGTCATATTATGGTCTTATAAAGATTGTATCATGATTATTTTTCCCCGTCATCCGCTCTGTTTTATTAAACAGTTTGTATTAAAAAATTTTAGAGTATGTATAATTATAAAAATATGGGTTGCGCTATATTATATATTATGATATAATCCAAAACATTAAATTTCGGAGGAAATATCCATGACTCGCTTATTCTCGATGTGCATGTGCGGCAAGCGGATTTTCGGCTGGCCGTTATAGGCGCGTGTGGATTTATTCGCCGCCTCCCGGCCGGGAGGCGGTTTTATTTTATAAAGGAGTACTTAATGACAGCGTCTATTATTGAAATTCGAGGACTGACAAAGCATTTTCCCGGCAAGAACGGGGATGTGCTGGCGCTTGACGGGATCGACCTTTCAATCGGCGAAGGCGAGATCTTCGGAATCATCGGCATGAGCGGCGCGGGAAAATCCACGCTTGTCCGCTGCATGAACCTTCTTGAAAAGCCGAGCTCCGGAAAGGTGCTGTTTGACGGAAAAGACCTTGCGTCGCTTTCAAAAAAGGAATTGTATGAGGCGCGTCGTTCCATAGGAATGATATTTCAGCAGTTCAACCTTTTGAAGCAGAGGACCGCGATAGAAAACATCTGCTTTCCGCTGGAGATCGCCCGGATGGAAAAGGCAGCCGCAAGGCGGCGGGCGCTTGAACTTCTGGAAGTTGTCGAGCTTGGCGATAAAGCGAACGCTTATCCCGCAGAACTTTCCGGCGGACAGCAGCAGCGCGTGGCAATCGCGAGGGCGCTTGCGAACAGGCCTAAGGTGCTTTTGTGCGATGAAGCGACGAGCGCGCTGGACCCGGCCACGACCCGCTCGATTTTAAGGCTTTTAAAGGATATAAACGGAAAGTTCGGCATCACCATCGTTATAATCACGCACGAAATGCGCGTCGTTGAGGAGATTTGCGGCAAGGTCGCGATACTTGACGAAAGCAGGGTCGTTGAATCGGGCATAGTAAAGGAGATTTTCGCTCGCCCGAAATCCTCTGCGGCAAAAAGGCTGTTTTTCTCCGCGGGAGCGGCGGGAATCGGCCGGCGAAGCATCCGTATCGTTTTTGACGGCCAGTCATCCTTTGAGCCCATAGTCGCAAATATGGTGCTGCGATTTAAAGCGCCCGTCAATATAATGCATGCCGACACCCGCGACATCAACGGACTTGCTTACGGCCAGATGCTTGTGCAGCTTCCGGGCGACGACGCTGCGGCGAACGCCATGATCGAGCATTTGATATCGCGGGGACTGTCCGTCGAGGAGGTGAACGGCAATGCCTGACACAGAGGTTATGAAATTTACTCAAATGATGGGCTTCGGTTTACTGGAAACTTTGTATATGACTCTTGCTTCAACCGCAATGGCATATGCTCTCGGCCTCCCTCTCGGAGTCGTTCTCGCGGTCACGCGCCTGGACGGAATAGCTCCGTGCAGGTGGGTAAGCCAAACCCTTAACGTTATCATCAACCTTTTAAGATCCGTTCCGTTTTTGATACTGCTTATTGCAGTGCAGCCTATTACCCGGGCAATAACCGGAACGACGCTGGGCTCATCCGCTACGGTGGTCCCGCTCATAATCGCATCCGCGCCTTTCATAGCGAGGCTTGTGGAATCTTCGCTCAACGAAGTGGATAAAGGAGTTATCGAGGCCGCGGCGGCCATGGGCTCCTCCCCTATGCGGATAATATTTCGCGTGATGATCCCCGAATCGAAGCCCGGCCTTCTTACGGGCGCGGCTATCGCCGTGACGACAATTTTAAGCTACAGCGCGATGGCAGGCATAGTGGGCGGCGGCGGTCTCGGGGCCATCGCCATCAATTACGGCCTTTACCGCTATCGCGAAGATATCATGATGGTTACGGTAGTGCTGCTGGTTATCGTGGTTCAGGTGCTTCAGGAGGTCGGTATGAGGATCGCCAAAAAATCGGATAAACGGTGATGCGGCTTATTTAAAACAACTCCCTGCGGAGTATTTATAAATATTATTTAAAAAGAATGAGGAGGAAAATAAAATGAAAAAAACTATCGGATTGGCACTTGCGCTGCTGCTGACGCTGTCTCTCGCGGCATGTGCAAAGGATCCGGATGAAAGGATCATCACCGTCGGCGCTTCCGTGACGCCTCACGCCGAGATCCTTGAAGCCGCGAGACCCCTTTTGGAGAAAGAGGGCTGGGAACTGAAAATCGTTGAGTTCACCGACTATGTTCAGCCCAATACGTCGCTGGACAGCGGCGATCTGGACGCCAATTACTTCCAGCATGTTCCCTACCTGGATGACTTTAACGCCGAATACGGCACGACAATCGTTTCCGCAGGCGGTATCCATTATGAGCCGCTCGGGATCTATCCCGGCAAAACCGCGTCGCTTGACGAGCTTAAAGACGGCGCTCAGGTCGCCGTTCCCAACGACACGACCAACGAGGCGCGCGCTCTGCTTCTTCTTGAAGCCGCAGGCCTTATCGATGTGGATGAAGCCGCGGGATTGACCGCGACTGTGAACAATATCGTTTCCAATCCCAAAAATCTCGATATCATCGAGATCGAAGCCGCCCAGCTCGCCCGTTCCCTGCAGGATGTCGACATCGCCGTCATAAACGGTAACTATGCAATCCAGGCCGGACTCAACGCCGCCACGGACGCCTTAGCTTTTGAGGCTGCCGACTCGCTTGCCGCGGATACATTCGTAAATATCATTGCGGTCAGAAAAGGCGACGAGAACAGCGAAAAGACAAAAGCGCTCGTAAATGCGCTTCAAAGCGAAACCATAAAGCAGTTCATCGACAAAACTTATCAGGGAGCGGTGCTGCCGAAGTTCTGATTTATTTCTACCGGATGAACTTCAGTAAGAACGATCAATATTAAAAGGGCGCGGCACTTATGCTTCGCCCTTTCGTATGCATGATATGCTAGGAATTCCTTTCCGCTCTTATATTGACGTCAGCATACGCCCGGTTCCAATACGGTCAGAGAGCATTCTTCGCAGCAAATCTCGGCCAAAGCGCCGTACGGAAGACAAAGCATGGGCTGGTTATGCCCGAAACTCAGGTTATAAAGGACCGGCAGGTTTAAATCGAGCTCATTTTTGACTATTTTCAATATGGACATTTTGTACTCTTCGTAGTATTTTTCCTGATACGGTTTTCCCCATATCATCCCGGACAACCTTTTAAGTATGCCGGAGGAGCCGTAGTTTCTCAGCCAGTATTCGATATATGAGGGTTCGGGCGTGTCTTCCGAGGTTTCCAAAAACAAAATCGCGTCGTCAAAAGCCGAATGCGAAGGCCACAGAAGCGTATCCTTCATCATTTCAAGCACTTCTATGCAGCCGCCTATCAAGCGGCCGCGAGCCGTCCCTTTTCCCGAAAGCAGCTCGTGTCCTCTGTTTGGCAGCAGCTTTTTCATTGTATTTCTGTTTTCAAAAGTCCACTCAAGCCTCTCCCCCGTCCATCCGGGAGCGGGGTCGAGCCTGCCCAAAGGTTTATCTTCAAAAAGGGTCTTCAGGATATGCGCTTTTGTGTAGTCGAACATTTGCACATTTTCCGCGAATTCGCCTAAAACAGCGGCGCCGTAAAAGCTTGAAACTCCCGCTTTCATGCACATGAAATGCGTTACCGTCGAATCCGAATACCCGATGAACACCTTCGGGTTTGCGCGTATCATGGAAAAATCCACGTACGGCAGCAGCCGTATGCTTTCCTCGCCGCCTATGCAGCTTATTATGCCTTTGATGTTTTTGTCCTCAAAGGCCTGCATGAGGTCTTGCGCACGTTTCTCCGGGTGCAAGTATATATATTCGCTGCCCTTCAGGGTGTTCGGCATTTCAACGAGCTTAAGCCCGAACTCTTCTAAAAGCCTTTTCTTTCCGGCCTCATACCGCCAGAGGAGCTCCGGATCGCCCGCTCCTCCCCATGAAAGGCTGACCGCAGCCACCGTGTCGCCGTATTTGAGCTTCGGCGGTTTTATGAGATCAAGCATATGTTTCCCTCCGGTATCTTGGATCTATCGATAGCCGTATTCCAAAAGAGACTCAAAACTTGTTCCGCGAAAAGTGTTGCGGCCGGCTCACCCGACAGCCTTTACCATTTCATATTGCTCGGCAAAAACCTTGAACCCTGCCTTCGTTAAGAAACCGGCCGCGCTTTGCGAGCGGCTGTCCACGTTGACGCACGTAATCGAGGAAGCTCCCGTTTCATTGATAAGCGACCTGAGGATTTCGGAGCCGATCCCTTTATTCCGGAATGCACGATCCACCGCGAGCTGATAAATTGAGGCGCTTTTTTTGCCTATCACTCCGTAGCCCGCGATCCTGCCCTCCGATTCCGCCGTAACTATCACGCTTTCACAAGGCAATGCCGTAACGGATTCCAAGGAATTCTGCCAGGACGGCTGATTATCCCAAAATGACTTCAACCGGTTCCAATCGCCGCTTTGCTGTTTACTTACTGTGAATTTTTTTTCGGATGTGAAATCCAACTCGCTTTTTTCCGCCCTGAAGCACAAAAATTCCCTGGTTATCCTAAACCCGAGTTTTCTATATAAATTAAAGGCGGGTATATTGGTTTTGATTACCTCAAGCAAATAGCGGCTGATGAGCTTTTCCGAAAGGATACCCATGAGTTTATCGAACATGGCTGTCGTAATACCGGCTTTTCGGCAGGAGGGTATTACTCCCGTTCCGCTGTCATAAGCGGTCAATATTCCGTCCCACTCCCTGACGCCGTTTATAACAAAGCCTGCAAGCTCGTTTTTATTGAACGCGCCCAGAGAGCATGCCGCGTCAAATCCGTTTTTGATAAGCATTAATGTAAATTTTTCCAAAGACAAGTCCACTTTGACCGTGTAATCCGAAAAGGCGGCCGCAAACGCCCTGTGAAGCTCCTCTGTTGAAACGCCCTCCAAAGTCCTTATTTCATACATAAATGCGTCGTCCTTTCGCCTGTTTATTATATGCTTAAAATCATCAGGTTTCGGATTTTTTAAGGCTGCTCAGGCTTTCATTTACCCGTACATCAGCACTTTTTCGCTGTATAGAAGAATACCCGATTTTGCGTTCGGGTGGATGTGGCCTAAAAGGAATCTGTCCGGAGCATAGCAGGTCAAAGCTTCATTGATGGCGGGACTGGGATCGATAAAGCAAAATCCGTTCTCCTCGCAGAATCGCTCAAGAGCTATGCCTTGACCATGTTTTATAACCGGATTATACACGAATTGCGCTAAAATTGGCAACGCTATTGAAAAACACGCCGAACCGTGGAAATTTGTTTACAATTTATTCATTTAAGACTTGAACAGACATGCCTAATATATTATACTTCTTAGTACAAATTGTCAGTTTATACATTTTCTTGCGTAAGCTTATCATTGCTTGAGGGGAATAAAGAAATTTAGGGGGACGCAGCCATGACACACAGGAGATTTTTTATTATTTTTATCGTTTTTCTTGCAGCAATCTGCATCTGCTCCTGCGGCAAAAAAGAACCTGCCGCTCAAATCGATGCGAGCCCGAAAACCGAAAAGCTCGTCGGTAACAAAGAGCTTACGAACTTTTCCGTTGATTTCAGCGCCGGGTATCATGAAAAGGACGATATTTTCCCCCGCGCATTTGAAATATGGATAACCGAAACGGAATATGCGAAATACCAGGTGGAAAGCGCGTCGATAACCGAGACTGACGCGAAAGCCCTCGTGGCGCTGGTGGAAAACGATTTGAGACAAATCAAGGATTATACGGGCTTTACTCCCGAGCAAAAAACGAACATCATAATCGTTGAAAACGATGAGTTCGGGAATCGTTTAGGCTTGCCGTTCAGGGTGGAAAATACCGCCGTAATGAGCCCCGAGCAAATCGGCAATAACGAACATTATGCCATGACAGCGTCCGCCTATATGCTCAACGATGAGCAATGGATCGGGCAGGGTATCGCAGAATTGCTTACAAACGTCGTCCCGGACAGCAATTACCTCGCAAATTATTACAATGACGGCGGCAATACGGATATAATAGGCATGTTCTGCGCAAGGTTCGACGAACGGCTCTGCGGAATGAAGGAGGTGTCCATCGCAAGGGCGACTGCGGCGTCCATAGTTCACTATATGGTGAAAAAAGACGTAAATATATCCGATCCCCGGTTCGTCGCCGCCACAAAGCAGGAATGGCTTAAAACCATCGGCGTCAGGGTTCCTTATCGTTACCCTTACGAAGAAGAGTTTTCGGGCTTCTCGCTCAGGGCTTCGGATAACAAAGCGTATGATATTGTCATAAAAAGCGAAATTGCCGATTACTATATTGCCTGGCAGAAGGATAAAAGCTGCATTATGTCGGATGTGCACAATCTCGAGTATTTTCTTCACAGGAACAATACGGGTCTTTTGCTGCTGAAGAAATCCATCGCAGAGAACGGTCCCGATTCCATGAAAGCGAAAGCTGCCGAAAGGTTTGTATATTATATCGATGAAACGGGATATCAGACAAATGCCGCTATGGAAGGCGCGATGCCCAGCGGCGGAATATACCTGCAGGATACGTATTCGACGGCGCATACCAGCATCAGGGAGGCGGTCGCTGCCTGCGCGGGCGAAGCGTCCGGCAAATGGCTCGAACTCGGATTGGCGGAATATTACTCAGCTCTGGTATTAAACGATCTCGAATTCATGGTCGAAGAAAGGAACGGTTTCAGAAACTGCGATTACCGTTACCTTATAATGCGCGATCTTGTGTTTAACAACGACGCGTTTGATTTCGGTGACCAGAGCTGGGGCAAAGCCTATTACAGCGACGTTTTGGAAAACTATTTGAGCCGGGGAGGAACGATGAAAACCCAGTCCGGCTTTGACCCGGCGTTGTTCTATGACGCGTCCGCTTTCATTTCTTATAAATCGAATGAAAGCAAGCCCTATGATTCATGGCTGGATACCTGCTCCATAGTTTCCAAATACGGCGTCAACGAAGAAGGCAATGAACTTGATTCTTATCAGTGCGGCTCGCTTGTAAATTACCTCGTAAAGACCTACTCGCTCAAAAGCGTGCTGGAGGTCTACTCGGATTATTCGAAATTCAATTCCGTGTTCGGCAAAAGTTACAAATCGCTCAAAGCGCTTTGGCTGGAAGAGATAAGCAACTGAACGAATAACAGAATAATTAGGACAAAGGGAGGATGGGCGGCGGCTCATTCCCCCTTCTTTTGGTTTACTTCAACAATTTCGCCGTCTGTGTGCGTATCTTTCGGCTGTCGTTAGCGAACAAATTCAGGGGTTATTGATTTTGCTCAAAAAGCGGTCCGCAAGCACTTTCGCGAAGCGCTCGTTTTCATCCACCCAAGGCGTATGCCCGGAACGCTCAAACCATATGATCTCCTTTTCAGGGGCTCTCAGCATTTCGTAATACTCCTGCGCCAGAGCGGTAGGCGCGTTTATGTCATGGCGGCCCTCCAGGATATATACGGGTACCTCCAGTACCGCGGCCTGCCTGCGCAAATCCATGTCATAAAGCTGAGGGTACACAACCGAGAGCGTATCGGTCAGCCCCCGGATATAATTTATCTTGTCAAGCAGACCGTATTCGGGAGCCGCAAGGTCCTGCAGGGTATTATGGGCCGAATATGCGATCGCCGGATTGGACGACATGACCTTAAAAAGATACAGCAGATAATTTGCCATTTTGAGCGCAACGCCGTCTCCGTAATACGGCGGGCTGCCTTGCTCCCGCAGCTTTTTGAGCACAGCCGCATCTCCCCGCTCCTGCGCGGTCTTTACCGCGAGGTCATAGCAATAAAGCTCCGTATCAAGGAAGGATACCATCTGCCCGGTTCCCGCGAATGCGTAAAAAAGCTCGGGCTGCCTTTGTACCATCCAGATCCCCAGCGCGCTTCCCCAGGACTCGCCGACCAAAAATATTTTTTCCCGGCGGAAGCGGTCACAAAGGTATTTTGCCAGCTCGCAGCCGTCAGCTATGTAGCGCTCACGCGTAAGAGCGGATCTTGGAACCGCTCCGAACGATTTCGCCGAACCCGGCTGATCCCATCCAACCACAACAAAATGCTCCTCCAGCTCCCGCAGTTCGCTGCGCACGGCGGCCAGCTGGCTTCCTCCCGGTCCGCCCGCCAAAAACAGAAGCACCGGGTTTTCCTTGTGCCTGCTTCGGATGGAAATCCATTGCTCGGCGCCGTTCAGCCGCACCTTTTCAATAATCGCAATGCTGTCTTCGGCTTGAGAACCGCCGGACTCGATTATTGGCGGCGTGTACGCAAGCAACTGGGAAGCAAATACGAGGATAAGCAATACGGCCGCAAGCCATATGCTCATTTTCGCCCATTTTTTCACCCGGCGGCGCATTGCCGGAAGCCGTTCCTTTTTTGAAGAGAAAAGCTTTGCGGCCGGCATTATAACCGAAAAGACCGCGAATATCATCAGCGAAACTATGAGCGCCAGCAGTACTGCTCCGAAAATTGCGAGTTCTATAACGACTGTTCCCGTTAAGGGCTTGAGAGCGGGCCTTATCAGCAAAACATAAATCAGAATAACAGCAGATAAAAAGCTTATCAGCAGCAGTTTCCTTATTCGGGCCGAACGCCCTGCACGCGTTATGAACATTTGGTTTTCCTCTTTGAATGTCACCGGTTTCATTTGCAATACCTTTCACCGTTCTCAAGTTTATCCTTAACACTATATATTATGGTTAAAATGCTGCTGTACGGCAAGCCCGTACAGCAGCAGATCCTGCATTTTTCATACACCTTTTTCCAATGAGCGCTATCGCCTTTTGAGGGTATAGGCAGATGCGGCGACAGCTCACGGTATATCTGTTATCGGGGACGCGCCGGCACGATTATTTCGTTCTCTTGGCCTGACGGGCGAAATATTCCTCTGGCTCGACTGCGCAGCCTGCCTTCGTTGCCCTGAATGTCTATTACTTTATTCATAAGGTGCGTACACGGCGGGAAGCTCTCAGAAATACGGAGATCCGCGACATAGCAGCCGGAAAATAATAACCAAAAAGGGCTTTTGAAGTCATGCCGATGACCTCGAAAGCCCTTGGTTTCTATATTTTATTCTAAGATACAATTATCCTTTACCGGAATTAAAAGGAGAGCAGAATACTATTATACAACGTTATCTAACGAATACTCCCTAAGAATTCCTTCATCTTCTATGAGTGCTTCTTGCAATAGGCTTCAACCTTATCTGCAAAGGCTCCAGGAATCTTCTCTCTCCAGTAAGGAACAGATGCTATGAGTGACTTAATTGCCTTTTGATATTTACTTTCTCCCAGTTCAGCCCGTATTTTACCCATTAGGTACTCGAGATCATTGTATTTCAAAACACGGGTATTGGAGTCACCATTCACTAGGTTAGCTAGAACTGTCAGGTAAATAAACGCACTACCTCGATTCATTCCGGACTTAATAGACACTTCTGTACTAAGCGGGTTGATTTCGGCAGAGCCTCTAACATGTCTTAAAAATGCCTGCCATACTTCATCAACCATCGCTGCGGTAATCCTGCTATTGCTTCGAGTAGAAACTCTTATATCATCATCAAAAGATTCCTCAAAATCCTCAGTGATAACCTGTTCTATTCGCTTTGATGCAGTTCCTGTCATAATCATCGGCAGTCCTTTCTCTAGTGCTATTCTACGCAAATAAATGCTCACAGCCATTTCAACATCCATTCCGAGTGAGTGAAGAACCTTTTTAGCTTCCGTCAGGATTCCATCATCAATTTGAATTTCTATCTTAGCCATATAAAACACCTCCATAAAATACTATTGTTTTTTCTTGACAATACTATATCATGTATTTAGTTTCTTGTAAATAGTATTTGTAGTATTTCGTTTTCATCATGGTAATATTAGTATTCTTAGTCAGTAATTCAATATAACTCGCCGAAAGCGAATACAAATCGTTTGATTTGTAATGTTCAAAAATCGATGAGCAGAAAAATACATTATCGGGTGTTCAGTGATATTCCTCACTTTGTTCGGAGTGATATTCCACGCATACGCTTGCCACTATATCCGCGCATACTCAGTGATATTATATTCGCCCCAACTGCCCGCAGGCAATATCATTCCGAGCGTACGCTTGCGTACGCGGGGAATATCACTGCGAAGCAATATAACTCGCCGAAAGGCGAATATAACTGTCCACCAATTCAAAAATGCACCTCTTGCGGTTAATCAGGTACAAATCGGCAGGGGGTCAAAACTAATGATATGGTTATCGAACTATTATGTTATAATACTGGGGAATGTCAGTCACAAAATGATAAACTGGAAAAAGTTGAAGTAATTAACATGAAGAAGCGATTTACAGAGGAGGCATTATCATTTTTATGAAGCGGTTATGGCTTGTTTTCATGTGTTTCTTGTTTGCGCTGCCATTTCTTATGGCGGGCTGCGGCGAGAGCAAGGAGCAGATGCTGAGTCAATACGGCGTTGAGACGGATGAACAGGGCCAGTATGTCTTGCGCACCTTCTCGAGAAAGTGGCATGGAGAGCTGATACGCGAAGAAGACGGCAGCGCCGTTTTCTATGGCCGTAATCATGATTTTGAACGGCATTTTGACGCCTATGGCAACATTCTGTACGATGTGGGAACCGACAATGTGAATAACTTCGGTGAAAAAACGGACATCAACAATTGGGCGGCAGCCGGCGAGCTGTGGCCGGAGGATGCTCCGATCCCGTTGCCTGAAAATGCCTATGCGGTGAATATAAAGTCATTTTCCGCTTTCAATTACAGCGATGAGCCGCCGGAAAAGGCCAGAATCGGCAAACTCTCTCCGGATGAGATCAGCGCTTACATCCGCCTGCTGGAGAATGACGGCTGGCAAAAGAGGTTCGATTCCGGCAGGATGACCGCCGCGCCGGTGGAGCTGGCCTCGATGGTCGAATGGTATTTGGGTGATCCGGGCGCGGGGGATATAATATTGGAAAAGGATTCAGTTTTCGTTATTATAGAGCCGTTGAGTTATACTGAATACTCTGTGATAGACGTCACGTTTTGCTATGCAAGGCTGCCGGACGCCTCACCCCTGCCACTACCGGAGGACGCTGCGGTGGAATGGGCGGTTACCGCTCCCGATTGTAAGAAATTGTATTTGGTTTGCTTTTCACTCGATGAAGCTTACGGAACCCCTGCTGAGCAGACGTACCGCTATCTTACAGGTCTGGAAATGAACGGCATTTTAGCATTCGAGCCCTATTCCGAGCAAACTGGCCATTTCAGCAGTGTTAAAAAAGAGAATAAATATGATCTTGTAAGCGATTGGTCCGGAGAATACTGTCTTGAAGGGAATCAGTTAACGTTCCATATCCGGTGGCAATTTATATAAACGCCGCTTTGCCGTGCCAAATAGTGAATAACTTTCCGAGATCCAGCGAACCGTCGCTTTTTTTTGTTAGTTATTCACTATTAGTTATTGGTATGTTATCCATGTTAAAGATCACCATTGACTGCCAATTTAAAAAAGCACCCGCAAGGGAGGGACTTCATAACGAAGTTCCTCCCTTGGCCTTTGTAAAAAGCCGGATTGATTGGATTGCAGGCAAAATTCAATCTTTGGAGGCTGAACATGAAAGCAAGGTTCATTGACAAAAGGACAAGCATCCCCTATACATTGGTCGGCGACTATTATCTGTCGTGGGGCGACCTTCCAGATGATGATAGCGAAGTAAAGTCCATCGGCGTATGGGGACAGCGACGCAAACAATATCTAAAGAATCACCGAAAAGGGCTATATGCAAAATTGCTTGCAAGCGGGAAGCTGAACAACCATCTTGCGGAGATTGACCAACAGGCGCAAGAGATGTTTTCTCAGTTAGTATATGAGATGGCGGAGAATGAAGGCGTGACTGAGAAACTG
>MWCU01000078.1 GCA_002070205.1 Firmicutes bacterium ADurb.Bin182 | reverse complement strand
ACGCAGCGTCGCCTGCGATACCGGCTCCGAGATGTCGCCTCCGGGAGGCGAGACCGCCCCGATCGCGGTGATAGCACCCGTGCGCCCGTCGCTGCCGAGCGTCTCCACGAATCCCGCGCGTTCATAGAATTCCGCGAGGCGGCTGGAAAGGTAAGCGGGATAGCCCTCTTCGCCCGGCATCTCTTCAAGCCGGCCGGACATTTCGCGAAGCGCTTCCGCCCAGCGGGACGTTGAATCCGCCATTATGGCGACCTTATATCCCATATCGCGGAAGTACTCCGCAATTGTTATGCCGGTATAAATCGAAGCTTCTCGGGCCGCAACCGGCATGTCCGAGGTATTGGCTATGAGCACCGTCCTTTTCATAAGGGACAGCCCCGTGCGCGGGTCCTTAAGCTCAGGGAATTCCATCAGAACGTCCGTCATCTCGTTGCCGCGCTCTCCGCAGCCCACATATACGATGATATCCGCATCCGCCCATTTGGCGAGCTGATGCTGCACGACGGTCTTTCCGCTTCCGAACGGCCCGGGGACCGCGGCGACGCCGCCTTTGGCGACGGGAAACAAAGTGTCGATAACGCGCTGGCCCGTGATCATGGGCTCGTTGGGCGGAAGTTTTTGCCTGTAAGGCCTTCCCTTACGGACGGGCCATTTTTGCAGCATCGGCAGCTGCACTTCGCCGTCTTTTGTCTGAAGCTTCGCGATGGGCTGCACGATATTCGCCTTTCCGGAATGTATCCAGGTAAGCTTGCCGGAAACATCGGGGGGAACCATAACCTTGTGAAGGACGGCCTCCGTTTCCCGAACCGTGCCGAGAACGTCCCCCGGCATCAGCTCGGTCCCGACCGATGCCGCCGGAACGAAATCCCACAGGCGCTCATGATCGAGCCCGTCCGCCTCGATGCCGCGCGAAATGCGGTCCCCCGAGCGTTCGCGAAGAATTGTAAGCGGCCTTTGTATGCCGTCATATATGCTTTCGATAAGTCCCGGGGCCAGTTCCACCGAAAGAGGTGCGTTTGTGCTCTCTACGGGTTCTCCCGGACCGATGCCGCCCGTTTCCTCATAAACCTGAATCGATGCCCTGTCGCCGCGAAGCTCGATTATTTCGCCGATGAGCCTTTTTTCGCTCACGCGGACCACGTCATACATATTTACGTCCGGCATGCCGCTTGCGACGATCAGCGGACCGGAAACCTTAACGATTGTACCTTTTGCTTTCATTATTTATCCTCCGCAAATAATATATCGGAGCCGATTGCTTTTTCTACGTTTGCTTTGATATCCGCCATTGCCGCCCCGGACGAACCGTGATTGTCCGGTATGGGGATTATGGCCGGATATGCCTCCGTTTTATATTTCAAGACCGCCTCTTTGCACTTTACATACAGAGGTTCCGTAACGAACAATACCTTATATCCCTCTTTTGCCAGCTTATGGATGGTTCGGGAGGCTTTCTCCGGGTCCGTTTCGCAAAACACGTCCAGCCCCGCCGCTTTGGCAAGGAGTACCGAATCGCGGTCGCCCAGGATCACAATATCAGCCATAAAGATCACGCAGCCTTTCCGTAATGACCTGACCATCCAAGCGGTTGCGCTTGCCGGTGACAATAAGCCTTATGCATTTCGCCTCCTGCTCCTTCGCAAGCAAAAAACCGAGTATGGGACGTATGGTGTCGATATCCTGCTTGCCCTCTCTCGCGATGGCAATCAAAAAGTCGTCCCTTGCCTTCTCCAGAGCGGATATTTTACCCTGGCGCACCGTTTCCGTGACGCCCTTTTCAATAGCCTTGCCCGATTTGCCAAAGTTCAGCGCTTTTGCCATCTGTTCTTCCTGCAAATCGTATGCTTCATACAGCATTTTTTCGGTAAGCTCGCCGCCGGGCAAAAAATAAGCGGAAAATTCATCCGAAGCGGCGCCCATGCGCCTTAAGCGGAGAAGCGCAAGCACGTTGTTGAAATCCGCGAGAGCGCTGAAATAGCGCTTCGCGTCTTCGTATTTCGTGCCTTCAAGCGCACCCAAAGCATGCAGCATATAGGCTTTGTCCAGCTCCACGCTGATCCTTTTTGGGTCAACGCCGGATTCAAAGCTTTTTTCAAGCTCATAAAGCGCGTTTCTGAAAGCCTCCGGAAGAAAAGAGTATTCGCTTTTCAACACGGCTTGCCTCAACTGTTCAGTATCGTATACGCCCTTGACAAGCAAAGGATTTTCCGCGCTTTTTATAAGCCGGAGCTTTAAAAACAGCTTGAGCGCGGTAACGTCGTACTCTAAAACAAACAGATCCGTAAGCGCTTTATCTGGCGTGACCTCATCAATAAGGTCCCGGGTTTTAGTAAGTTCGGAAACTATGAGTTCTTCAACGCTAACGCTTCCCGTGTCGGCCGTATTGCCGTAACCCATTTCAACAAGAAGCTTCAGGCATTCTTCTCCCGAAGCATCCCTGAGCCTTTGCATCCTGGCCTTACCGATCAGGCCCTTCTCCAGAACGCGTATGCGGGCAACGCCGTAGATCGGACCGCTATGCGGCATATGCCCACCTCCTAAAACAGCAATTGCGCGACATTCGCTTCCTCTTTAACCATAAGTTCCTTCATGACCTCTTCAAAGGAACAATCCTTTTCGTATGTTTCGCTGACCAGCACAAACCCGCCGGAGCAATTCCCGTCCCGCGCTTCCAAAACCAACGGCCGTAAACCCTCCGATTTGAGTTTCTCGTTTAATTCGGGCAGCAGTTTTTGCAAAGTATTCCTGTCCTCCGGCGAAGGATAGATGCTTTCGCCGCCCTCCGCTTCCTTTTCCAGAAGACGCTTCAAAAGGCTCTCCCTTTCGGCGCCGGAAAGCTCTGAAAGCATTTTGAACGCAGCGTCGAATACTTCACGAACTATCTTCCGCTTTTCGGACAGCAGGAATTTTCGCGCTTCCAACTCTCCCCGGATCCTGCTGCGTTCAGCGATCTGCCGGGAAACTCTCTCGCACGCCAGTTCGCTTTCTTTGCGCATCGACTCGATTTCTTCTTTTCCCTTAACGAGTATGCGCTCCGCTTCTGCGGAACCTGAGGCTATCATAGCGGCCGCCTCAGCTTCAGCGTCTTTTATGATGCGTTCAATAAGCTTATCGCCGTTGTTATCCATAGCTCCTTCTCCCAATCAACCGATCGATACGCCGTTGACCAGCAGAAAGGATATGAGCAGCGACAAAACGGCATAGGTTTCGACCATGACTGTAAGAATTATAGCTTTGCCTGATTCCTCGCCGCGTTTTGCGACAAGGCCGATACCGCTGACGGCGACTCTCGCCTGCCAAATAGCGGAAACGAGGCCTCCGAATGCGATCGGGAGCGCCGCAAAAACAAACTGAAGACCCTGATCAAATGTAATTGCGCTTCCTCCGCTGAGAAGCCCGGCTTTAGTGGCGATAACAAACGCGATTAGCAGTCCGTATATACCCTGTGTTCCCGGCAGCAATTGCAGAACGAGCACAGAGCCGAATTTTTCCGGTTCCTCCGATATAACGCCCGCGCCTGCCTGGCCCGCCATACCGACGCCCACAGCAGACCCTATGCCGGCTACAACAGCCGCCATCGCAGAAGCAACTGTTGCAAGTATCAGACCCCAATTGAGTTCCATGGTATATTCCTCCTAAAAACAGTGACTTATTTTACTGTGTATTTCAAAACCGTTAAGGTCATTAACTTCCTATGACTTTTACGTGCTTTGTCCTGTAGCCGAGAGGAGTGAACGGAATACCGCCCGCCTCGTAGAACTTGCCGTAAAACTCGACATATTGCAGCCTCGCGCAATGGATGAAGCTGCCTAAAACGTTGATACCGAGGCTGAAAAGATGCAGTCCGACCATCAGAGCAGCGGTTATCAAAAAAGCGATCCCCTGCATGATCAACCCGCTTCCGAACGAGTTGTAAAGCATGCCGCCCAGCGTATTGAGAACGTTTCCGATAACGCCCGTGGAAAGCCCCAGCGCGAACACGCGCGCATATGAGAGCATATCGGAAAGGTAGGCGGTCACATTATAAAGCGAGCCCGCGCCTTTGATCGCCCGCTTTAAAATGTTATTTCGTTCTCTGCCCGCAAACAGCAGCACGAGCACGCCGCCTGACGCAGCCATCCCGATACCGAGTGTTTTTACGGCGGGCGCCAATCCGAACAATATAAGGCCGACGACTATAAATATCCAGGATAAGTTATCAAAAACGGCTCCCGCCCAATCCCCCGCTTTTATGCACATATATATTTTGATGCAAACGCCGAAGAGCATATGGACGATGCCGAGCCCGAAGCAAAGGAACAGCATACTCATAGGTTCGACCATCGGATCGAACAGCAGAGGGAATGTTCCCGCGGGCGTTCCGAGAAACACATTCCAGTCAAGGCCGAAAAATGTGCCGATGAACACTCCCCATACGGCCGTGGATATCCCTCCCATGATAAGCACCTTTACTATGCCCTCCGTCATCCCCGAAGGCTTCATCAGCTTGTTATACAAAAGCCCCCCGATAAAAAGGACAATACCGTAGCCTGTATCCGAAAGCATAGCTCCGAAAAACAGGAAATAGAAAAACGCCATTAAAGGGGTGCCATCGATTCCCCTCGGGTCGGGGCGGGAATAGAGGTTGGTCACCGCTTCATACGGTTTGATGAGTTTTTTGTTTTCGACGACGGAAGGCGGTACCTCGTCGTCCGAAGGATCTCGCATATCGGCATAGAATATGTCCGTAACTTGCTTAACGGCCGAAATCACCTTTTCCTCTTCATCGGACCTTATCCAGCCCTCGAGTACAAAAGCGGTATTTGTTTTTAAAAGCTCCGTCCTTGCCTTTTCCCTGTCGCGTCTGACAGAAGCGGCATCCTGACCGAGCGCGAACTCATCACGCAGCTTTCCGTATTCTTTGAGGCGGGCTGCTAAGCCGGCCTCTTCTTTTAAAAGCTGCCCGATCTCTTCTTCAATGCGGCGAATATTTTCCAAAGGTGTTCCAAGTATGTTAGGGAACGAAAAATCAATCCATCCGGCTTCTTTAAGAGAACGCTGAAGACTCTCAAGCTCAGAAGTCTTGCAGGCGGCGAGGACCGCCCTGAGTCCTTTGTCTTCGCCGTACAGTTCCATAGCAGCGCCTTCCGGAAGCTGCAGATCCTTAATGCGGGAAGATTCAAGCAAACCCGTCATATAAGAAACACTTCGGGTCGGCTTGATATCTTCTATATTTGTTTCAAGCTCGCGCCAAATCTCAAGGGTTTTTAAAAGGGCTTGCCTTTTTTCAATTTCCGCGCGTACGGCGTTCAACTCGCGTTCGAGCGTTTCGTATTCAAAGCAATCCTCAAGCGCTTCGTCAAGCTTTAAGCGCAGCTGCTCGGCGCTGATCTCGGGTTTCGGAGCCAATCCCTTCTTTTCCTGAGCATAGCGCTTAAGCGACAAAAAAGCGTTTTTAAAGCGCTGAACGTCGTTCTCCAACTCCTGGATATGCGCGGATTCCTGCGAAGGCTCATTCGCTATGATATGGACCGCGGACAGCGCCTGCAGAGCATGCATCAGCTTTTCCTCGTCGCTCTTTAAAGCGATAAGCGTAAGCCTTTTCATGGGAACGATCATGGCGCAATCCTTTCCATCAGATACGATACTGCTTTTTGCCGGGATTTTTGAGACTCGGCGCGCAATTTTTCCGCCCGGGCGCGCGCTTCATCCATTATTTTTTCGACGGTTTTTTCCCCTTCGAGCTGAGCCCTTTCCGCAGCTTTTTTAAGCCTTTCGGGGCCTTCCTTCTGTTCCTTCGATTTTTCCGTATTGATCTTGTTTATAGCTTCCGCCGCTATATAGCGAGCCTTTGCGGCGGCTTCCTTTCGGATCGCGTCAGCCGTTTGCTCAGCCTGCCCTATGCGGTCGATGATTGAACTCAATAAGATCACCTTCCAAATCTATATATTGATCGAATAATGCCATTTAATGCAACAATGAGCATTATAACATTTTTAAGGTATTTTGAACAGCTCATTAAACTTATTAAACGACATTATCAATAACATTATATTATATCTTATTTTTATCTTATTTTGTGCCGAACAGCCTGTCCCCCGCGTCCCCGAGACCTGGTACGATATAACCGTGATCGTTCAAGCGGCTGTCCACCGCCGCCAGGAATATATCGACATCGTCATAAGCGTCGCGAACGGCTTTTATGCCTTCGGGCGCCGCGATAAGACATACAAGCTTAATGTTTTTGCAGCCCGAATCCTTTATTATCCTGATAGCCTCCACCGCCGAGCCCCCCGTCGCCAGCATCGGGTCCACAATGATTATGTCGCGGTCTTTCACATCCGGCGGCAGCTTGCAGTAATAATCGACCGGCTTTAAGGTTTCGGGATCTCTGTACAGGCCGATATGTCCGACCTTGGCTGCGGGTATCAAATTCATCATTCCGTCAACCATGCCGAGGCCCGCCCTTAAAATGGGGACGATCCCGAGCTTTTTACCTGAAAGAACCTTTGTGACAGCGGTTGAAACCGGCGTATTTACGGTCGTTTCTTCAAGAGTAAGGTCCCGGGTCGCCTCGTATGCCATCAGCGTCGCGAGTTCCTCCACAAGCTCGCGAAACTCTTTTGAGCCTGTTTTTTCGTCCCTCAAAAGCGATAGTTTGTGTTGCACCAGAGGATGTTCGTTTACAAAAAGTTTTCCCATTTTCAATCTCCTCATTATTTTTTAAGCGGCACTGCGGCTCGATTTCCTGTAATTGCACAAAGAAAAGGACACCTGCGGTGTCCTATCGGTTATTATCATACGCGTTGATTTTATCCACTCTTTTTTGGTGACGTCCTCCCAAAAAACTCGTGGAAAGCCAGACGGAAACGATCTCCTTGGCGACTTCAATACCTATTGTACGGCCTCCGACAGCTAGCACGTTCGCGTCGTTATGCCCGCGCGACATTACGGCGGAATAAGTCTCCTGGCAAAGCGCGCATCTTATTCCCTTTACTTTATTCGCGCTTATGCTCATGCCTATTCCGGTTCCGCAGATAAGTATGCCTCTTTCAAATTCTCCGGACGCGACGCGCTCCCCCAGGGAAAAAGCATAGTCCGGATAATCGACGCTTGTTTCATCTGCGGTGCCGAGATCGAAAACGTCATGACCCAAGTCCCGTATAAAAGGAATCAGTTTTTGTTTATACTCATATCCGCCGTGATCGGATGCTATGGCAACTTTCAATCGTAACTCTCCCGTCTTCAGTTCTGCAAGGATTTTTCCAGCCGCTCGAGCAGCTTTATAATACAGGCTTTTATTTGCTCAGCCGCTTCTATATAAACTTCCAGCGGCTTTCTGAAGGGATCCTGTATGTCATATTCACAATCGCCCGGAAAGCCTTCAACGCCCATCGCGTAACCTTTAAGAGTATGAGCCTTTTCATAAGCCTCGGGGCATATTGCTTCAAGTTCGTCCAGATGGTGAGCTTCCATTGTGAGTATCAAATCGGCTTCCTTCGCTATTTCGGAAGTCAGTTGACGCGAGCGGTGACGGGAAAAATCTATTCCCAGGCGCGAAAGCGCCTCCTCCGCGTGAGCGCTGATCCTGGCGTCCTCACAGGCCATGGTGCCCGCGCTCGCAGCGCACACACGGCCTTTAATACTCGGATAGTCGTCGCTCAAATCGTCCATAAGCGCTTCCGCCATCGGGCTTCGGCAAACGTTTCCGGTGCAGACGAACAATATAGTTTTCAAGTTTACCTCCAAAAAATTTTGCGGAAAGTCTTTATGCCTGCAGTGTTTTAAAGCCTGCGGCATGCAGCAGCCGGTTCATGAACGCCATTCCCGCTCCGACAGCCGGCTGTTCTTCGGCCAAAATGACATCCGTGCTGCCCGAAAGACGCCTCAGGCATGAAAACAACCGGGCGCAGAGCGTTTCGGGTTCGTCTCTGTCGCCTATTATAACATAGTTTTTTCCGTGATAAAAGGTTTTGGTTTGTTCCGTTGCGAGAATCGTACAGGAAAACCCGCAGCTTTCGTAATGTTCGTATTCGCTTTTGATCCTGTTCGCGACAGCCCTTGCCTCGCCCTTTACCACGATGACTTCCGCGTCCGGGGCGTAATGTCTGTATTTCATTCCGGGCGACTCGACCTTTTCGCTTTGATCGAGTTTAGCAAGGACCGCACTCGATAATTGCACCTCTCCGATAACGGCTTCGATCATTTCCTTCGTAACCCCGCCCGGCCGCAATATTCGCGGGGTTCCCGTCAAAGACAAAACGGTCGATTCCACTCCGATTTTACACGGCCCTCCGTCCAAAATAAGAGGGATCTTGCCGTCCATATCCTCAAGAACATGCTGAGCCGTTGTAGGGCTGGGCTTTCCCGAAGCATTCGCGGAAGGTGCGGCAACGGGAAGACCGGCGGCGCGGATAAGCGCCAGTGCGGTTTTATGCCGGGGACACCGGACGGCGACGGTAGGCAGGCCAGCCGTCACTTCATCGGGAACGATATCGCTTTTAAAATAAACCAGCGTAAGCGGACCCGGCCAGAAAACATCCATCAGCTGCCTGGCGACGGGCGGAATGCTCGTCCACAATGCTTTAACGTCGCTTTTTCTCGCCACATGCAATATGAGAGGATTATCGTTCGGTCTGCCCTTTGCCTCGAATATTCGCCCGACAGCCCCGGGGTCCAATCCGTTCGCGCCCAGTCCGTATACCGTTTCTGTAGGAAAAGCGACTATCTGCCCTCTTCTTATAAGATCCGCGCCGAGACGCGTTCCGTTTTCTTTTTGGCTGACGGCGCTGTAAACCTCTGTTTTCAAATCGTCCTCCTCCGCCTGGACTACTGCCCTGAATCCTCCGAAAGCCTTTTAGCCCGGTCATACAGTATAAGCGCGTCAATTATTTCGTCCATATCCCCGTCGATAAACGATTCAAGCTTGTAAAGCGTAAGATTGACCCTGTGATCGCTCACCCTCCCCTGAGGAAAATTATATGTGCGGATCCTTTCGCTGCGATCGCCCGAGCCTACCTGGCTTTTCCGGGTGCTTGCCTCCGCGGCTTCCCGTTCCGCTCTGTAGAGCTCATATAAACGCGTTTTCAAAACGCGCATTGCCTGCTCCCTGTTTTTGATTTGCGATTTTTCATCCTGACACTGAACGACAAGCCCCGTGGGCACATGGGTGATCCTCACAGCGCTTTCGGTCTTGTTGACATGCTGACCTCCGGCACCGCTTGAGCGGTAAGTATCTATCCGGATGTCACCGGGGTTTATCTGAATTTCGACATCCTCTGCTTCCGGAAGTACGGCGACGGTTGCCGCGCTCGTATGGATACGCCCCTGGGATTCGGTTTCGGGGACACGCTGCACCCTGTGCACGCCGCTTTCATACTTCAGCCTGCTGTAAGCGCCCCTGCCCGCAAGGCTCATTACGGCCTCCTTTACGCCGCCCATCTCGGTTTCGCTGAGCGTTATGATTTCCGCTTTATATCCGTGCCGCTCCGCATAGCGCTGATACATGCGCAAAAGATTGGACGCGAAAAGCGCGGCCTCCTCCCCGCCGGTACCTGCCCTGATTTCTATGATGACGTTTCTTTCGTCGTTTTTATCCTTCGGCAGCAGCATGCCCTTTATGCTGTCCTCAATCTGTGCAAGCTTTTCATGGAGCTCGCTCTGTTCCTGATGAACGAGTTCCTTGAACTCCGGCTCAAGCGGCTCCTGAAGCATTGCGTTGATTTCCGCCAGGGCGTCCTTAGTCCGTATGTATTCGTCGTAAGCGGCAACGATCTCGGAAAGATCGGAATGCTCCTTGACGTTTGATCGCCATTTTTCCTGATTCGCCATGGCATCGGGAGCGCTCAGAATTTCGCTGAGCTGCTCATAGCGCTGTTTTATGGAATTCAATTTTTCTATCATAACTCCTCCGATTCGCCGGCGCTCAAAACCGGGTGACGGGATCTATTCCCATAACTTCAGTACTGGACGACTATCACTCTTTCGATTCCGCAAATGTCCTTAACCGAATAACCGCCTTGAAATATCTTTTTGATATCATCGGCTTGCCCGGCCCCCGCCTCCATCAAAAGAACTCCGCCTTTTCGGATATGCGAAGGCGCTTCTTTATACAGCATCCTGTAATAATCAAGACCGTCATGTCCTCCCGAAAGCGCTCTCACGGGCTCGAACAGAACTTCCCTTTGCAAAAAAGGAATCTCACCGCTCGGAATATAAGGAGGATTGCACACTATAATATCAAAAGCCTGCTCGATACGGCCGAACATATCCGAAACTGCGGTGCGCACGGAAATGCCGTTCAGCTCGGCGTTTTCTTGAGTCAGCGCCGCGCATTTTTCGTCGACATCCGCCGCGGTGACCGCAGCGCCCGTAAACTTCGCGATTGATATGCCTATGCAGCCGCTTCCGCAGCAGATATCTAAAACGGTTCGATAGCTCCTTTTTTTTATCAATCCTATCGCATGCTCGGCCAAGGTTTCGGTATCGGCTCTCGGGATTAGCGCGCATGGCCTGATTATAAACGGAAGCCCCATAAACTCCCAGCGTCCCAATATATATTGCAGGGGCTCTCCGGACATTCGCCTTTTGAGCATATCGAAGGACCTGTCCGTAAGTTCCTTTGCCGCGGGCTCGTCATATATCCTTAAAAGTCCTGCGGTGTCGGTATCCAAAACGAAGCACAGCATCATCCTTGATTCCAAAGCGGAATCCGCTATCCCCGCCGAGGAAAGCTGTCCCGAAATCTCATTCAGTAAACCCCTGACGGTCGGCATTTTATTACCTACAGACCCGGATCGACATCTTCGGAAGGGTTTGCCTTTACGGCGCCGTCCGTCGCCGCATTGTTTTTATCCGGAGCCATGGCAAGGTTGAACGCCTCTATCGCGACCTCTATCATATCGGGAGTGGGCTCTTTTGTTGTGATCCTCTGCAAACCGAGTCCCGGAGCGCGTACTATGCGCGCGATAATGCCGTCGCTTTTTGAGGCCAGTTTAAGCACCTCGTACGATACCCCGGCAATAATGGGCAAAAACAGCAGCCGGGATCCCAGGCGCAGCAAAAAACTGGAATTCCATCCTATGAGCGTGTAAAAAAGAATGGATACGGCCATGACGAGGAACAGATAATTCGTGCCGCACCGGGCATGAAGACGCGTATGCTTCGATACGTTCTCAACCGTAAGTTCCTCCTCCGCCTCAAAGCACGCGATGGTTTTATGCTCCGCTCCGTGATACATGAAAACGCGCCGCACATCCTTAATAAGGGAACACATTATGATATAACCGAGGAACAGAAGAAGGCGGACGAACCCCTCCGTTATACTTTTCAAGACTCCTGCCGTCGTTGAGCCTCTGAACAACAATGATGATACCGCGGCCGGCAGCAAGAAAAACAGCCCTACGGAAAACGCTATGGCGACTATCACAGCGATGCCTATCGCGATATTATCCGCGGATTTTCCCAGCTTCTCCGACAGGTATTTTTCAAATCTCGTAGGCTCTTCGGCGATCTTCTCCCCGTAAAGCTCCGCGGACTTGGTTATGGCGCCCATGCCGACTGTCAGCGATTCCACGAAAGCGACCACGCCCCTCACGATCGGAAGCCCGAAAAACGTCCCTTTTTGGGCTTTGCTCTTTTGCGCGGTATACTGAGTCGCGATCGTCCCGTCCGCCCGGCGGACAGCCATTGCGATTCCGGATTCCGATTTCATCATTACGCCTTCCATAACGGCCTGACCGCCGATAGAGCATCTTTTCATCCGAGTTTGCTCCTTTGATGCATTTCAGGATATTATAACATATGAATCGGTTTTTGGCATAACAAGCGAAACTAATCCCCATTTTACGCAATCTGTTCGGAAGCCTTTTGCGCCTTTGTTTTAGAAAATCTCAGCTTATGTTATAATTACGGAAAAACTTGGATTTCGGGAGACGGTATGCGAACTGATAAAATAATCGGCAGCGCCGGCCTTGCCTGCCTAGCCCTGCTTTTTGCATGGTGGGCATTTAAAAGCGAATCCCTCTCTGCCGAGGGCACCGCCACGGCCGTCATGGTCCTCGTTCTGTTCGCGTGGCTCGGATTAAATCTTACTCCCCGCTTTACCGCGTTTTTAAGGGCGGATGAAACGATCTCGAATAAAGTTAAACTCGGCAAGCGAAGCCTCAGGCGATCGCTGCGCCATCCGTTTTTTAAAATTGCGGCCGCGGTTGTTCTTTGGCAGGCGGCCGTATATGCGCTGGCGTATGTTTTTGATCTTATTGCCAAGGGTTATGAAGGCGGACTTTTTGACAAGCTTAGCGATATCTTGGTCAAGACAGACGCGCCGCATTATCTGGGGATCGCCAAAAACTGGTACGTCACCGAGGGGGATCCCCGTTTTCACATCGTATTCTATCCGCTCTACCCCGTCGTCATAAAAGCGGTCTGGTTTTTCGTTAAAGATTATTTTACCGCTTCTCTCATCGTTTCAGGCTCATGCGGGGCGGTGTCCGGCATACTTATATATGAATTGGCACTTTTGGATACGGAAAGAAAAGAAGCTCTCAGATGCGTAAAATACTTTTTGCTGCTGCCCGCGGCGTTCTTTTTCGCCGCTCCGATGAGCGAAAGCCTCTTTTTTATGCTGTCGCTCGGCTGCATGTATCTTTCGAGAAAAAAGAGATTCTTTTTATCTTGTATATTGGGAGCGCTTGCGGCATTTACGCGTTCGCTGGGAATTGTGCTTATCGTCCCGGTCTGCCTTGAAATGATAGCGGAACTCGTGAAAGAATACAAAAACAATGCCCGCTTACTGAAAAGGATTTTTACATACGCGGCATATTTGATTCTCATAGCTTTCGGATTCGGCGCATACCTTTTGATAAATTACGCAGTTTGGGGTAACCCGTGGCAGTTTCTGGTGTTCCAAAAAGAGCACTGGTCGCAGGGCCTCGGCCTGTTTTTCAACACGGCCGCGTATCAAGCCGAAAACGCATTAAAAAACATCAACGATCCGCATCTGCTGTTCGGACTTTGGCTCCCGAATATCCTGTACATGCTTTTAAGCCTAGCCGTGATGATCCCTGCCGCGAAAAGTCTGCGCGCAAGCTATACGGCGTATTTCTTCGTCTACTTTTTTATTTCGATGGGTGCGACCTGGCTTTTGAGCGCTCCGCGCTATCTTACCGCCTGCTTCCCGCTTCCTATGGCGCTTGCGGCGATTGCGAATGATAAAAAAAAGGACGCCGCGGCGACCGTTATTTGCGCTGCCGGCTTTGCGGCTTACCTTGCGGCATTTGCAGCGGGATGGTATGTATACTAGCGCTTCGCTTTCGTTCATAGTACGCGGCACTGTGAACGAGGTCACCGAAATCATGTCATCGAAGATCGTAATTATATGGGTTTGCTATCTGAGCTTTCTCAGCTGAAAAGCTGAAAAACACACGACGGATAAAAGAATCCCTAACAAAGCTATGCATGAAGGGAGGACCCAAATTTTCTCGGGATCCTGCCCGGCGGCTGAAACGGGCCCTGCGGAAGGCGGCTTCGCGACCCATTCGCTCTTTTTCTCCGCACCGCCGTCAATCAGTACAAATGAAGAGAATACGTCAGTCTTGAATGTGAACGTAGCGGGATCGTCATCAATATCGTAATATATGGTTTCCCCGCCGCCCGCATTGACCAATGCTAAGCTGCCGCCTTCGTTTCTAAGCTCCTCGGGCAAAAAAATCGTGACGGGGATCGCACCGTTTGCTTTCAAAACGTCTCTTTCGCCGTCGTTCGGCGTATTGACGGACATTTTGACGTCAATAAGAGCAAATTCTTTCTCTTTTGCGAACTTTTTATCCCTGTCACGCTCCTCTTCCAAAGGAGCCAGAATATCCGCGCTTAAATATACCGTCACCGGATCGCCGAACGCGGCGGATTTTTTTTCGTTATCATTCAGAACGTGGGCGGCCAAAAGCTCCTTGTACTCCCGGCTCTCCTCGATTTTTATGATTCCGGTATCCGAGCCTATGTCTATGCTTTCCAAAACCGAATTCTCGTCGATAGGTGCCAGATCGATATGGTCGATGTTTGAATCAACGGTTCCTCCGCTTTGTTCGAATCCGCCGGTTCTGTCGTAAACGCCGCCATGCGATATTCGAGCTGTATTGCCCGTAACGGTACCTCCGCTCATTTCGAACGTCCCGGCCTCTATGTAAACGCCTGCGCCGCTATTCGCCTTATTGTTCAAAACGGAGCCGTCCTTCAATTCAAAAACGCTGCGCTCTCCCGCCTGATAAATGCCTCCTCCGGCGCCTTTGACGGTATTATCGTAAAAGCCCGAGGGGCCTTCGCCGGCCGCTTCGTTATCGGCGATTTCGCCGCCCGTCATTAAATACCGGCCTCCCGAATCATACCCGCACAAAAGCACGCCGCCCCCGACTTCCGCCTCGTTTTTATCGATCGATCCGCCGGACAGACTGAATTCCGCATCGTTGAATATCGCGAGGCCTCCGCCTCCTTCCGAAGTGTTCGACGAAATGCTCCCGCCCCTCATAATAAAAGCCGCGGAGCCAAACACAGTCCTGCACTCGATTCCGCCGCCGGCCATTCCTCCGGCGTTTTCACTTATAGTCCCTCCCGTCATAATGAAAGTGCCGTCTCTGACGGAAACGCCTCCGCCGAAAAAGGATGTGTTGCCGAATATGCTGCCGCCGCTCATAACGCCCGACCCGCTTTCGATAGCAATGCCGCCGCCGGAGTGCTCGGACGAATTCTCGCGGATTTCTCCTCCACTCAATACTAAATCGCCGTAGCGCAAGTATACTCCGCCGCCGTAGTTATGCATGCTTTCGTTCCGTACGATCTCTCCGTCCTTCATCGTGAAATTCGAATCGTCCAGCCATAATCCGCCGAGATTGTTTTTAACGGTGCCTCCGTCAAGCATAAATTCACAGTTTTCGGCGCGTACGCCTGCGCCGGAATTATTTTGAAGGACGGCACCCGATAAGAGCGTTATGCCGCTGTCCAGCGCGGAAAGCAGGTATTCCGTCCGCTCTCCGGCGCCGTTTTTATTGCCGTCAATAATAATATCCTCAAATATCACGTTAGACTGTTCGATTTTGATCAACTGACCGAAATACTGCTCGGTTCTTTTGAGCGAGTGAACGCCGCCTTCCTTCCCGCTCCGGATCGTCAGGCTCTTTCCTTTTATGAAAAGGCAATGCGTCATCGGTATATCCGCGGTGATTTCTATAACGTCTCCGGGCTTAGCGGATTCCACCGCAATCTCAAGCTCGTCGCGGGTCGACGCCTTATGCGGCTCCTTTGCGGCGACGGTTTTTACGGGCAAAGCAATAAGCGCAGCGATAAGAGCCGCGTTAACGACCACGTATGCGTAAAGCTTTGCTTTCATTCAAACCCCCATCCGCTGAAACGATCCTAAACAGCGTTTGTCAGCGACTTAAAAACGAAACCGTTACTCAATAATTTCACAAAGTATTAAATATATACTGATTAAAGGCAGATCATCCTGTGACGACGCCGAAGGCTTGCTCAGTGTTTGGACTGACTTTCGTACATTGAAAACACTATACCACAAACCTCAAAATTTATCTATTTTTCGTCTTTGTAAAGCTTTCTTGGGAAAAAGGCACAGCAGAGCGCTAAAACAGCTTGTATTCCTTAATTATCGGGGTGATGGACGTCAGATGAGATAAACCGGCGCAGGTTGTATAATATGTAAAATTAATGAAAACTTTCACCGCAAAGGTTTAACCTGTACAGAACGATCTTAAAGCGCAGCTCATTCATAAAATACGAATCCGTAAATCGAGAAACATAGGGTGCGCAAAACCCTATGCGCACCCATTCATTTAAAAATAGACCCCGCGATTTTTCTGTGGAGTTTGCTGCTATTGTTATCTTGTTATATTTGGATTTTTGATTTAACCTCCTCAGAAACATAGCCGAGTTTGCCTTTTGTTACAGCCAGCAGTACACCTGCAGCTGCCACGGATACAATGGTGAGTATCCAATAGAGCCGGCTGTCGAACGGGGGATGGGGAGCGCCCCAACGAAAACCCGATGTCAAAACCGCAAGCCAGAAGTTATTTGCGGCGTGAAACAGTATCCCTCCCACAAGTGTGCTTCCCCCGCTCTTGTTGAACACCCACGTCATAAAGAATGAACTTGTGATCAGCTTTAAGATAAACGGTATAAAGAACGCAAAGCCGATCGCATATTGGGACGAGCCGGGGTTAAAAAATTCGGGTAAGTGCCAAGCGCCATATATAGCGCCAATGATCAGCGTCGCGAATATAGGCCCGACCTTCTCCTGTAATCTGGGCAGCGCATAGCCCCGCCAGCCAACGGTCTCTTCCCCTATAGGCCCGGCCATCGGGTGAAATATAACAAAAAGAAGGAATTGAGGGATGTACCGGGTGTCCTCAAACAGGAATCCAAAACCGGGGAGTTTACCTCCCGCCAGCCAATGGATACCGAGTGACACCAAACTGATCCCGGCCATTAAAAATAACGCCGCACCATACCACCGCAAGCTGACACGCCAGCGCAAGATTCGGCGTGCTGTGTCTTTAAGCCCGTCTTTCCCTTCTGTAAAAATAATGATGATGAGTCCTGCAACCGATACGCCGATCGGCAAAAACCCTGACCCGCCGGTATACCATGGTATCCAGCTTATGAGTACCGCCAATACAAAAAACAATGGGATCGCGATCTTTTTCAGCATTTTAAACCTCAGCATCTATGAATTTCGTGCGCGCGAGCCGCGTGTTCTTTGATAAGTAGTATGGATAATAATGTATTTCAGTATATAATATAATCAGTATTATGCAATACTTATTTTTCTTGCGTTAAATAAAAAAGCAAACGATTCCGTACCCGCGGTTTCCGGCTCGCGATAATATATCAGGAAACTGTAAACCGCCTTACTTTCAAGATAAACACCGAAAATCGTGCAGCAAGGCAATCGCGCAGGGATCGTTCCCTGCAAAAGGAAGAATACCGCTGTCAACTCATAAAAAACCCGGAGGTACTCCATGCATTTTGATGAACCACGCAACAAAAAAGGCCAAACCCTGTCCGAATTCTTAAAAGGCTATGACGAAAACAAATACCGCCGTCCCTCCGTCACCGCAGATATTGCGGTTTTTACGCTGCTTAGGACCAATAAAGGGTTTAAAATCGGAACGCTGCTCATAAAAAGAGGCGACCACCCGTTTATCGGAGAATGGGCTTTGCCAGGCGGTTTTGTCGGCATTGACGAGGATATAGAAGCGGCCGCGGCGCGCGAGCTTTATGAGGAGACCGGGCTGACGGGGCTTCCGCTCCGCCAATGCGGTACATTCGGAAAACCCGACAGGGATCCCCGCACGCGCGTCATCACAACAGCCTTCTATGCGATTGCTCCCTGCTGGACGCTTTTCCCGCGAGCCGGCGACGACGCGGCGGACGCGGATATTTTTGCGCTTGACGTCAAGCTTTTATGCAAGTGTGCGTCTGCAAAAACATTTCGGGTCACGCTTTCAGGAAAACAAACGCTTGCATTTAAAGCGCAGATAAGGCAAGATTTCTTTGGTCCGTATCCCTCGTTCCATGAGCGGGGGGATCTTGCGAGCGACCACTCCCATGTGCTCTTCAGCGCGATATATGCGCTTCTTGGTCAGCCGAGAAGGCGCATAGCCCGGCTGCTGTCACAGGGGAAGCCCAAGCTTATGCAAAAAGCGGTCAACGCATTGATCCGTTTGGAATTTTAGCCGTGAATATCCGCATATCACTTCCGCAAACGAATTGACAACCTTTCGTTCCCTTGGCCTATTATAAAGCCGTTGGCTAAAGCAAAGTTATACCGGCTTTCGAGCAGACAGCCGCATCCTCAAAACTCCAAACGGATGACTGGACCTCCCCTATATGCGCCTTTTCAAGCAGGAGCATACATATGCGGGACTGCCCTATTCCGCCGCCAATAGTAAGCGGAAGCTCGCCGCCAAGCAGCATTTTATGATACGTAAGCTCCCTTCTTTCTTCGCATCCCGCAATTTTAAGCTGTCTGTCCAGTGTTTCCGGGTCGACCCTGATGCCCATCGACGATACTTCCATTGCGCAGTCAAGAACGGGATAATAAAACAGAATGTCGCCGTTCAGCCGCCAGTCATCATAATCAGGCGCTCTGCCGCCGTGCGGTTTGCCGGACCGAAGCGCTTCGCCGATGCGGGAAACAAAAGCGGTGTTGTGCTCCTTTACATAAAGATATTCACGCATCTCAGGAGTTCGCGAAGGATACAGATCCTCAAGTTCCTGCGAAGATATTATGCTCAATTCGGGATCAAGCTCAATGTTTATATTGGGGTACCTTTCCTTTACCGCGGACAAAGTGCTGCACAGACATAGAACGATGCTGCGGGCCGTTTCATAGAGATATTGAGCGGTTCTCTGCTCATTCGTAATGATTTTTTCCCAGTCCCACTGATCCACGTAAATCGAGTGCAGATTATCAAGCGCTTCATCGCGCCTGATGGCGTCCATATCGGTATAAAGACCCTCTCCCGCTTTAAATCCGTAGCGGAACAGCGCCATGCGCTTCCACTTCGCGAGCGAATGGACGACTTCGGCGTCGGTACCCGTTGCCGGGATACTGAATTTTACGGGCCGCTCACAGCCGTTCAGGTTGTCATTGAGTCCGGTAGCGGGGTCTACGAACAAAGGCGCGGATACCCGTTCAAGATTCAATACCTCCGCCAGTTCCTGCTGAAATACTCTTTTGATAAGGGCGATCGCCCGCTGAGTATCATAAAGATCCAGTTTGGGTTTATAGCCTTTGGGTATTATGAGGCTCATGGTATTCCTTTTCCAAATTCCTTAATTCCGGCGTATTGCCTCGGCCTTGCCAAAAAGGAAGCCGGCGCAGACTCCTGCCTTTAGCGGTACATTGTTTGGCAAGCCCTGAATTTTCGCGCAAAGCGCATAATACGGCCGAAAATTATAAATTTCGTATAGTATATATCAATATATCAACTTTTAACAATAGATAATTTTTACATAACAGGCAACGGTATATAATCAACGACATAAGCATGTTGTATTATTGATAATTTTAATCGAATTCTTGTTGTTTTTTAACACCTATGTTATAATCATATCACCGAAGGAGTATTTGCAATGGCCAGCGAACGCAGAACAAAAATCAGAGAGTATATACAAAAGCACGGCGAGGCAAGCATTGCTGAGCTCTCTTCTTTATGCGGCGGTTATTCCTCCATGACCCTTTGGCGCGACTTGAAAAAGCTTGAGCAGGAAGGCTTTATTCGCAGAACGCGGGGCGGCGCTATATCCGTTCACCGAGTCCAATCTGGTCCCGAAGGGCTGTACAGCCAGCGCGCGCTTTCCAATACGCAGGCCAAAAGCCTTATAGCAAAGGCTGCTCTCGGCTTTATTAAACCCAGTCACTCAATTTATTTCGACGCCGGAAGCACTATAATGGAGCTTGTAAAAATACTGCCTGACGAGCATTTTACAATAATCACAAGCGGAGCAAATATCGCGACAGAGCTTTCGCAGCGCAGCCTTTTCAATGTGACGCTGATCGGAGGGCAAATAAACAGCAACACCCTGTCCTGCTCGGGTCCTCAGGCAGAAGCGTTTTTGGACGCTATCAACATAGAGATCGCCGTAATGGCGACCTCGGGATATTCCGTTTCCAACGGTTTCACCAGCGGGATTTTCAGCGAACAGCAGCTAAAAAGAAAAGTCATAGAAAAGGCGAAACAGGTCATCATGCTGATGGACAACACAAAATTGGACAGAAGCCTACCCTATACGTTCGCAGATATGCAGGATATCGACGTCCTTATATGCGATTCGGCTCTGCCCGGCTCAGTGCAAAACGAAGCGGAAAAATGCGATGTACAGGTGATAGTCGGGTAATTTCATTCAAAAGACTTACAAGTTCGCTTTAATTTCATAGCACTTTTATCGATCGATATTGCCGCAATATTTTTGATATAATTTCCATATACTGATAATCAAACAAGAAACACAATATTTTATATTAAGGGGGAAAAGCAAATGTCAAAGAAAGTCGGCGGTTTTTTATATTGGACACCCAGGCTCCTGTCCGTTCTGATGCTCATTTTTCTTTCAATATTTTCTTTGGACGTCATATCCGAAGGACGAAGTTTTGTTGAGATATTGACCGGGCTTTTTATGCACAATATCCCGGTATTGATTTTAACAGCAGTCCTTATAATATCCTGGAAATACGAAATAGTCGGCGGGATCGCTTTCCTTCTTGCGGGACTGTTTTTTATGGCAAGAACTCTATTCTCGCCCGGAGCAAACGTTTTATGGAGCTTGCCGATTGCAGCGCCGTTAATGCTTATCGGTATCCTGTTTTTTATCAACTGGTTCGGAAAAAAGCAAAAGGACACCGCCGAATCTTAACGGCATGATTCGGGATCATTCCGTAAGGTCAGATACGCCGCAGCCAACATGAGTTGCATGGGAAATGCAGTACGAATGGCGTAACCTAAATCAATCGATTTACAGTATATCGAAATCTTCTGCAAGACTTCGGGACATGAGCGGCAGAGAAATTGCGATCCATTACGAAACAGACGTAAGTGGCGGAGCTTTTTGCGGGACTCTCTCAAGATTCGTCATCATAATGAGCGAACCGCTCCAGCTTGCTGATATCCAGTTCCGAGAATTGCACAAGAAACTCAACAAGCTTTTTCGCGATTATCCTGCTTCCGCCTATGCTGTCGCTCTCGATGTTGAGAGGCATAAGCGGGTCGTGAAGCGAGAGCCTCAAAAGGAACCACCCGTCCCCGTCGCCCCGCTTAAATGAAACGCGAATGCCCTCGTGATTATCGGGCGCGATATCCCATCCGTCCCTTCCTGCCGCATATGCGGTCAGCAATTTGATAATCCGGTTGCCGTACGCTTTAAAGTCGGGCGTGCCTATATTCATGCGAAATTCATAACTCTCCGCAGGCTCCTTCAGATCGTCCAGAATTTTGAACAGGTCTTCGCCGCTGTTTCTGCTCTTTGCGAGCTTTATGAGGATTTTTGTGATAAGATAAGCTCCGTCATCCAGGAAATAGTTTTCCAGAAGCGCCGCATGGCCCGAGGTTTCTATGGCTATTTGACTGTCTCGTCCTTCTGAGTTCAGCCGGATGGATTCGTTTATCACGTTGCGATAGCCGCGTTTGAACCTGTGATGGATCCCGCCTTTTTGCTTTATAAATTCAGCAAGACCGCGGGAGGTGATGGAGTCGGTCACGATAATCGTACCCGGGTGCTCCTCCAAAATGAGCGCGCTGACAAGCGCGATAAGACGGTTTTTGTTGAGTTCCCTCCCGTCCGGCGCGACTGCGCCCGCCCTGTCCACATCGGTATCGAACAGTATGCCGAAATCCGCACGGTTTTCCTTCACTGCTTTTACGATGAACCCCATCGCGTGCTCGTCCTCGGGATTGGGAGTATGGTTCGGGAAATTACCGTCCGGTTCGAGATACAGACTGCCGCTCGTATCCGCGCCGAGAGGCAGAAGGACCTTCTCAACAAAAAAGCCGCCCGCACCGTTTCCCGCATCCACGACTATGTGAAAACCTTTTAAAGGATGATCATAATCCGGCGCCGCGACTTCTTTTTTTATTTTCTCGGTAAGCTGCTCCGCGTAAACGGATAAAAAATCCGCTTGATCCCGGTTTCCTCTTGCAGCCTTCGGGAATATTCCGGAGCCCGCCATCGTCAGGATCTCTGTGATATCCGCCTTTTCCAATCCCCCGCTTCGCGTAAAAAATTTCAAGCCGTTGCGGTTCGGGGGGAGGTGACTGGCGGTGATCATTGCGGATCCGTCATACATATATCCTTCCGTGACCGTGGACATGAACATGGCCGGTGTTGAGCAAAGACCGAAATCCGTAACGTCCGCTCCCGCCGACAGCGCGCCCTCCGTAAACGCTTCCGCCAGCGCCGGCCCCGAGAGACGGGAATCCCTTCCGCAGCTTATGCGCGGGCTTTTCCTTCCCGCTTTCTTTTCAAGCCACAGAACGAACGCAGAACCTATCCTTTTGGCCGCTTCCGGCGTCAGGTTGACCCGTTCGCTTCCTTCCATGGCTACACCTCTTATATCGCTCCCGTTCTGAAGCTGCTTATAGTCGAACATGTATTCCCCCTTAAAAATGCTCCGGCTGACGGGTTATTAAACCCGGCTGCCGGAGTATCGATGCGCTGTTATTTACCCGCTGTTTCCAGCGCCGCTTTCACAACAGATTCAGCAGTCAGGCCAAGTTTCTCGAACAAGACGCCTGCCGGAGCGGACGCGCCGAACCGGTCAATGGATATCACTCTGCCGTCCAATCCCGTATACTTATGCCAGCCGAAGCTTGAAGCGGCTTCAACCGCGACCCTTGCCCTGACGGAATCGGGAAGTACGCTCTTTTTATACTCCTCGCTCTGCCGGTCGAACAGCTCCATGCACGGCATGGAAACGACTCGCGTCCGAACGCCCTTTTCCTTCAGCAGTTCGGATGCTTTCATGATAATTTCCACCTCGGAGCCCGAGGCGATCAGAATGACGTCGGGTTCGCCCTGCGTATCCCTGAGTATATAAGCGCCTTTCAGCGCGCCCTTCCCCGTTTCCTCATACAAAGGCAGGTTCTGCCTTGATAGAGCCAGCACGGAAGGACCGTCCGCGCTCAGCGCGCTGATGTAGGCGGCAGCCGTTTCCTTTGAGTCGGCGGGCCTGAAAACGAGCGTATTCGGAATTGAGCGCAAAGACGCAAGCTGCTCTATGGGCTGATGAGTGGGGCCGTCTTCCCCGACTCCGATGCTGTCATGCGTCAGAACATAAATAACCGGCAGCTTCATAAGAGCGCTGAGGCGCAAAGCGGGCTTGAGATAATCCGAAAACACAAGGAACGTCGCGCAGAAGGCGCGAAGCCCGCCATAGAGCATTATCCCGTTGCAGGCAGCGGCCATTGCAAACTCCCTGATTCCGAAATGTATGTTCGATCCTTCATATGATCCGGCCGAAAAGTCACCGGCGCCTTTGAGATTCGTTTTGTTGGACGGCGCGAGGTCCGCGCTGCCTCCGAACAGATTCGGAAGGTATTTTATGAGCCTGTTAAGCACTTCCCCCGAAGCCGACCGCGTCGCTGCCTTCCCTTCAAACCTGAAAAAGGATTCGTCGTTCAAAAGTTCATCGGGCAGCCGGCCGCTGTGCCACTCATCCCATTCCCTGCGAAGCTCAGGGTATTGCTTTGAGTAAGCTTCAAACAGCGCGTTCCAGTCATCCTCCGCCTTTTGAAAACCGGACAGAAGCGAATTGAAGTAAGCATAAACATCCCCGGGAACGGCAAACGCATCCTCGCTTTCCCAGCCATAAAACTTTTTCATCAGCTTGATGTTATCTTCGCCGAGCGGTTCGCCGTGAGCGGATGCTTTGCCTTCTTTTGCGGTACCGTAAGCGATTTTGGTACGGACGACTATCAAAGACGGTTTTTCCGTCTCCTCCCTCGCTTTGATTAGCGCGGCTTCGATAGCGTCCGTATTCTCGCCGTTCTCGACGGATTGGACGTGCCATCCGTAAGATGCGAAGCGCGCCGATACGTTTTCCCTGAACGTGATATCCGTATCCCCCTCGATGGTGATACGGTTGCTGTCATAAAGCACTATCAGCTTTGAAAGGCCCATGGAACCCGCCATTGAAGCCGCCTCGGACGCAACGCCTTCCATCATGTCGCCGTCGCCCGTGAGCGCGTAGGTAAAATTATCAACAACGGGGAAACCTTCCCTGTTGAATTTGGCGGCAAGGTGCGCTTCCGCCATCGCCATGCCGACAGCCATCGAAATGCCCTGGCCGAGAGGTCCGCTCGTCGCTTCAACTCCCACGGTATGACCGTATTCGGGATGTCCCGGCGTTTTGCTTCCCCACTGTCGGAAGTTTTTCAAATCCTCGATGGTAAGCCCGTATCCGAACAGATGCAAAAGCGCGTATTCGAGCATGGACGCGTGGCCGGCTGATAGAACGAACCTGTCCCTTGCTTGCCATTTCGGGTTTGCAGGATTATGCTTCATTTGCTTCCACAGCGTATACGCCATGGGCGCGGCGCCGATAGGAAGGCCGGGATGCCCGCTGTTCGCTTTTTGAACGGCTTCCGCGGCAAGTATGCGAATGGCGGTAATCGCTTTTCTATCGATGTTTTTCATGCTCAACTCTCCTTAAATACCCAATTTATTTTCACGAATCTGCTCAAGCTCAGTAAAGTTGTGAGAAGGGGTATGATCCTTTAACGGCAGTATTCGCTCATGGACAGCGTCTATGATCCAATCGGGCTGCGGGAAAAACGCGTCCTCCAGTTCATGGGCTGGGGTTATCCAGTTCTTAGCGCCCACAACGACGGGCGGAGCATCCAGATAGTCGAAGCACAGCTCCGCGATATTGGAGGCGAGGTTGCGCATAAAGGAATTGCGCTCGCACGCGTCTCCCGTTATGACGATGCGCCCTGTCTTTTTCACGCTCTCTATCACCTTCCCGTAATCAAAGGGAACGAGCGAACGGGCATCTATTATCTCCGCGCTGACGCCGTATTTTTCCTGCAGCTTATCGGCAGCTTTCAGCGCCCTGTAAAGCGTTGCCCCGATGGATAGTATGGTCAAGTCCCTTCCGGCTCGCTTCACGTCCGGCTCTCCGAGCGGGATTTCATACTCGCTTTCGGGTACGCCTCCTTCATGAAACTGCTCGCCGACGTCGTAAATGCGCTGGCTTTCAAGGAATATGACGGGGTCCGTCCCGTTAAGTGCAAACTGCATCAAACCTTTCGCGTCGTACGGGGTGGCGGGGAACACGACTTTAAGCCCCGGTATATGCGAGCACAGCGCCGACCAGTCCTGAGAATGCTGCGCCCCGTATTTGGAGCCGACGCTCATGCGAAGCACAACTGGCATCTTCAGCATACCCGCGCTCATAGCCTGCCATTTGGAAAGCTGATTGAATATCTCGTCGCCCGCTCTTCCCAAAAAGTCGCAATACATCAGCTCCGCAACCGCTCTTCCTCCGCACATGGCGTAGCCTACCGCCGCACCGGCTATTCCGGCTTCGGCGATGGGAGTGTTGAAAAGGCGGTGATAGGGAAAAGCCTCGGTCATTCCGCGATAGACGGCGAATGCTCCTCCCCAGTCCCTTACGTCCTCGCCGAAGCAGGCAAGCGTCGGGTCTTCATAGTATTTGTTTATGATTGGCTCCGCAATACCGTCCCTCAGCTGATACAGCTTGTTTTTGCCGACGGGCTTCCCCTTCGCATCCAAATAATAACGTTCCTTTTTCTCAATCTGCACGACTCTCGGACATTCGGCTTTTGGCAGCAGGACTTCGGGCTCCCTGCTCTCATCCATGGAACGTATTTTTCCGTTCGAAAACATGAGATTTCCGATAAAATCCGATTCCGCGCCGAATATATCGACCCTCGGGGAAAGCTTATCGTCAATGGAAAGCTTGAAGTTGCGCAAGATGTCGGAGTTTACGCCCTCCCTTACGGAAACAAGTTCCTCCTCCGCGCAGACCCCGGCTTCGATAAGCTGTTTTGCGTAAGCGGCTATCGAATCCTGTTCTTCCCACAAAGACACTTCTTCCTTTGTTCGGTAGCTGGATGAATCTGACGGAGAATGGCCGGATATCCTGTAGGTAACGACGTCCAGAAGCACGGGACCGTCCTTTTTGGCAACGGGGAGCTTGCGCTCATACGCGTCTATGACGGCAAGCGGGTTGTAACCGTCCACGCGCTCTGCGTGCAGCATATCCGGCGAGATCCCTGCCCCGATGCGCGCAGCCATTGTGTAGCCCATGGTCTCGCCCGCCGTTTGTCCGCCCATGCCGTAAAAATTATCGTTTATATTGAAAATAATCGGTACGGAGCCGCCGTGCTCGCCCCAAAGGGATTTTACCTGATCCATAGCAGCCATCATCATACCTTCCCAAACGGGACCGCAGGCAAGAGACGCGTCTCCGATATTGCAGATGACTACGCCCGGCTTTTTGTTTATCAGTTTATATAAAGCGGCCCCGACGGATATGCTGCCGCTTCCGCCCACTATCGCGTTGTTGGGATATATGCCGAAAGGCGTGAAGAACGCGTGCATGGATCCGCCAAGTCCGCAGTTGAAGCCGTTCTTTCTCGCGAAAATCTCGCACATCATGCCGTAAAGCAAAAAATCGCGGCCGGCCTGCTTGACGGTTTTCCCTTCAATACCCACGGCCTCTAGTATCCTTCCCCCCGAATACTCCCTCATGATATTCATAAGGGCTTCGTCGTCAAGAACCTCAACGGACCTGAGGCCTTTCGCGATTATCTCGCCGTGGCTTCTGTGGGAACCGAACGTATAATCATCAATGGTCAAATGAAAAGCCTGGCCGACATACGCCGCCTCCTGGCCTATGCCGAGGTGAGCGGGGCCCGGGTGATTATAGGAAATGCCGCTGTACTCGCCCGTCGTTTTAATGAGGTTCAGCATGGTTTCGAATTCCCGGACATAGCACATGTCTCTGTATATATTCAAAAGCTCCCGGGCCGTATATCTGTCAAGCTCGTCTTTTACCGATTTTTGATATACGTTAACGGGAATGTCATCAAACGATATCCGCCCCGGACCTCTTACGTCCTTAGGGGAAACGATAAGGGATTTTGTCATGAAAGTCGCTCCTTAAACTGCTTAATACTGAAAAATCGCTTCGCGTATTATCTCGCATACCGTTGGATGCGGGAACACGATTTCTTTTATATCGTCAACGGTCAATTGCAGCTCGATGAACGTCGAGCACGCGACGATGAATTCCGAAGAATAATTGGACAATACCTGAGCGCCGAGCAGCGTGCGCGAGGACTTGTCTATAACAAGCTTCGCGATGCCGTCCCCTCCTTCGTTCTCGGCAATGTATCTCCCGGAAAAACGCATGGGGACCTTTACGACATCGGCTTTAAGACCTTTGCCCAACGCACTGAATTCGGTCTCTCCCACGGACGAAAGCTCGGGATTTGTATAGATGACGCCGGGTATTGCGTTATAGCGCATGACGTCCTTTTTCGAGAGCATATTGTTGACTGCGACCTCCGCCTCGCGGTACGCGGTGTGCGCAAGCATGGACTTTCCGTTCACATCTCCCGCCGCGTAAACTCCGGGGATATTTGTCTTCATGCGATTATCCGTCACTATTGCGCCGCGTTCGGTATAAACATGTATGGTCTCAAGGCCGACGCCTGACGTATTGGGCCTGCGGCCTATGGACAAAAGCACTTTATCGGCCGCTATGCGCTGTGATTCGCCGCCCTTTTCGAACGTAACGCCGTCCTCACTTACCTCGGTTACTTTTGAATTCAAGTGGAATACGATGCCCTTTTTCTCATAGCCCTTTTGGAGAAGCCCTACGAGTTCCGGATCGTTCTCGCCCGCGATATGATCGAGCATTTCGATAACCGTGACTTTCGTGCCGACGGAATTGAAGTAGGACGCCATTTCAAGGCCGATAACTCCCCCGCCTATTACGACAAGGCTGCCGGGCTTTTCCTTAATATCGAGTATCTCGCGGTTGGTGAGAACAAATCCCGATGCGAGACCCTCTTTAAGACCCGGTATCGGCGGAACCGCCGGTGACGAACCAGTCGCGATAAGAAGCTGTTTGCCCGTCAATATTTCTTCATTGACTTTTACGGCGAAATCCTCTTCATATTTGCCTATTATGACGCCTTCGCCCGATATGAGCTCAACGCCGTTTGCCTTCAGCGACGACTTGACGCCCGCGACCAGCGTTTTAACGACTTTATCCTTTCTCGCTACCACCTTCGCATGATCGATGGAAAGCCCCTCCGTCCTTACGCCGTACTTATCGCCATGCGCTGCCCCGTCCAGAAGCTTCGCGCTGTAAAGCAGCGTTTTTGTGGGTATGCAGCCCTCGTTCAGGCAGACGCCGCCCACGCTCCTTTTTTCTACGCATGCGACCTTCATGCCCGCATGCCCGGCGCGTTCGGAAGCGAGATATCCGGCCGGACCGCCCCCCAACACGATTAAATCGTAAACCATATATGTTCCTCCGATCGAAGTTTTATTCTACAAGCAGCGCCAAAAAATTCTCGAGCGCGGCTCTTAAATCAGCAAGGAATCTGGACGCCGGCGCTCCGTCCAACGCCCTGTGGTCGTAGGTAAGCGAAAGCCCCATCGCCGGATAAACGGTTATCTGCCCGTCCTTTGTCCTGACGCGCTCGGTTATGCAGTTAACACCCAGTATGCCCGTCTGCGGCGGATTGATTATGGGAGTAAAGAACTCCACGCCGAGCGTGCCGAGGTTGGATATCGTGAAAGTCCCTCCCGTGAGAAGATCGGGTGATATATTGCCCTCCTGAGCGGCTTTCGCCAGAGCTTTGACCTCTGTTGAAATCTGCTTCAAACTCTTTTTATCGGCATTAAACAGCGTGGGCACAAGAAGACCGCGCGGCGTATCCATGGCGACTCCCATATGGACGTGCTTAAAATACCTCATTTTTGAGTCCAGAAAATGCGCATTGAGGTCCCTGTGTTTTAACAGCACCCTGGATACCGCAAAGATTATAAGGTCGGTCACGGTGATGTTAACCGAATCGGAGTCTTCGGACGCGTTTTTAAGCTGTTTTCTGCATTCAAGCAGCGAAGTCGCGTCGAACGAAGAGTGATGTGTCAGCTGCGCGAGCTCCGAAATGCTTTGATGCATGCTTTTCGCGATCACTTTGCGGATGTTGGGAAGCGGAACGTCTTCAAACTCGGTCGATTCCGGTGCGCCGGCTGCGGCCGGGGACATCTCAAAAACGCTGACGTTTGCGTCTTCACTCGTGACCCTTCCGCCAAGCCCGGTGCCCTGCGACAGCCTGCCCGCTATCATCTTATCGACTGCAGCCGCCGTCGCTCTGTGTCCGCCTTTTACAAGTTCCAGCACGTCGCGTTCTATTATCCTGCCGTGAGGTCCCGTCGGTTCTGCTGCAAATGGATCCGCAAAAAGGCGCTCGGCGGCAGCCCTTGCTCTCGGTGAGACCGAAACCGCCGTCTGTACGCTTCGGACAGCGGCAGGGCCTGCTTCGTCTTTTTTCGCGGTTACCTCCCGCTTTTCCTGCTTTTTCTGCATTTGCGCTTGGGTATCTGAGTTTTTCGGGTCGAATTCGGACCAGTCCTCGCCCGGACTGCCGATTACCGCAACGGTCGTCAAAACAGGAACGTCATCTCCCGCCTCGAAAAAAACCGCAAGAAGCGTTCCGTCCAGCTTTGCTTCTTCCTCAAACGAAGCTTTATCCGTTTCGTAGGTGAACAGCACTTCTCCCGCCTTGACGGCATCGCCGGGTCTTTTCATCCATTCCCCGATTATGCAGCTCTCTACGGACTGTCCCTGCCTTGGCAGGATTACCGGTGTCGCCACTTTAACCATCTCCTGACATATGCATTAACGCGATATTTTGTTATATCACCGTTATATCATGTTATATTAGTGATATTAAATATCATATTACGTGTTGTATTTTAACAAACAGAGCGTACATTGTCAATGTATTGAATGGAAATACTGTAAGGTTTATACGGGCCGGCCGGTGTTTTTTTGTCAGCCGGAAACATTAAAAAGCAAAGCCGCGGTTTGCTCCCTTTTCGTCCCGAAAATTTAAAATTTAACCGTAATATAATCAAAGTTTCAGGCATTCTTAAACCTTTTGTGATAACTTTTGGATCAAGGTCTGCTATACTGTTTGCGTAAGAGTTTTTTCGCTTAGTGTCACCCCTTTCAGACACTTAATAAGCAGCACCGCTTCTCATGAGGCGGTTTTTTTTGTCCTTGACCTTCAGCTGTGCTTCAAGTTATCGCCTCGACCCTTTCCGCTATGTATTCGCTCACCTTTTCTTTCGGAATACCCAAAGCAAGCGAAAACTCGCTGCAAAGAAGATCTTCGGCCTGCTTCAGAAACCTTTCGTCGATCTGCCCGAATTTTCTTTTCTGCTGCTCCGTTATCTTCTTTTTTTTATGAATTGACATTGTGAGCTTAATGAGGTCCGCGCAGTCATGATCCTTTATTGCGGATTCGTAATGCTGTATCAGCTCCTGCAAACGGTTGCTGTAATATGCCTCGGCTTCGATGGTCGGAATCCTGGATATCAGCTTTTCGGCTTCCTCAGCGGATATAATGGGACGCATAAATGTTTTCGTATCGACGGGAGCGAATATCTTGCAGTTTCCGAACAGAGGCTGAAGAACGTAATAAAGCTTGTTTTTATAAAAAGCGTCGTTGTTATAAGTCGCTATATCAACGATTTTATATACTCCGATTCTCCCGTATACGACAAGGTCTCCTATTTCATACATCCCTCTATGACCTCCGGGGTCTTGTCCGCAATGACACGCGGCCGCTTTTCGCATATTTGGCGGCGGCAGCGCTGCCCTTCTGCTAACAGTTTTCCCTTAAACGAGCTGTAAAATCCGCAATATCGCGATTTCTTGCAGAAAAACCGGAACCGGAGCGTCAAATCATAAATAAAACGCGCGCGCTTTGAGTGAAAAAAGACCGACTGCCAAAGCAAAGCTTGCGCCTTGTAAAAACCCGGTCTCAAATATAAGCTATTAATTTTGACGGGACAAACAAGCGAGAACGAAACGTTTCGACATTATTTTTCAAAAAGCAGCCTGGATTTATGTCTTAACATAAGCGGATAAGAAGAATAATCTCCTTTCATGCGCTTCAAAAGAATCTTTGCAGCGGACTCCCCCATAAGATCCATCGGCTGAACGACGATATTGATAGGCGGATTTATGATGAGGGAAAGCTCAATATTGTCATACCCTATGAACGAAATATCGCTCGGAATTTTGATACCCCGTTCGTTTGCGGCGGTTATCGCGCCGAGCATCATATCGTAGTTTGTTACAAAAACTGCGCTTGGCGGATCCTCCGTGTCAAGAAGTTCATTAAAAAGCTGATAGCCGGATTCAAGCGAGTAATCGCCCACCTTGATAAGCTGCTCCTCGGCGGGCAGCGAATAATCCTGGTAAACCCTTTTATAGCCGATCGTGCGCTCGTAAGCGGTGGATATTTCGGGAGGACCGACGATTATGCCGATGCGCTTATGGCCTTTTGTGATAAGGCTTTCAACCGCGCTGTACGACGCGTTTATATTATCCGCGAGCACGGTATCGCACTCAAAGTCATTAACATACCTGTCAAGCAATATCAAAGGAATCTGTTTGCCCGAAACCTTTAAAACCGAATTGAGATCATCCGCCGAAAGCCTTTCGGGAATAAGTATGATGCCGTCCACATTTTTATCCAATAAAAACCGAAGCTTTCGAATTTCCAGCTTGGGGTCGAAGTTAAAGCCGCAAATTACGCTGTCATATCCGTTCTGAATAAGCGTTTCCTCAATGACCGCAATTATGTGCGAAAAAAACGCGCTGGAAAGAGACGGTATCAAAATGCCGACAGTCTTTGTTTTATTGGTTTTCAAGCTCCTCGCGAGGTGATTGACCTTATAACCTAATTTTTCGACCGCTTCGTCAATAAGGATCCTGTTCTCTTTAAGAACATTGCCTCCGTTCAGGTATTTTGAAATCGTCGATATGGACAATCCCGTATATTTAGCTACATCTTTAATGGTTGACAATAAGCACGCTCCCTAAATATAAATGAAGGCAAAACCTTTCGCTATTATATTAGCATCGCCGAAACCGGTATGTCAAGCGGGCGATGAACTCCGAAAAGCCTTTCCGTTCGGGCATTTAGGGCATATTCGATACTTGCCCGCAGACTCTGTCTTAATACCGTGACAAACTCATTCGTTCCATAAAAATTGAATTATTGACACACAAACTGTTATATGATACAATTCAATCAAGCGAAACGTTTCGCGATACGACGAAACGGCAAGACGGTCGAAAGCGGTCCTTAAGTTCGCGAAGCGAGAAATCGCCGGCATATTTCAGGGATTTTAAAAAACGACAGTTAGATACAAACATCCAAATCGGGTTAAGAATAAACGCGAGGTGATCCTGTGGCCGAAATATTGCTGCAAATGGAAAACATTCAAAAATACTTTACGGGAGTGCACGCGCTCGACGATGCGTTTTTGTCCGTAAATTACGGGGAAGTCCATGCTCTGGTCGGAGAGAACGGCGCAGGAAAATCCACTTTGATGAAGATACTGAACGGTATTTACAAAAAGGACGGCGGCAGAATCATCTATAAAGGCAAAGAAGTCGAAATCGACACCCCTCAGCAGGCGCAATCGCTCGGAATAGGTATGATCCATCAGGAATTGAACCTGATGCCGCACCTGACGGTCGCGGAAAATATATTTATCGGCAAAGAGCCGTTAAAAGGCGTTTTCCTCGATAAGAAGAGAGCAAACATAGAAGCGGGCGAATTGCTAAGGTCTCTGAACATCGAGATCGATCCCGCCGCACCCGTCAACACGCTGTCCGTAGCAAAGCAGCAGATGGTTGAGATAGCGAAGGCGCTCTCCTATAACAGCGAGCTTCTGGTGATGGACGAACCCTCCGCCGCGCTCACCGAAAACGAGATTCAGGAACTTTTCAAGTTCATACGGAATCTGAAAAACAAAGGAAACGGCATCATATATATTTCCCACCGGCTTGACGAACTGCCCGAGATCGCGGACCGCGTCACCGTAATGAGGGACGGGCAATATATCGGGTCCGCATGCATGAAGGATATCACAAAACAGCAGATCATCTCAATGATGGTCGGCCGGACGATATATGAGGAACCAAAAACCAAAAGCAGCGTTCCCGTAGACGCGCCGGTCGTTCTGGACGTACGGGAACTCACAGCCGGATACAACGTCAAAAAGGTGTCCTTTACTCTGCGCAAGGGTGAAATACTGGGCTTTGCCGGCCTTATGGGGGCAGGCCGCACGGAAACCATGCGCGCGCTCTTCGGCGCGGACCCTGTGGAAAGCGGGGATATTTTCGTCAACGGGCAAAAGGTCAGGATAAAATCCCCAAGCGACGCCATCAAGCACGGCATAGGTTATCTTTCCGAGGACCGCAAGGGCTTCGGGCTCGCGGTCGGCCTCTCCGTCAGGGACAACTGCGTGATGACGAATCTTGAGGAATATACGAAAAACCTTCTTGTGGACGACAAGCGGATCCAGGAAGTAACGGAAGAATATATAGACAAGATCGCAATAAAGACTCCGAGCACTATGCAGCTTGTCAAAAACCTGTCGGGAGGAAATCAGCAGAAGATCGTTGTTGCCAAATGGCTCATCAGAAACTGCGATATCCTCATATTCGACGAGCCGACACGCGGCATCGACGTAGGCGCCAAGAGCGAAATATACAAGCTGATGACAAAGCTGACGGAAGAAGAGAACAAATCAATCATAATGATATCCTCGGACATGCCGGAGCTTTTGCGCATGAGCGACAGGATCATGGTCATGTGCGAGGGAAGGATAACGGGAGAACTGGATATAAGCGAAGTGTCCCAGGAACAGATAATGGCCTTGGCCACAATGAATATGTGAGGTGCTATCATGGAAAACACAACACTCAACAAAGCTAAAAAACCTTCCTTCGGGCTCCATAAGCTCCTTGCTTTGAGCGTATTGGTGATTCTATATGTATTCTTTTCGATTTTCGGAAACAACTTCCTTTCGTGGGATACGCTGATAAACATTCTTAACGCCTCTTACTACATCGGTTTCATGGCTATCGGCGTAACCTTTGTCATCATAACCGGCGGAATCGATTTATCGCTCGGCACAACGCTGATGACAAGCGCTTTGATCGGCGGAGCGGCTTACAACATGCTGGGCTGGAGCATCGCGGCCTCCCTTGTGCTGACCATTCTCACGGCTACGGCATTCGGCATTCTCAACGGCGTAATGGTCGCGTATCTCAAGCTCCCTCCTTTTATAGCGACTCTCGGCTCGCAGATGGTCGGCATGGGCTTTGGCGCTATAGTGACGAAAGTCATGACGATGCGCTATCCCACCGTAGGCACCGAGGATGCCTGGTTCAAATATGTGTTTTATATGACGGACCCGAACTCCCCCATCGGCCGCTTCCCCGTCGGCGCATTATGGCTTCTTGCGGCGTTTCTTGTAGCGTCCGTCCTTCTGAATCAGACCCGTTTCGGAAGATATACTTATGCTATCGGCTCAAATCGTGAAGCCGCAAGGCTTTCTGGAATAAAAACCCGGCGGTGGCTCGCGCTTATCTACACGCTGTGCGGATTTTTTTCGGGACTTGCGGGAATATTCTTCGCAGCGGCTTACACAACAATAATACCCGGTACGGGCAACGGACTTGAGCTTTTAGCCATCGCGGGCGTCGTAATCGGCGGAACGAGCATGTCCGGCGGAGTCGGAAGCCTGACCGGCACAATGATCGGCGTTTTCGTCATGAGCGTTTTGAAGCAGGGCCTTATGTCCATGGGGTTGCAAGGCCACTGGCAGACATTCTTTACGGGGATTGTGGTCATCGGAGCCGTGCTTCTTGACAACTACCGCATCGCGGCCGCAAACCGGGTCAAAAAACCCACATAAGCAAGTATCCTTTGGGTCAAAAGCCCATTGAGATAAAATAAACATTTTGGAGGAACAAAAAAATGAAGAGACGTTTTATTGCGTTGGTCGCAGTTTTAATGGCAGCCGCAGTGCTGTTCGCGGCCTGCACCCCCAAAGCTCCGGAAGAGCCGAAGGAACCCGTCGCTACGCAAACTCCCGCTCAGCAGCCTGAACAGACCGAGCAGCCGAGCGGCGGTGAAAAGCCTTACATCGCCATGATATCCAAGGGCTTTCAGCATCAGTTCTGGCAGGCTGTTTTGATGGGTGCAGAACAGGCTGAAACCGATTTCGGAGTAGAGATCACTTTCGACGGCCCGCCGTCCGAATCCGACGTTGCCATTCAGCTCGACCAGCTCAACGCCGCGCTCGCCAAGAACCCTGCGGCTCTCTGCCTTGCGGCTCTTGATACCGAGTCCGTTACCACGCAGCTGCTGGACGCGAAGTCTAAGGGAATCCCCGTGATAGGCTTTGACTCCGGCGTACCCAACGCTCCCGAGGGAACGATCGTTTCCACGGCTTCCACGGACAACGAAGCCGCCGGCGCCCTCGCCGCAGAAAAAATGTTCGAGGTTCCCGAGATAAAGGCTGCTATCGAGGCAGCAACGCCCGAAGCGCCCGTTATCATCGGCGTGCTCTCCCAGGATGCTACCTCCGCTTCCGTAACCGGACGCACTATAGGCTTCCTCAACAAGATGGCCGAACTTTGCGAAGGCGTTAAAGCGGGTGCGGTCGCGATCACTGGACACGACAAATACGCGAAGTCCAGCACCGGAAAAATGGCTGTCGAACTGAACATACTTGTTCCGCCGACCACCAACATCACCGACGCTCAAACCACCGCGCAAGGCCTCTTGGCTAAAAACGGCCTGGTCGGCGTATTCTGCTCAAACGAGCTGACCGTCACCGCGATCCTCGCGGCCACATCCGACGGACAGGATCTCAACAAGACCGACGGCAAGTACAAAGACCTTGTAGTTATCGGATTTGACGCCGGCGCGACACAGAAAAACGCCGTCAGGAACGGCTGGTTCTATGGTTCCATAACGCAGGATCCCGTCAGGATCGGCTACCTCGCGGTCGAGCTTGCCGTAAAGGCATTGAACGGCGAAACAGTGGACGAGATCGTCGACACGGGCGCTCAATTCTATAACGCGGCGAATATGGATGACGCGAGCATCGCTCCGCTGCTTTATGACTGATCGAACAAACTGAAGTAATCTGGGCATGCCCCCCGGTCTTGGGGGGCATGCTGAACAAATAAGCGAACCATACTACATGGTGAACGCGGGCATAGCGTTCAGAGTCGCTGACAGGAGGTTTTTTGATGGTAAAGATAGGAATCCGTCCCACGATCGACGGGCGAAGAAAAGGTGTTCGCGAGGGTCTTGAAGACCAGACGATGGGAATGGCAAAAGCGGCTGCCAAGCTAATAAGGGATAACGTGAAGTATCCCGACGGCCGGTCCGCGGAAGTGGTGATTGCGGACACGACGATAGGCGGCGTCAAGGAAGCTTCCGAATGCCGGGAAAAATTCGAGCGCGAGGGCGTCGGCGTTACTCTGACCGTTTCGCCCTGCTGGTGTTACGGCACCGAGACCATGGATATGGAACCGCACACCATCAAAGCCGTATGGGGTTTCAACGGAACGGAAAGGCCGGGCGCCGTATACTTGGCCGCGGTGCTTGCGGCGCACGCGCAAAAAGGCCTTCCCGCGTTCGGCATATACGGTCATGATGTTCAGGATGCCGCTGACGCTGACAGAGACATACCCGAAGACGTAAAAGAAAAAATACTGCGTTTTGCCAAGGCAGGCATAGCCGCCGCCTCGATGCGCGGCAGAAGCTATCTGCAGATAGGCTCAATGTGCATGGGCATCGCGGGTTCCATACTCGACCAGGACTTTTTGCAGGAATACTTCGGCATGCGCAGCGAATCGGTCGACCAGACGGAGATATTGAGGCGCATAGATCTCGGGATCTACGACAAGGAAGAATTCGAGCGCGCCTTAAAGTGGACGAAGGAAAACTGCAAAGAAGGCTTTGACAAAAACCCCGGCGATATAAGATTCACGCGTGAAGAGAAGGACGCAAAATGGGATTTCTCCATAAAATGCATGCTCATAATACGCGACCTGATGATCGGCAATCCGAAATTGGCCGAAATGGGTTTCGTTGAGGAAAGCTTGGGCCACAACGCGATCGCCGGCGGCGTGCAGGGACAGCGTCAATGGACTGACTATAAGCCGAATTACGATTTTGCGGAGGCCCTTTTAAACAGCCAGTTCGACTGGAACGGTCTCAGGGAAGCTCTGGTAGTCGCGACCGAGAACGATACGCTAAACGGAATGACGATGCTCTTTGAGCATCTTTTGACCGGCACGCCTGGCATATTCGCCGACGTACGCACATACTGGAGCCCGGAAGCGGTGAAGCGCGTTACCGGCAAAAAACTCAAAGGCCATTCCGCAAACGGCATCATACACCTTTTGAATTCGGGAGCCGCTTCTCTGGACGGGACGGGCGCCGCCGCAGACGCAAAAGGCAATCCGGTAATCAAGCCTTTTTATGAAATGACGCAAAAGGATGCGAAAGCATGCCTTGACGCTACCGAATGGTGCCCGGCAGATCAGTATTACTTCAGGGGCGGCGGATACAGCTCGCACTTCATCGGCGGAAGCAAAGGCGGTATGCCTGTGACGATGGCAAGGCTCAACCTCGTAAAAGGCCTTGGACCCGTCCTTCAGCTCGCCGAAGGCTACACCTGCGAATTGGACCCCGACGTCCACGAAATACTCGAAAAACGGACCGATCCCACATGGCCCACCACCTGGTTCGCTCCCAACCTCACAGGCAAGGGCGCTTTTAAAGATGTATACAGCGTAATGGCGAACTGGGGGGCTAACCACGCCGCATTCTGTTACGGACACATAGGCGCGGACCTCATAACGCTTGCTTCAATGCTTCGCATTCCGGTTTGCATGCACAACGTGCCCGAGGAAAAGATATTCCGTCCCGCAGCCTGGTCGGCCTTCGGAACAAACGATCCCGAGGGCGCCGATTACAGGGCCTGCGCCGCGTTCGGACCCTTGTATAAATAGATATCTGTATTAGTAATCAAAGCAGGGGACAATCCCTTCCGTCCTCTGCTTTTTTTTTGCGCCTCGCCGCAGTATGTTGCGGAGAAGCCGCGATTTTTCATTGTTATTTCCCGGCTATTGATTTTCTGTATTTTTCGCTTTCCCATCCTGCGATAAACCGCTTGGCAGCATCTCCCATAGTCAGGACCTTAAAACCGTGCTTTTCAATATTTGTAATAATAAAGACTACGGCCGTTAAGATCTCCATGGTTATGCGGGCTGTATTCTCCGGCTGACGGCATACGACAGCGCCGGTTTTGTAATCGATATGCACCGATTCTCCCAAAGACCCGGTCAGATATACCATCTGATCGGGGAAAAGGGGCCTGCGCAGGAGATAATCGTCATCAAAACGCCCGCCGGCAAGAGCCCCGGCAAGAAAACGGCCGTCTTCGGGATAATCCGCAAATGTCAGACCGAAGCGACCGGCGAGAAGCAGATTCACCCGCTCGTGCAGTGCTTCGCAGGCCTTTTCGCAGTCGTCATGAACGATGACGCCGTGATTCTGCAAGAACAGCACACGCGGAACATCTCCTTGCTCCCGTCTAGCCCGCTCAATCTCCGCAAAGACGGCAAAGGCAAGCTTGGTTCCCGGATCGATATAAGGCACGAAACCCCAAGGGATATCCGATCCGTCCAGCGCTTCCCTGATAAGCCGCTGCCCCTCCAGAGCGCAGCATGCCAGGTTGGCGTATACGCTGTGGGTGTGGATAACATACTTTTTCAATATGGAATGAAAGCCCGCCTCTACCGAGGGACGAACCTCTTTTAACCCGTCAATGCTTCGGACGGCTGCCTTTGTCCGTTCTGCGCCTTCATTTTCGGCATCAGAAAGGGAAGCGGGGTTTGCGTGCATGTAAAAAGCGGACATATCTTCATAGTTCAGCACCGCATATCCCGATGAGGGAGTTACATCGCAGAGGCTGTAACCCGAAGCTTTTATGGCCATCAACCGGTCATCCAGCTTAACCGAGGTATTGCCGCCCCCGCCCTGCACATAGTCCGTACGGACGCCGAGTTTTCGGGAAAGGTCCGAATACGCCGTCAGATCGGAAATGTTTTTGTCTACAAATGCACAACTCATATTTATCTTTTGGAAAGGACCTCTCTCTCATAGGATTGCACGATCCCGAGCCACTCGGCGTCGCCGGGAATTCCCTTATTCGCGCAATAAGCTTCCCATACGGCGCCAAAGGGCAGCGTCCGCACGTTTTCCATCAAAGCAAGCCGCTTGGTAAAATCCCCTTCCTTTTCGGCTTTCCGGATCTGCTCATAAGGAACCAGGCAGGCCCAGAGGAGCGCTTTTCGCGCGTTCCGCATGCCGATTACCCATGCTGCGATCCGGTTGACAGACGCGTCAAAATAGTCAAGTCCGATAAATACCCTGTCCGTCAACCCGTTCCAGACTATCTCGTTCATTATGTGCTGCAGCTCGTCGTCCCACATGACGATATGGTCGCTGTCCCAGCGGACGCCGCGGGATACATGGAGCAGCAGCCTGTCCACAAAGCACAGTATGGATGTGATTTTGGCGCTGATGACTTCGGTCGGGTGAAAATGACCCGCATCCAGGCAGTAGACCTTTTTGTTTCTGATGGCGTAGCCCAATGAGAGTTCATGGCTGGCAACGGTATAGCTCTCCAAGCCCACTCCGAAAAGCTTGCTTTCAACGGCGCAGGGGACCAGAGAGTCGTCTATCTGAGCGGCAAAAATCTCATCCAGGGATTCTATCATCCTTTTGCGGGGAGCAAATGTATCCGCGCAAACGTCCTTGTATCCGTCCGGCATCCAATAATTGACCACGCAGGGCTGGTTCAGCTTCTTTGAAAAAGAAAGGCCGATCTCCCGGCAGCGCTTGCCGTGCTCTATCCAGAACCGCCTCACCTCCGGTTTGGGGCTGGCGAGAGTAAAATTGCCGTCCATCATGGGATGGGAGAAGAATGTCGGGTTAAAATCCAGCCCGAGCCCTTTTTCCGTGGCAAAGTCCACCCAGGCGTCAAAAAGATCGGGGGTATAGGCATCCCGATCCACATTCTTCCCGTTCTTTTCAGCGTAGCACGCGTGCAGATTAAGCTTTGTCCTTCCCGGGATCATGGTCAGCGCCTTGGCGATGTCGTCCCGCAGCTCCCCGGCGGTCCTAGCCCTGCCGGGATAATTTCCGGTTGAGGCTATGCCCCCGGTGAGCGCTCCGATGCCGTCAAAACCGATAACGTCATCGCCCTGCCAGCAATGCATGGATATGGAGACGGCGTCGGCCTTTGCGGCGGCAGCGTTCACATCCACGCCCGCCTCTGCGTATTTCTCTTCGGCGTATCGTAATCCGTTTTGAATACTGTTGTCCTTCATGTCTTACCTCTTTGCAAAATACATAACGCGGCAATGATTCCGAAGATGCTTATTATTATGCATGAATGCTCCGGCCGTTACATCGTTTAGAATTGCTCAGTTATTACGGAATGTTGCCTTTGTTGCGGCAGACCGCCGGCAGACTCACCGTCGTTGCCGAGGTACCACCGCTGGCGGTAGGCGCTCGGAGTGATGCCCTCGTGCTGCTTGAAAAGGTTGATAAAATGGCCGATATTGTTTATACCGACATCCATTGAGATCTGGGTTATGGGATTGTGTGTGGTGCGCAGCATTTGCTTTGCCTGGGTAAGCCGGGTCCTTATCAGATATTCGTTGGGGGAGAGACCCGTATAGCGCTTAAAGAGCTTTTGCAAATAGTACTTGTTCATCGATAAATGCTTGGACAGGACGTCCAGCGTGATGCGCTCCGCATAATGGAAACTGATATAGCTGCGTGCGTCAAGGACGGGGTCGGGCAGGTTGGCGCCTTTTTTATTGTCCCCGGCGGCGGAAATGCAGCGCATCATAAGCAGGGTCAAAAATCCGGACGCCTGTATATCCGTGATAAGGTTGTTATCGCCGTTGCGGTATAAGCCGATCAGGGTATCCAAAGTGCTCTTGACCGTTACGTCGGAGTCGAGATTGACCACGTTGCTGCCTTCGTTCTGGGAAACAAACATATTGTAATAAGCTTCGCAGGTAGCTCCGTAGAAGTGCACCCAAAGCACCCGCCACTCCCCTTTCCGGGGAGACGTTCGATAGTACTGGGGTTTCATGCAATCGATCCAGAAAACGGAGCCCGGCTTAACAACATAGGTATGCCCGTCATAATCCAAAAGCCCCTCGCCGCTTATGGTATATTTGATAAGATATGAAGGCAGCTTCTCCCGGCGGGTATAATAGTTGCGCCCCGAGATAAAATCCCCGAGTTCCTGCACAAAAACAATGGATGATTTCGCCGTCTGGCTGGGGGTGGCGGTCAGCCATATCGAATCCTTTGTCATATCCAGACGATAACTCAGCTTCATAAACGATACTCCTTGCCAACATACCGTAATTTTGTGTCAATGCAGCAAATTGACTTCACTGCTTACATCATATATCCTAATGATTATTATATGATAACTATCAGTATGGCACAAGGAATTTGGCAGAATTGCACCCGCTTTGACACGTAATTGCAAGACTGCGGTCAAATACGCATAAGCAAAAACCAACATTCTATAACAATAATCCAAATATTATTGGCAGGACGGAAAACTATGGAACGCTTTGCATGGAAAGCCCGCGTGCTGCCCGGAAAGCTGGAGGAATACATTCGCCGGCACGATGAAATATGGCCGGAAATGACCGAGGTCCTCAAGCAAGCCGGCATTCGCAATTATTCGATTTGGAACGCAGGTGACGATTTGTTCGGCTATTACGAATGCGACAGCATTGAACACGCCTCCTCTGTACAGGCCGAAAGCCCTGTGGTGGATCGCTGGAACGAGTATATGAAAGAGGTCATGGAAATGGAAATGGATCCCGATACCGGCACCTCAGTATTGCTCCGGCAGGTCTTTCTTCTCGAATGACGGCGTCTTTGGATTTCTTATGGGAGGTAACAAATACATGTCGGAATATCTGCTTGAGCTGTCGGGTATTTCAAAGTCGTTTCCCGGAGTTAAAGCGCTTGACAATGTGGATTTTCAGCTGAAGAGAGGCGAGATCCACGCCATAATGGGCGAGAACGGCGCTGGGAAATCCACATTTATAAAAGTTATCATGGGCGTTCATCACGCGGAAGAAGGCTCCATGTATCTCGAAGGCAAAAAGGTGGCATTCAAAACCCCTCTGGACGCCCAGAAGGCCGGTATCGCGGCAATTTACCAGCATGTTACCAGCTATCCGCACCTTTCGGTCACGGAGAACATTTTTATAGGGCACGAAGAAGTTAAAAACGGCTTTATCCAATGGAAGCAGATGAACAAGTACGCGGACGCGCTTCTCAAGCAGCTCAATGCGGAGTTTTCCGCTACCGCGCTTATGGGTTCCCTCTCCGTTGCCCAGCAGCAGATGGTGGAAATCGCCAAGGCTCTTTCAATGAACGCCCGGATAATCATTATGGACGAGCCGACAGCCGCCCTGACCAAAAGCGAATCCGAAGAGCTTTACCGCATCGCGGAAAAGCTGCGGGACGACGGCAAATCCATCATTTTCATTTCACACCGCCTGGAAGATATGTACAGGCTGGCCTCACGGGTCACCGTTTTGCGGGACTCCCGCTGTATCGGTACCTATAACGTAAACGAAATCACCCCGCCGGAACTCATCAAGGCAATGGTAGGCCGGGAAATCAAAGAGCTGTTCCCCAAGCCGAAAGTGGAAATAGGCGCGGAGGTGCTGCGCGCTGAGAATCTGAGCCGCGTGGGCTATTTCAAAAACGTATCCTTCCATGTGAACCGGGGGGAGATCGTAGGCTTTACCGGCCTTGTGGGCGCCGGCCGCACGGAGGTCATGCAAACGATATACGGGGCCGAGCGCTATAACGAAGGCAAATTGTTTATCGAAGGCAAACAGGTCCATATCCGCGGACCGCGGGATGCATTGGAGAAAGGCATAGGCCTTTTGACCGAAGATCGCCAGACCCAGGGCTTGATACTTGACTGGAGCATCGGGCGGAACATAACGCTGTCCGAGCTGAAAAAGCATGCCAAGCATTCCATTCTTAACGAAGAGAAGGAAAACGAAACGGCTAAAAGACTGAGTGAGAGCGTGGACGTCAAGACGGTCTCCATATTTGACAAAGTAAGCTCTCTTTCGGGCGGCAACCAGCAAAAGGTGGTCGTGGCCAAGAGCCTCGGCACCGAGCTGAAGGTGTTGATAATGGACGAACCTACCAAAGGCGTGGACGTGGGCGCCAAAGCCGCCATATATGAAATCATGGGCGAGCTTGCCGGGCAGGGACTGGCCATTGTTATGATTTCATCGGAAATGCCCGAGATACTGGGCATGTGCGACCGCATATACGTCATGTGCGAAGGCCGTATTACGGGCGAACTGAGCCGCGCGGATCTGAATCAGGAGAAGATCCTCGCGCTTGCAATGACAAAGCATAATGTAAAAGCGGCCAATGCCTGAGGAGAAGCTTATGAAGATCAAGACAGAGAAAACTTCACTTCTGTTCAAACTCAGCGCGTCACGCGAATTGAGCCTGTTCATCGTTCTTTCGCTCATTTGCCTGCTGATACAGTGGTGGAACAGCTCCTTCCTGACGGCGAAAACCATCGGTGACATGCTCAAGAACTATTCGACTACCATCACATTGGCGCTCGGAATGATGAGCGTTCTTCTCATAGGAGGCATAGATATTTCCGTATCCTCGACGCTGGCTTTTTCCGGCATGTGCGCGTCGCTGATGATGAGAGATGCTGTGTATTCCTCCACGCTTGTCATGTTTATTGTAAGCATTGTCATCGGAACATGCTGCGGCATGATCGTCGGGCTGGTAATAACCAAAGGCGACGTGATCCCCATAATCGCGACGCTGGGCCTCAGCAACATATACCGGGGCGCAACCTATATCGCATCCGACAGCGCGTGGGTCTCCGCATACCAGTTTCAGGCGGGATTTAAAAAATTCGCCCAGACCGGTACGCTGACTTTCGGACTCATGAACAACCTGGTATTCATTGCCCTGCTATGTTATGTTATCTTCTTCGTCGTTATGAAGTGGACCCGGTTCGGTCGCCGGATATACGCGGTCGGCTCCAATCCCGAGGCGGCGGCTATAAGCGGGCTCAGGATCAACAGAATCAAATTTACCGTGTATACTATGGCCGGCGCTTTTGCGGGTCTTGTAGGCGCAATGTATACGGCGCTTTATGCAAGCGCGCAAAACGATATGGGCATCGGAATGGAACTGGACGTTATCGCAGCCTGCGTATTGGGCGGAGTGAGCCTTGACGGCGGCCAGGGAACCGTTTTGGGGGTGCTTCTGGGCGCGCTGACGATGGCGGTAATAAGCAAAGCCCTGCCTCTTATCGGCATATCGCAGTTTTGGCAAACAGCGATAAAAGGCGCGATCATCCTGGTTGCGATTATAATTAACGTTCTCGCCCAGCGAGCTATGAAGCAAAACGCCCTGAAAGCGAGGGAGATCTGAATGGCGACCAAAAGCGGACGCACAATTTCTGCCACGAGGGAAAAATCGCTGAAATCCTTCTTTCTCAGATGGGAATTCCTGCTCATACTCCTGTTTGTTGCGGTCAACATAATAAACGCAACGATATCGGAGAATTATCTCAACGCAGCGAACCTGTTTACCGCAATAAGCACATTTCTTGTCAAGGGCTTTATAGCCTTGCCCATGGCTTATATCCTCATGATGGGCGATATCGACCTCTCTGTCGGCTCACAAGTAGCTCTTGCCGCCACATTGCTCGGCATTTCCTATAACTTTGGATTACCCATGTGGGCAGCGGTCCTCATCGCCCTTGCGTGCGGCATCCTGTGCGGATTTCTGAACGGGCTTATATTGACCCGGTTTATTGAGCTCGCCCCCATGATAGTGACTCTGGGCACTATGACCCTTTACAGAGGCATTGCGGAAATGATACTGGAAAGCCAGTCTACGGGCGGCTTCCACAACAGCCGGTGGTTCTATAATCTCTATTACGGCCGAATAGGCGCGGTGCCGTACATCTTCCTTATTTTCATCGTATTAGCGGTAATATTCGGCCTGGTTCTTCATAAAACCGTATTCGGCCGCCAGCTGTACGCCATAGGCTCCAACCGCCTGGTCGCAGGCTATGCCGGTATCCCGGGATCCTCAAAGGCGACGCTTACAAGGGCCTGAACCTTGTGGAAGTTGCCTATGGCGACGATGAGCAGCAAAAATCCGTTGATCAGACCAAGGCTCTGCTCCAGAACTACCCCAACCTGAAGGTCATTTGCGCCCCGACAACAGTGGGCATAGCGGCGGCTTCCAAGGTTATCAGCGACGACGGCCTCCAGGGCAAAGTCATCGTCACCGGCCTCGGCCTTCCCTCCGAGATGGCTGAGTTCATGACCGGCGACAATCCGGCCTGCCCCTATATGTTCCTTTGGAACCCCATCGACGTCGGCCGCGTTGCCGCTTACACCCTCATTGAAATGAAAAACAAAAGCCTTACCGGCGCCGTTGGAGAAAGCTTCACCGCAGGCAACGGAACCAAATATGAAGTAACCGAAGCAGGGGACGGCGGCACCGAAATCATCATCGGGCCTCCGTTCGAATTCAACGGAGATAACATCGAGGATTGGAAAACCGTCTATTGATCCCTTCTCGATAGGATTTTACCCACTATACAACCGGGTACAACATAAATTGTACCCGGTTCTTTAAGCATCGGCAGCGCCAAAGAAACGAAAAATAAGCAAAAGCCCTTATTTGCGCCGGTCACGGCCCCGGCAGTTCAGGGAATATGAACGGCTTGAATTTGGTTTGATATTGTTTTATGCTTTAACTAAGGATAGACGAACGTTTCGGAGGAAGGTATGAAATCCGCATTAAACTTAATCGCATTTGACATTGGCGCGAGCAACGGGCGCGCGGTTCTCGGCAGATTTGACGGCAGGAAAGTTGAGACTGAAGAACTTTGCCGGTTCGAAAACGGATTCATCGATGTAAACGGAGTGCTTTATTGGGATGCGCTTAATCTGTTTTCGCAGATGAAGGCATCGCTGTCCTGCTTTAAAAAAGCAGGGTATAAAGACTTATCTTCATTCGGCATAGATACATGGGGAGTGGATTACGGACTTTTGGATAAAAACGGGAGGCTTCTCGGAAACCCGATAAGCTACCGACACGCGGCTGACGAAGACATGGAGGCGGTCTGGGAAAGGGTTCCAAAAGAGCTGTTATTCAAAAGAACAGGGGTTGCCAGCATGAACTTCAACACGGTGTTCCAGCTTTACAGGCGCAAACGCGAGCGGGACGTCGCGCTGGAAAACGCGGACTCACTCCTTTTGATGCCGGACCTTCTCGGCTATTTTTTGAGCGGCGAGAAAATGAGCGAATACACCATAGTGACCACGAGCCAGCTCTACGACCCCAACGCGCGGGATTGGGACTATGCGACGATCCGAGCGCTCGGGCTTCCCGCACATATATTTACCCCGATAGACATGGCAGGCGAGATTCGCGGAAGACTGCTTAATGCGATCTCCGAAGAAATCGGAATAAACCGCGCCGCGTTCACCGCGGTCGGCACCCATGATACCGCGTCCGCAGTCGCCGCAATCCCAGGCGAAGGCAGCTTTGCTTTCTGCTCCTCCGGCACCTGGTCGCTTTTCGGCGTGGAAACGGATAAACCGATACTTACGGAACAGGTTTATAAATCGGGCTTTTCAAACGAGGGAACCGTCCAGGGCGGTTTTCGGCCACTTAAAAATATTATGGGTCTGTGGCTGATACAGGAATGCCGCAGAGACTGGCAAAAGCAGGGGGAAAACCTGTCCTGGGACGAGATAGTGGAGGCTGCCGAAGGCGCGAAGCCCCTAAGGAGCATAATCGATCCCGACTGCAGCGCGTTTTTCCGCGCGGGGGACATGGAGAATAAGATCCGGCAGTATTGTCTTGATACGAAGCAGCCCGTACCCGAAACCCGCGGCGAGATAGCGAGATGCATATATGAAAGCCTTGCTCTCAAATATCGCTGGGCGCTCGAACGGCTTGAAGAGATCAAGGGCGAAAAAATCAGCAGATTCAATATCGTGGGAGGCGGCATTAAAAACAAGCTTCTTAACCAGATGGCCGCGGACGCAACGGGCAGGCAGGTCACTACGGGGCCGGTCGAAGGGGCTTGCATAGGAAATCTTTTGATGCAGGCAGTCGCGCTCGGCGAATTAACCGGAATAGACGAGGTCAGGCAGGTTGTCCGCGATTCGGTCAAAACCGAAACCTATATGCCCGAACGCACCGGCGCATGGGAAGACGCTTATGATAAACTTTTAAATCTTTTGGAGATCTGAATAATGGAAAACATGACAAAATGGAAACAAATTGCCGCGGCGAACGTGAACAAACGGGAAGCCGCAAAAGGCAGGCTCTCCGGTAGGATAGCAATCGTCACCGGAAGCGCGCAGGGATTCGGGAAAGGCATAGCGGAAGAGCTTTACCGCGAGGGCGCAAGCGTAGTCATTGCGGATATCAACGAAGCCCTTGCAAAAACGACGTCAGATGCGCTCGGTAACAGGGCTTTTCATATAAAAGCGGACGTGACGGACGAAGAAAGCGTTGCTAACATGATCAAAAAAACCGTAGAGCGCTTCGGCGGACTGGACCTTTTCATCAGCAACGCCGGCGTACTGAAGGCAGGCAGCCTTGAAGAAACGGAAAAATCCGATTTTGAATTCGTCACCCGCGTCAATTATACGGCGTATTTTACCTGCGTGAAATACGCAAGCGCCGTAATGAAGGCGCAATTTGAAGCGGACAACTCGTGGACGGGCGACATAATTGAAATCAATTCAAAAAGCGGCCTTGAGGGAAGCAATAAGAATTTCGCGTACGCGGGAAGCAAATTCGGCGGCATAGGCCTTACTCAAAGCTTCGCTTTGGAGCTTTGCCCGTACAACATCAAAGTAAACGCGATCTGTCCCGGAAATTTCTTAGACGGTCCTTTATGGATGGACCCCGAAAAAGGACTGTTTGTGCAATACCTGAAAACCGGAAAGGTACCCGGCGCAAAAACCGTGGAAGACGTAAAGAGATATTACGAAAGCAAGGTGCCCATGAAACGCGGCTGCTTCCCGAAGGATGTAGCCAAGGCGATATTTTACGCGGTGGAACAAACATACGAGACCGGCCAGGCGATCCCCGTAACCGGCGGTCAGTGCATGCTGAATTAATCACGGCGTCGTTCCGCCATTCATACGAATAAACGAAAAGGAAGACAATATGCTCGATCAAAGCATCCTCGACAAGCTCAACCGGCCCGGAAGGGAAAACCGGCTCGCCGCGCTTAGAGACATAATGCGCGAGACGGATTTTATTCCGGCTGATGAAAGATATATCAATAACCACATCCACACGTTTTACTCCTTCTCGCCCTATTCGCCGACCGCAGCGGTATTCGCAGCCCGCTCGGAAGGACTCGCTACAGCGGGAATAGTCGATCACGACAGCATCGCGGGCGCATTTGAGTTCATCGAAGCGGGAAAAATAGCGGGCATCCCGACGACCGTCGGGATCGAATGCAGAGTTTTAATGAAGGGGACGCCTTTTGAAGAGAGACGCACGAATAATCCCGACCAAACAGGCGTCAGTTATATGACTATACACGCCGTAGCTCACGACAAAATAGATATGCTGCAATCGCATTTTGCTCCCCTCAGGGAAAAGCGGAATGCCAGAAACCGTTCAATGACGGAAAATATCAACGCGCTTTTTTCGGGCAGCCCGATAAAGCTTGATTTCGATAACGATGTCGTACCGATTTCCATGGCGCACGAAGGCGGAAGCATCACGGAGAGACACCTGATGTTCGCGCTTTGCAAAGCGATTATAAAAGCGTACGGCAGAGGAGAAGGCGCAATCGAATTTTTAAAAAAGACCGGCATAGAGCTTACGCCCAAACAGACAAAGCTTTTGACGGATACGGGGAATCGCTTTTACGAGTACGATCTTTTGGGCATCCTGAAGAGCGCATTTCTCCCGAAAGTATTCATTCCCGCATCGGACGAGTGCATGACCCTTAATGACATTGCGGAGCTGGCCGGGAAAATCGGTGCAATAGCTTGCTACGCGTACTTGGGCGACGTTTATGAAAGCGTTACGGGGGATAAAAAGGCGCAGAAGTTCGAGGACGATTATCTTCCCGAGCTGTTCCAGACGCTGCGGGAAAACGGCATCAGAGCGGTAACATATATGCCGACGAGAAATACGCCATTTCAGCTGACGCGCGTCAGGGCCCTTTGCGAAAAGTTCGGAATGTTTCAGGTCAGCGGAGAGGATATAAATTCCCCGCGCCAGAGCTTTGTAGTCCGCGCTATGGAAGACCCGCTGTTTTCAAACCTTATTGGCAGCACTAAAGCGCTTATCGCGCACGAGAACGGCAAAAAGAAAATCAACTACCCAAAAGGAGCAAATCAATGAAAACCAAGGCAGTGAGATTATACGGTGAACGCGACTTAAGGCTGGAGGAATTTGAGCTTTCCCCCATAGGACAGGACGGGATACGAGCAAAGGTCATATCCGACAGCCTCTGCATGAGTTCATATAAAGCCGCCTCACAGGGCGGGAAGCATAAAAGGGTGCCGAGTGACGTAGCAGAAAATCCCGTGATAATAGGTCATGAGTTTTGCGGCGAAATAATAGAGGTCGGCGAAAAATGGAAGGACAAATTCAAACCGGGAGACGGCTTTGCCATACAGCCGGCGCATTATTACCAAGGCTCGCTTTCGGCGCCGGGCTATTCCTATAAAGAATGCGGCGGGGACGCGACGGTGGTGAATATACCGCGTGAAACCCTTTTGATGGACTGCCTGCTTAAATACAATTCGGACGTTTACTATTACGGGTCGCTCGCAGAACCCATGAGCTGCATAATCGGCAGCTTCCACGCGATGTATCATACCCAAGCGGGCAGCTATGAGCACAAAATGGGAATTAAGGACGGAGGGAAAACGGCGCTTTTGGCCGCCGTCGGACCGATGGGACTCGGAGCAATAGATTATGCGCTGCACGGGGACCTGAAGCCTTCCCTGCTGGTCGTAACCGATATCGATCCTTCGAGGCTCGAGCGCGCAAAAAGGCTTTATACGCCTGCGCACGCGGAAACGCTCGGCGTCCGGCTCATATACGTCAATACCGCAGGAACCGATAATCCGGCGGCGGCGCTCATGGAGTTTACCGAAGGCGAAGGCTATGACGATGTGTTCGTGTTCGCCCCGGTAAGGCCGGTCGTGGAGCAGGCGGACGCGATACTCGGAAGCGACGGCTGCCTGAACTTCTTTGCGGGGCCTACCGATCCCGGGTTTTCCGCGCTTTTCAACTTCTATAACGTACATTATGCTTCAACGCACGTCGTTGGCACTTCGGGCGGCAACACGAGCGACATGCGGGAGGCTATAGAACTTATGAATGCAAAGAAAATCGACCCGTCGGCAATGATAACCCACGTGGGCGGACTTGACAGCGTCATTGAAGCTACGCTGAATCTGCCCAATATACCGGGCGGCAAAAAGCTCATTTATAACCAGATCAGCATGCCCCTCACAGCCATCGCCGATTTTGAGAAAAAGGGCGCAAGCGATCCGCTGTTCAAAAGGCTTGCGGAACTCGTTGCCGCAAATAACGGGCTATGGAGCGCGGAGGCGGAAAAATATCTTCTCAAAAACGCGAAACCCATCGCATGAATCTTGTGTCCGCCACCGGTGGCTGTCCTGTAATCATGCTATTGAAAAGACCGGATAAAAACGCTTCAGAAGGGACACGCGAATGAATAAAACGCTTACGGTCATAAAGATCGTCCTTCCCGTATTGACGGCAATCCTTCTCGGATTAGCCGCACGCAAGAGGAATGCGCTTACGAGCGAAGGGGTCACGGGCATAAAAACGTTCGTGATAAGATTTACATTGCCCGCTTTGATTTTCGGCGCGTTTTATAAAGCAGCATACGATTACTCGACCCTTATATGTTTTTTAATAATATTTTTAGCGTGCTGCGCGGGATATCTCACGGGACGCCTCATTCAGAGGGTATTTATAAAGAATCGTCCGCTGCTCCCCTTCCTCACCACCGGCTTTGAGATGGGCATGATGGGCTATGCTCTGTACATAATGCTGTTCGGGGAGGAAAACCTCTCCAATATGGCAATCGCGGATCTCGGACAGGTATTGTTCGTGTTCACTGTCTACCAAACGCTTCTGAACATGAAAAAAGATCAGGGGATTCGCGAAGCGGTGCGGACGATGATCACAACGCCTGTATTCATTGCGATCGCGCTGGGGGTCATATTCGGACTGACGGGCCTCGGTTCAGCGCTTTCAAATACGGAGGCAGGCGGCGTTATCGAAGCACTTATCGAATTCATAGGAAAGCCCACCGCATGCGCCATACTGTTCGCCGTGGGATATGACGTCAAGTTTTCAAAAAGCAGCATGAAAGATGCTTTTTTCGCGGCGCTCGCGCGAATCGGCGTGATGGCTGCGTTGTGCTTTTTGACGCTTATGCTTCTTGACGCATTGATATTTGTCGGCAGCGAGCTTAAATGGGCTGTTATCCTGATGTTCGCTCTGCCCGCGCCGTTCGTTCTTCCGGTTTTCGTTGAAAGCGAAAGCGAGGCGGGTTATGTTTCGACCTGCCTGTCTCTGTACACGCTCATATCGGTCGGCCTGTTCGCGGCTATCGCCGCGGTTATTCAATAAAGCCTTTTATCCGGAGGTAAAAATGTACGATATTATAGCGATAGGCGAACTGCTGATGGATTTTACGCCCGCGGGCAAAAGCAAGAGAAACAACCTGTTATATGAATGCAACCCGGGCGGAGGAGTCGCAAACCTTGCCGCAGCGGCCGCAAAATTCGGCGCGAACGTATTATTTATCAGCAAAGTCGGCAACGACAGCTTCGGGCACATGCTAAAGGACGCCGTTACGACAGGAGGCGTCGACTCCTCCCGTATAGTGTTCTCCGGCGAATATCAGACTACGCTTGCTTTCGTCCACCTGTTCGAGAACGGAGAGCGCGACTTCACGTTTTATAGAAGAACGGGCGCAGACGCTATGCTGCGCAAGGAAGACGTTGACTTTTCGCTAATCGCGAACGCAAGGCTGCTCCATATCTCCTCGCTTAACATGACGAATGATACAAGCGCGGACGTAATAAGGAGCGCCGTTAAAAAGGCGAAGGAATTTGGCGTGCCTGTATCGTACGACCCCAACTGGCGCCCGCTTTTGTGGACGGATGAAAAGACATGCAAAGCGCGCATGGCGGAGGGACTTTCGCTCGCGGACATCATAAAAGCCGGCGAAGAAGAACTAGCGTATATAACGGACGAACCCGATACAGAAACATCCGCAAGGAAGCTGCTTAATAACGGCGCGCGGCTCGTCATCGTGAGCAAGGGAGAGTCCGGAAGCGAATATTACCATAAAAACGGCTCAGGAAGCATCGACGCGGTCCCTGTCAGGGCGGTAGACGCAACAGGAGCGGGCGACTGTTATTTTGGAACCGCGCTGACGCTTATACTTAAAGAAATACCGGACCTTGACAATATCGAGGAATCGGCGCTGAGACGCTGCCTGAATATTGCGAGTGCCGCCGCCGCATTGTGCTGCACAAGAAAAGGCGGGATGCCGTCGATGCCGACATACTCCGAAGCGGCAGAGCTTCTGCAAAAGCACTAAGATTAGAGCAAACGGAGGTATATTTATGTGTGACACGTTGGGTACCGTTAGCTCCGGCGGAGTGTACTTTGCCAAAAACAGCGACAGGAGCCCGAACGAACCTCAACTCGTCGAACTGATCGGGGCGAAGCTTTGCAGTGAAACCACGCTCAAAACCACATATATCGAGATCGAGCAAGCAAAAGAAACCCATTCGGTACTGATTTCCCGCCCCGCCTGGATGTGGGGCGTTGAGATGGGCGTAAACGACTGCTCGGTCGCCATAGGCAACGAAGCGGTTTTCACCAAAGGCAGTTACGGCAAAACAGGGCTGACGGGTATGGATCTTGTCAGGCTTGCGCTTGAGCGCGCCGAAAGCGCTAAGAGTGCGCTCGAGGTGATAATCTCGCTTTTGGACCGGTACGGCCAGGGCGGCAACTGCGGCTTCGACCATGACTTCTATTACGACAATTCCTTTTTAATTATGGATAAAAGCGAGTTGTTTGTTTTGGAAACGCATGATAAAAGCTGGGTCTACAGGCGCAGTGAAACGGACTGCATATCCAACCGGCTTTGCATCGGCAAGGACGGTACGGCTTACAGTGACGAAGCCTGCGATTTTATAAAAGTCCATACAGATCCGCTTTTTACCCACTTTTCGGGCTCAAAGTCCAGGCGGAGCATCGTTCAAAAACTCTCATCCGGGCGGCATAGCGCAGAATCGCTTATGCGGATACTCCGTGCCCATGCGGACGATTGCTTAAACCCTTTAATTAAGCCGACCATTAAAAGCCCCTGTATGCACGCGGGCGGACTTATAGGCGACCATACGACGCAAAGCATGATAGTCGATCTGAATGCCGATTTGCCCGTCGTTTGGGCTACCGGCTGCTCGACTCCGTGCATATCGCTTTTCAAGCCGTATCTGTTTGGCAGCGAGCCTGTTCCTCCCGTATTTAACGCAAACGACCCGAAAGCGAAAAACTATTGGCTTAAGCGGGAATCTTTCCACAGAAACGTACTTTTCAGAGAGCTTCCGAAAGAATTTTATTCAGAGCGCGACGAGATTGAAAACAGGTGGACCAAAGCCTGTGAAAGCGCAAAGGGCGACCCGTCGGCGATGCGGTCATTGAGCTATCGCGCTTGTAAAGAGGAAGAAGCATTTTACGGAGCATGGGAGAAGAAGCTTCCTCCGCAAAAGAACGCAAGGGCGGCTTTTAAAGCTTACTGGACTAAGAAAAACAAAGCGCTCTTTGAAAACTGAAGGCGAGCGCGCGTAAAATTATAATCGAGAAACATAAACAATAGTTCCACTCTCATTGCAGCTCCAAGACTACCGGAGTTATTGCAAAGGCGGGCACAAATTTAAAACCCAACTACTTGGAAAACTCGTCAAAGGACTGCAAAACAGTCGTGAAAAAGTTTACCGGCCACCGATAAGGTAAAGATTTACGATTCCGCTCTGCTTTTCGTATCGGCAAGCGGCTCCGCATGCTCTTCATTCCATTTATTGACAAGGCTCCCGAGGTTGTCCAATATAAATTTCTGCGCTTTTGGGCTGTAGAGAACAGCTTGATAGGCGCCGTTAAGGCCTGTGCGCTCTTCCAAAAGTATGCCCGCATCCAAACCCTTGCTTGTGGGTACCCTGGCCGTCTTACCGTCCGCCTTCTGCCTTTTCTCCAGCAGTCCGATCTCCTCCAGCCAGCCCGTTACCAAGGTCGCGGGAATCTGGGCAGCCGAGCCCGCAGCCTGAGAAACACCCTTTAAAAACACGATGATCCCTATCGGAACATCGGAAAAGGCGTAATCTTTTATTTTTTCCGTATCGATGGACAGCTGCCTGCCCTTCCTGCCGACAGACCCTCCGTTTTCTATAACCCGGCGGAGCACGTCCGCCACATACGAAAAGCACCTTGACAGCTTCACGTTATTTAGGACGGAATCGTTCGGAAGCTCTTCTCCGGTCACTGGGTCCAGTCCCTCCGCGAGTTTGTCCATGAACGTTTTCGCGCGCTGCAGCTTTTGAAGTTCCGTAATCATGCCGTTTCTCCTTTCTTGTCGATAAGTATTCGATATGAGCCGGTGAACGTGTCTGATACTTCATTTTAATACATTTAGACATATTATGGAAGAATTTTCGCAAACGGATCAGCCCCTTTTCATTCAAACCCGGTTGTGTTATAATCATGTCCTCGGATGCGCTCGTAGCTCAGTTGGATAGAGTATCAGACTCCGACTCTGAGGGTCGTGGGTTCGAATCCCGCCGGGCGCGCCACAATTTGTCCGAAAAGTCCGATTTTATCGGGCTTTTCGGCGTTCTGGGACTAAGTTTTTGGCTGATTCTGAT
>MWCU01000077.1 GCA_002070205.1 Firmicutes bacterium ADurb.Bin182 | reverse complement strand
GCGGCAAAATTCTTTGGGAGGGACTTAAATGCCAGAAAAACTCGTTATCGTCGAATCGCCGGCGAAAGCAAAGACAATAGGGAAGTTCCTGGGCAAGCAATATAAAGTCATTGCTTCAAACGGCCATGTCAGGGATCTTCCGAAAAGCCAGCTCGGCGTGGACGTAAATAACGATTTTCAACCTAAATACATTACTTTGCGTGGGCGCGGGGACGTACTGGAAAAAATCAGGAAAGAAGCGAAGGCCGCGAAAAGCGTTTATCTTGCGACCGACCCTGACAGAGAGGGTGAAGCGATATCCTGGCATTTGGCGCAAATACTTAAGCTGGACGAAAAATCCGACTGCCGTATCGTATTCAACGAAATTACCGCTTCTGCCGTTAAAAACTCTATCAAAGGCGCCAGGCCTATCGACATGAATCTTGTGGATGCGCAGCAAGCCCGACGGGTGCTGGACCGGCTGGTCGGTTATAAAATAAGCCCCGTCCTTTGGGCAAAGGTGCGAAAAGGTCTTTCGGCGGGCCGGGTTCAGTCCGTTGCGACCCGCATCATTTGCGACAGGGAGCAGGAGATCCTGGATTTTATCCCCGAAGAATATTGGACGATCGAAGCACTGCTTTCGGTCAAAAGCGGTGCAAAAGAATTCGAAGCGAAATTTTACGGATTCAACGGGAAAAAGACCGATATAAAGAGCAAGGCGCAGGCAGATGAGGTAATCGAAAAGGCAAAGAACGGCATATTTACTGTTACCGACATAAAAACGGCCGAAAAGACAAAGCACGCTCCTGCACCGTTTACGACAAGCAACCTTCAGCAGGAAGCTTCGCGAAAGCTCAATTTCACGACGAAGCATACGATGCTTATCGCACAGCAGTTGTATGAGGGAATAGAGCTTCAGGGCAAGGAGACGACCGGCCTCATCACCTATATCCGTACCGATTCCGTGCGCGTGGCGGATGAAGCGCAGCAGCAGGCCAGGGAATTTATTCAAAGGCTGTACGGTGACAGATATCTGCCGGAAAAGCCCAATGTATATAAAGGACGGAAAGGCGCCCAGGACGCGCATGAGGCGATCCGCCCGACTCATATTGAATTTACGCCTCAATCCGTAAAAGCTTCGCTAAGCGCCAACCAGTATAAACTTTACAGGCTTATCTATGAGCGGTTTATTGCCAGCCAGATGAGCGAAGCCAAGTATGAGAGCAGCACCATAATCATCGATTCAAACGGCTGTACGTTCCGCGCTGTGGGCGTACGGACCTTGTTTGACGGATTTACGGTGGTTTATACGGAAGGGCGCGACGAAGCGCAGGAAAAAGAAGTGGTATTGCCGGAACTTGTTCGGGGAGAACGGCTCAACCTTAAAAAGCTTGCGTCAGAACAGCATTATACTCAGCCGCCGCCAAGATACACGGAGGCGTCGCTGGTTAAAGCTCTTGAGGAAAAGGGGATCGGAAGGCCGAGCACCTATTCTCCGACCATATCGACGATAATCGAGCGCGGCTATGTCCAGCGCGAAAAGAAGCTTTTGATTCCGACTGAACTGGGATTCATAGTGACTCAGCTTATGAAGGAAAACTTCTCGAATATTGTAAACGTAAAATTCACCGCGGATATGGAGGAGAAGCTGGATCTCGTGGAAGAGGGCGAAAAACGTTGGGTCGATATCCTTAAAGAATTCTACGCGCCCTTTGATGAAACCGTTAAGGCGGCTTCCGCAAACATCGATAAAGTGGTAATAGCCGATGTGGTTTCCGACATACCTTGCGACAAATGCGGCACGATGATGGTTTACAAAACGGGGCGGTTCGGCAAGTTCCTTGCCTGTCCGAACTTTCCTTCATGCCGAAACACAAAGCCTATACTTGAAAAGCTGGACGTGAATTGTCCGAAATGCGGTTCGGCGCTTATAAAGCAAAGGTCGAAGCGGGGCAAAACATTTTACGGATGTGGAAAATATCCCGAGTGCGATTTCGTATCATGGGATAAACCGGCGAAGGAGTTCTGCCCGAAATGCAATTCATTGATGGTGCAGAAAATCGGCCCGAGAGGCAGCTTTACCATATGCACAAACAAAGGATGCGGCTATGTGCTGAGGCCTGCCCAAAAGGAACAAACGGATGCGTGAACGGGTAACGGTTATAGGAGCCGGTCTTGCCGGGTGCGAGGCCGCATTTGTCCTTGCGGAGCGGGGCATACCGGTATGCCTTTTGGAAATGAAGCCTGAAAAACGCTCGCCCGCACACCGCTCAAATGGCTTTGCCGAACTGGTTTGTTCAAACTCCCTGCGCTCGAATAAGCTTCTGAATGCAGTCGGATTATTGAAAGAAGAGATGCGGCTCCTGGGCTCGCTTGTCGTTAAAATCGCCGATGAAACCAGAGTTCCCGCCGGCGATGCTCTTGCGGTCGACAGGGAGGCGTTTTCCGAAAAGATTACTTCGATTATAAAAGAGCATCCGCTTATCCAAATCAAAGCAGAGGAGCAAAAAACTTTTCCTGACCCTCCGGCCATTATCGCGACAGGTCCTTTGACGCAGGGCGAATTTCTTGAATCGATAGAAAAAAAGCTTGGTGAGAGCCTGCATTTTTTTGATGCGGCGGCTCCCGTAGTCGCCGCGGATTCATTGGATATGACTAAGATCTTCAAAGCATCGCGCTACGGAAAAGGCAGCGATTATCTCAACTGCGCAATGGATAGGGATGAGTATTTCGCGTTTTTAAATGCGCTTAAAGAAGCGGAAACTGTGCCTTTGAAGGAATTTGAGACTTTAAAAGTGTTTGAAGGCTGCATGCCGATTGAGGTCATGGCTTTGCGCGGCGATATGAGCCTCGCTTTCGGGCCGTTAAAACCGGTCGGGCTTTTTGATCCCCGCATGAATGGACGCCCGTTCGCGGTCGTACAATTAAGACAGGATGATTCCGCTGCTTCGATGTATAATATGGTAGGATTTCAGACAAATTTGAAATTCTCTGAGCAAAAACGAGTATTTTCAATGATTCCGGGCATGGAGAATGCCGAGTTTATCCGTTACGGAGTTATGCACCGTAATACTTTCCTGAATTCGCCGGGCAAATTGACTTGTGATTATGAGCTGATCGGGCATCGCGGTATATATTTTGCCGGCCAGATAACAGGTGTGGAAGGTTATGTCGAGTCTGCAGCGAGCGGCCTTCTTGCGGCGCTCAGCATGTCGCGGCGAATACAAGGCCTGGATCTACCGGACTTTACGCGTGAAACTGCAATAGGCGCTCTCGGCCACTATGTCAGCGAATATAACGGACCTGACTTTCAGCCGATGAATATTACGTTCGGCATCATGACGCCGCCGGAAAGAAGATTTAAAAACAAAAAAGAGCGCAATACGGCTATGGCGGAGCGGGCGCTGAAGAAAATAAACCAGCTGCTGGGGGAGTTTTGAGTAGGAAGTTTGATAATAGCGGTTTTTCCGCACTTTCAAAACAGTCCGGAGCGCTTGCTTAAATGCAAATAATGTGTGAAACGTAACGCCTTATTTTATAAATCGAGGCAAGAGTATGATATCATGTTAAGTCAATAAAGGGAAAGAAGTGAAAGCATGGAATTGACGGGAACCACAATTGTTGCGGTGTGCAGAAACGGCGCTTGCGCTATCGCCGGCGACGGTCAGGTCACGATTGGTGAAAAAACAATAATGAAGCATTCCGCCAAAAAGGTGAGAAGGCTGTATCACAATAAAGTAGTCGTCGGATTCGCCGGCTCCGTTGCCGATGCGTTTACGCTTTGTGAACGGTTTGAAGCGAAATTGGAACAATACAGCGGAGCGCTGTCCCGCGCGGCGGTATCATTGGCCCAGGAATGGCGGAACGATAAAGTAATGCGCCAGCTGCAGGCCATGCTGATTGCGGCTAACGGCGAGGAACTGCTTGTCATATCGGGCACAGGCGAAGTAATAGACCCGGATGACGGAATAGCCGCTATCGGGTCTGGGGGAATGTATGCACTGGCGGCTGCAAAAGCGCTTAAAGAAAATACCGATCTTTCAGCCCGGGATATAGCCGAAAAATCCATGAAAATCGCATCCGATATATGCGTGTTCACAAACAGCAATATCACTTTGGAGGAAGTCTGATATGCTTACGCCGAGGGAAATCGTTGAAGCTCTGGACAGATACATAATAGGCCAGGATAAAGCGAAAAGGGCTGTGGCTATTGCCCTTCGAAACAGGTACAGAAGGAGCCGGCTTCCCGTTGAGCTTCAGGAAGAGATAACGCCCAAAAACATCATTATGGTGGGACCGACAGGCGTCGGCAAGACCGAGATAGCGCGAAGGCTCGCAAAGCTCGTCGAAGCGCCTTTTATCAAAGTCGAGGCAACGAAGTTCACGGAAGTAGGTTATGTCGGACGCGATGTGGATTCAATGGTACGCGATCTTGTAGAGGCTTCCATACGCCTTTGCAAGGGAAAGCGTATGGACTCGGTAAGGATGATGGCTGAAGCGGCGGCGGAACAGCGGCTCGTGGATTTGCTCGTTCCGATTCATAAAAGACAGGCCGCGCAGGTCAATCCGATTCAATTGCTTTTAGGTTCCGGCCAGCAACAGAAGGAACCCGAAATGACGGAAGCGGAAAGGACGGCCCACCAGACAAAGCGCGAAACCGTTCTTGCTCAGTTAAGGGCAGGCAGACTGGAAGAGTCGATAGTGGAAGTTGAGGTTGAGGAGAGCGCCTCCGGCAGCGATACCATGATTGCAATGGGCATCGATATCAATCTCAACGAAATGCTCGGAGGACTTATTCCCAAGCAGAAGAAACGCAGGAAAGTGCCTGTGAAGGAAGCGCGGCGAATACTCATCCAGGAAGAATCGAACAAGCTCATCGACATGGATGAAGTCATAAGGGAGGCGCTTGAAAAGGCGGAGCAGGACGGTATCATATTCATCGATGAAATAGATAAAATAGCCGGCGAGAAACGCGGTACCGGTCCCGACGTTTCGCGAGAGGGCGTACAGCGCGATATACTGCCGATTGTTGAAGGCAGTACCGTAAATACGAAATACGGTCCGGTAAAAACCGATTTTATGCTGTTTATAGCGGCCGGCGCTTTTCATGTTTCCAAAATAACGGATTTGATTCCGGAACTGCAGGGCCGTTTTCCGATCAAAGTGGAGCTTAATGCGCTGACACAGGAAGATTATAAACGAATATTGATTCAGCCCGAAACCGCTGTTACAAAGCAGTATACAGCCTTGCTGGCCGCCGATAACATCAAGCTCGTTTTTGCCGATGATGCGCTGGAAATGATTGCGAAGTTCGCGTTTATTGCGAATGAAACGACCGAGAACATAGGCGCGCGCCGTTTGCATACCGTTATGGAAAACCTCCTGGAGGATATATCCTTTAACGCAGGCGGTAATCATCCCATAATTGAAGTAAAAGTCGATGCCAATTATGTGAGCGAACACCTGAAAAACGTAATACAGGAGCAGGATCTTAAAAAGTTTATACTGTGATCCTTAAATTATAAAATAAAGCAGAAAAGTCGGTTTGTTTACGCCGCGGACAGCGGAAACCCGCTTCAAACGGCGGCGTTTTCTTGCATTGATGAGGATGGCATGTTTAACATCGTATTGGTTGAGCCCGAAATCCCGCAGAACACAGGAAATATATCGCGTACCTGCGCGGTCACAGGCTCAGCGCTCCATTTGGTCGGCCGGCTGGGATTCAGTATCGAGGACAAGCATTTAAAGAGGGCGGGGCTTGATTACTGGAAGGACCTGAAGTTGTTCATCTATAAGGATTTCGAGGAATTTGAGAGCAAAAATCCGAACGCTCGAATGTTTTTGGCCTCAACGCATGCATCGCATTGTTATACTCAAATGAATTACCGCGACGGCGATTTTTTGATATTCGGCAAAGAAACGGCAGGACTCCCAAAAGCGCTGCTTGAGAAATATCGCGATTCGGCGATTCGAATCCCCATGTGCAGGACACAGCGTTCATTGAATCTTTCAAATGCTGCGGCAATAGTGTTGTATGAGGCTTTGCGTCAGTGCGGATTTTTGGGTTTGGATTGAATAATTCAATTTAATGTTGGCAATTGCTTGACAGTATAAGCGTATTTGATTAGAATATAGTTCGTGCATTCGATACGATTGGCGAATTGCGGCCACAGCCCCGGAAGCAAAGTGCTTATATCCGTATTGTTGCTATGATAGATTGAATATACTGCTTGGAGGAATACGCCATGAAAACCTATATGGCAAAAGGCGAAAACCTCGAAAGAAAATGGTACGTTGTGGATGCAAGCGGAATGGTGCTCGGCCGCCTTGCTTCACAGGTCGCTTCCATTCTTCGGGGTAAGCATAAGCCTATATATACCCCGCACGTCGATACGGGAGATCATGTGATCATAATCAATGCCGAAAAAGTGATTTTGACCGGCAACAAACTGGATCAGAAAAAGTATTATCATCATACCGGATATCCCGGGGGTTTGAGAGAGGTAAGCTATCGCAATCTTATGCAAAACAAGCCTGATTTTGCTGTTTATGAAGCGATTCGGCGCATGATGCCGAAGGGACCTCTCGGGCGCAAGATGTTGACAAAGCTTCGCGTCTATAAAGGTAGCGAGCATAAAAACGCGGCCCAGATGCCCGAAGCGCTCACGCTTAAATAAAGGGGAAGGAGGAAGATTACATGGCAACAGTTCAATTTCTTGGAACCGGAAGACGCAAAAAGTCCATTGCCCGTGTTCGTCTGCTTCCCGGAGCGGGCAACATTAAGGTCAACCAGCGGGATATCGACGATTACTTCGGACTTGAGACGTTAAAAATGATAGTCCGCGCCCCCATGGTATTGACTGATACGCTTGGAAAATTCGATGTATCGGTCAACGTATACGGGGGAGGAACCACAGGCCAGGCAGGCGCGATCCGTCACGGCATAGCCCGCGCTCTCATCGCGGCGGACCCCGCCCTTCGCGGTTCGCTTAAAAAGGCAGGTTTTTTAACACGCGATCCGAGGATGAAGGAGAGAAAGAAGTACGGCTTGAAAGCCGCACGCAGAGCTCCTCAGTTCTCAAAGAGATAATCGGAACATATTGCAAAATCCCGAGATTTCAATATCCCGGGATTTTTTAGCTCTATGTCAATAGTTGGGGCAGAGTAGTAGACTGAGAATAACAGGGAGCTGATTGCGAAAGCGGTCAGCTCTCTTTAGGTATAAACGGTCGCGTAAACCGATAGTATGGCAGTCACCAGCCCCTGTCTGTTTTTTTCTCGGTGATGCTGAATACGAAGTTGACAAGCGTAAACAGAAGATACCATGAGCCTATTGTAAGCAGCACAGATGCTAATCTTCTCCAAAACGCAAGCAGTATAAAAGCCGCGATTTTGAGCGCGCAATAATACGGAATATAAAAAGAGGCGGGATTGCCGAACAGCTCTGAGACGTATGTTAAGCCGAATTCCGGCTGAGACGCGTTTTCGGCGATTTTTCTGACAACATACGCAAGGATGAAAGCAAACGTCGCATGAAACGGGTCATTTAAAAACAAAACCGGAAGCGCCGCGCATTGCAGCGTATATAATGCTCCGCCCGTCATCAGTCTCCATCTCCCCCGCATGCCTGAGTGAACGGAAAAGAGTCCTGAGGACAACAACAGAACGACCAGAAACTTTTGAGTGTTGATTCGCTGCGAAAGATATAGTATCGAAATCATCAATGCTGCGAGCGCGTAGCGCCACGCTATCATCGAACGGATATGCTTTTTTATGCTTCTGTAAAAATCAGCGTTGCTTCTTATAAACACGCACCTGTAACGCGAAGGCGATACTATATCATTTTGAATAAAGCCCGCTTCAAACACGCAGGCGATCGCAATAAGCGCAACAAAGAAACTGCCGGCATTTTCTTTCGAAAGGCATATTATGCCCGACGGCACAATGTAAAGCGCTAAAAACTCCGTTATTTTTCTGCCGCTTTTGCAGCGGGTATAAAACCAATAAGTATACGGTAAATAAAAACGTATCAAAAAAACACCACGCTTATACATTAAACATAAGTTAGGTTGTGCATATCCGCCGTCCGCTATCCGATAAGTGAATAACAGCATTAGTCGATACGGTTGTTTGAACATTTGAATTCGTATATAATAGATGCAATGTAAAATATTGAAAAGGAAATACAAATGAATCGACCCAGAAGAAGACGAAGCCGGGGTACCGGTTTACAAATTTTAGTAATCATAATTCTTACGTTGATAGCGGCGGCGCTCGCCATCCTTGCGTTTTCAGGCGACAGTGAAAATAACGGGACCCAAAAAACGCCCGGGCCCGGCTCAACGGGCGGGCTGATCATTACTTCGTCTCCGGCGCCGTTACCGACCCCGGAACCGACGCCTACTCCGCTGCCCGAATTTGTTCCTGCGGCGGTAACCGGAACATATCCGGATGAGTTCGGTATCGAATCCGGCATTATGGTAGACGGAGTGGAGTTTGATTCTTATCAAAGATCCGCCTCAATCGATTTTTCCGAAGGTGCTGATTATACCGAACTTGAAGGCATAATAACTTTCAGGGGCAATAATTTCAGAGACGGCGCATCCTATGGAGCCGCTTCCGTTAAATCGAAAAAATTCAATACGGAACCCTGGGAATTTGAAACGGGTAGCCTGAAAAAGATGTACGGCGAAGGATCGTGGACAGGCAGCGGTTGGACCGGCCAGCCGCTTCTGGTCAAATGGCCCGAGCAGACGAAAAGAATAATGAACATGTATGATTCCGCGAAGCAAAAGAAGGACCTTGTGGAAGCCATATATGCGACGATGGACGGCAATATTTATTTTCTGGATATAGAAACGGGCGAAAAGACGCGGGACAGCATAAAAACGGGTTTCCCGTTCAAAGGCGCCGGCGCTTTGGACCCTCGCGGCATACCGATGCTTTATCTCGGCTCGGGCGACGACAGTCCGCTGGACGGGGGAAAAGGCGCGAGGGCTTTTATATACAGCCTGGTTACAGGCGAGAAACTGCTTGAATTCGGCGCCGAAGATCCTTTTGCATGGCGCGGCTTTCACGCTTACGACAGCTCGCCTCTTGTGGACGCGGAGACGGACACGCTGGTCTATCCGGGTGAAAACGGCATACTGTACACAATGAAACTGAACACGCAATATGATGAAAATGCCGGCATATTGTCAATAAGCCCGTCCGAGCAAATCAAGTGGAGATATCGCGGGGCAAGGAGCGGAGATAAGTATTGGCTGGGAATTGAGGACAGCGCGGTAATCTGGCGGAGCCACGCTATATTTTCCGACAACGGCGGTCATTTGATGTGTTTGGACCTCAACCGCTATAAGGTCGAATGGGTGCAAAACGTATTGGATGATACTAACTGCACGCCCGTTTTCGAATTGGAGGACGGCCACCCCTATGTTTATACATCCACCTCTTTCCACGCAGGCTGGCGGGCGGAAGAAGGCGAAAAAGCCGTTATACCGGTATGGAAAATAGATGCTGTGACAGGCGAGATAGTTTGGAAAACCGAATATATGTGCGGAACGGTTAAGGATGTTTCGGGCGGAGTTCAGGGAACGCTTGCTGTCGGGAAAAACAAACTTTCGGATCTGATATTTGTGCCCGTTTCAAGAAATCCGAGCACAAGCTCCGGAAAGCTTGTGGCTCTTGACAAGAATACGGGTTCGGAAAGATGGGTGTTCGAAATGGAAAAATACCCGTGGAGTTCGCCCGTCGCCGTTTATGATGAAGACGGAAACGGATATATAATTCAGTGCAACCAAGCCGGCAACATGTATTTGCTTGACGGATTGACCGGCGAATTGCTTGATACGTTAAACCTCGGAGCGAATATTGAGGCCTCTCCGGCCGTTTACGGCAATACTATAGTGGTCGGTACCAGAGGCAATCGCATATTCGGCGTAACTCTTGAATAAGGGGCACTTATGAAATTGGTAATCGCATCCGACAATAAGAATAAAATCCGGGAAATCAAACAGATACTGCACGGTTTTTTTGATGAAATGCTTTCCATGCGCGAGGCCGGCATCGATATGGATATAGTTGAGGACGGCAGCACATTTTCCGAGAACGCGCTGAAAAAGGCGGAGGGGATTTTCAGGATTGCAAACGCTGACGCAGTGCTGGCAGACGACTCCGGGTTGGTGGTCGATGCGCTGAACGGAGCGCCCGGAGTATACAGTGCAAGGTTTGCCGGCGAGGGGCATAACGATGAGGCGAATAACAAAAAACTCCTTAAACTGATGGAAAACGTGCCGCAAAATCTTCGGACATGCAGATTTGAAACCGCTGTAGCTCTTTTGCGCAAAGGAAAGCCGCCGCTTATCGCGACGGGCACCTGTGAAGGCAGGCTCCTTTTTGAACCCAAAGGAAACAACGGCTTCGGATACGATCCGATTTTTTATACCGAAACCTATAAAATGTCTTTCGCCCAATGCACAGCGGAGCAGAAAAACGCCGTCAGCCATCGCGGCAATGCTCTGAAAGCGCTCAGAAAAATGCTTGAAGACGGGCAATGACTTGACGGGAGTTTTTATGCTTCGATTGGGCGTAATTAGCGATACACACGGGGATCGCTCATGTATCCGAAAAGCTGTAACAGCCGCTAAAAATGTCGTCAGTTGGATCCACCTCGGGGACCATGCGCGGGATGCGAGGGTCCTTGAGCAGTTAACCGGTTCGACCGTATACTCCGTCAGAGGCAACTGCGATTTCGATCCAGACATTCCGCAGGAAGCGGTGCTGGAGGTCGAAAAAGTTCGCATACTTATCACGCACGGACATCAGTATTCTGTCAAATGGAGCAATCAGCCGGTCATGGACCATATGAACGAACTTCGCTGCGACGCGGCGCTTTTCGGGCATACCCATATCTCATGCATGGAATCTTCCGGAAAACGGCTGCTGCTTAATCCGGGAAGTGCGTCTCTTCCACGGGGAGGACAAAAACCTTCAGTTGCAATTCTTACCGTCGACGGCGGCGACATAAGCGCGAGTATAATCACGATTTAATTTAAGGCATAAAAGGAGGGCGAAACGCCCTCCTTCTGCGTGTCGAAGAAGTCTGTACAGACTTCTTCGAGTCCTACACGCTTTGTCTAAAATCAGAGATTTCCGGGCGGCAAAGCGTGCGAAGTGCGAAATCCTTGCGGATTTCATCCGTTTCACCGTACATGCCGCTGAAGCCGGATTGAAAATTAAGAGGTTGCGACCCCTTAATAATCCCAAAATGGCTTTTCGACAGTCTGAAAGAGGGCGAAACGCCCTCCTTTTTTATCGCGAAAAACTCAAAACCGTATTTTACAATCGATATAATCGCAAAGCTTGGGAATCGGCAGCCTTATTTGTTCCATGGTATCCCTGTCACGCACGGTCACGGTATCGTCCTCGATCGTATCAAAATCAATGGTTATGCACATAGGCGTTCCGATTTCATCTTGCCTGCGGTAACGCCTTCCGATAGCGCCCGATTCATCGTAGTCAACCATAAAGCTTTTTGAAAGGAGCGTATATACTTCAAGAGCCTTTTCGCTGAGCTTTTTCTGCAGCGGCAGTACGGCAGCCTTGAACGGCGAAAGTGACGGGTGCAGATGCATTATGGTGCGCATTTCTCCGTTTTCGAGTTCTTCCTCGTCGTAAGCGTCGCAGAGGAAGGCCAGCGCAACCCTGTCCGCTCCCAAAGCGGGCTCAACGCAGTAGGGTATGTATTTTTTATTCGTAAAGGGATCCTGGTATTCAAAACTCTCTCCGGAATGCTTGGCGTGCTGCCTGAGGTCAAAATCGGTACGCGAAGCTATGCCCCAAAGCTCGCCCCAGCCGAAGGGATAAAGAAACTCGATATCCGTCGTCGCATTGGAATAATGGGAAAGCTCTTCCTTTTCGTGGTCGCGAAGCCTGATATGCTCCTCTTTCATTCCGAGGGAGATAAGGAAGCGTTTGCAAAATTCGCGCCAGTATTCAAACCACTCAATCTCGGTTCCGGGTTCGCAGAAGAATTCCATCTCCATTTGCTCGAATTCGCGGGTGCGGAAAGTGAAGTTGCCCGGCGTAATTTCGTTTCTGAAGGATTTTCCTATCTGCGCGATTCCAAAGGGGATTTTTTTGCGGGAAGTACGCTGGACGTTTTTAAAATTTATGAATATACCCTGTGCCGTTTCGGGCCTTAGATATAATTCGGAAGCCGTATCTTCGTTCACGCCCTGGAAGGTTTTGAACATCATATTGAATTTTCGGATAGCCGTAAAATTAGTTTTCCCGCATTCGGGGCACGGTATCCCGTTATCTTTTATATATTGCTCCATCGCGCTGTTATCCCATCCGTCCGGGCGGATATTCGATAAACCGTTTAAAGATAAATAGTCTTCAATCAGTTTATCGGCGCGAAAGCGAGCTTTGCATTCTTTGCAATCCATCAGCGGGTCGTTAAAATTGCCGACATGCCCTGATGCCGTCCAAACCGCCGGATTCATCAATATCGCCGAATCCATGCCGACATTATAAGGGCTTTCCTGAACGAATTTCTTCCACCAGGCACGCTTGATATTGTTCTTAAATTCCACGCCCAGAGGCCCGTAGTCCCAGGCATTCGCCAGTCCGCCGTAAATTTCCGATCCGGGGTAAATAAAGCCACGGTTTTTACAAAGCGCGACCAGTTTATCCATGGTGACTTTTATTGACATGATTTTGCCGCCTCCTCAAGAATCTCGAATTTTATCATATGCACTTGATGCCGCTTTGTCAATATAATTGCTTGGAACGCCTACGCACACGTTTGGCATATTTTGCGTAATATATTGTAGCTGACGACATGCTTTTCGCGAAAGATGTGGCATATTCGTCAAATTGCGCAATATAAGGAGGATTATGTATGGGTAACTTTTTTGGTGGGTTTGGACATGATGATAATTGCTGCTGGATCATCATCCTTATT
>MWCU01000076.1 GCA_002070205.1 Firmicutes bacterium ADurb.Bin182 | reverse complement strand
ATCAGTCGATAAGTCGCTGATGACGGAACGTATCAGTCGATAAGTCGCTGATGACGGAACGTATCAGTCGATAAGTCGCTGATGACGGAACGTATCAGCGACCATGCCGCTCTACGGATTACATCCGTCACGGCCGTCTGAAAATTAAGGGGTCCCGCGGAAATCAAAGATTTCCGCCAGCCCCTTAATAATCCCCAAATGACTTTTTCGACAGTCTAACGGATTGCCCGGCAATGCTGGGCAGTCTGTTTTCAGTCAGTTTTTTACCTGATTATTGTACCTCAAACGCGTCCTTGCCCGCGCCGCAAAGCGGGCATACCCAGTCATCCGGAACATCCTCAAACGGGGTGCCGGGAGCGACTCCGTTATCGGGATCCCCGTCCCTCGGATCATATACATATCCGCATATAGTGCAAACGTACGACTCCATAACGTTTCTCCCCTTACTTATTCTCAAGATAATCGTTAATTTCCGCAATCAGGGCGTCCGAGTCAATCCCGTGCACTGCGCAAGCCTGGGCAAGGTCTTCTCCGCTTGCCATTATGCAGCCGAGGCAGTGCATTCCGGAACTCATGAGTATGTCGGCGATGCCCTCGTCCACTTCCAGCAACTGCTGGATTGTCATGTTCTTGTTCACTGTTGTCATAATGTTTCCTCCGTCATTTTAATTTATTTTCAGGATTTTGCGTTGAATTTATTACCGCATCTGGTGCAGGTTACGCGCAGTTTTCCTTTTCCCCTCGGCACGCGCAGCTTTTGCATGCACTGGGGGCAGGTCAAATGCTTGTATTTGCGCCTTTCCTCAAATTCATTCCTGCCGCTTCGCAAGCTGTCCCGGGCCCTTGCAAAAAAAGCTCCGATATTCCTTTCAATATGCGAGAACCTGTAAAGCTCGCTCTGCCTCGCGGCGAAATTCCGGGAAAACGCTCTCAATAACGCCAATATCAGAATAACCGTCGTAAGGCCGCTCAGCACGTACCTTGCGGCCGAACCGTGCTGTATGAACAGAGTCGGAACGGATAAAGCAAGCGCGCACCAAATCATCGCGCGGCTGAGAGCGTCCAATCCGTATCGTCCGTGAAACATGATATCCCTCCCAAACACGGATATGAGATATTATACACATTCTGTGCTTTCAAGCAGCATCCCCGAAAGGGGAGCAAGTACGGCACTGAGCCTTCCGTTTTTGCTCAAGACCCGCTTGCCGCTGAAAATGTCCCTGTAGGCCTTGAAAACATGAAGTTTCCCGGCGTCCTCGCCCTCAAAGAAATCATCGACGGAAATATGTATTTTTATTTCCGTCTCGCCGCGGTTTACGGCTGCGATTACCGACTCGTTCCCGAATTCTCTGGCGATAAAAAAGACGTCTCCCGATTTTGCGCCGAAGGCGCATAAACCGCGCTTCAGCGCATTGCTTTCGCGGCGTTTGCACGCGATAAGACGGTAATGAGCAAGAATGTCTTCATCTTCCATACCCCAGGGGTATGTCCCCCGGTTAAAAGGATCGCAAAAACCGAGAGCGCCCGCTTCGTCCGAATAATAAACGCAGGGTATCCCGGGACTCGCAAACTGTATGAGAGACGCAAGCTTCAGCCTTTTTTTCCCCAGACTGACCTGTTCCTCCGTAAGCTTCAAGCATGCCTGCTGCTTTCGGTTCAGGCCGTCGATTTTCGCGCCGCTCAACACGCTGAGCGCCCTCTCCGTATCATGGCTTCCCAATATGTTCAAAAGCGAAAAATAAAACGGCTTCGGATACGCTTCCCGAAGCGAGTGCAGGGCATCGCTGAGCCCGAACGCGTTAAGACCGCCGGTCAGGAAGTCCAATACGGCGGACCGGAACGGATAGTTCGTAACGCTGTCCAATACGCCTCCGTCAGTATAAGGCCTTCTGTGTCCCATGGAAAACTTATCGGACGCGTCTTCCCACACCTCGCCAATAAGGAGCCCGTCGGGGTCGAGGCTCTTCAGCTTCTTATAAAGAGCCTTCAAAAAATCGTCCGGCAGTTCGTCCGCCACGTCCAGACGCCAGCTTGTGACGCCTCTTTCGGCCCAATATGTCAAAACGTATTCAATAAACTCAATGTAGGACGGCTCCGTCTCGTTTACCTCTGGCAATGTTTTGAAACCCCACCAGCAGCGATAATCATCGGGCCAGTTTTTAAAATCATACCAAGGATAATATTCCGAACGGACCGATCGATACGCGCCCTCACCGCCGTACCTTCCGTACCTGTTAAAATAAACGCTGTCGTCGCCGGTATGCGAAAATACGCCGTCAAGCATCAGCCGCATTCCGGATTCGGACGCCTTTTCGCTAAGTTTTTTTAAATCCCCCTCACCGCCTAGTATCGGGTCGATTTTTAAATAATCCGAAGTATTGTAACGGTGGTTGGAAGGTGATTCGAAAACGGGATTGAGATAGAGCAAACTAATTCCGAGCGACTGCAAATACGGAAGTTTTTGTATTATTCCCTCCAGATCTCCGCCGAAAAAGTCACAGGGCTCATAGAACTTTGAGCCGGGAAGCGGCTCGTACAGTACGGGTTCATTCCAGTTTTCGTGCAAATAAACGCTTCTTCCCATTGCTTTGTGATGCGCTGCTCTGTTTATGAAGTCCTCCGCGTTGCTTCTGAAGAAGCGGTCAGGAAAAATCTGATAAGCGATCGCATCGTAAACCCAATCCGGAACCGTCATGGCTGCGTCATAAACCGTTATCCTGAACGCGGGCGGATCGCATTCGAAAATCCCGCTTTCGCCCGATATTCCCCCGCAGCAGATGTTCCGGCCGTTGTCGTTTACAAGGAAGCTGTACCATAAAAGACCGGGTTCATCCGGCATCTCGAGGCTGAACAGGACGCGGCTTCCGTTTTCTTCGGGATACAGCCTGCCGCTTATCGTATGCGTGCGGCCGTTGAACCAGGTTCTGAGGAATGCTTCAAAGTTGTTTGATCTTTTTGCAACATGCAGGGCAAGCTCCGCCTTTTGGCCGCACTTCAAGGCTCCCTGCGGGAATCTGTCCGAAAGCAGACGGGAATGATGGCTTATATCGTACCGCAAAACAGGGGCTTTCCGCATCGAGGCTCCTCGGGACCGGTATTTTACTTATTCTATCATGTTTTGGCGGCGTTACAACGCGTTTTTGCATTTGTTTCCCTATTGTCACAATTGTTACGCTTTTCTTGCCCTTAGACTGATGATATAATGAGCAGACAACCATTTAACGGAGAAATTGCATGGATTTTTCGTTCCAGATGAGAAGCTTTGATATGCTGGTGAAATTCCTTAAGCACGACCTTGCGCATATGCCTGTATTTGATACCGGAAAGCGCAACCGCTTCAGCTGCGCGGGAAGCCCTTCGCCGCTTCCCCGCAGTACGCCCGAGGCGCAGGGAGTTCCGTCAGGCGCGGTTTTGAAGCTTATCAAAGCAATTTCGTCGGGAAAGGATATGAACGCGCACAGCTTTGTGATATTAAGGCACTCCCATGTGATAGCCGAGGGGAGCTGGGCTCCTTATCGGGCGAACTGCCCTCACATGCTTTATTCGGTGAGCAAATCCGTTACCGGAACAGCCGCCGGCATTGCGGCCGATGAAGGGCTTTTGGACCCGGATGAGAGCATCGCGGATATTTTCAAGGACAGAGTGACCCCGTCCCAGTCAATTGTTATGCGGAAAATAACCGTCCGGCATCTTCTGACCATGAGTTCGGGCATACGGTTCAATGAACCCGGCACGGCTTTTTGTGACGATTGGGTCAAAATGTTTTTAAGCTCCGTCCCCAAATTCGAGCCGGGGAGCGCATTTGAGTACAACTCGCTCAATACTTATATGCTCAGCGCCATACTGCGTGAGAAGACCGGCATGGGCCTTGTCGAATACCTGACGCCGAGGTTGTTTGAACCTTTGGGTATATCGGAAGCTGATTGGGAGGTTTGCCCGAAGGGAATTGAAAAAGGAGGATGGGGCCTTTCTCTAACTACGGAGGACGCGGCGAAGCTCGGGCAGTTGTATTTGAATATGGGCATGTGGAACGGTAAGCAAATCCTGAGCAGAAAATGGGTGGAGGAAGCTACCAAATCGCATATCCCAACGCCGAACGGCGAATGCAGGTACGGCTACGGCTATCAGATCTGGATGCACGACGATGAGGGCGCGTATCAATTCAACGGCGCTTTCGGGCAGCATGTGATAGTCCTTCCGAAGTGTGACGTTGTGATCTCGATCGCGAGCGGAGCGACCAAACTTTTCTCGGGCAGCCTGCTGGCCGGGCTTATTAAGGAATTTGCCTCACAACTCAGCGGCATTCCGCTCAAGGAAAATCCGGCGGAGTTCAATGAGCTTGACAGTATGATCAAAGGGCTAGTCTATGCTCTTGACGCGCCCGTATCGGTATCGACGGATAAGAGCGTTCTTACGGGCATCGCAGAATCGCTGAGCGGCAGCGAATACCTGCTGAAAAGCAATATCGGAGGCGCGTTCCCTTTCATTCTTCAGTGCGTTTACGGGAACTTTACTTCCGGGATTTCCGGGATCCGTTTTATAAAAACTGAGCGGGGCTTTAACGCGGAGCTATACGAGCAAACGGACTGCAATACTTTGATTTTTACCGAAGGGATCGCTTGTTCGGAGTTTTCGGTCAAAGGTGAAAGGCAGCCGGTCGGAATGCGGACGCAATGGCGGCGGGATGAGGACGGAACAATCGTTTTGTTTGCCGCCGTGAGCTTTATCAAAACTCCGAACACAAGGATTTTTACCTTCACAATTAAGGACGGCCGGATACATGTTCAATTCGACGAAAGCCCGGGCGTCGGTTCCGCGGTCGCGATGTACTGTGAGATCACGGGTTTGAATCAGCTGGAATATTACAGAAAGCTGATCCCCGTTTTGGCGCAGGAACGGCTCCAAAAAAAGATAAGGGAGATCGCGTCTCCCACGGCAGAGGGGCATAAAGCTGAGCCCGCAAGCGATTCCCCTGAAGAGCTGCGCTGCGAGCGACCAAGCGGTTAAGTGATAGATGAATTTTTTCTTGTGCATTCTCTTTGCAAGCCCCGTACCGACCTTTTCGGGATTGGCCATAAACTCGGGCGGGACAGGCAGAGGTTCGGATGACTTTGTTCGTGTAAGCGGCGGGTGAAGGATGTGAAAGGATATTCCGGTACCCTGATATTCGATGTTGAGGCATTTGGCAAGCGACTCTATTGCTCCCTTGCTCGACGCATACGGGCTTATGTTGACAAGACCCGTGACGCCCACGCCTGAGGACGTGAAAAATATCTTGCCGCCGCCTTGTTTTTTCATAACAGGAATCACTGTTTTGGCTATATGCAGCGCTCCGTAATAGTTAACGTCAAAAACGGCTTTGTATATGTCTTCGGATGTATTCTCCATACTGTCAAACGTACATCTGCACGCGTTATGAACGGCACTATCGATACCGCCGAAATTTAAGCGGCACGGGTAACACACTCATCCGCTTGCATCTGACTGCTGACGTCGCAAACATAAGCGAGCAGGTTATCGGGATACGTTTCTTTTAATTCACATAAGCCGTCCGTTTCCAGGTCCAAAACAGCAACTTTATTATTCTCTTTGAGAAGCTGCCTGGCCATAAGAAAGCCGATCCCCCGGTTAGCTCCGGTGATCAAAACGTTTGCCATATTCCCCTACCCTTTCAAATTTCAATTGACCGTATGTATTATTCAGCGAGTTTTGATCAAATACCTTTTTTTCTCGGCTGCTTTTTCTAAACGTCCAACCGGAGCAAATCGCGGATTTTACTTCGCAATAGAAGGACAAAGTTTACTCAATATTGGTTTTGCTTTCGCCCTTGAACTCAACGGATTTCCCATTTCCGTCACATCACCGTAAAATTTTCAAAAAACACCGTCAAACGAATCGCAAACAAACGTTTCAGGCCGCCTGAGTCAGCATAGAACTTCCATGATATGGTTCAATTTTAAGCATATCGTAAACAAATGCCGCTATAAATTGACAGACGCAAAATCCCGCTTTAGTATAAAAAATAATCCGCCGGCCGGCTGATCAAAATTACCTCAAGGAGGCGCTTATGCGGGAATTGCTGGAAAAGATGGCGCAGGAAGGTCTCACCAAAAAGCAGATGCTGGAGCTTGTGCTCGAGGCGATCAACGAAATACGAAGGGAATACGAACAATAAAACCGGCGGCAGTATGCCGCCGGTTTTATCTTCTAATACTCCGATTATCTGCGGCTTGGCGCAAAACAAAGGGGATTAGACTCCTTTGCGAGACTGGAAGCAAGCGCTGCAGTAGATCGGGCGGTCGTTCTTGGGAACGAACGGGATCTTTGTGGGCGCTCCGCATTGTGCGCAAACCGCGTCGTACATTTCCCTCTCACCGTTGCGTTGATTCTTGCGGTTGTTTCTGCAGTCCCTGCAGCGAACGGGCTCGTTCTGGAAACCTTTTTCCGCATAGAACTCCTGCTCGCCTGCCGTGAACACGAATTCCGCGCCACAGTCCTTGCATACTAGTACTTTGTCCTGGAACATGTGATTATAATCCCCTTACTTGGTTTTATTATTTTGTCACTCCGAGAAGAATGGCTGACCTGGTCTTTGACCCCACACCCGCCGGCCGGAAGGTTCGCTACTAAGCATTTGCCGCCCACTACTGCTTCTCTCAGGTTGTTTTCAAAATGGAATTCGACTGACACGCTTGACGGGACAAGATGTGATATGCTCGAGCACCATATGAATGACTACCTGGCCGGGCTTACTTCTAAGCCGCACCATGCTCACCGGATTTTTACCGGCTTAAGTGGATCGTTTCGCCTGCGACTGGCATCGATTTTCAACCACAGACCCGAATCTTTCGAGTAACATTGTAATTATAATCCCAATGTTGTATTTATGCAAGAATTATTTTACAAGCTTATACAAAAAAATAATGCCCGAAAGCTCTAATGTTCAGGCAATTATAAAAAAGTCTTCATTATCGTACGGATGCGGCCGGTTATGCAATATATCCTGCCCCGATATTCATACACGTCGCCGATGAAAACGCCGAGGCAACGAAGCCTTTTCCTGAAAAGTGGCAGGCGCCGCGGACTGTACGCCGCTGACACAAACTCAAAAGCCGGCGCGGTTAAAACCTATTTCGAGAACTGCGGCGATGTTTTCCGTATCAATGGTTTCTTTTTATATCCGGATACTGGGCCCTCGGCCCGCCGATATATTTCGGCCGTGTATAAGCGAGGGTGACGTTTGCTTTCCCTATCGACCGGTCCTGCACATGGATGGGAACAACGACCGGATGCAGGTGCATTCCGATGAATGTTCCGCCTATATCCATTCCCGCCGAAGCCAAACCTTTGATATCCTCTACCATCACAAAATCATCGAATTGCTCCAGCGCCTGCATGGCAAAAGCCCCGCCCGCGTGCAGGTGGGGGCGTACACAAACCTCTGTGAAACCGTACTTGTTCATGCATTCGCGTTCTATGACGAGCGCACGGTTAAGATGCTCGCAGCATTGAACTGCGAGAAAAACTCCGCGATTCTTTAAGGGCGGCAGCACCGCGTCCATTATGGATTTTGCCGTTTCGGACGATGAATTCGATCCTATCCGCTTGCCTGCGACCGCGCTCGTAGAACATCCTATAACGACTATGTCTCCCTTTTTAAGGTTATCCGCCTGCTCCAGCAAAACGTTCGTCAATTCCTTTGCCTGTTCGAATATTTTATCCATTTTTTTCACCTCGTGTTCGCATCAGTAATTATAGTCCCAAATCCATTCCTTGACAAGTTCGGACAAAGCAGATATCCTGTTGAAAATCAAAAACCCTTAGGAGGACCGGATATGAGAGAAAAAGCATATGAGCTCCTGACCGAATACAATAAAAACGAATCGCTGGTAAGGCATGCTCTCGCCGTAGAAGCGGTCATGAGATATTTTGCATCGAAAACCGGCAATGACGAGGATTATTGGGGCGAAGTGGGATTGCTTCACGACCTCGACTACGAACTTTATCCCGAGCAGCATTGCCGTATGACGGAAAAGATATTGAAGGACAAAGGCTACGACGAAGCATTTATCAGGGCGGTAATGAGCCACGGTTACGGAATGTGCACAGACGTTGAGCCTGAGCTTACGATGGAAAAGGTGCTTTATACCATAGATGAGCTGACCGGCCTTGTGACCGCGGCGGCGTACATGCGCCCGTCCCGCAGCGTTATGGATATGGAGGTCAAGTCCGTAAAGAAAAAATTCAAGGACAAGGCTTTTGCGGCGGGCGTAAACCGCGACGTGATCCTGAGCGGATGCGAAATGCTCGGCATGGACCTCGATACGGTCATAGCCTATACGATAGAGGGTATGCGCTCCGCGGCGGATACGCTGGGGCTATAGATTTTTGCCGCCGCAGGCATGGTTTTTCACAGAATTGTTATAATTACAGTGCAGGGATACATTTGCTCGGCATAGAATAGTTTTAATGTAAAGGCCGGCGGAAGACCGGTTCGGGAAAGGAGTTGGATCATGCGTATTTCAATT
>MWCU01000075.1 GCA_002070205.1 Firmicutes bacterium ADurb.Bin182 | reverse complement strand
CCATATCCAGGATGCTCTGTTCAACATGGTAACGATAATGACCCATCAAAAGATCCATCTTCTGGGAATGATGACGGAGGCGATCCATACTCCGTTTATGAGCGACAGGGCGCTCGCAATCGAGAACGCGCAGTATATATTCAAAACCATGGCCGATCTCGGCGATGAACTGCAGTTCAAGCAAGGGGGCATTATAGAGACCCGGGCCAAGACTGTGCTGGAAAAGGCCGCGGATCTGCTTGAACAAATCGAAAAGCTCGGCTTGTTCGGCACATTGGAACAGGGCATATTTGCGGACATCAAACGAATGCGTGACGGGGGAAAGGGATTATCCGGCGTAGTTAAAAAAGAACACGGATACTTCAATCCGTTTATCGAGGTTATGAAAGGGGGGCGGGGATCATGAGCGGATTATATGATATGTCCAAAAAAGACTTCGACAGGACGTTTGATCCCGAAAGGCTGCGCGCTTACGGAGACGCAATGAACGACGGCAAAGTGCAGCTCAGCTTCACTCTCCCCGTACAAAACGATGAAAAGGGCGTTGAAGCCGCAAAGCTTCTTGCGAAAAAAATGGGGCTTGTCGAGCCTTCGGTAGTATGCAGCCGGTCGCTGGACGGAAACTTTACCTTTTACATATTGTACGGGACCTGCATCCACAGCGTCGACTACACCGGCATAAAGGTTCAGGCGATCGATACCGAAACCATGAGCATGGACGAAATAAACTCGTTTATAAGGGAGAATATCGGAAGAAAGGTGATTGTAGCGGGCGCATCCACGGGAACGGACGCACATACCGTGGGCATTGACGCCATCATAAACCGCAAAGGCTTCGCAGGCCATTACGGTTTGGAGCGGTATGAAATGATCGAAGCGCACAATCTCGGCGCACAGATCCCCAATGAGGAATTCGTGAAGAAAGCCGCAGAGCTTAAGGCGGATGTGCTGCTTGTTTCGCAAACCGTCACTCAAAGGGATATCCATATAGATAACCTGACGGAGCTTGTGGAGCTTCTGGAGGCGGAAGGCCTCAGGCACAAGGTGGTCCTTGCCTGCGGCGGCGCGCGGATAACGCATGAGCTTGCCAAGGAGCTGGGGTATGACGCCGGATTTGGTCCGGGAAAATACGCGGAGGACGTCGCCTCTTTCGCCATTCATGAAATCGTAAGAAGGAAGCTCGCTTAGTGAAGCTGAGAAAAGGGGGCTGTCATGCAATACGTCAGGCTTGAAAAACATGATAATATCGCGCTTTTGACTATCGATCGTCCGAAGGCTTACAACGCTCTTAATATTGCTGTTTTGTTTGAGCTCAAGGACGCGGCGGAGGCGTTCGCTTCGGATGACGAAGCCCTCGTTCTCGTCATAACGGGAGGGGGGAAAGCCTTTGTGGCAGGCGCGGATATTTCGGAAATGTTAAACTTCGGTTTTGACGAAGCCAAGGATTTTGCACGGCTCGGATGTTCGGTTTTCGATTATATCGAGCGCCTTGAAAAGCCGTCAATTGCCGCGGTAAACGGTTTTGCGCTGGGCGGCGGCTGTGAGCTGGCGCTTTGCTGCGATATCCGCATAGCAGGTGAAAGCGCAAAATTCGGTCAGCCGGAGGTCACGCTGGGCATCACGCCCGGTTTCGGCGGCACGCAGCGGCTGCCCCGCGCGGTGGGGACCGCGAACGCGATTGAGCTTATTCTCACCGGCAGGACTGTAACGGCGCAGGAAGCTCTGCAGATGGGCCTTGTCGGCAAAGTCGTTCCGGATGAAAGTTTATTGGATACGGCGCTCGGCATCGCCCGCTCGATTGCGGCGAATGCGCCCTGTGCGATCCGAAGATGCAAGACATTGGCGCAAAGGTGGATGAAAAGATATTTGGAAGAGGATATTGAATTCGAAAATGAACTGTTCGCTTCCTGTTTTGAAACGGAGGACCAAAAGAACGCCATGTCTGCTTTTTTACAGAAGCGCAAGGTTGAACGATTTTTGGGGAGGTAGAATATGAATAACGTTTTCATAGCCGGCGCGGGAACTATGGGCCTGGGAATCGCCGAGGTATTCGCGTCAAAGGGATTTTCGGTCACGGCGTATGATCTTACGGATCAGCTTTTAAAAAAAGCGGCCGACAGGCTTGACAAATCGCTTTCCCGCAGGCTGGAAAAAGGGAAAATGAACGCTGATGAAAAAGAAAAGCTGCTTTCATGCGTCAAATTCACCGCGGATATCAACCGGGCAGCTTCAGCCGATATCGTAATAGAGGCGGCGGCGGAGAGTATTGAGGTAAAGCAGGACATATTCAGGAGGCTGTCCGGGATATGCAAAAAGGATACCGTATTTGCCACCAATACGTCCTCCATATCGGTGACCCTTATTGCGTCGGTCGTCAGCGATCCATCAAAGTTCGTCGGTATGCACTTTTTTAACCCGCCTGCGGCAATGCAACTGGTTGAAGTCATAAGGGGAGTTAAAACTTCGGATGAAACGTTTGGCACAGTGTTTGAGCTCAGCAAACAGATAGGCAAAACGCCTGTCGAGGTACAGGAAGCGCCCGGTTTCGTCGTCAACAGACTTTTGAACCCCATGATAAATGAAGCAGTCGCGCTGCTTGCGGAAGGAGTCGCATCCGCCGAAAGCATAGACACGGCAATGAAGCTAGGCGCTAATCACCCGATGGGCCCGCTTGCGCTCGGAGATCTTATAGGCCTTGACGTAGTGCTTGCCATAATGGATACTCTGTTTGACGAGACGAAGGATCCGAAATACCGCGCTCATCCGCTCTTGAGGAAAATGGTGCGCGCCGGACGGCTGGGAAGAAAAACGGGCAGGGGATTCTTTGAGTATTGATAAGCGGTGACCGGCTTTAAGAAAAATCTGCCGCAGGCAGATTTTTTGCTTAGCGGAAAATCGACGGCGAATTTTGCTGACTGAGCTCCGAAAAGTGTGATATACTGACTGTTGCTGTGGATTTT
>MWCU01000074.1 GCA_002070205.1 Firmicutes bacterium ADurb.Bin182 | reverse complement strand
CTCGGAAAGTATCTTCTCTTTGTTATCGGCAAGCTCTGAATAAATGCCGCCGTATTGAGCCAGTACCGCTTCCGCCACCCTGCCGAGGCTGTTGTCCGGAATTCCGAGCTGCATGGCGTATCGTATTGCGCGCCTTATAAGGCGCCGCAGTATATAGCCCTGGCCGAGGTTTGAAGGTGTGACGCCCCGCTGGTCCCCCAAAATGAATACGGCGCAGCGTATGTGGTCCGCGATTATGCGAAACGCTTTGAGGGTGGTTTCGTTGTCTTTATAGCCTTTCCCCGACAGTTCCCCGATTGCGGCGATTATCTTCGTGAACGCATCGGTATCGAACACGCTTTCCACGCCCTGAAGCGTAGCGATCGTGCGGTCAAGCCCCATTCCCGTATCTACGTTTTTTTGCTCGAGCGGCTCAAATTTCCCGTCCGCAGTTTTATTATACTGCATGAATACGTCATTCCAGATTTCAAGATACTTGCCGCATGAACAGGACGGATCGCAGTTTTCTCCGCATTTCGGCTTTCCGGTATCATAAAACATTTCGGTATCGGGGCCGCAGGGACCCGTCGCGCCGGCAGGACCCCACCAGTTATACTTTTTGCCCAAGTAAAAAATATGAGACGGATCCACTCCCATATCCACCCAGCACTGATATGCTTCCGTATCCCTCGGCGCGTCCTCATCTCCCGCAAAGCAGGTGAAATACAATTTATCCTTATCTATTCCGAGCCATTTTTCGGACGTCAGAAACTCCCAGGAATACGCAATGGCCTCTTTTTTAAAATAATCGCCCAGCGACCAGTTGCCGAGCATTTCGAAAAATGTGCAGTGCGATTCATCCCCCACATCATCTATGTCTCCGGTACGAACGCATTTTTGAAAGTTTACAAGCCGTTTGCCCTCAGGATGCTTCTGACCCATAAGGTACGGGACAAGCGGGTGCATGCCCGCGGTGGTAAACAAAACGGTAGGATCGTTTTCGGGAATCAATGAAGCGCTCGGTATGACGGCATGACCCTTTTCACGGAAAAAATCCAAAAACAAAAGCCTTAGCTCATTGGAAGTCAAAGTTCTCATCGAACAGCCCCTTTTTACTGAATTTCTTGTGCGATTATACTCTAAATTCTGGCTGATTGTCAATCAAGAGCGCGTGCTGTATAATTAATTGGCGTGCCGAAGCGAACCGGTCTGTTGTGTTTGAATTTAAGCTGTTCATATCGCATGATTACCGATCAAACGGCACGCCGGGGGCTTGCAAACGCCCGCGGACGGGTCCGGACCCGGCAATTTTACAGGATGGTGTTTATGAAAAAAGGGGATATCCTGATAATCGCCCTCGTGCTTCTGCTTTCTTTCGGAATTTTCCTTTTTATTCCTAAAGGCGGCGATACGGTGGTCATAACTCAAAACGGCAAAGAAATATACAGGGGCAAACTCACCGAGGATAATGATATTATAGTCCCCGACGCGGGCGTAATAAGAATCAAAAACGGCAAAGCGTTCATGCTTGAAGCCGATTGCCCGGACAAGACCTGCATCAATATGGGAGTCGCGACTGCCGCAAAGCCGGTAGTCTGCATGCCGAACGGGATAATAATAAGCGTCGAGGGCAAGACCGATATCGACGCGGTTGTTTATTGATGCGGAAGGGAGGCAGTATGAGTACTCAGAAACTTTCCAGACTGGCTTTATTGTGCGCTCTTGCTCTGATAGCGCATTATATTGAATCCTTTATTCCGCCGCTTGCCGCGGGAGTTCCGGTAAAAGCCGGACTTTCGAATATATTCACATTGATAGCCCTTTTGCGCTTCACAAAGCGGGACGCGTTTCTGGTGACTATACTCAGGTGCGTGATAGGACCGCTTCTCGGAGGCGCACCGACAGGCATTATGTATTCTTTGACGGGCGGATTATTCTCTTGGGCGGTCATGGGCGCGCTTATGCCGTTATGGCAAAAGGAAAAGGTTTCCCCGGCAGGCATGAGCGTAGCGGGGTCGTTTGCCTTTAATGCCGCGCAGCTCAGTGTGGGCGTTCTGGTAATCGGCGCCCCCGTAATCGCCTATTTCCCGATAGTAAGCGTTCTATCGATCCCGACCGGTATATTCGTCGGCTTTTGCGCCATGTTCGCCGATAAAAGGATCCCCAAAAAAAACAGCGCCTGAACCCGCAGATCACATCTTATGATCATAATCACTCAACGGCATACGCGGCGGCCTGCCCCGCATCCGGCTCCATGCCGATAAGCACATCGACGCACAAGCCGCCCAGCATAGTCAAAAACAGGTTCGGGGCCGAGCGAAGCCTTGCACAGACGGGCAGTTTTAAAAAACCGACGTCAAGCAAAACCTCCCACTCGCGATACGCCGCGTTGAGTTTTGCCCGAAGCGGTTCGTTCCCCGAAACAGCCTCGCAATTGAGCATAATATGCAGCTTCAAAGCGTCTTCGTTTTCCGTGAACGCTATAATCAGCTGCTTTATCGCATTGCCCGCGTCCCATTCCTTATTGATCGAGCGCACCCAAAAGTAGAGCATATCGGTCAGCCGTTTAATATGTAAATCGGCAATATCCAATATCAGCTTTTCTTTGGAAGGATAATAATAGTAGAGCGTACCTTTGCTAAAATTTGCAAATGAAGCGATATCCGCAAGGCTGGTTCCGCCGATGCCGCGGGCTATCATAAGCTGCTCGGCCGAATTGATTATTTTGTATTTCGCATCGGATTTAACAATCGTTTGCTTTGCCATAAAACTCTCTCAGCGCTTCACCGGATGTGACCGCTTATAAAACGGCCGACTTTAAGTTTATCCAATGCAAAGTTCGTCCGCAACAGGTTATATGCTCGATAAAACGATGATTGTGTCTTAATAGTGGAAAGCACGCAAAACATCGTGTATAATGTAACACGAAAGGCGCCGGGGGCACCGCGACGCGCTCTTGCGCATACAAAGGTGATTGCAATGAGGCTTTTTATTGCGATAGAACTGCCCAAAACGGTTCGAAGCGAGCTAGGGAATATCAGGGACAATGTCCGCTCAAAAAGCTTTGGCGGAAGATTCGTCCCGGAAGAAAACATGCATGTAACGCTGCATTTTATCGGCGAATCAAGCGATCTTGCGTCCGCCGCGGAGGCTATGCGCAGGAGCGTGAGCGGGATACGGCCGTTTACGCTGAGCATCGGAGAATACGGCTTTTTTCAAACGGGAGAGGGAAAGACGTATTTTGTTACGGTAGAAGGGGATATTAAAGAGCTCAATTCGCTATATGAATCGCTCCAAAGCGCGCTCGGCGACTGCGGCTTTAAACGTGCTCACAGAAAGTACAAGCCTCACATAACGCTCGGCCGGGCAGTCAAACTCGATAACTTGAGCTTAGAAAAACCGGCGCGGTCGCCAAACACTTCGTTCACGGTAAGTTCCATAGTGCTGTTTGAAAGCACTCAAAGAAACGGACAAATGTGCTACACGCCGCTGCATAAAGAAAGGTTTTGAACATGCCTGCCGAAGTCGAATTCGTTTTGGGGCGCGCAGGAAGCGGGAAAAGCGGAAAGCTGCGCAGCGATATAAGCTGTCTCGCCAAAAAGGGCGAGAGGGTCAACCTTATCGTCCAAGAGCAGTTCACGTTTGAAAACGAACGTATGCTGTCAAGTGAATTGGGGGGACTGCTCGGCGTTTCCGTGATTTCCTTCACATCGCTCGCGCACAGGGTATTAAAGGAAACGGGCTGCGGGAAAACGTTTTTGTCCCCTCAGGGAAGGCGCATGCTGATAAGGAAAATCGCGGACGAAAACCGGAAAAGGCTCCGCGCTTTTGGAAACGTCTCCCAGATGCCAGGATTTACCCAAAAATGCGATGAGCTGTTCACCAAATGCAAACGATTTCTCATAACGCCCGAAAGACTTAATTCCGCCTCCGAAATGCTGCCTGAAGGGGATCCGCTCAGAAACAAGCTTTTTGACATATCCCTTCTTTACGGCGAAACGGAAAATTTCCTGAAGGCGAATTATATCGACGGCGACGATCTTTATAACGAACTTTGCGAACGCATTCCTAAAAGCTCCGTCGCCGGCAGCCATGTTTTTGTGGACGGGTTTGAGCGTGCGAACGAACAAATCTATTCGGTGATGAAAAAACTTATGGAGCACGCCGCATCCTTTACCGTTTCATTGCGAACGGACGATTCGAAGGGCTGCAGAGACGCCGCGGTATTTGAGCCGGACAAGAGGGCGTATCACAAGCTGCATGCCATGGCAAAAGAGCTCGGATGCGGCATCAAGGAAACAAAGCTTCCCCGAAATGATACGCCGTGGGTACGACGTTCAACCCCCGCTCTATCCCACCTAGAGAGGGAGCTTTACGCTTATCCGGCCCTCGAATATGCTGAGCGGCAAAACTGCATAACCGTATTTGAAGCGTCTGACCGCGTGGCGGAAACGGAAGCTCTCGCCGCCGCGGTCCAAAAGTTCAGCCGCGAAGGCTACAGATACCGTGATATGGCGGTCATGACGCCTGACATGGATTCATATTCCTCTTTGATACGCAGGGAATTCACTCGAAGGCGCATCCCGTTTTTCATGGACGCAAAGCGCCCCCTCCGCGACCACCCCGCGGTTGAGTTGATAGTATCATCCCTCAGGTGCGCGAGCCGCGGCTTCATGCAGGATGATATGCTGAGGCTCATAAAAAGCGGCCTTTGCGGCTTGACCGGAGACGAGGCGGAGATTTTTGAAAACTTCATACTTCAATACGGCGTAAAGGGAAATAAATTCAAGGAACCTTTCAAGCAAAAGGATACGCCTCCGGAGGCCGAGTATGCGCGCCAAACGGTCATGAATCCTCTTCTGAAGCTAAAAGAAGGGCTTTTAAAACAAACCGCGGGAGAAAAAACGGAAGCGCTTTACGAGTACCTGGTTGAAACGGAAGTTTTCGAAACCCTGAGCGACAGAGTCAAGTCTATGGAAATTGCGGGCAGGCTCGAACTTATGGAGGAAAACGCCCAGGTCTGGAACATTATCATGGAACTTTTGTCCCAGGTTTATGAGATAATGGGCGGCGTGAAGCTTGCATCGACCCGTTATATAGCGATACTGGAGGAAGGCCTGAACGCATACGAAGTCGGGATAATTCCCACCACCATAGATCAGATACTGGTGGGCTCGGTGGGCCGGACGCAAAGAAGCGGCATAAAAATACTTTTCGTGACCGGATGCAACGAAGGGCTTCTGCCGCCCGTGCAAAACGACGACGGCGTTATAGACGACGCGGAGCTCGCGGTAATGAGCGAGTTTGGGATCATCCCCTGGGCAAACACGGCGGAGTCTGCGGAACATGACAGGCTGGATATTTACGGCGCATTTTCAAAACCGACGGATTCGCTGTGGCTCAGCTACACGTTAAGTTTGGAGGAGGGCTCCGGTACCCCGTCGGTGCTTATCGACAAAATAAAAAAAATATTTCCCGGGACATACGTACAAAGCGACATCAAATGCGGCACGGCCAATCTATGCGATCAGGCTGCAATCGAGCTTAATGCAAAGAGGCAATGCGAAAATCTTTATTGCCCCGAAGCCGCCATAAAAACGCTTATAAAGCAGCTTCGAGCGTTTGCGGATTCAGGCGAGCGTGAGTGCGTGTCTTGTGAGTTTTATGCCTGGTTCAAAAGAGCTGATGAATACGAAGCTGTGCTTTCGAAAATCGAAAGCGCTCTGTTTTATGACCCTTCGCCCCCCCCTTTGGGCGAAGAATTGGCGGAAAAGCTTTATAAAAAGCATATGGGCGGAAGCGCGTCATCGCTCGAAACCTTTGCCAAATGCCCGTTCATGCACCTTGTGCAATACGGATTAAGAGCGTCGGAAAGGCCGGAGGCCAAGGACAAGCCCATGGAGATCGGCGCCTTTTACCACAAGGCTCTGGACGCGTTTACTCGAAAAGTACTCTCCGGCAGGCTCACGTGGGACAAGCTTCATGACGCGGACTGCGACTCCATAATGGACGGCATACTTGACAAGCTCGTCATGGAATACCGGGACGGAGCGCTGCTCGAAACCGCAAGGACGCGCGCCCGCTATTCGCGCATGTCAAGAGTATTGAAAAGTACGGCTAGGGCGATAGCCCGTCAGTTGTCGCCCGGAGATTTTCGCATATCCGGAAGCGAGATATGCTTCGGACGCGATCAGGACTACCCTCCCCTTGTCATTACGGGAACGGACGGCGCCTGTTATGAGCTTTCGGGTAAAATAGACAGGCTGGATAAATCCGAAGACGGCAAATATTTTCGCATTATCGACTATAAAACGAACGGAGCTGCGTTCAAGTTCGAAGAACTGTACGAAGGCATAGCGCTGCAGCTGCCGCTTTACCTTGCCGCGGCGTTGGCCGCGGAAGAAACCGCGCAAGCCGCGGGCATGTATTATATGCCCGTTATGGAACCGTTTGCCGATGAGAAGTATGAGGAGCCCTCAGTGCTGACCGAAAAACTTTATCAGAAGTTTCGGCTGAAAGGACTCGCGCTGAGCGGCGCTCAGCCGGACAGGTCAATTAGCACGTCGCCCCCGGTATCAGGCGAACAGCTCAAGCTCATTATGGAATATGCCGTCAAAAAGGCCGTTGATATTCTTAACAGGATCAAATGCGGCGAGGCAGCCGTCAGGCCGTACAGCGCAAAAAATATAATCGCTTGCGGTTTTTGCCCGTACAAAAGCGTCTGCGGATTTGACCCGAGGATATCAGCATGCGGCTGCCGTTTTATAAAGCGGATGAATATGACGGATTTTTTCGAGAAGCTCGAAGGTGAAAACACATGACTTGGACACAGGAACAACTATCGGCAATCGAACAAAGCTCAAATCTTATAGTTTCGGCCGCCGCCGGATCGGGCAAAACAGCGGTAATTACCGAACGTGTCATAAGGCATGTGAGGGAAGGCTTTGATATCGAGCGCATTTTGGTAGTTACGTTTACAAAAGCCGCCGCGGCCGAGATGAAAAAAAGGATATCAAAAGGACTCTCATTATTGTCGGATGAGACCGGCGACCCTTCCCTTCAAAAGCGGTTGAGGGAGCAGGCCCAAAACGCCGAACACGCAAACATATCCACTATACATTCCTTCTGTACGCGCGTACTGAAACGCCATTTTTACGAAGCGCGGCTGGATCCGTCGTTCAGGCCTGCCGAAAATACACAGACCGCAATGATGAAGGCCGATGCAATGGACGAATTGATCGAGGAGCGGTTTGAGTTTTCCTCACCCGAGTTTTTGGAATTGGTCGGGCTTCTAGACGGCGAAGAGAATATCGCAAAACAGATTTTTGAACTGTATCACTTTATGGTGTCGCACCCGGATCCCGAAAGCTATTTGTCTGACGCCGTTGAAAACTTCTCAAAGGACGCCCGGGCTTTGGCCGAATATGAACCTTACGGATGGCTTGCGAAGCACTCCGCCGAAATGATCTCGGGAAATGCCGACCGCCTGCAGGCGCTCCTGAGCAGCCGGATGCCTGTCAAACTGAGGCAGCAGCTGGACGATGAGCTTTTAAGAGTGCGTGCACTGAAGCTGTACAAAGGCTATGACGAATACCGCGAAGCGCTCTGCGACCTTGCTTTCAATAACCTGCAGCTCAAATATCTAGAGGACGACGAGCTTCGCGCGTCTGTCAAAAAAACTCGCGATGATTTGAAAAAGACTATCGCAAAGCACAAAGAATGGTTCAGGCGCTCGCTTGCCGAGGAAGCGGAGGTGCTCAATTCGCTTTATCCCGCAATGAAAGAACTGCAAAGGCTCATATGGGAATTCGACGAAAAATACCGGAATAAAAAGACCGAAGCGGGAGTTATAGATTACAACGATATGGAGCACCTGACCCTTAAAGTGCTCGAAAACAGAAACATTGCGGACGAATACCGCAGAAAGTTCGATTTTATATTCGTGGATGAGTACCAGGATATAAACGAGGTGCAGGAATCCATCATTAATGCCGTAAAAAGAGAAAACAACGTATTCATGGTGGGAGACGTCAAGCAGTCCATTTACCGTTTCAGGCTTGCGGAGCCGAGGATATTCCTGAATAAATACCGAAAATACGCAAATAAGGAAAAAGGCGAAAAACTCGATTTAAACGTTAACTTTCGAAGTACCGGCAATGTCATAAATGCGGTCAATAAAGTTTTTTCTAAAATCATGCGCGAACATACGGGCGAAATCGATTATGACAAAGATGCTGCACTTGTAATGGGAAGAGATCTTCCCGAACTGTCCGGAATAGCGGAACTGCATATCCTGGAAAAAAATCCGGCGGAAACGGCTGATAAAGACAACGGCGAACCGGAAAACGAAGAGGAAGATGACGTTTTTTCAGACGAAGCAGATGAACAGGAACTGAGCGACGCGCAGGCGGAAGCCCTGCTTGCCGCGAAAAGAATCAAGCAACTCACGGACGAAAACAGCGGATACCTGCTGCACGACCCGAAGGACAATCAATTAAGAAAATATAAATATTCAGACTTCGCTGTGCTGCTCAGGGCAAACAACACGGTTGAAGTATGGGCGCAGGTTTTCAGCATGGAAGGCATACCCTCGTTCTCACAGGTCACCGGCGGTTATTTCGCTGCCGTTGAAGTAAATACGGTGATGGCGCTGCTTCGAATCATAGATAACAAAAGGCAGGACATACCGCTTTTAAGCGTACTCCGCTCGCCAATCGGCGGGTTCGACGTCAAAGAGCTCGCGCTTATCAGGGAAGACGCGCAAGGTGAGAGCGTATATGACAGCCTTTACAGGGTCTCTAATCAAAAAACCGATTTGGGCGCCAAAGCAAAGAAATTCCTTGACGACCTGTCCCGCTGGAAGGAGGACTCACAACTTTTCTCAGTTGAGCAGCTGATCGGGGCTTTGATGGACGAAACGGGCTATTACCATTATGTCGGCGCTCTTGCGGGAGGAGCAAAAAGACAGGCAAATATCGACGCTTTGATACAGCGCGCTCACGAATATGAGCGCAGCGCGGGACGCGGACTTTGGAGCTTCATCAGATTTATGGACAGCGCAAAACAATACGAAAGCTTTGGCGAAGCCCAGGTAAGCGCTCAGGACGTTGTGAATATATGCACCGTGCATAAAAGCAAAGGCCTTGAATACCCGGTCGTGATTTTTGCGGGTTTAGGAAAGCAATGGGGATTCAACCAGACACCGTGCAATACCGACAGGGAGTGGGGTTTCGGCCTCAGTTTTTATAAAAACAGCGTGGTAAAGAGCACCGTAAATCTTCATGCGATCAAAGAGAAGGCAAAGAAACTCGCTCTTGCCGAAGAAATGCGCGTTTTATACGTCGGCATGACACGCGCGCGGGAACACCTCATACTGATAGGTTCGGTCAATAATATAGAAAAATCCGTAAAAAGCCTTGATACGGAAATGACCGACTTTGCTATCCTGAGCGCAAAATGCTTTATGGACTGGATCATAGGTGCGCTGCTTAGACAGCCCGAAGGAAGAGCTCTTAGAAGCGTCAAGGACAGCTCTCATGCGAAGAACGAGCGCATCCGTATATTCTGCCATCCGCGCGGCGCTCAAGCTTTCATGAAAAATGCGATTAAAAGAGAAGAGTTCGAAGCCTGGGCAAAAGAGGCGGAAAAAGCAAATGTTTCAGCCGTTGACGAGCGGTTTTCGTGGAAATACCCGTTCGAGGAAGAGGTACGCCTGCCCGGGAAGACCAGCGTGAGCGCGCTGTCCCATAAGGAGACTGTGATAGTTGAAGCGCCGTCGTTCGCTCGTTCAAAAACTATGGGCGCGACAGATAAGGGGACTGCGGCGCACATGCTGATGCAGCGTATAAGGCTCATCAGGCATACTCCGGAAACTGTGAGGGCTGAGCTTCAAAGGCTGAAAGAACAGGGCTTCATTACAAACGATCAAGCGCAGGCGGTCGACATAGGCGCAATCGTACGATTTTTTGATTCCCCGCTCGGAATGCGGCTTCTCGCTTCAAACAAGGTGGAAAGGGAACTTGAATTCAATCATTCAAAGCCGGCAAGCGAGCTTTTCGATACAAGAAGCGCCGAGAGCGTTCTTCTTCAGGGCGTGATAGACTGCGCGTTTTTGGAAAACGGCGGCTGGGTGCTATTAGATTACAAAACTGACTATGTCCCGGAGGGCACAGAACCGAAAGAAGCCGCGCAAAAGCACAGGCTGCAGGTCGAGCTGTACAAAAAAGCGCTCGGCGATTTGACGGGCATTCCGGTAAAGGAAGCGTATATCCATCTGCTGAGAATAGGTGAAAGCGTAAAGATGTGAAACGCCGCCATTAATTCACGCGCCGTGTATAATGCTGAATTTCCGGCGCAAGAGAGAAGATAGGAATCCTGACCTCTCCGATTTTCTTATAATAATCGTTTATGTTCGCTTCTTTACCGGGTAAGAATCGCATCCATTGAACAACGGTCAGCCGAAGTAAGCTCCTCCGTTTACATCCAGCATAGCTCCTGTAACAAACGCCGCTTCATCCGACGCAAGATAACAAACGGCGGCAGCGATCTCCTCCGTTTTGCCGAGCCTGCCAAGAAGTATATTCTTGACTTGATTGTCTATACGCTCCTGAGTATATCCCTCCAGCATTTCCGTTTTGGTAGTTGCGGGACAGACTGCATTGACGGTTATCCGATACTTCGCAAGATGCCTCGCCATACCGCGAGTGATGGCTATCACGCCGCCCTTTGCGGCTGCGTAACTCATGGATCCTTCAAAACCTCCGTTCCGTCCCGTAACGGAAGCGATGTTGATTATGCGTCCGGCAGCGCTCTTTTTCAAATACTGCAGCGCATACTGGCATACGAAGAACGTGCCGCTAAGATCGATATCCAGAACACGGTTCCATTCCCCGTCGCGCTGCATATCTTCAATACTGGAGGTCCCCAGTATACCCGCGCTGTTTACGACGATATCTATGCCTCCGAAAGCATTCGCTGCCTCTTTTACGGCGAAATCGATGCTTTCATTGCTCGTGACATCCATGAATACGCCGACGGCTTCCCCTCCGCTCTGTCTGATGCCCCTGACCACTGCCTCCGTCTTTTCCCGGCAGATATCGGCAACGGCAATCCTGCAGCCCAATTCAGACATCTTTTCCGCCGTTGTTTTACCTATGCCCTGGGCAGCTCCGGTAATCAGTGCCGACTTTCCGCTTAAAGCAAACATTTTCCCACCTGCTATTAAAGACTTTCATAATCGAACGCCGACAATGGATTCCAGCCGCATTCAATAAACTGTGCGGTCGTCCTGTTGGAAGACCCGAAAGTAATAAATTCTTCGGGTTTCATACCGTCGGGTTCATATGCCCTGCGAAATTCGCTCATTTTCATCAGACTATCGATAATGCCCGCATTTACCGGAACTTCGATGCGCTCTTCGAATACCTCTACATCTTTGAGCATATCCGCGATCTTGGGAGCAATGGACATTATCATTTTCGCGCCCGCAAGATCTGTGATATGGTTTGCGCCCCTGCATCCCGCAGGCATCAAGAATGCGTCATAGCCTCGCTCTTTAAAAATCCCGTATGCCCGTTTGATGCAGGCGGTACCCGCTTTGACTATGCATTCCTCCGAAACTTCGGGATGAGAATCGCAAGCAAAATCCCTGAGATAATCGTCAAGACGGCCTACCATGACGACCGCAATTCCCAGACCTGGCTTTATGCCGTTCCGTTCAGCACGCGCTTTGCCTCTGGCTCTCGCTTCGCCGACCGCCAGTACCTGGGGAACGGTAAAGCTGACGGTAGCAGCCACGTTCATGCCGAGAGCCGTGCATTCCTCGTAAGCTTCAATGCCTGACCTGGTGGCGGGGAGCTTGACAACTATATTCGGAGCCCAGGATGAAATCGTTTTAGCCTGAGCGATCATGTATTCGGCATCACCCGTTTTATTTGGATTGGTTTGCGCGCAAACATAGCCCTTGCCCGGTATGCCTTGTTCGTACATCGGCATCATCAAATCCGAATAATAGCCCGTCACGCAGCGAACAAGCGCAAGGACCTTTTCGTCGCCCTTCAATCCTTTGGGAAGCGCAGAAAGACGTTCCTTCCAAAAAGCGGTGTCGTTCCGCAATGTCGAATTTACCAGAAACGGGTTGGTCGTCATGCCCGCGGCGCCGTTTGAAAATGCTTCCGCCTGCTCCGTCTTCACGGCGGAGTCATGCCAAAAGACGGATTGCGTCTTGCTGCTGAGCCACCTCAAATACCTGTTCTCGTTCATCTTCTTACTCCCTGAATTGCATTCTTTCTATAAACGCGGCGCTTTCCATGCACTTCATGTAATTCAGCGCTCTCACCGCACACGCTTCCGGATTCGGATATGGCTGACATTCAGCTGTGATATAGCCCTTATAGTCAACATCCAGCAATGCGTGATAATAAGCTTTAAAATCGATGACTCCCGAACCGGGATACCCCCTGTTGGAATCCGAGAAATGAACATAACCAAGCACGTCCCCGTACTTCAAAATAGCGCCTAAAGGATCTTTATCCTCGATATGCATGGAATGGGTATCGATATGCAGCTTAAGATGCGAAAGCGCAAGCTTACGAACATATTCGCCGACCTCTGTTACGGTGCACAGGTAATTCGATGTATATTGATGGATATTTTCTATCAGAAGTTCTCCGCCGATCTCTGCCGCGCAGTCGTTCAACAGCCGCAGGCCATCCGCAAGCCGGTTGAGGTATTCCTCCTTAAATTCAGAACCCGGAATATTTCCCCGCATAGTGCCGACGACCACCGGGCACTCCAGAATCGCGCCCAGCTCCAAATGCTCCTTTAATCTGTCCGTCGCACGCCGCCGTACAGTTGAATCGTCGGATGTAAGGCACAATCCGTTCAGAATATACTCAAGGCCGGTGCAAACGCCGCAATAACTCAAACCGTTATCCGCAGCCGCGGCCTTGAGTTCCGCTGCGTTTTTCTCCTTCGGGTCGTGAATATAGAGCTCCACCGCATCGTAACCGGCTTTGCCGGATGCTTCGGCCACTTCCCGGATCGTACCGCGAAAAATGGCGGGAATCCTCTCAGGCAGCTGCTCGAGCGCGCACTGGATACCATACTTATACATATTCTCTCCTTTGTATCGCGCAAGTCGATTTCGCGCTTGCCCCTGCTTTTTAAACGCCGAGATAAGCCTTCTTCACTTCCGTGTTCTCCATAAGATTTTTACAAGTATCGGACATGACAATCTCGCCGGTCTGCATTACGTAACCCCTGTGCGCAGTAGACAATGCGATCTTGGAGTTCTGTTCGACAAAAAGAACGGTCGTACCTTCACGGTTGATCTCATTGATTGCAATGAATATCTCTTTTACGATAAGAGGTGCAAGGCCAAGGGAAGGCTCGTCGAGCAGCATCAGTTTGGGCCGGCTGAGAAGGCACCTTCCTATTGCCAGCATCTGCTGCTCGCCGCCGGAAAGCGTACCGCCCAGCTGATTCCTGCGCTCCAAAAGCCTTGGGAAGCGTTTATATACGCTGTCAATATCGTCTTTGATATTTTTAGTATCCTTTCTGAGATACGCTCCCATCCTCAGGTTTTCATCCACAGTTAATTTTGAGAATATATGCCTGCCCTCCAGCGCTTGAGCAATTCCGAGGCCAGCAACTTTTGATCCCGGATAGGTTTGGATTTCCTTACCGTTAAAAAGAATCCTGCCTTGAATGCCTTTGCGTTTTGTAAGACCGGAAATGGATTGCAGGGTAGTTGTCTTACCGGCGCCGTTGGCGCCTATCAGGGTAACCATCTCCCCCTCTTCCACATGCATATTGATTCCCTTAACGGAATGGATATTTCCATAATAATAATGGAAATCGATGAGCTCCAGAAGTTTTGCCATTATTCGTCACCTCCCAGGTAAGCTGCAATAACCTCGGGGTTTTTCTGTATCTTGTCGGGATCACCCTCAGCCAGCAGCATGCCGTTGCAAAGAACATAGATATAATCGCTCACATCCATGATCAACTTCATATCGTGTTCCACAACAAGTATGGTAACGCCCATTTCGATTATCTTATTGAGCAATATATCCAGCTCCGCCTTTTCGGCTGTATTCATTCCCGCAGCAGGTTCGTCCAGGAGAATCACCTTGGGATCGCTTGCAAGTCCGCGAACGATCTCTAAAAGACGCTGCTTGCCGTATGAAAGACTGGCTGCAGGAGCATCGGCATATTCATCCAGATGAACGAACTGCAGCAGTTCATGAGCCCTCTCGTGGATGCGCCTCTCTTCTTCCCGCTTTTTCTTTGTGCTGAGCAGGGAATCCCAGAAACTTGCTTTGAGACGGGAGTTCATGCCGACTAAAACGTTTTCCAGCACGCTCATTTTCCAGAACAGGTTGATGACCTGGTATGTACGGGCAATACCTGCCGCGTTGATCTGAAAGCCTCTTTTCCCCTCCAGGTGCTGACCGTCCAAAATAACCTCGCCGCTGGTGGGTTTATAAACGCCGCTTATGCAGTTGAACAACGTGGTTTTACCGGCGCCGTTCGGCCCGATTAAGGCAGTGATCTTATGAGGCTGTACTTTAATGCTCACATTGTTTACAGCGATAAGACCGCCAAAATTTATTGTGACATTATTCGTTTCGAGCATTATGCCTCACCGCCCTTTTCCACTTTTTTTTGATTGTCAGTATTCCTGCCTAATCTTTTCAAAGCCGCTTTCCTGATGTTTTGGGCTACATTCTTCAGCCCGCCGTAGATACCTCCGGGCAGAGCTACGATAACTATCAAAAGCAGAACGCCGTAGAAAAGCATCTGATACTCCTGCAAGGGGCGAATCGCTTCCATGAGCACTTCAATACACACAACACCCATAATCGTACCCATTATTGAGGCCGTGCCGCCAAAAAGAAGCATGGTAAGAAAAAGCACGGACTGTTTCTGCATGGATGTTTCGGGGCTTATGTATTTGATCAAATGCACATACAAAGCACCCGCGAGCCCTGTAAGAAACGCACTTACCGCAAAAGCTATTATCTTGTTTTTGCGAACGTTGATGCCCATTCCGTCCGCAGCATGAGTATTCTCGCGAATCGAGATGAACGCCCTTCCGGTACGTGATTTAATCAAAGAGGTTTTGCCGAGCAATACGATAACCACAAACGCCAAAAGGAAAAAATACCACTTCAGATAGTCCTCACCGAGGAAACCGATGCTTATCACATTAATGCCTTTAAAATCACGGGTGAATCCGCCCGGCGATTTATAAAGGAAATAATAGGTTATCTCCCCGAAGGCTACCGTAGCAAGCGACAGAAAGTGAAATTTCAGTTTGGACGCGGGATATGCAAGCAAAGCGCCTATGAGCGTTGCCAGTATCGTTCCCGCGGGTATCGTAAGATACAAAGGAAGATTAAAGTAGATGTTGAGTAATCCCGATGTATATGCGCCCAGCGTAAAGAACGCAGCGTGACCAAGTGAAATCTGCCCGCTGTATCCGAACAGAATATCAAGTCCCGATACAGCGATGATATAGATCAATATAATGCACATGATCAACAAAGGATATTGGTTTCCGGCAACGAACCTTACCAGGAACGGAAGCGCACACAGCAATACGGCTAAACCGACGATAAGGGGCAGCTTTTTTTGTATGTTTAAAATATTCAAGTTCATACCTCCATTCTTCGGCGCCGATTATACGTCTTGGATGGCTTTTTCGTTGAAAATGCCGGTAGGCTTGACAAACAGGAACAAAATCAGAATGGCGTAAGCGATAAGATTTTTGTAAGTGCCTGTCCAATAACCCGCCACAAACGTCTCGACCAAACCCAATATAATACCTCCGACCATTGCACCGTACATATTTCCGTATCCGCCTACAACCGCTCCTGCAAATCCTTTGCGGCCGACGACGGAACCCAAAGTGGTATAAACTCCGTACATAGGTCCTAAAAGCATGCCCGCTATTGACGCGATCGCAGCCGCAAGGGCCCATGTGATACCTGTACTCATGGAAGTGTTTATGCCGCAGGATTCAGCGGCAAGCGGATCCATGGCTGCACTGCGCATCGCGGTTCCGAATTTCGTCTTGGTCATAAACAGATGCAGCAGGAACATGAGCGCGAGGGATATGACCAAGCAGGCAAATGCTTCGGTTTGGGCAGTGATGCCTGATATGGTCAATGTGGCCGTGCTGAACACTTGCGGGAATCGCAATGTGGTGGTACCGAACAACGCCTGCGTGGCGTTTTGAATGATATATGATATCGCAATTGTGGCAAGAACGATATAGATAGGCAAAACGCTCTTATTCAGCAATGCACGGATAACGCCTTTCTCCAGCAGTACGCCTACTATGAAAGCGCACGCGAAAGTAAGAATGAAGGATAGGAAGAAAGGCAACCTCAGGATGCTGTAAAATGTTAAGCCGAGATAGGCCCCGAGAGTTATCATATCGCCCTGTGCAAAGCTCATCAGACCGGAGGCCCTGTAAATCAAACTATAGCCCAATGCTATCAGGCCGTAAACGCCTCCGATAATCAAGCCATTGATAAGCAGAATTTTAAACAAGTTTATTCCTCCCTTATTCCATGCCCGTTTATGAACCAAATAATATCGAAGCGGGAGAAGCACTGCGTGTTTCGCCCGCTTCGAATCGGTGTTAGGAGTTTTGATACCGCAGCAGGTATCTATGTGTTCCTATTTACCTTGCTGTCAATTAGCGGTCGCGGCCGGTAGCGGTTTTATAAGCTTCATAGCCGCCGGATGAAAGCCACTCGTCAAGAAGTATGTTCTGGCCGTCAACAAGAACAAAGGAATTGAATGCGCTGTAACCTTCGCGGTCGCCTTTGGTGTAATCCAGTGTTCCGCCGAGACCATCTATCTTTACCTTATGCGTCGCTTCGCGGAGCGCATCGCTCTCATTTGAACCTGCGATCTTGCTGGCTTCCCACATAGCCATCATGGTATCCCAGCCGCGGTAAGCAGATTCATGGGTCGGGCATTTGCCGTATTCGGCATAATACTTCTCGAGCATGCTCCTCATGTAGGGAATGGTGCACTCTTCAACGCTGTTGTAGGGAACATAGGGATATACAAACGCGATATAATTAGAGTTCTCATATCCTGCGACTTCCTGATAAGCGGTTGAGAAACACTCTTTGCACGCGAGCATGCCATTGTACCCCATGTTACGCAGCTGTTTCACAAAAGGTCCGAAGGTATCGCCGATAAGGGACATGAATATTGTGTCCGGATCGGTTGCAAGGATCTGGGTGATCTGGCCGCTGAAGTCCGTGTCTGCGGTGTCGCATTCCTGCCTTGTGGTCACGGTCAGGCCTTTTTCGGCGCAGGCTTTTTCAAAAGCTGTAGCTGTGGAAGAGCCGGTGTCGTCGGTACCGCTTATGATAGCGACCGTGTCATAACCGAGTTCGAGTATCATATCCACATCCAACGGAGCGATACGGTTGTTGTTGGCGCTTGCGCGGAAAGTCCAGATCATACTCTGATCTTCCATCCAGGTTGCGGATGTGCCAAGACCGAAGTTGTAAAGCTCAGCCTCGTTTATGTAAGAAATACAGGCAGAGACTTCATTGGAGTTAACGGATCCGATGATCGCATCGGCACTTTTATTCTCAAGTACCTTCTGGACGATCTTGACCGCTTCTTCGGTGCTGCCTGTGGTATCATAGTGATCCACCACAACTTGAGCTCCGTTAAAGCCGCCGTTTTCATTGATGTACTTCACGGCGAGATCAATGCCGTTCTTAGCATTGTTGCCGGCTTCCGCATTGCTTCCGGAAAGCTGCAGATAGGTGCTTATCCTGAAAGTTTCGCCACTGGGCTCCTCTTCACCTTCAGGTTCCTTAGTTTCAGGTTGCTGCTTCGAAGGCTCTTCGGTCTTAGGCTCCTCAGTCTTAGGAGCTGCACAGGCGGTAATGCTAAGCAGCAGCATCAGGACAAGAAGGATAGATAGAATTTTCTTCATTTGGATTCCCCTTTCGTATAATTGTATTGTTATCCTTGTTTTTCAACAAGCTTTTCTTCAAATACGGATATCATTATTGGTCAGAACGATTTTGACAGCTTTGCCGTCCCGGTTATTTTTCAAAAGCTCGAAAGCCTTCACGCCTTCGCTCATATCCATCCGGTGCGTAATGAGAGGTTCCGCGTCAATTGCTTTTTTCGAAAGCAGACTTACGCATTCAGCGAAATCTTCCATTGAATAGATATAGTTCCCTTTAATGGAAAGCTCTCTTGTAACGATCTGCTGCATGTTGACGGATACCATTTTGGAAGCGTTTCCGATCCAGACGGTACGGCCGGACAGCTTCAGCGCATCCAGCGAAGACTGTGCCGTTGAACTGATACCTACAGCTTCTATGGAAATATCGCACATAGCTCCGCCGGTGAAATCAAAAATCGCTCTGTTAAAATCGCATTTAAGCGGATTTATCGCGGCATCTGCACCCATGCGCTTTGCAAGGTCCAGACGAAAATCGAAGGCATCGCTTACAATAACATGTCCGGCCCCGCGATACTTAAGCCACAAAAGCGCGAACAGACCAATCGTACCGGCGCCCACAACCAGTATATGTTGAGCGTTTTCGATCTCGGCGGCGCTCAGCTTGTTTATCCCGTTATATGCGACCGCAGCAGGTTCGACAAGCGAAGCGATATCGGCGCTAATACCGTCATAAGGTATCAGATACTGCTCTTTAACGCACACGTATTCCGTCATTGCCCCGTCATAATCCATAACGCCCAGGAAGTTGGCGTGCGGGCACATATTCACGAATCCCCGCCGGCATGTTTCACACTCTCCGCAGAAGAACTTCGGGAAAATCGCAACCTTGAGACCCCTCTCATACATGCCTCCCGAAGGAACTTGCACCACAGTGCCGGCGCACTCATGCCCCATTATCATAGGCGCAATACGCCTTCCGGTTTTGCCCAAGTATCCTTCGACATCCGATCCGCAGATTCCGCAGGCATCGATCCTGACAAGATATTCATCCGCCCGGGGCGTGGGAACCGGTATGTCACGCACTTCCATGTGGTCGTCGGCGATATAATAAACTGCTTTCACTGTTTTCTCCCTATGAATTTGATTCTCAGCATTAAAACCGGTTCTATCTTCTTACGTCGGTCCCGGAAAGAAATTCATAATATCGCACCAGCGAGCTGTGATCCTCCGTATCATGTCCGGACGATTTGAGCCATTGCATCATCTCCATAACCGTCGCAGTCAGCGGCAGCGGTGCGCCCACATCGTGCCCTGTATCGATTGCGTTGTTAAGATCCTTGATATGTAAATTGATACGGAAACCGGGCTTGAAATTTCCGTCCATCATCATTGGCGCTTTCGCATCCATCACGGTACTGCCGGCAAGTCCGCCGCGTATCGCTTTATAAATCGCCTCGGGCTCTACGCCCGCTTTCTTGCCCAATACAAGCGCCTCTCCCACTGCAGCAATATTTGCGGCTACAATTATCTGATTGGCAAGCTTGGTGGTATTACCTGCTCCTATATTGCCGCAGCGTGTAACCGATGCGCCCATAACACCGAGAATATCCTTAACCTTGTCGAATACTTCTTGCTTTCCTCCGACCATGATCGCCAAAGTTCCGTCAATCGCCTTGGGCTCACCGCCGGAAACAGGCGCGTCCAACATAAAGCAACCCTTTTTTTCCACCTCGGCACAGATCTCTTTGGATGCAATCGGATTAATGGAGCTCATATCTACCAATATGGTGCCGGGTTTAACCCCGTCAAGAACACCGTTCTCGCCCATAACGGCTTCTTTTACATGGGGAGAATTTGGAAGCATGGTTATTATCAGTTCACTGTTCCTTGCAACGTCCGCATTGCTGTCGCCGCGCCTGGCGCCCGCAGCAACCACATCATCCACCGCTGAGCTGACAATATCGTACACCGTCAATTCATGACCTGCTTTTATCAGGTTTTTTGCCATTGGTTTCCCCATAATGCCAAGTCCGATAAAACCGATTTTCATTTTTGCATCTCTCTTTCCTTATTCTTGATTTGCTTTAAGTAATCTTCAATAGCCTTTTTATTGCTATGAAGATGTTCCAGCATCGCGTCGTATGCGCCCTGTGCATCGCCTTGACTGATCGATTGGGCGATCCTTTCATGATGAGTCGCTACTTCATTGATAATCCTGTCCCCGAGCAGCGTCGTAAAAAGCCTGATACCCTTGACGATCTCGGAAAACAGCACGTTCAGAATATCGTTTCCCGCGCTTTGAGCAATCTTGCAATGAAAAGCGACGTCCTGTTCGATATGGTTGACGCCTGCTTTAATACATTCCGACACCTGATTAGCCAGTTTGCATATCTCCTGCACATCCTCTTCTCCTGCACGCTGTGCGCTGTAAGAAGCAATTGACGGTTCCATGATAAAGCGCAGCTCCAAAAGATCCATAAGGACTTTTTCCTTGTCGTACTTAAACTGAAGCCCGAAAGGATCTTCCGTTACGCCGGGAAGGCCTGAAATATAGGTCCCGCTTCCTTGACGGATAACCACAATACCTCGTGAACTCAGGATGCGCATAGCCTCACGGATGGTGGTACGGCTTACATTCAACTGCTCTATCAACTTCTTCTCGTTTGGTAGCCGTTCACCTTTCTGCATCCGGTTTTCCCGGATATGCAGAATGATTTGCTCCGCAACCTTTTCCGATAAAGGAACATTATCAACTTTTACAAGAGATAATTTCATATAATCACTCTATTCATTGCATCGGTCCATTACGAACCGTTCAATCGTTCAACACGAGCTTAATCTTCTCTGCTATATCCTCCGGCATCAAGTGGTAGCGTTTCAAAAGCAGTTCATAATTCTCAGCGGAACGACCGAATGAGTCTTCAATTCCCAGAATCCGTACAGGCAGCCTCTCGGCTGAAAGAGCTTCGCACACAGCGGAACCGAGGCCGCCGTAGATGCTATGCTCCTCTGCGGTAACCACGCCTTTCATGCCTTGACAATGGTTCTTCAATGCTTGTATATCCAAAGGCTTGATCGTACTTATATTGACAACCCGTACCGAAACACCTTCCTTATCCATCAGTTCGGCCGCTTTCACGGCTTGAGATACCATAACGCCGGTAGCGAATACGACAACATCCTTGCCGTCCCTTATCCGGCTCATTTTTCCGATATGATACTCTTCTTTGGGGTCAGTGAAGACCGGAAGGTCGTTGCGGTTGATGCGAATATAGCACGGCCCTTTATTTTGGCACATGGCCTTCACCATTTGTTCGGTTTCCACCGCATCCACAGGCGAAAGGACCGTCATATGCGGAAGAACGCGTGTGATGGCAATATCGTCCACGGATTGGTGGGTCTTGCCGTCGCCATAATCCGAAAGACCGGCGGAAGAGCCGCAGATCATGACGTTCAGGTTCGGGATACAAACGGAAGATCTGATCTGGTCATAAGCTCTGCCCGGCGTGAATACCGCAAAGGAATTAATAAATGCGGTTTTCCCTTCAAGCGCCAGACCCGCCGCGACGGAAGCCATGTTCTGCTCCGCTATACCCACTTGGAAATAACGCTCAGGATACTTGTTGCCGAATAAAATGGACATTGTGGATTTTCCGAGATCCGCTTCAAGAACAACGATATTTTTATTCTCGGCGCCGAGCTTGACCAAAGTCTCGCCGTAAGCCGTTCTGCAATTCTTCATATCCATTGGTCAAACCTCCATCCTCATCTGCTCGATTGCTGCAAGAGCCTGCCGGTATTCATCCTCTGTCATGGATGCGTTATGGTACTTTGCCGACCCTTCCGCAAAGGAAAAACCTTTGCCTTTGACCGTGTGTGCAAGTATCGCTGTCGGCTTGCCCTTTATTTCCCGTGCCTTGTCCAGTGCCGTTAGAATCTGCTCGATGTCGTGGCCGTCTATTTCTATTACGTGCCAGCCGAACGCGGCCCATTTATCTTTAATGTCAAGAATCGGAAATACCTTTTCTGTCGTATCGGTTGCCTGCACAAGATTGTAATCTATGATTGCGCAAAGATTGTCCGCCTTATATACACTGGCCGCCATGGCAGCCTCCCATATCTGTCCCTCGGATAATTCTCCGTCGCCAACGACAGCGTACACTCTTGATGAGCTGTCGTTCAATTTTAATCCCAGCGCCATTCCGAGGGAAATCGACAGCCCCTGTCCCAGCGAGCCCGTGACCGCTTCGATACCCGGCGTAAGATCCATGTCCGGATGGCCCTGAAGAATGCCTTCGATAGTCTTAACTTTTGCAAGCTCGCTGCGATCTACATAACCGAGCTCAACAAAACAGGCGTATTGAGCAAGGACTGCATGTCCCTTGCTGAAAATACACCTGTCGCGCCTCGGATCTTTCGGGTCATCGAATACGTTCATATGTTTGAAATACAAAGCTGCGGTGATATCCGCCGCAGAGCAGCTCCCGCCTAAATGACCTGCTTTACCGGCGGGAATCATCTCAAGGATATCCGCCCGGATATCGATAGCCCGTCTTCGGACTTCCTCCAGGTCGCTGATTAGGTAAGCCATTGACTGTCCCTCGCTTTCTGAATTGCTTTCTTTATTGATCTGCATAAACAGAACCATTCAACTTTCAGATATAACCGTATATTTTTCGAATTAGAAGCGTTACATTTAACATTTTCGAGGTATTCTTCGTTTCTAAATATTCATCCCTGAATCGACACAATTTTATATGACGCCTTGTTTTACGCATCAGGTTTTGGATTTCCTGATCGTTATAACTCATATATTCATATAGAAATAAACCATGATTTGATTATACGTCTTACCTTTTTTGCTGTCAACGATCGTCTTTTTTTTAACAATTTTAATTATGAAAGTTCATGTTTCCCGCTCATATTTGGTTTTATCGATCCAAAGTCCGAGCGCCGGGTTGGGGATATAATAAATCTCTTCCCCGTCCGGTAGAACATTCCAGCCGTAAGTCAGTTTTTCGGGGTCATACTTTTTAATCATCTCATAATAATCGGCGGCATGGAATCCCACGCTTTCGATCTCCTCTTTAGTGATCTTATTCACGGCATATGTAATGTTAAACCGTCCTTCCGAGGAGGCCTGGATAAGGTGAGCCGCGGCTCCCATATTCTCCTTCAAGTCTTTGTTTTCCCCGAATTGCTCCATAATGTAGGGCGTACCCTTATAACCGTACTTGCGGACAATCCTGTCAACCTCAAGATCCTCGCCGAAGCGCACGATGCCGGGAGCCAGTACGATAAGTTCTCCACCGTCTGCAATAGCCATGCGCGTTCTGTAAACGGATTTATTGCCCAGCCAGGTTGTTTTAAATTCATCGTCCCTGAGATATACGACGCACTTTTTTAACGGTTTTTCCACAAAAACGATGTTCTTTTCCCGGGAAAGCGCGATGGCTTCTTCCAGAGCCCGTCTGTCGCTGCCGACAAACAAGCCGTGAGTGACGATCTCGTTTTCCGGCGCGGTTGTTACAGTCAGAACAAAAAGGACGGGCCGGGCGGATAAAAAGTTTTCCCGGCAATAGTCAAATATCTTCCTGACAGGCGAATGATCTTTGCCCATTATGCGTTCAATCCCGAACACCGAACAAACCATATGCGACTTATTGATCATATCGCTTCCGCCAACGCCGACGAACAGGTTTTTGCTTTCATTTGACATGCCCACCACCTCATGGGGCACTACCTGGCCGGGCGAGAGTATCAAATCATAACTTTCATCCATGACTCTGCGATTTATCTCACAGCTTATAGGTTCGGTCCATAGCCCCCCGGTGATTTTTGACATATATTCCCCGGGAACCTCACCGATACGCACAATGTCTGTGCGCCAATTATGGACGAGCATTTCCCGGTACGGTATGCCGGGAAACATAATTTCCCACTGTTCAAGGGATACCGGCTCATGAGTGCCCAATGCCGGCATAATATCAACTTGACATCCCCGTTCCATCAACATCCTGCGGTATTCGCATGTTATGAAGCCCGCGTTGGAATGGTAGCGCGTAAAGTCGGGAGGGAGAATGAGTACCTTTTTGGGATTCAATCCATCAAGAGAGCGCTCCAGCATTCCGGAAATCTCTCCGTTGGTCAGACCTTTTTCCGTTTGCGCTTTCAATTCAAGATACATTGTTCTCTCCTTCAGAATACAAGCTTATACTTCATATGTCGACGCGGAGGTATCGCCGCCGTGCCCCGTCCAGTTCGTATGGAAAAACTCTCCTCTTTTCCGATCCAGGCGCTCATATGTGTGCGCGCCGAAGTAATCGCGCTGCGCCTGCAAAAGGTTCGCGGGCAAGAATTCGCATTTATAACCGTCAAAGTAATTGAGGCCGGACGCCATCGCGGGAACGGGAACGCCGTTTTTAACTGCGGTTGCGACAACGTTGCGCCAGCTGTCCGCAAGGCTTTCAATTTTTTCTTTAAAATACGGGGCAAGCAGAAGGTTTGCAAGAGCCGGGTTTTCATCGTATGCCTGTTTGATTTTCCCGAGGAATACTGAGCGAATTATGCACCCTCCGCGCCACATCAAGGCTATTCCGCCGTAATTGAGGTTCCACCCGTATGTCTTTGCGGCGGCGCGCATAAGCGTATACCCCTGAGCGTAGGATATTATCTTGGACGCGAGCAGCGCTTTGCCTATATCTTCGATGAAAGAAGCTTCATCGCCGTCAAACTTGACCGGCGTCTTTTTGAACGCGCGCGAAGCCTTAGAGCGTTCCTCCTTCATTGCGGAAAGACAGCGCGAAAATACAGCCTCGCCTATCAGAGTCAGGGGAACCCCCTCGTCCAGAGCCGCGATGCCGGTCCATTTCCCGGTTCCCTTCTGGCCCGCGGTGTCCAATATTTTATCCACCAGCGGCTTTCCGTCCTCATCCCTGAAAGCCAGTATGTCGCGCGTTATTTCGATAAGATAGCTGTTAAGCTCTCCCTCATTCCATTTGGCGAATACGTCATGCATTTCGGATGCGTTCATACCCAGCACATCGCGCATCAGATGATACGCTTCGCATATTAGCTGCATATCGCCGTATTCTATGCCGTTATGCACCATCTTAACAAAATGCCCGGCGCCGTTCTCCCCGACCCAGTCACAACAGGGAGCGCCGTCCGCCTTTGCCGAAATAGCCTGAAATATGGGCTTTACATGCTCCCACGCCCCGGGCGAACCGCCAGGCATCATTGAAGGTCCCTTGAGAGCGCCTTCCTCGCCGCCCGATACTCCGGTGCCTATATAAAGCATACCTTTGCTTTCAACGTAAGCCGTGCGCCTTATCGTATCGGGAAAATGCGAATTTCCGCCGTCGATTATTATATCCCCTTTTTCAAGATACGGAAGAAGGATTTCGATGCAGTCATCCACCGGTTTTCCGGCCTTGACCATCAACATGACCTTGCGCGGCCTTTCAAGCTTGCCAATAAGCTCTTCAAGCGAGTATGCGCCTATTATGTTTTTGCCCTTCGCCCTGCCCTCAACAAACTTTTTAACCTTATCCGTAGTTCTGTTGAACACTGCGACCGTAAAGCCTTTTTCCTCCATATTCATAGCGAGGTTTTCGCCCATGACGGCCAAGCCTACCAATCCGATATCCGCTTTTTTCATATTCTGCATCCTTTAATTTTGCTGCTGTTCAACCTTAACGTTTTACCCTTGCGTTACCCCGATAAATGCTCCAGATCTGTTCCTCGTCCGCAGGCGCAGCATAATCGGTGAGAAGGGTTACCACCAATGCTCCGGAAGCCCATCCGAATTGCAGCCATTTTATGGGCTCCCATCCTCTCAATACGGCGTAAAGCAGACCGCTGACAAAGCCGTCGCCGCCGCCGATGCGGTCTATTATCGGAATGTTGCGCGGCTCTTCGACAAACCACTCATCATCCACATGCAGTATAGCACCCCAAAGGTTATCGTTAGCGCTCACAACCTCGCGAAGGGTAGTAGCAAAAACGCTTGCGTTTGTGAACTTCTTTTTCACTTCTTGAATCATGCTTTTGAAACTTCCGATCTTTCCGGCGAGGTCTTTGCCGCCTGCCTCGGGACCTTGAACACCCAATGCCAGCTGGAAATCTTCTTCGTTTCCCACCAGAATATCCGCGACGGAAGCAAGCTCGGTAAAAGCCCTTTTCAGCTCCGTCTCCCGGCCTTTCCAAAATGATGCCCTGTAATTTAGATCAAAGCAAATAAGAGATCCGGAATCCTTAGCGGCATGAGCGCAATCAAGACAGAATCGAACAGTCTCGGGCGACATCGCCGCGAAAAGTCCGGACATGTGAAGAATCTGCACTCCATCATCATAAAAGATGCGCCGCATATCGAAGTCTTCGGATTTAAGCGTGCGCCCGACCTCGCCGGCGCGGTCATTCCAGACCCTTGCGCCTCTGAGGCCGTATCCGCAATCTGCAACATTGATTTGGTGCCGATAACCCCAAGGTCCGCCCTGAGGAACCTCAGGGCCTTCATAATCGATGTTCCGCGCGCGCAGTTCGGATTTTATGAACTGAGCGAGCGGACTGTCTTTTACAAAAGCAGTCAGCACTTTCGTTTTTAATCCCAGGGAAGCGGAAACGCCCAGCACGTTGCTTTCCGCACTGTTCGCCTGCAGCAGATACTCACGGCTTACATGGACCGGCTGCCGATCCTTCGGTGTAATTCTAAGGCCCATAGAAGTCGGAACCATGAGGTTATATTTGCATCCTTCTTTCAGTTTCATAGAATCCTCTTTCCTGTCGTATTAATCGGATAACTAAATTTCACACCCCGCTATATGCGGTAAATCCGCCGTCAACCGGCACAACTGCTCCCGTAACGAAGCCGGAACTTTTATCGTCAACCAGCCACAGCAGAGTTCCCAACAACTCACAAGGTTCACCGAACCGCCCCATAGGAGTGTTTCTGAGTATTTTTTCTGCCCGGGCAGTCGGGCTGTTGTCCGGGTTCCATAGGAGTAATCTGTTCTGTTCTGAAGAAAAAAATCCGGGTGCAATGGCATTCACCCTGATGCCGCTTTTTGCAAGATATACCGCCAGCCACTTGGTAAAGTTGGAGACGGCTGCCTTGGCGGCACTGTAAGCGGGTATTTTGGTCAGGGGCGTAAAAGCGTTCAATGAACTTATGTTGATGATAACGCCTCTGCCGCGCTCCGCCATATCCCTGCCGAAAATTTGAGAAGGCAAGAATATTCCCATAAGGTTTACACCGAACACGTAAGAGAACCCCTCCGGTTCCAAATCAAAAAAGCCTTTTCTTTCAGGATCAGCCATTATCTCACCGGAAAAGAACTCATCATCCGTCGTTGCGCGAGGGTCATTCCCTCCTGCGCCGTTGATAAGGATGTCACACTTGCCGAAACTGCTATGAATGGCTGCATGGGCGGCCTCCACGGCTTTTCTGTCAGTCACGTCGGCCGAAAACGCTGCGGCTGTTCCGCCGGAGGCTGTAATTTCTTCGGCAAGTTTTTGCCCCTTTTCAATTCTGCGATTAATTATGGCTACCTTTGCTCCGCATCTTCCCAAAGCCCTGCAAAACCCGCTGCACAGTACGCCCGATCCGCCGGTAACGACCGCTACTTTCCCTGTCAAATCAAGCTTGAAAGGAATATCCATAACGATGCTTCTCCCCTTCTTAATATCAATCGGTCAAAGCGACGATCTTAAGATACCGCTCGGGATATTCCGAAAGCTCACGCACGGCATCCGGCACATCGTCGATATTGATAAGCTTGCTGAGCACCGCCCTGACATTTACTTTGCCGCTGTCTATTAATTCAAGGGCCTCGCCGAACTCATTTTTGCTGTTCCTGCCGCCCAATACATCCAGTTCCTTTGTTGTAATAATGTTTGTCGGGAGAGTTGTTTCATTTTTCGGCCAACCCGTCAAAACGATCTTACCTGCATAAGAAACCATATCCAGGCACGATCTGATAGCCTGATTTGAGCCTGACGCTTCCATGACGACCTCCGCCATGCGTCCGTTCGTTATTTCTCTGATCCGTTCCGCTGCGTTCTGAGCGGGAATGCATACGGTATGCTTTACGCCCAGCTTACGGGCGTTATTCAGCCTTTCCTCCACGGGATCGACAAGTATTGGTTCGGCGCCGTAAGCCATAGAGGCCAATGCCGCCAACAGGCCTATCGTACCTGCGCCGTTGATGGCTATACGCTGGCCGGCTTTGACATTAGCTCTATGAATGCCGTGAATAGAGATCGTCAGCGGCTCAGAAAGCGGTGCCAATTCCCAGGGGATGCTTTCGGAAAGCGGAACAAGCATGTGCGCAGGATGCAGCAGGTATTCGGTCATACCGCCGTCGACATGGACGCCTAAACATTTAAGCGTTTCACAGCAGTTGGTCCTTCCAAGGGAACAGGGATAACACTTTCCGCACCAAAGATAGGGATCGATAACCACCCTGTCACCTTTTTTAAGACCCGCTTGGTTTTCACCGATCTCCTCCACGATGCCTGCCAATTCATGGCCAATGATTCGCGGGTAGCTTACAATCGGGTTCACGCCTCTGAATGCACCGATATCCGAACCGCATATACCGAATGATTTTATCCTTATAAGCGCGTATCCTTCTTTAAAAACCGGCTTATCGATTTGTTTGATTTTGATATCATTAGGCTCCTTAAGATATACTGATTTCATGATTGCTCTCCTTATGTGTTTTGTTTGATTAAGCGTCATATCCTGCGAAGCTTAACTGCAGCGTTGAACGAAAGTCTGCTTCAATCCTATCTGAATTCCTTGAATTTTGTCAATCTTAATAACGCCTCCTGATATGTACTATTGTGCTTAAATGAATATACTATTTTGTTTTATCAGGAAGTAATCCCACCGCGGCATCGGGGTCTTTGCCGCAGCGGGATTACTCTACTATGCCTTATTCGCCGATATAACGATATGCAGAATCAAAATCCCAAGGCATACCGCCGCAAAGACAACCGCCGTCCACAATGAAATTGGCACCGGATATATAACTTGATGCATCCGACGCAAGGAGGACCGTTATTCCCAACAGCTCATCAGGGTTGCCCGGGCGGCGCATGGCGATACGATCGCGCAGGTAGTTGCCCCTGGTCGGGTGATCCCATGTAACCTGTGTAAGGGGCGTCAAGATATGGCCGGGTGAAACGGCATTGGCGCGGATACCCCACTCCGCCCATTCAACAGCCATGGATCTTGTGAGGGCGACTACTCCGCTTTTAGTGGCACCGTAAACGCTGCAGCCTCCCAGCATCGCCGTTGCGTTGTGTGAGCCGATGTTGATAATGCTTCCGCTGTGTTTTTTCATCATATGGACAACCACGGCCTGAGTCACAAAAAAAACGCTTTTCAGGTTGATGTTCATGATACGGTCATACGTTTCTTCTTTAACATCCATGAAACCTTCGCGCTTGTTTATACCCGCGACATTGACGAGCACATCGATAGTCCCGAACTCCGCTATCACTGCATCAACAACGGTTTGAATGCTGTCCCTGTTTGTAACATCCATAACGAACGACCTTGACTTACCGCCCGATGCCGTGATTTCATCATCCAGTACGTGAAGTCCCTTTTCGCTTACGTCGCTATTGCACATCACCGCACCGACGCCGGCCATGCCTTTGGACAGCGCGGCACCTATTCCGCCGGCCGCGCCGGTCATTAGAACGACCTTCCCTTCCAAGGAAAACAGCTTCTTAAGATTCGATTCTACTGACATACTTTCTATCTCCTTAACTTGTTTTATTGTAAATAAAAAGCTCGATCCGGTTCGAATGTTCGATATTTTCCGAACCTTTTTCCGGATTGCACTGTATTCTTTTGCGTTTTGGCGTATTGCGCCGTTTGCCTGTATGCTGTATAGTACACTTAACCCGTAGCCATATCGTAAGCGCAATCGATGTTTTTTGTCAACTCGTATTTCAAAGGAGGCTGATAGCTGCATATGAAGGGGATTTTAGGAAAATCGGCTGTTGTAACAGGCGGAGCGAGGGGGATAGGCAAGGGAATCTCGATCCGGCTGGCAGATGAAGGCGCAAAGCTTATCATCGTTGATATCGATGAAGATGCCGCCCGCTGTACCGCTGAGGAATTGTGCCGTAGAGGCGTGCAGGCTGAGGCTTACAAAGCGGACCTTCGCAATATCACCGAAATAGATGCAATGGTCGATTATGTATATAATAAATACAACAGCATCGATATACTCATCAACAATGCGGGCATCCAGATAAGGGAATGGGCAACGGATTTCGATGAAGAAAAATTCGATTTTCTTATGGACCTGAACCTTAAAGCATATTATTTTGCCTCTCGAGCCGCAGCAAAATACATGAAAACACAGGAACACGGAGGTGCGATCGTTTGTATCTCCTCCGCGAATTCAAAATGCTATACATCTAAGCGCTCGCCTTACAATATTTCCAAAGCGGCAGTGAACGGTCTCGTCGGTACGCTTGCGGTGGAATGGGGACGTTTCAATATACGCATCAACGCGGTTGCACCGGGTTATGTTTTGACGGATATGGTGCAAAAAGGAATAAACGACGGGATAATCGATATGCAGGCCAACTTTAAGGTGATTCCGATGAAGCGGCTTCTTCGCACGGACGAAATCGCCGGCGGCGTATGTTTCCTTGCAAGTGACGAGGCAAGCGGTATCACAGGGCAAACTTTGTTTATTGACGGCGGATGGAGCAACTGCGGCTTGCCGGAGGACTGAAATCAGCATCAAACCGCGTTTTAATTAACAATCACAAAAATCCTCAAGTCACGGCTTGCTTATTGACAAGCTTTATTCGGTATTCCGCCGGACTGCAGCCAAGCTGCTTTTTAAACTTCTTGTAAAAATGGCTGTAATTATGAAAGCCGGTCATCTCGGCGACCTTATTTATCGGCGTTGAGTGAGACAGAAGGCCAGCAGCCATGTCGATACGTTTCTCCTGTATATAGCTGCTGATGGTTTTATTGGTCGCCTGTTTAAATAAGTGGCATAGATAACTCCCGCTGTAATTTATCTCTTTCGCGAGCGTCTGAAGCGAAAATTTCTCGGACAAATGCGTGTTTATATACTGAATGATCTGCATCACGATCGGCAAGCTGCGGGATACCGCGCTGTCATAACGGGTGCCTGAAAAAAAGTCGCTGTATGCATAGGCCATAAAAAGGTGAATTATAGCCTTTATCAAAATGCCCTGCCCTCTTTTTTTGTGAGCAGCACGATATTCATCCATAAGATTCTGATACTTTATAAAATCTTCTTTCCCGACCGAATGAACCGGTGTACAGTTTACGCCCTTTTGAAACAAATCCAGCAAACTGGAATTGGGGGTCCCGTATGCGATAAGAAGCTCCGGATTCACATGAGCAACAAAGCACTCTGCATTATCATCCCGGCCGGGCACCATCATATGAGGCGTAAACATATCCACAAGGACAATGTCGCCGCAGCTTACCGCATATTCCGTTCCGTCGATTACAAACGAAGCCGAGCTGCCGAGATATACGAAAAATTCGTAAAAGTCATGATAATGAAGGCAACGGGCCGGTTCATTCTCTCTGTTGTGGAGGTCACCGCCGCAATCGCCGGAAAATACGTTTGATTTTGAAAGGAAAATTCCGCTATCCATATATACACCTTTTCGCTGATAAAAGCGATGTCCCGAACCATTCCGGCAATTAATCCGTCAGTTCAAGCTAATAAGGGCATTTTGTCCGAATGTTTTTTGCCGGTAAAAACACAGCAAAATATGAAATATACTTTCCAATACCGTTCATCGACTTTACAGCCAAAATATTATACTGTAATTATTGCATAAACTTCATATCCTATCAACAAACATCAGGAGAATTAACGCTATGAACATACCTCAGAACAAAATACGCACACTGCTCAACGGCAGCAAACCTTCCGTGGCAACCAGGATCTGGAGCACATGGCCCACTCTCATTGAAGCCATGGCGGTTACGGGAAATTTCGATTATTTTGAATTTGTCGCAGAATATTCCCCCTTTACCCAGCCGGACCTCGAAAATATGGTGCGAGCTGCCGAACTCCACGGCATCGGCTCCATGATAAAAGTAGATTTTCAAAACCGCCACTATATCGCCCAAAGAGCCGTATCCATGGGCTTTCAATCTGTCTTATACTGCGATCACAAAACCGCCGACGAGGTCCGCGAAACTATTTGGGCTCTCAGTCCGGACAGCATGGAGGATAAGGGGCGTTTCGGTTATCCGAACTCGCGCTGGATCGGATATACGCCGCACATTGCGCAAATGGATTACGCCGCGATGGTACGCAATACCGTTAAAGCTTTCATGATCGAAAAACAGGAAGCAGTCGATAACTTTGAAGAAATCTGTTCCGTCCCTGGCATAGATATGGTTCAGTTCGGTCCTTCCGATTTCAGCATGAGCAAAGGCTGGAATGCAAGTGAGCATCGGCAGGATCTTCTCGAAATAGAGGAATATATTATCAGGACTGCTCTCGCTCACGGCATTGCGCCGCGCTGTGAATGTGACACAACGGATAAGGCGGAGTATTACAGGAACCTCGGTGTCAGGCATTTTTGCATGGGCGATGAGTTCAGGATACTTAATTCGTACTGGCGGGGTACCTGCGGTGAAGTTCGCAAGCTTGCAGACATGCTCTGAGTCTTGGAGGAATAATATGAAAAAACGAATTCTGATTTCCAAAAAAGTCCCTGATGAATGTGTTGCCCCCTATAAAAATGATTTTGAAATCTCACAGCCTGCGGACGGAACTGCCTTCGATTATGATTATATACTTTCGCGGATATCCGATTTCGACGGTTATCTCGATATCGATATTATAGCTGATAAATCGGTATTCGATGCGGCGAAAAAGTTGAAGGTGATTGCTAACTTCGGCGTCGGTTACGATAAAATTGACTGGAAATATGCGACGGAGCTCGGGATACCTGTGCTTAACACCCCAACGCAGGTCACAGAAGCAACAGCGGAACTTGCCGTTGCGCTGATGATGTCTGTAATGCGCGGCGTTCCCCGTTATGATAAACAGGTGCGCAAAAAAATCTGGAGTTCCCCGCTTTTCTCGAACGTCGACACGCTGATTTTCGGAAGCACCCTCGGTTTAGTCGGATTCGGCAGAATCGGAAGATCAGTATGCATAAAGGCTAAAGGGCTTGGTATGAATGTAATATACTATGATAAATGCCGGGCTCCTGAATGCGTCGAAAAAGAGTGCGGCGCAATTTACAAACCTCTCGATGAGGTCCTTGCCGAGAGCGACTGCATATCATTGCACACGCCTTATTTTAGCGAAAATCATCATATGTTCAACGAAAAGACTTTTTCCAAAATGAAACCTACGGCCTATTTTATCAATACGGCGCGCGGCAAGCTGGTGGATGAAGCCGCGCTTTGCAAAGCTCTGAAAAACGGAGTAATCAAAGGAGCTGGGCTGGACGTATTCGAACAGGAACCGACGGTTTATGAGGAGCTTCTGTCTATGGACAACGTCGTGCTTACGCCGCATATCGCCAGCTTGACGATGCGATCAAGGATTGCCATGTGCAATGAGGCGTTATCCGGGCTAGTCGATGTGCTTAACGGAAGAATCCCCCATAACGTTATTAATCCTGAAGTTTTTCACAATAAACAATGACAGTATCAACGGTCCCGGCACTTGTTTGTAAAAGCCGGGGAATATATAAAAAGGCGCAGGATTTTTAGTATTGATCCTGCGCCTTTTGCTTTTTAATAACAGCCTTCGTTTCTGCCCGGCAGCGTTAAGATTAATCGTACAGCAGCTTGCAATTTTGCGACGGCAGCCGCTTGACTGTTCCCGCTTTGCTGAAAAAACAATCTTTCTGCTACATTACAAACGAATCGATAATCGATAATGCCTCCTCCAAATCCTGTTCGGTTGCGCTTGCGGAGTCCTGCGAGAATGTGAATACGAAGCAATTCCCGGAATCACCGTCGTTTATAACAAACGTATAGTTATAAAGGTGGGCCGACGAACCCTTATATGTAGTAAAGAACAGATAAAACGTATCGTAGCCCGAAAGAGTTGTGGTCCAGTCATAGGCGGTGAGCTCCCAGCCGGAGCCTCCCGACGAGCCTGCAAATTCCTCCATAAACTCAGCGTTGTCCCACACGAAGTCATCCGACGTCGCCCCGATTGCATACATTACGGAAAGTATCGAGTTACTATCCTTCTGGAAGGAAACCATGTTTTGGGAATACAGCGCGCTTTCATCCGGATACCACCCGGGAGGCAGCTGCAGCGAATAAGAAAAAGGCTCGCAGTAATATGTGCCCGCGCTTGTCGGCCCGGGGTTATTCGCCGGATTATACGGAGCGGCTGTCGGAAGAGGCGTGCCGGGCACTATCGGCCCCGGCTTTTCGGGAAGCAGGCCCATGTAATCGTTCCCGACCCCGGTTAAAACCGTTTGAGGATCTATGAATGCACTGCCCCCTTTCAATCCGCCTCCGAACGGGCGGATCACGAGAACAAGAACGACTGCAGCGACCACAACCGCCGCCGAAATCGCGATTATAAGCCCCGCATTGCTTTTCTTGCGGGAGATAGCGGACGGCTGATAAACAGGTCCCGGCTGTATAACGGGGACTGCGGACGAAGCGGCCCCGCTTTGCGCCGGACCGGGCTGATACGCTGTTTGCGCGTATTCCGCGCGCCTAAGCTCCCTTCCGCACTGGATGCAAAACGCACTTGCGTCTTCGTTTTGTCTTCCGCAGTATTCACAGAATTTTGCCATAATACTCCACCTCCTCAATTGCTAAGGGGCACGATGCCCAGCTTTTTGCCAAGGTCGCAGTCCAACACATAACATCTGCCCCGGGAGTATTCGGCCGTACCGTCGAGATATCCGAACCACTGTTCTTTGGTAAGATACATTATCGCTTTCGGGATGTCTTCGACTTCCATGGGCAGCATGGTGGTTTCGATAAGAAAATAATCGCCCGTCTCCGGCCATGCCTCTACCGCCACCTGAGCGTGGCCCGGCGGGAATATAAGCATCACGTGCATTCCTGCGGACTGCAGCGCGCTCGCAATGACAAGCGACGTTTCGATGCATATGCCGCTGCGGCTTTCCAGCACATAGTCGGGAAGCATGACCCGCTGATGCACGCCCTCGCCCATTGAGAACGCGGCGTTGTTATAACGGACCTTGGCTACGTCGCTTAGGGCTCCCATCAAAGCCGCGGCCTGGAAAAACGTATTGTCCGTTATGTCGCTGAAGCCGGCGTTCTGGTATCCCTGGATCATGTCCAGCTTCCCTTTTGTAAGCCTGCTCAAATAATCGACGGCGTCGCGCTTCAGCTGCAAAACGCTCGGGGATTCGGGCGTCATCCAGGCAAGTATGTTGTCGGTCGTCGTGTCGCCGTATTGCTCCGTCCACCAGACGACGTCGTATTTGCTCATCAGCTTTATGCTTTTGCTGTCCTTCACGATATACTCTTTTGTTTCAAGATCCTGGACCGAAAACACGAGCTGAGCGTCCTTTTCCGAATTAAGGCTTAAATCTCCCGTCATAAGGGGAGGGCGGATATGGATCTGCGTGATTTGTTCGCTCAGCGTGAACTTCTGTTCATAAAGCTGCGTAAACCCGGGAACCTCGACCGATACCAGCACGTCCGCTTCACCGTTCTCGCTCGTCGCGGCGAATGTGATCAATGAATCCAGCGAGCGGTAGAGCGAGGGAAATATGGTATCCTCATATTCATAAGTCACCTTGACTGAGCTCTCATCCGTTAAATACGAATAAGATACGTCTTTGCCTCCCTTTATCAGCTTTTCGCAGTTGGCCTTGATCTCGTTGCCCAATGTCGTTATGGGACCGTCTATTCGCTCGCCGACTTTTCCGTATTGAAGATTGAAATCGTTCGTTAGCTTTTTGGCGTAAACATCTATTGTCACGCTGATGCGGTCCGCGCGGTATGTACACGAGTTGATGCGAAGCGGATCAATCAGGCTGGTCGCGTAATAGAGATCCTCGCATAGGGTCTTGTATGCGCCGAACTGTTCGATCCATTTTTCGTAGTTCTCTCTCATGAACGGCGGACAATCTACAGACTTGAGGTTTTGGATGGAAAGATTCACCGTATCCCACAGTTTCTCGGTATATACCATGTAATCCGTGTCATCCTGAATCTCGGGGAATTCCATGAACGGCCTTAATGCTTCGTATTCCTCAAAATAGAATACCACTATTTCCATAAGGTCGGCGAGCGCGCTCTTCGCCTTGCCAAGATAATGAGCGGTGGCGTCAACAGTAAGGTCGATATCCTTATCGCCGGTCTTCTCTATCTTTGAGAACGCTTCGGCAAGCGCGTTCATTTTGGCGGCGCACTCGGCAAGCTGAACGGATTTTTCCCAATCCTCATCTATGCTGTCGTCATTTTCATAGGCTTCCCCGTTTTTGATAGCCTGCTCGTATTCCTCCATTTCCTTTGTGGATTCTTCGATCTGCCAGTCGATGATCTCGCGCGCTTCCTTCAGCAATCCCTCCGCCGCCGCAACAAAGGACGTCGCGGTCGCGAGGGTGTTTGCGGACGCCGGAGCGGTGCAGCCTGCCGCGAACAGCATAAACAATACGGCAAGACCGGTACAAATGAACCTTTTCATGATGATGCCTCCTGTAAAATTGCGCTGATTTTCAGGCCTATCGGCGACGCACCGGCTGCCCGACGGAACATCAGCATTTGTTATATTCTATTCGGGAAGGAGTACGATTTGGTCACGTATCGGGTAGTTTATATTTACATGGTTTATTATACTAATCCACCCTTTGATTGACAAGTGGGATGCGGAAGATAGCCGCGGCGAATTCAAAAAAGCGTGAGCTCAGGCCGCGGGACGCGTATTTGCTTGAATTATCACCCCGGTTACATTATACTGTAAATCAGTATTTATTATTGACCGGGGGGTGCCGAGCGTGAGGAATTTTTTCAGGGCCGTAGGAGCAGCCATCTGGTACTTTTTTATTTACTTCATCATGCAGATAGGGGTAACGCTCATTTTCCTGCTCGTATTTGCCGCAAGGCTGGGGTTCGGAAAGGCGCTGAGCGGACAGGCCCCCGATCTTGATTCCATACAGCAAAGCATCTCGGGATTTTTAACATACAATATGAACCTTATACTGCTTGTCAGCGGGCTCATGACTGTTTTAACGCTTGTTCTGGTGTTTCGCTCACGGAAGAAATCCTTTTTGCGCGAAACTGGATTTTCAAAGGTTCGCCTTGTTTCCCTGTGGCCTCTAATACCCCTCGGGCTCGCGCTGAACATTATGATATCGTCGGCCATAGAGCTTTTGCCCATACCTCAGGAAGTGCTCGAAAGCTATGAGCGGATGGCCGGGCTCGTCACGGGTGGAAGCATTATTGTTCAGGTGATAAACGCGGCTATTGTTACTCCTGCGGTCGAAGAGATCATATTCAGGGGATTGATATTTACCCGTTTGAAAAAGGGAATGCCGGCAGTAATCGCCGTCCTTATATCCGCGGCTGTTTTCGGCCTGATGCACGGTCACGTCGTATGGATGTCATACGGATTTATTATCGGGCTTTTGCTGGTTTTGGTGTTTTTGAAATACCGCTCTCTCGCTGCGCCGATACTGCTTCACATTTCGTTCAACGCATCCTCTTTTCTGCTTGAACGGCTGAATATTGAAGGCGAATTGATTTATGCGATACTGCTTGCCCTGTCGGCGGCGCTGGCAATTTCGATTTTCGTGTTTATAATGACTGTTAAGCCTTCAGCTTCGGAGAAAAACGATTTGAACAAACCCGACTAAAACCGGGGCAGCATGATATCCGGGAGTCCCGAAAAAAACAACAGAGGTATTCCATGAAAAACCTGAAGTGGCACCGCTTCGTATTTAAAGTTCTCCGCTCCCCGGTAAGGGCGTTTCTCCGCCGTAAGCTGAACATGGAGTGGGTCATGGCAGAGCCGCAAAAAAGGCCCTTTATTCTGCTTGCCAATCACAATACAGACTTTGATCCGCTGCTTGTCGCCGCGGGTTTTCACGAGCATATGTATTTTGTGGCAAGCGATCATATCTTAAGATGGAAATTCGCGGGCAAACTCGTAAAGTTCTTTTTCGCTCCCATCGCGAGGGTGAAGGCGACGACCGAAGCGAGAACGGTAATGGACGTTATCAAGACCGTACGCTCGGGAGTCAACGTATGCATTTTCGCGGAGGGCATCCGTTCATTCAACGGCGAAACGAACGAGATACTTCCCTCAACCGGCAAGCTCATCAAGCAAAGCGGAGCGGCGCTTATCACATATAAGCTGGAAGGCGGATACTTTACGACGCCGCTTTGGGGCAGCGGGGTGCGCAAAGGCAGGATGCGAGGATACATCGAGCATGTTTACGAGCCGGAGAAGCTTAAAGAAATGAGCGCCGATGAAATCAACGAAGCGATACGCAAAGACCTTTACCTCAACGAATACGAATTGCAGAAAAAGGACCCCGTTCAATACGTCGGGAAGAACCCGGCTCAGCACCTGGAATACGCGCTTTACGCATGCCCCGCATGCCGGGGAATCGGCAGACTGAAAAGCCGGGGCGAACTCTTTGAATGCGAATGCGGGCTTAAAGTCAAATATAGCTTCTACGGCTTCTTTGAAGGCGCGGACGGAACAACGCCTCCTTTTGAGACCGTTCTTGACTGGGACAGATGGCAAACGAATTTTATGAAACAGCAATTCTCGGAATACCGCTTGCTGTCCGCTTCGATTCCGCTTTTTTCGGACGACGGGCAGAGCCTGTACAGGTTTGACAGATGCGGAAACACTTTGCATATGACCGACGGCTCGCTGTCTATGTACAATGACCGGCTGGAAGTCCGAAGCGTTGACGGAGTAACGGTTTTTCCTCTGAAGGATATATCGGCTATGACGATACACGGCGGAAACGTGTTGATTTTCTCGACAGTTGACGGGGGTCATTATGAAATCAGAAACGAAAAGCCGCGCTCGGCACGCAAATACGTCCTTTCATATAAATTATTGAGGAGTTGAGTATCATGGACTTTTCAGCCGCAAATCAATCGCTTTGGAGCGCCGTTCTTCAACTCGGCATGATAGCCGGCATTATGCTCGCGGCAAACGTACTGAGAAGAAAACTCCCCATAGTTAAAAAAAGCCTTATGCCGACGGCGGTGCTCGCCGGCTTTTTGTCGCTCGGGCTCAGGCTCACGGGCATTTTGCCCATCGATACAAACCTGATGGAGATGATAACATACCATTCCATAGCGCTCGGATTTATAGCTCTCTCTCTCAGAGCGCCCGAAAAACGCTCAACGCAAAAGGGCGATCTCGCGGGCATTAAAAGCGGCGCTGTAATAGTCGGGTCCTATGTCATCCAAGGCATTACGGGCATTGTCATATCAGCAGTGCTTGCGTATACTATAATGCCCGGCATGTTCAAAGCGGCGGGCATTTTGCTTCCCATGGGTTACGGCCAGGGACCGGGTCAGGCGAACAATGTTGGCACAATGTATGAAAAGCTTGGATTTGCGGGGGGCCAATCCTTCGGGCTGTCAATAGCTGCGATGGGTTTTATCTGCGCTTGCGTGGTCGGAGTCGTTTACATAAACGTTCTGCATAAAAAAAACATATTCGGCGCGGCTGCTCACGAAGTGATATCGGGCTCCGTTACCGTGGACGTTTTCCAGCAGGACAACGAGATACCCGTATCCGAATCGGTCGATCGACTGTCCGTTCAAGTCGCGATGACAGCCATCATATACCTCTTTACCTATCTCGTATCAAGGGAAGTCACTTCCTTGCTCGCAAAGAGTGCACCGGGGCTTGCGAAAACGCTTTCCCCCATAATTTGGGGCTTCAATTTCATTATAGGGTCCGTTCTTGCGATGCTTTTCAGGTCATGCCTCTCCTTCTTGACAAAGCGAAAAATAATGACCCGTCAATACCAGAACAATTACCTCTTGAGCAGAATATCCGGAAGCCTGTTCGACGTCATGGTGATTGCGGGAATCGCAACTATCGATATCAAGGATCTTAGCGGTTTATGGCTTCCGTTTGCGCTTATGAGCATTGCCGGAGGAGTCGTTACGTTTTATTATCTTCGGTGGATATGCAAAAAAATATATCCGGATTACTTCTATGAAGGCTTTCTCTCCATGTACGGCATGATGACTGGGACCATAAGTTCAGGCGTGCTGCTGCTTCGAGAAATCGATCCGCAGTTTAAAACGCCCGCGGCCAACAATTTGATCACCGGCAGCAGCAGCGCGATAGTGTTCGGCGCTCCCATGCTGCTTCTTATAGGTATGGCGCCCGACTCAGACGTCATGCTCTTTTTAACGTTCGGCCTTCTGCTCGTCTACTTTGCGCTTTTGGTGCTTTTTATGCTGAAAGTAAAAAAGAAGTAGACCGTAATTGCCGCTTTCCG
>MWCU01000073.1 GCA_002070205.1 Firmicutes bacterium ADurb.Bin182 | reverse complement strand
GTCATCATTCCCAGAAGATGGATCTTTTGATGGGTCATTATCGTTACCATGTTGAACAGAGCATCCTGGATATGGCCCCTGAATATGTTGCCCGTCATAAACTTGGTCGGCGGCATGTATTTAAGGGGCGCTTTCGGGAATATCTCCCTCGCCATCTGGGCCTGCGCAAGCTCCATCAAAAAGCCGTTCTCTATGTCCGGGGATATCTCAAACGCGTGGCCAAGGCCCATTTGTTCCTCGGGAAGGCCTGCTTTGAGAGCGAATTGCTCGTTCAAAAACTGGGACGCAAGGACGGTATGAGCTTCTTCCACCGCATCCGCCGTGGTCAGGTAATTATCCTCGCCCGTGTTGATTATCACGCCTGCAAATGCGTTTATCACCCGCGAAAAATACTGGTCGATAATAGTCCGCTGCATGTTGATATCCCGAAACAGTATCCCGTAAAGCGCGTCGTTCAGCATAACGTCCAGCCGCTCGAGCGCGCCCATGGCGGCGATCTCGGGCATGCACAGACCGGAGCAATAATTGCAGAGCCTTATATACCGCTTTTGCTCTTTTCCGGTTTCGTCCAGGGCAGCCCGCATCAACCGGAAATTCTCCTGCGTCGCATAGGTTCCGCCAAACCCCTCCGTCGTCGCGCCGAACGGCACGTAATCAAGCAGGCTCTGGCCAGTTGTCCTAATTACGGCTATCACGTCGGCGCCCTGTTTTGCAGCGGCGACGGCTTGTGTGATATCCTCATAAATATTTCCCGTCGCCACGATGACATAAAGAAGCGGCCCTTGCTTATCGCCGAAATCCGAAAGAAATCTCTTTCTGTCTTCAACGTTCTTTTTGATACGGTCAACGGCCTTTTGGACAAAAGGCTGAAGAGCCGCCCTGACCTCATGCTCCGGCCTGCCGGAAAACTTGAATGAATCAAGCTTTCCCTCATCGATGAGCTCCGCCACCTTTTGCGGAGTCACCGAAAGCTCGGCGATTGCGTTTCCGATAAACCCGGCGGCTCCGAAAGGAAGCAAATCTCTTTCCGCCAAATAATCGATCAGTACGTTGGGCAGCGGGACATCGGCGTCATTCACTCCGTCGATGCCCAAAAGCCGGCATACGGCGCGCTCAACGGATACGGTAGTATGTAGATCGATAAAGCGCTGCGTTTCCGCTGCGGTTTTCTCCGCTGATCTCCGAGCCTTTTCGACAAGCGAAAAATCCAGATTAAGTTTGCTTTGCATCTTATCCCCTCTCGTTTTTGGATTTAATGACGGCTCCTCTTTTCGCGCTCAAGATCCTTTGGGATAATCGACATCTTCTGCGAATTCAGCAATCCCGCAACCCCGATAAGCTCAACCTTTTTATCTCTGCAAGCCTCGCAGCTGCATGTTTCCCGATAATTCGAAGGTTCGGTATACGTTGTTATCACTCCCTCGAAGTTTCGCAGTATCACCTTATTCGCGCCTTGCGAGATCACATAGTTGGGCATCACCGGCGTTTTGCCTCCGCCGCCCGGAGCATCCACCACAAAAGTAGGCACCGCAAAACCGGAGGTATGGCCCCTCAAGCCCTCTATGATTTCGATTCCTTTCGCCACCGGCGTCCTGAAATGCTCAAGTCCGAAAGAAAGATCGCATTGGTAGATGTAATACGGCCGCACCCTGATCTTTACCAGCTCGTGCACGAGCTTTTTCATGACGTGCACGCAGTCGTTGACGCCCGCAAGAAGCACGCTTTGGTTGCCGAGCGGTATGCCGGCGTTTGCAAGCCTTTCGCACGCTGCGGCGCTTTCTTTCGTGATTTCATTCGGGTGGTTGAAATGCGTGTTCAGCCAGAGAGGGTGGTATTTTTTAAGCATTGCGCAAAGCTCGTCTGTGATCCTTTGGGGCATCACGACGGGCGCGCGTGAACCTATCCTTATGATTTCAACGTGGGGTATCGCCCGAAGCTTCGAGATTATGAGCTCAAGTTTATCATCCGGCATTATCAGAGCGTCGCCTCCGGACAAGAGCACATCCCGCACCTCGGGATGATTTCTGACATAGTCGATGCATTTTTCGATCTTTTCCATAGGCATCGCGGCGTCATGCTGCCCGGCAAAGCGCCTTCTGGTACAGTGGCGGCAATACATGGAGCACTGGTCCGTGATGAGCATCAATACCCTGTCGGGATACCTGTGAGTAAGGCCGGGAGTCGGCGAGTCCGTATCCTCATGCAAGGGGTCAAGCAGATCCGCTTCCGCCTTATGAAGCTCGTGCGCGGTCGGTATGGCCTGGCGGCGCACGGGGTCGTTCGGATCATCGGGGTTTATAAGAGAAAGATAATACGGGGTCACGGCCATGCGCAGCGTACCCAGGCATTTCCTGACGCCGTCCTCCTCCTCGGCGGTAAGATCTATGAACTTTTTCAGTTCATCCAGCGTCTCGACCCGGTTCTTGATCTGCCAGTGCCAATCGTTCCAGGATTGGTCGGGAACATCTTTAAACATCCCGAAAGCTCTGCTTGCATTCATTGAATCAATACCTTCTTTCTCAGACATAAATTGTGTTGAACAACTCTCTGATCTTTGCGTTTTCGCGCAGCTCATGAAGGGTAATCTCTGCATGATCCTTCGTGTAACCGTTGCCGATTATCATATTAACATCCTTACCGATGCCTTCCGCTCCCAGAGCGGCTTTCGTAAAGCTGGTCGCCATGGAAAAGAAATAGACGGTTCCTTTATCCTTTACCGGCAAAATGCTGCTCATCTCAGTGCTCTCGATATTAACACAGGAAATAGAAATATCATATTCGCGCCCGTCATTGGCGGCAAGCGCTTTTTCCAGGACCTCGACGGGCGATGTCGCCGACGCGAGTATAACTTTATGACATACGCCCAAATCCAGAAGCTTTTGTATCTGGCTTTCGCGGCGGACAAGACCGACGACATTGCCCGTCGGACCGACGCGCTTCATAGCCTCGTAGCAGCAAAGTACGCCGCTTTTTCCGTTTGCACCGAGCACCAGAACGTTGTCTCCCGGCTTTACGAGCTTTGCGGTCTGCGCCGGAGCGCCCGCGACATCCAGTGCTGCGAGAGCAAGCGCTTCGGACATATCGTCCGGCATTTTCGCGTAGATCCCGCTCTCGAACAGGACGGCCTTCGCAACTACGTCCACCCGGTCGATATCCATATGTATCTGCTTAATACTCTCGATTTTGAGCGGAGTCATCGATAGCGATACGAGCGACACTATTTTATCTCCGACCTTAAGGCCGCGGTCTTTAAGATCTTCTCCGATATAAGCTACGCTGCCTATGAACATGCCGCCGGAACCCGTTACGGGGTTTTGCATTTTCCCGCGCTCGTTGACTATCGACATTATCATCGCTTTGATCCTTTCGGGATCCTTATCACATGCCTGCTTGATTTGGGTAAAGGATGCGGAGTCGATGTTAAGGGAAATAACGTCGCAGATGATTTCGTTCGAATAAAGCTTGCTCATGTCGTTATCGATTTTTTGGGCCGCCTGCGTCAGAACGCCCTCCGGGGATATGACCCTGTGAGTCCCGTATTTGTTGCCTTTGATCACCATTTTCAAACTCCTCCATTCTTAATTTTAATTTAAAAGGGTTATTTCTTTAACCCAAGAATTGTTCTCGCTTCCTCCGGGCTTGCGATCTCCCTGCCGAGTTCTCTTGCTATCCGAACCGTTTTAGCCACAAGGTCCGCATTGGAGTTTGCCAGAACTCCCTTCGAAAGAAAAACGTTGTCCTCAAAGCCGACCCTTGCGTGCCCGCCCATCAATATGGACAGGGTGACCACCGGAAATTCGTACCTGCCTACCCCGCACGCGGTGAAGGTCGCGTCACCGGGTATGCTCTCGCGCATGAACACAAGGTCGCGCGGTTCGCCGGATATTCCTCCGTTGACGCCCATAACGAAATTGAAGTGCATGGGAGCCTTTATATATCCTTTTTTGCAGAGGCGTATCGCCATGTCGATCATGCCCTTGTCGAATACCTCGATTTCGGGCTTTATGCCGCGCTTCCCCATTTGCTCGGCGAAATGGATGATTGTGTTCTCCGTATTGACGAATATGTCGTCACCGCCGAAGTTGCATGTCCCGCAGTCCAACGTCGCCATTTCGGGGTTCAGAGTTACGGGCTGCAAGCGCTCCTCATTGCTCATGCCTACAGCTCCTCCCGTGGACGGCTGTATTATGATATCGGGACACTGAGCATATATGGCGTCCATACATGCTTTGAAACGCGCGGCGCTCTGGGTAGGAGTGCCGTCGTCTTCCCGAACATGGAGGTGGATCACGGACGCGCCCGCCTCATACGACCTTCTGGCTTCGTTTGCTATCTCCTCCACCGTGTAAGGTACGCTCGGGTTATGCTTCTTTGTGACCTCCGCCCCGCAAATGCAGGCGGTTATAATGAGCTTTTCCATCAGTTGTTCCTCCTTTGCTTTTCTTTGGGGACCACACAGGTGCCGCTGGCCCTGCAAACAACAATGGGTTCTTCCAGCACGTCGCAAGCGGAATCGTTGATATCAGGCCGGGGAACGATGACCTTTTTGGCTTCGAATTTCATTTTGCGGGACGTATTGCCCGTGCTTACGATCTCGCCCGCTGCCTCTATGAATTCGCCCGCATATACGGGAGCCATGAACTCGACCATGTCATAAGCTTTGAACAATCCCTCGTCGCCGTCATGCATGATCAAAAGTTCAGTCGCGATATCGCCGAACAGCTGAAGCATTTTTGCTCCGTCCACAAGATTTCCGCCGTAATGAGCATCGTGCGCGCTAAGTCTCATCCTGATCGAAGTCTTCATGTAAAACCTCCGTATTTGATTTTATTTGGAAACAAAAAAACGCCCTTGAAACCTGATAAATCTCCAGTTTCAATAGCGCTCCATCTTCATAAAATGAAAAAAACTATTGATAAAGGCGTTATGCCTTTTATCAATAGCTCTCCATCCAAAGATGACAGTCACGGGGCGCTGGGCTCCGCAACCAAAAAACAAGGCATGAGCGACCTCATTTTTTTCGGCGACTGCACATTCGGACACCGCATCGGAGGCTCATCCCCTTAACAGCTGTGCTTACCTTGCATATCGCGCCTCTATTGCAATATTCAATTTATGGATGTATTTTCTATATAGGTATTATATCATAAACGGCTTCGATTATGTCAATATGATTTTTTTATTTCATCCAATATGCTTTTATCTAGCGCAAGCAGTCGGCATATGTTCAATGCGTCCCGGGGGCAGTCCGCTTTACCTTCGACTTTATATAAGCCGTAATCCATGCTTTTCGCGATTATTTTCAAACCTTCTTTTGCGTCGGTTATTTTCTCGGCAAGCTTTTTTATGTCCGCATTTTTAAGGCCTTTCACCTGATAATGGCATGATGCGCATTGAGACGCTTGATCATAATGGGTCGAAAATACCGCGACACAGCGCGCGGAATCGAAGACTTTCACGACTGCCCGAACTATAAGAGCACCCTCGTCAGGGTTGGTGCCCCTTGCGAATTCATCCGCAATAATGAGCACAGGCCGCCCGTTTTTGATATCAGAGGCGGCTTCATTCAGCCAGATTATCTCCGAGCCGAAGCTGGACAAAGAATACTCCGGGTCAAAAGGCTCTTTGAACAAAAAACGCATGCTGTCAAAAACGGGAATCGAGGCCGATTTCGCGAACGCGAAAAACCCCATCTGGCAAAGCATAACGTTGAGCGCTATGGTTTTTAGAGCGACGCTTTTGCCGCCCATATTCGCCCCTGTGATAACGGTTGAGCCGAATTTAAGTTCAACGGAGATAGGAACAAAAGCTCTACCCTGCTTTTGGAACTTATCCGAAAGCATCGGGTTTATCATATCGGTAAATGAAACATGATCGGAAATTTCCGGTTTTACGGCTCCGTATTTCAACGCGATAAGCGCTTTTTGAATAGTCGTGTCCAGCCTTGCGATGCAGTTGATATTGTGCTCCAGATCGGGAACGTACGCCCTGAGTTTTTTTGAGATCTCTTTCCTGACCTTCGCCTCCTCGGCGTCCTCGGCCGCCGCCGTTATCAGCCTCTGTTGCATAAGCTGCTCTCTTGCATCCTTGTCGGATTCTCTTCTTATCCTCTCCTCTATCTCACGCTTTTCCTTTCTGATACTCTTTAACCGCTCTGAATATGAGCCGCTTATGTGAAAACCCGCCGCGCTTTTTTCATCGGGATCCAGCAATTTAAGCGCGCTTTCACAGCCGATAAGTTCAATATTCTCAAATCCTGCGCTTCTGTCAACGGTTTCAAACAGAGGAACAAGAGAGCGAAGATTTATTAAAAACCTTTTAATTTCAAACAGCTCCACTTCGCTTAACGGAAGCTCCATACATTTTTTCAGCGATCTACGAATGTCCTTAAAAAGGCTCAATTGCTGCATAAGCAGGCGATAATCCTCGCCGCATTCGGCAAGCCCGAGCACCGCCCGCTCGATGTTATTAAGCTCAACTATAAGTTCGGCCTTTTGTTCGCTTGCATACGGAACGGTGCGTTTTATCAGTTCCGCGCCGTAAGGCGTGCACGCGGTCATGCTGTCCAATATATACTGAAGACCTGTTTCGCGTTTCTGCTCAAAACCTATATCCAACATCGGGCAAATCCTCCACGTTAATAACGGGTATGCTTACTGCGCTTTGCATTTGCCGCAAAAACGCTTCCTTGTTAAAATGATGGCCGTAAGCGGAAAATGGGTTGATCGCGACCGCGGCAAGCCTGAACGGCCGAAAAACCGTAATCCGGCCTTTGATGCGGGTAAATTTCTCATATACCGCCCGCGAAAGAAGTATCTTGCTCGCGTCATGAACGGTTATCTCGACACCTCTTCCCTTCTCGCCCGCCATGAAAAGCTTTTTGAGAAACGAATCGGTGAGCGCGCCGTTCATATACAACCGGCGGGTGTGATCAAAATGTTCCTTGCGGATCACTTCATCGACGGCATCGCTGTCAGCGGCGGCTTCCCAGCTTCCGCTCCGCCGCAAAAACAGCTTTGCTCCCCCGGGGATTTCATCTTCCCGGACTTCGTCCAAAGTAAATATGCTTGTAAAAAACGCGGCGTCCTTTATAACCTCAGACATATCCTTATTGCAGGATGCGCCTGCGCACAATATCGCCGCGTCGCAAATCCCGGGATCGCAAAGCGTCTTGCGGCTGACTGCGCCGTCCGTAAATATACGCCCGGCTCCGAAGCTCAAAAAGACTTTTTTAAGCTTCATAAGCTGCTCGGTCATAGACGGTCCCGCCAATTGAACGTTTCCGTCGCTCAAAGCCCTTAAGACGACGACCTCTCCCATCGGCGTATAAAAACCCGTGGTAAAAAGTATCTCTTTGGTCACATCGCATTGGGGCAGCAAGCCTGTTGCCGTCGCGAACATCATGCCCTCGCGTATATATATGGACGGCTTTTTTGTGCCTGTTACAACGTCCGCGGTTTCGCCGTCCCGCCCGATCGAGGTGATAGCAAGCGCGTCCGAGCCCGCTGATTCTGAAATCAATCTGTTAAGTACCGTTGTTTTGCCTGCATTTTTGCACATGCCGAGTATGGATACCGAAGGATATCCGTCCAAGAGATTCAAAAGCATGCGGCCGGTCTTATAATCCATACGGATATTGTAACATACATAATTGCGGTTGTAGAGGGCAAGAACTTGCGGCAAAGCGAATGAAAAACATCACATCCGCCGAAATTGAATAATTATACCGAATATTGAATCATACCGCATTGCCGCACGGACTCGGCAAATTAAACCGACGTCCCGAGTTCTTAGCCATTTTACGGGTTTTGTCGACTTTTGGCTTTTTGTCGGCTATTATTCATTATATATTATAATAATGGTTTACTCTCGGATATTTATCTGTTATATTTATCGTAGCAGATTATAAGCAAAACTACATTAACATGAAGGGGTGTATTTAATGGAATTGATCGATGTTGGCTTTTGGTCGGTACTGCCTCCGATTATAGCCATCGCATTGGCGCTTATTACTAAGGAAGTCATCTTTTCCCTCATCATCGGCGTAATGTCCGGAGCGGTCATATACACCGTTGCGGGCGGTCTTGGAATTGTGAGCGTGTTCCAGATTACCAGTGAAATGATGGTCGGACAGATCGAAGGCAAAGCGGCATTCGTCATATTCACCATGCTGCTCGGCGCTTTGGTAGGAGTCATCGTTTTGGCCGGAGGCTCAAAGGCATACGGCAACTGGGCGGCTAAAGCACTCAAAACCAAGGCTGCCGCCGGAGCTGCGACAGGCGCCCTTGGAGTACTTATTTTCATCGATGATTATTTTAACTGCTTGACGGTCGGAACGGTCATGCGGCCCGTTACCGACAAATTCAAGATCTCAAGAGAAAAACTCGCCTATATCGTAGACGCTACGGCCGCTCCCGTTTGCATCATCGCTCCCGTATCCTCCTGGGCAGCCTCGGTCATACTTTACATGGAGGACGCGGGGATAGCGCAGGCAGGGCTGACAGGAATGCAGGCGTTTATCCAAACCATCCCCTGGAACCTTTACGCGCTGCTCACGATATTCATGGTATTCTGGATCACAATACGCAAAAAGAGCGATTTCGGGCCTATGGCAGCCGCTGAGCAGAAAGCTGAAGAAGCGAGCTCCGGCAGCGAAAGCAGCACATCAGAATTGTATTATGACGGCCTGAAAGTATCCGAAAAAGGCACCGTTTGGGATATGGTGATTCCCATAATCGCCTTGGTCGTCATATCCATTTTGGCAATGCTGATGTACGGCGGACTTTGGGACGGAAGCGGAATGACGGTATTTGAGGCGTTCGGCAACACTGATGCTACGCTTGCCTTAGCTCTTTCCACGTTCTGCTCCCTGATAATTGCGTTCTTCATGTTTGTTCCGAGGAAGCTTTTAAGCTTCAAGGATTTCTTTGTAGGCGTCGATAAAGGCCTTCGCAACATGGTTCCCGCAATGACAATACTGACGCTCGCATGGACGCTGTGCGCGATCTGCTCTGACCTTTTAGGCACGGGCACGTACCTTGCGACCCTGGTAGACGCGGAAAGCCTGTTCGTAACCTTTATCCCCGCTATCCTGTTCCTTATAGCGTGCGGCATATCCTTTGCGACCGGCACATCGTGGGGTACCTTCGGTATGCTGATTCCGATCGCTACCGCGGTCTGCATCCCCATAGCGGCAGCCGCGGGCAACACAAATCTGCTGACTGTCTCTCTTGCGGCGGTTCTCGGCGGCTCCGTCTTCGGCGACCACTGCTCGCCCATTTCGGACACTACCATCCTTTCATCGACCGGCGCCGACTGCAACCACCTGCAGCACGTTTCCACTCAGATACCCTACGCGGTAACAGTAGCCGCGGTTTGCTTCGTGGGTTACATAATAGCGGGTCTGACCAGCAGACTGGCGTTTGGCGTCAGCCTCGCGATATCTGTGGTCATATCATTCGTGCTGTTAATCTTGGCGCTGATAGTGCTGCCGAAAGCGGTTAAAAAAGAGCAGAAAGCAAAAGTTGAAGCATAATAAGAAGATAATGCACAAGATAATCTGCTGTTGGACGGCGGGGGAAAATCCCCGCCGTTTCAGCTCGCCGGCTCAAAAGGGATTTCGGCCTTCAGGTCTCAAAAACAATATTTTCTTCGTATAGAATTCGAAGAAGGTTGTGCTGCCTTTTCCCCATTGGCACCGTGATGTTACCGTTCGCCTTCGATATACGCGGTGGGAGCCGGCGGCTTGCCCATGCTCCTTTCTATGGCCGAGACAAGGAAAAACGTAACCGTCCCGATAAAGCATCCGAACACTATTGCAAGTATCCCGAACGGCTCCTTCAAAAGCTGCCATACAACGACGGCAATCGAGCCGGCTGCGATGGAAACTATCCCCGCATTTTTAGTGGCGTTTTTTACCGTAAGCCCGAGTCCGTATGCGGCGAAAGGCCCGGCGGACCTTATCGCAAATGCAAACAGGTTGAGCGTTACGAGGCTGATTTGAAACAGCGCAATGCCCATGCTTATAATGCATATGATAACGTTGCTTACCCGAGTATACTTGATTACTTTTCTGTCCTCAATATCGGGATTGAAGTATTTTTGAACGATATCCTTTATTAAAATGGTGGAAGCGCTCAACAAATTTGAATCCGCGCTGGACATTGTCGCCGCAACGATCGCCGCCGCGACAATACCTGTTATAAAAGAAGGAGCGAAGCTGGTAGTCGCGAACATAAGCGCGGTCGTTCCCTTTCCCGCATCCAAGTCCGGATTCATGGCCAAGGCGGCGAGGCCGATCACTGTGGGTATGAATGCAAGCAGCGCCATCATCAAAGCGGATAACCAGGATGCTTTTTGGGCAGTATTCTCATCTGACGCAGCCGAAAATCGGCTGACCATTTCAGGGCCCGACAGAAATGTGCAAAAATAGTTGAAAATAAGACCTATGATGGTAACCCAGCCTATTTTTGTTACATCCAATTCAGCAGGCGGAAGCTTGGAAGCGATGACGTTCCAGCCTCCCGCTCCGTTTATTATGAACGGCAGCGCTATCAGCAGACCGAAAAGAATGATGATGTACTGCACGACATCCGTAATCGCGTCCGCGATCATCCCCCCCATTGTCGTGTAGATTATAACGACTATTCCCGCAAGCAATATGCTTGCGTTGAGCGGTATTCCGGTCAAAGCGCTCACAACGGAGCCCGACGCCAATACCTGTGAGGATGTCAGCAGAAAAAGAGACAATACGTTTAAAACTGCCGTGAACGTGCTCGCCGCGTTTCCGAACCTTCTGCCCACCACCTCCGGGATGGTTATCGCCATGGTTTTTCTGATGCGGGGAGCGAAATACGCAAGCGGTATCATGGCAACGGCCGCCGCCAGCACATACCATGCCGCGCTTAACCCCCAGCCGGAAAACGCTTTCGCGGCAAGGCCGGTCGTGCTTCCTCCTCCTATATTATTGGCCGAAAGCGACGACGCGACGAAGAAAAGCCCCATCCGGCGCCCTGCAATCATATAGTCGGTACTGTTTTTTATTTTCAATTTATTGACCAGATAACCCACCAAAAGCATCCCGATAAGATATGCGATCACTATGATCAGGGGCACGATTCGCAACTCCATATTATATTCCTCCCGGTTCCGTTTGATTTTTCACCCCCGTACCGCTGTTATTATGTGCAAAACCATGAATTTACATTAAAAACACTTGCATATAATGAGAAAACAGCAAAAAGGCGGGCATGCCCGCCTTTTTCTTAAAGCTTTTCGACTTCGCGCCTACTCCTCGCAGGCTAAGGCCAATATGGCATCCGCAATTATATACGTATTGAACATCAGGTGCTCGATGCTGATGAATTCATTGGGCATATGGACCGGCGCTTCAACTCCCGGAAGTTCGGGTCCGAAAGCCACCGCATTTTTAAATTTGCGCGCATATGTTCCCCCGCCTATCGCGAGAGGCTCCAAACGCTTTCCGGTATGCTTTTCGTAAATATCCAAAAGCTTTGAAACGAGTTCGCTGTCTTTTGGAATATAGTGGCCTTGCGAAATACTGCCGGAAAGCTTTTGAAGGCCGAACGCGGAAAATACATTTTGCAGCTTCTCGAGTACTTTTTCGCCTTCGTAGGATATGGGGCAGCGAATATCGAGATCGAGCCTTACGCCGTTTTCATCCCAATGAATAACGCCGGGATTGAGCGTAAGCCGCCCCGATTCGTCCTGTACGTCCAATCCGAAGCTTTCGCCGTGCATGTCCATTTTCAAACAGTCCGCAAGTCCTGCCGCAACTTCTTTATCCGTGCCTTCGAGCGGCAGTTTTTTAAGCAGCTGAAACAGCGCCTGCAGCGCGTTTTTCCCTAATTCCGGCGTGGAGGCATGCGCATCCTTTCCCGTAACGGCCAAATTGACACCTTGATCAGACTCCTTAACGGCGACCTGAAAACCGCTTTCTTTTGAAAATTCGGCTGCTTTTTCTTTGACCAGACTCAAATCAAGAGGGAGAGTGCACTCCGCGGTCCCCGGAACAACATTTGGGCGCGTACCCGAATCGATGGAAAGCTTCGAAGCAAATTTTCGCCCGAAGCTTGCATGGATTATGGTCTTTTCCGAATTGACTGCCGGATACTCCGCATCCGGAGAGAATGCGATCTCGGGCATAGGCTCGACCTTGAGGTAATGCTTGAGGCATTCCATCCCGCTTTCCTCATCGCAGCCGAGCAGCACTCGTATCTTCCTTTTGGTTTTAACGCCGGCTTCTTTTACCGCATAAAGCGCATAAAGGGCGCTGATAGCGGGTCCCTTGTCGTCCAGCGTTCCTCTTCCGTATATCCTGCCGTTATCGATTGCGCCGCCGTACGGAGGAAAATCCCAGCCGGTGCCTTCGGGCACCACGTCAAGGTGGCACATGATTGCAAGCGTTTCCTCGCCCTTCCCCCATTCGGCGATCCCGATGTATCCGTCCAAATTCTTGGTCCTGAAACCCATCGAATCCGCCAAAGACAGCGCGTGGCGGAGCGCGTCGTCAATGGGTTTTCCGAAAGGCATACCCGTCTCAGACGGCTCCTTGACGCTCTTAAACTTGAGGTTCTCCTGCAGGGACCGGATAATTTCATCTTTGCGTTTTTCAATGATACTTGCCACCAATTCGCTCATATACAATTCCTCCTTCTGTAACCGTTATATTATGCGGCATGATTTTTATTTTTAACGGCTGCCAATGAAGCTCACCCGCCGTGTTTTAACTGCGTTTTAAATCAGTTAAGGGCACCGAAGCCGCGCCCGACAACTTCCTTGGTTTCGATTATGGAAAACAGAGCATTTTCATCACAAGTCTTTACAATGCGCCTCAATGCCGACAGCTCGGTAGTTTTGACGATGCAATAGACCAGTATTCGATCTTTTCCGGTAAAAGCGCCTTTTGCGGGGATATATGTAACGCCTCTGTGCAATTCTTTGAGAACGGTCGGAGCGATCTGCTCCCATTTATCGGAAATAATAAAAACGGTGTTTGATCTGTTCAAACCCTGCATCGCATAGTTGAACGCCGTATTGGAAATGAACATCGCAAGCATCGACATCAAAGCAAGCTCGAGAGAACTGAATATAACAAGCATTGACATTATGAACAGATTGAACATAATGTTGAACGTGCCCATCGGAAAGGAATACTTACGCGAAAGAATGAGAGCAAGCACATCCATGCCGCCCAAGCTTGCGCCCCGCTTTACCACGGGCGCGCCGGTTATTCCGAGTATCGCAGCGCCTGCGAGTCCCGAAATGATCGGGTTTTCAACATTCAACGAAAAACCTTCCGTAAGCGCGAATGACAATGAAAACAAAACGGTAGCCAGTATGCTGAAAATTATGAATTTGCCCCTCATGAACTTCCAGCCGACGATCATGACGGGGATATTGAGCAATACTATGAATATCCATCCGGGCAGTCCCGTGGTATAATGGATAAGAAGGGAAAGGCCCGAAATTCCACCGGAAAGAAAACCGTGCGGAACATACAAGCCGTTGATCGCAAGGGACTGAACAAAGCTTATAAGCGCGATCGTCAAAAGCGTAAAGCTGTCTTGCTTAAAATCGAATTTGTCGTTTAAAGGCGTGTATGGCACTTAAAAACCTCCTGCTGATTTTGAGTATACTCAATTGCCATAGAAATGGCAATAGCCGGCGTTTTGACCGGTCCGACGAAATGCCGATGTTTTGCATTAAGATACGCTTCCAATTGCCGCCGGGCGAAAAGTATAATATGCAGAAAACGGGAAATATTCCAATGAGCAAGGCTCCCGGCCTTTTAAAGGCGTTCAAAATTCAAAGAACAAAAAAAAACGAGCGTCATATTTGTAAACTGTGGGTCAAAGATTATGAAAGGATGAATTAATTTGGGATTGCTCAAAGCGAAAATCGGGTTCGGCAAAGCCGTAAAATATAAAACATGGGATTTTGACGAGCTTGCGAGACCTTATTTTTATAAGGGCGGAGATTCGGGCTGCCTTTTGATGCACGGTTTCGGGGGAACGCCCGCGACAATGAGGCATATAGCGGATGCCCTTGTCGATGCCGGCTGCACCGTCTACGCTCCGCTTCTTCGGGGGCACGGCACCACGCTTCTTGACATGAATTCATGCACGTGGGAGGATTGGCTGGATGATGCCAGGTCTGCTTATGACAAACTGGCGTCCGAAGGAGTAAAGAGAATTTTTCTTATGGGTTTTTCCATGGGAGGCGTTTTGATGTCGCTGCTTGCACAGGAACGGGATTGCGACGGACTCGTTCTGATGAGCGCGCCGCTCAGGGTAAAGCAATACATTCAAAGAATAAGTAAACTGCACAGAGTCATACCGTATGCGGAAATCAAGTCTTCCAAAAGCGGCAACCGGTATCTTCAAAGCTACAGCGGCATAGCGGTGGATAAGCTCAGGGATCTTTATACGCTGACTCTTAAAGTAAGGGGCGGGCTGTATAAAATAACCTGCCCCGTACTCGTGCTTCAGTCGAGGTTCGACAACAAAGTCGACCTTAAATCCGTAAACATCATAAAGCACGGGGTCTCGTGCAAGGACAAAAAGGTCGTATGGCTGGAAAAATCGCCGCACGGCTGCGTTTACGGGCCTGAGCAGGACAGGGTTGCCCGGGAGTGCGTCGAATTCGTACAGCGCTTGTCAAACAGGGATTCATCAGGTTGACATCGGCAAGCGCGTAAATTATAATAATTCATGCTGTGCACCTATAGCTCAGCAGGATAGAGCGTCCGCCTCCTAAG
>MWCU01000072.1 GCA_002070205.1 Firmicutes bacterium ADurb.Bin182 | reverse complement strand
CTATTTCAGGACCACGGACGTTACGGGCGTAATCAAGCTGCCCCAGAACGTTGAGATGGTCATGCCGGGCGACCATATCGACATGGAGATAACTCTCATCACCCCCATCGCCATCGAGGAAGGGCTCAGGTTCGCTATCCGTGAAGGCGGCCGCACTGTCGGCGCGGGCGTTGTATCAAGCATTATTGAATAGTATTCAGTGGTCAGTAATCAGTAACAAGTTAAGGAAACCTGCCAAGGCAGGTTTCCTTAGTTTAGTTTGCTGATCTTCATTTTTGGTCGTACCGCACTGCGAATGAAAGGAATCGCTCCCGGCGCAGCCGGGGCTATTGCGTTTGGCATAAAAAGGCTATAAAATAGTATTATATCCTGCGTTTGGTAATATCTATGTAAAAAGCTTTCTCAGGAGGTTTCGAATGGAAAATGCGAACAACTACGATGCGGGCGATATCGCGGCCAATAAGGGTTTGGCGGGAATCAGCTATATCAATCCCATATTCATCATCATCGCATTGCTGGCCAGCCCGAATTCCCGCTATTTGAGGTTTCATTTGAATCAGGCGCTGCTCCTGTCGCTGTATATGCTTGCTTGCGCGCTGATAACTATAATTCCCGTATTGGGATGGATAGCCGGAGGGATCGGGATCATAGCGGGAATAGTTTTTATGATAATGGGTATGGTGAGCGGATTTAACGGAACGGAGAAGGAACTGCCTATAATCGGAAGCTACAGGATCATACACTGAATTATATATCGGGAAGCAACCGGTAATGCAGCGAAGGAGGTCATCATATGGCTATATTTGATAAAATCAGCAATTTCGCAAAAAGCGCGGCGGACAATACCAAGGACATGATCGAAATCGGAAAGATCAACGGCAAAATCGGAGCGGAACGAAATAAGATCGCGCAGTATAAGCAAGAACTGGGCGAATACATCTGGAACAGGTATGAAGCGGGCGAGAGATTCGGCGAGGAGGCTGACGGCATTCTTCTTAAGATCGTAGAGTGCAATGAGATAATCGCCGCATTGGAAGCCGAGATAGCCGCCATTAAGGAGCCGAAACCCAAAGAGCCCGCCGCTTCGGAACCCGAGCCGGAACCGGAACCTGAAATCGAAAAACAGACTTGTCCGGAATGCGGCAGGGAATATTCGCCGCCATTAAAATTCTGCCCGGAATGCGGATATAATTTAACCAAGCCGAAAGAAAGGTTCTGCCCGGAATGCGGCGCAAAGATTGCCGAAGGCAAACGCTTCTGCGGAGAATGCGGTACAAAAGTCGATCAATAAAAGAGGAGGCAACTTATGAGTATACTGGACAGAGCCATCAACAGAGCAGTGAACAGGGGAGTTTCCCGTGCGGTGGATCATGCCGTTGACAAGGCCGTAAGCAATCAGGTAGATAAGGTTTTCAGCAAAAGCGAAGTACAGCAGCCGCAGCAACAAGCCGTGCAGCAGGAAATCATAAGACCGGGCGACAGGACCGCGTCCTCATTCAACCGCAATATGGAACCCGTTGCCCAAAACTTCGCCAACGCTTTCGCAGGTTTCGGCGCAATGGCCAACATGGCAGCACAGCAGCAGGCGGAAGCTTCCGGAATGGTCATGTGCCCCGCCTGCGGTACGCCCAATAAAAAGGAACTCAAATTCTGCGGCAACTGCGGAAATAAAATGGAGCGGCCAAACGTATCCTGCGCGTCCTGCGGGTTTGAAAACAGCTTCGGCACACGTTTTTGCGGCAACTGCGGAGCTAAGCTTCAAGCCGAGCCGGAACAAAAAACCGGATTTTGTTCGAACTGCGGACAGGAGAACGAACCGGGGACGAAATTTTGCGGAAGCTGCGGAAGCAGATTGTAAATTATCGCGCTTCTTTATAATAATCAGAGATCAAAAAGCTATATAAGATTATATTGAAGGGGCCGCGATACGTCGGCCCCTTTTAAACGTTGAAGAAGTCATGAGTTTTCGCCGTAATAATATCCCCTGTCAAACGCATTCCGGTTAACGCAGGCATATTCGGGTTTTACGTTTTGCACTATCGCAGAGTGCCACTGCCCGCGCGAAAACGGGAGCTTTTTCGCAAGCACACCCATAAGCACCGTGTTTACGGCTTTATTCGATCCGCACTCCTTCGCGATGCCGATTGCGTCAAGAGCTATTACATCCGCTTTCGCTTTCGCTTTCACCTGTCCAAGGCAGCCATCGGGGTATTTCGCCGCGCCGGTTATGACGGGCATGGGCATTATTTCCTGCGTATTGACGATCACAGTGCCGCCCGGCTTGACGTAAGGAAGAGACCTCAGCGCTTCAAGGCATTCAAATGCGAGAAGCACGTCGGCTTTGCCCTGCTCCACAACGGAAGAATAAAGGCGCTCTTCTTTGGAAAGGCGCACGTAAGTTATTACGCTGCCGCCCCGCTGACTCATGCCGTGCACTTCGCTTACCTTCACGTCGTATCCGTGATTAAGCCCGAGCTGCCCGAGAATCTTGCTTGCAAGGAGCGTGCCCTGCCCCCCGACGCCCGCTATCACAATATTAAGCATGATCGTTCCCCCTTATACTCAAAGCACCGAAAGGACATACGCCGGCGCATAGCCCGCAGCCGACGCACTGAGATTCTTCAACCCGCACGCCCTTTTCCGTTTTTACTATTGCGGGGCAGCCAAGCTTCAGACATAGTCCGCAGTTCCTGCACGCGGCTTCATCGCAATAATATGGCGTATTCGGCTGCTTTACTATAAGCGCGCAGGGCCTTTTTGAAATAATGACTGAAAGTTCATCCCTTGCGGTTTCTTCGCGAATCGCATTTTCAAGCGCTTTCAGGTCAAAGGGGTCCACGACCCTGACGTTCTTTATGCCCATCGCCTCGCAAAGCTTCATAGCGTCCAGCTGCGGCGCCGGCTGTCCGCTTAGATCCTTTCCGCTCATCGGGTTATCTTGATGACCCGTCATTCCGGTGATGGAATTATCCGCGATTATGACGGTCCCGGCGGATTTGTTATATGCCATGTTCAAAAGCCCCGTTATGCCGCTGTGGCAGAATGTGGAATCCCCGAGCACCGCAACGGTTTTTTTGGACTGCCCGCCCCTTGCTTTTTCGGCTCCGTGCGCCATGCCTATTGAAGCTCCCATGCAAACGCAGGTATCAACCGCATTCAACGGCGGCAGTGCGCCAAGCGTATAACAGCCGATATCCGAAAGCACGTTCAGCTTTAACTTGCTCAGCACATAATAAAGGCCTCTGTGCGGACAGCCGGCACACATCACCGGCGGGCGCACGGGTATGCCGCCGAAGGTCATAGGCCCGGGATCGGGGTCACCTTTAAATTTCGCCGCTATCTTCCCCGCAAAAATCTCCCCCTGGATACCCGTCTTGTCTTTGCCCGAGCAGGGAATCCCCCACGCTTTTATCGCGTCCTCGAAAAACGGTTCCATATCCTCAATAACAACAAGCTCCGAAACCTCTTTCGCAAATCCTTCAATAAGACGGCGCGGCAGCGGATATGCAAGGCCGAGTTTCAGAACGGAGACTTCGGGAAGGGCTTCTTTAACATAGTTATAGGCGGCTCCGGAAGTTATGACGCCAAGCTCCTTATCGCCCCATTCTATCCGGTTCACGCTGAGCAGGTCCGCATCCTCCGCAAGCGATTTTTCCCGCTGCTCAACGGCGACGTGCCTTTTGATCATGTTCCCCGGCATTGAGACGAATTTTGCCGTATTCTTTGCGTATTCTTTTAACGGTATGTCCTTCCTTTCGCCCGGCTCAACAACCGTTCGCGCATGGGCGACCCGGGTGGTCAGCCGGACTATGACCGGAGTGTCATACTTTTCGCTTATATCAAAAGCTATGGACATGAAATCCTTGCACTCCTTGGAGTCGGAAGGATCCAATACGGGTACATGCGCCGCCCTTGCGAGCATCCGCGTATCCTGCTCGTTTTGGGAGGAGTGCATTCCGGGGTCGTCCGCTACCACAAGCACCAGCCCCGCGTTTACGCCCGTATAAGCGGCCGTGAACAGAGGGTCGGCCGCCACGTTGAGGCCGACATGCTTCATGCACGCCATAGCGCGGGCGCCGAAGACCGCCGCTCCCAGAGCAACTTCAACCGCGACCTTTTCATTCGGCGCCCATTCGCTGTATACTTCGGAATAACGCGCCATCGCCTCGTTGATCTCCGTACTCGGAGTTCCGGGATAAGCGCTCGAGATCCTTACCCCCGCTTCATACGCCCCGCGGGCTATAGCTTCATTGCCGAGCAGCAATTGTTTCAATATGACAGCCCCCCTTAGCAAAAAAATTCGCACCGTATTAATATTATACGCTATAAAACCCCGGCATTAAAGCGGAATGCGCAATGATATAGAATATACGTTGCGAGCCCATGACGGTATTGGTATAATGAAACATATAAACATGTCTTTGGGAGGCCGTCAATGAAGCTCAATTATAAACGCACGTTCCTGGTGGGGTTAGCCTTCTTTTCGATCTGCGCTTTCTGGCAGCTCTACGACGCTGTGATACCGCTCATGCTGCGCGATACGTTCGGATTGGGAGACAGTATCGCGGGCTTCATAATGGCCCTTGATAATATCCTCGCTTTGTTCATGCTTCCGTTGTTCGGAATACTCAGCGACAAAGCGGGCAAGCGAATGCCGTTTATAATTTTCGGCACCGCGGTTTCAGTGATCATGACCGTTATGATACCTATAACGGATACCAACGAATCGCTTTTCTATTTCTTTATCGCCTTGGGTCTGCTGCTTATCAGCATGGGAACCTACCGCTCGCCCGCGGTTTCGCTTATGCCGGACGTGACCCCCAAGCCATTAAGAAGCAAAGCGAATGCTATAATCAACCTGATGGGCGCGTTCGGAGGGATTTTCACACTCGGCGTCATGACTTTTCTTGCGAAGGAGCCTGAGGACGGCTCAAAAATCAATTATCTTCCGGTGTTCCTCGTAGTAGCGCTGTGCATGGCGGTTGCGGTCGTCCTGCTCGTAATATTTGTTAAAGAACGCAAACTGCGGCAAGAAATGGAGAAGATCAATTACGGAGTGACTCCCGAGGAGGATCAGGCGTCAAAAATCACGGAATCCGGCAAGGAAAAGCTGTCCCCCGCGGCATTTCGAAGCCTCGTGTTCATTCTTATATCCGTATCGCTTTGGTTCATGGGTTATAACGCAGTTACGACCGCTTTCACCAAATATGCCACTCAACAGTGGGGGCATGATGTGAGCGGCGCTTCCACCTGCCTGCTTGTCGCGACGGCAGGCGCGGTGCTTTCCTATGTTCCCGTCGGTATGCTTTCCTCAAAGTTCGGAAGAAAACGCATGATCCAGTTCGGCATCATTCTGCTTTCAGGCTGCTTTGCGGTGGGCGCGCTGGTCGCGAACACCTTCCACCCCGCTTTATACTTCATGTTCGCCCTTGTGGGTTTTGCATGGGCAAGCATCAACGTAAACAGCTACCCGATGGTGGTGGAGCTCAGCAAAGGAAGCAATATCGGAAAATATACGGGCTATTATTACACATTCTCCATGGCAGCGCAGATAGTGACGCCGATAGTCTCCGGGGCATTGCTTCAGTTTGTCGGTTATTGGACGCTCTTTCCGTATGCAGCGATCCTTGTAGCCCTCGCATTCATAACGATCACATTGACGCGCCATGGAGACAACAAGCCCGGCAAGCTTACATCCAAGCTTGAAGCGTTCGATACGCAGGATTAAAAAACAGGCGCAAGCCTGTTTCAGTAGTGGCGAGTGGATAGTGATAAGTGAAAAGTTAACAAAAAATCTGCCGGGCGGCAGATTTTTTGGATATCAATAAAACCTATAGTACGAATTGAATGAAAATCATCTAAAATATAAAACTTTCAATCCGTCATTTTTCAGCGACATGTGCGGTGCAAAATGACACCTTATAGCGTAAGTCGGTGCGACAGGCTTCCTGCAAAGCAGGAAACCGAGCACTAACTTGCGCGGTGATTCTCGAAAAAGTGGAAGCAATCCACTTTTTCGACAAGCAAAAAATCTGCCGGGCGGCAGATTTTTTGATTATATCAGTTGCATATTGTCACGTATTTTAACTGCTTTGTCCGGGTAATTCGTTATCACGGCATTTACGTTTTGCTCAAAAAGCGTTTTCATAGCACCGGGGTCGTTCACCGTCCAGGTGTTCAGCTCGATTCCCGCCTTTTTGCATCCTTCGATCATTCCGGGCGCGCGAAGCGCAAGATAGTGCGGATGCAGCGCATTTGCGTTCAGATATTTCGCATACACCCACGGATCGACTATCGCGCAGGAATATAAAAGGCCGATCTTAGCGCCGGGATCCAGCTTTCTTATTTCCATAAGCACGTAATGGTTGAATGAAGAATAAAGAATGCGGCCCTGCATTCCCGATTCGCGTTCAAGCTCGATAAGTTTATCCCAGATACCCCAATAAATTACTATATCGCACTTGACCTCTATATTGATGAAAAAGCCTGTGGGTTTTAAAAGCTCAAAAACTTCCCGCAAAGTGGGGATTTTAACTCCTCTGTACTTCTCCATCCCGCAGGAAAAATCCAGCGCTTTCAGCTCTTCAAGCGATAAATCCACGACCCGGCCTTTGCCGTTCGAAGTCCTGTCGACTGTTTCATCGTGGATGACCACCAATTCACCGTCCCGGCTCATATGAACATCCAGTTCAACGCCGTCAGCCTTCATTTCAACAGCAAGCCTGAATGCTTCAAGCGTATTCTCGGGAGCATATCCGCTCGCACCCCTGTGAGCCCAGATCTTGGAAGCCATAGGTTTCCTCCACTCTTTATTGAACAACTTTTATTATAGTTTTTTATAATCCGATATGCAACATCAAGGTCTAACAAGTAAGCGGTATATATTACCTCAACTAAATTCTTCTCAGTCGTCCATTTTACGGTTGACAATCCAATATATTATCTGTATTATAAATATATACGTTTAGATGTATATACAACAAACAAGTTTATAGGAGCATTTTTGATGAAGCAATACGATGTTATAGTTGCGGGCGGGGGGACTGCAGGAGTTTCTGCAGCGATCGCAGCAGCGCGCAGAGGTTCGAACACTCTTGTAATCGAACAATACGGCCATTTGGGAGGAACCGCAGTCGGCGGTATTCCTTTCCTTGGAGCATTGGATGGCAGCGGTCGAGTCGTAAACCGCGGTATATTCCTCGAAATCGTAGATCGCCTGAAAAAAGAAAACGCCTGCTTCGGCTATGCGCAAGGTTCGCGCTGGAATACTGAGGATGATTATCAGTTTTCGCTGGTTCCGTTTGATCCGGAAATCTATAAATATGTCGCACAGGAAATGGTGCTCGAATCGGGCGCGGATATTTTGCTTCACACATATGTTACCGATGTAAAAGTCGAAAATGGCAGAATACAATCCGTTGAGGTTGCCAATAAATCCGGTAAACAACTGATTAACGCAAAGACTTTCGTCGATTGCACGGGCGATGCTGACTTGGTTGCCATGGCCGGCGGTAAATTTATAGAGAATAGCTCACGTCAAAACTGCTCGATTCTGTTTCGCGCCGGAAACGTTGATCTTGATATGTTAGAAGAAGACCTGAAAAACGGGCGCTCTATTGCCGGTTGGGGTGAATGGCATACACGAGTGACCAGGGGGCAAAAAATCGGAACTGAAAAGCCAGGTCTCATCCATCTCGCAGGCCATATGGTATTCGGTCCGGACGAGCCGGAAATCACCTTCACGGCTGTATCCGTACGCGAAGGCGAAGTTTCGCTCAACGCGACTCGCGTACCGGGGCTTTGCGCATTTGACGGGAATGACGTCACAAAGGCTGAGATTTTAGAACGCAAAAATGTGATGCGTATATTCAAGATGATGCGCGAAAGGATCCCGTCATTTAAAAACGCTGTGCTCATTGGAACATCGCCCATCGGCTTTCGGGAATCGCGTAACATTCTTGGGGATTATATCTTGACTAAAGATGATGTTCTTAAAGGCGCGCGCTTCTCGGACGGAGTAGCCCAGGGCGCATACCCTATCGACATCCACGACCCGAACGGCGGCAGAACGAAATTTATGTTTATAAAAGACGGCGGCAGCTATGAGATCCCCTATCGCTGTTTGATCCCGGTAGACTTAAAAAATGTTCTGGTTGCGGGAAAAACAATTTCCGCGACACACGAGGCAAACGGCAGTTCCCGGATTATGGCCTGTGTGATCTCACAAGGTGAGGCGGCGGGAACCGCAGCGTCTGTCTGCATTAAAAACGAAGCCGATACCCGCTCTGTAGACGGGACACAGCTCAAGAAAACACTTGGCATAAACGAGAATTATTGATAGTTTTTCATGGTATAAACACCATGATATAATAAAAATATATTGGAGGAATAACGGAATGAGAAAGATCTCGATACTGGTCTTCGCACTGGCACTGGTTTTCTTGTTTGGAGCATGTGTGCCAAAACAGCCGGATGCCGCGCCAACACCCGCGATTACAGATCAAACGGATCCCGAATCACCTACAGGGGATGCTACCGAACAACCGGCGCGGCCTACCCGCGACACGCTGAACCTTTGTGTGCAAACGCCTTTGATTACAACAGACGGTCAGGGCACGAACAATTTGCAGGCAAAATATGTTCTTACCCAAATGTACGAAGGACTCTACTATTTCAACGAAGCAAAGGGAGAACTTGAGCCGCGTGTAGCGGAAAGCTACACCGTCAGCGAGGACGGCAAGGTATACACATTCAAGCTCCGCGACGATGTATATTTCCATAACGGTGATCAGGTCAAAGCCTCTGACGTAGCTTTCTCCTTCAACCGCGCTTTAACAAAACCGGACATTGCCTCTTTCGCCTCAAATATCGTGGAAGCGAAAGCGGTCGACGACACAACCGTAGATGTTTATCTGCAAACACCATATGCGCCTTTCCTCGTCAATCTGTGCCATATTTTCATTCTCAGCGAGCGCGAAGTCACCGAGCAGGGAGAAGCTTTCGGAACGCAAATTTCTACTGCGGGCTGCGGACCGTACATGATGACAGCTCTTGATAATGATGTGAAATGGACCCTCGAAGCTTTTCCGAAGTATTACCGAGGTGAAGCCTCTATCAAATATATCAATTATATTCCGATCGCGGATGCGGCTGCCACGATCATCGCATTTGAGGCGGGCGAAATCGATTGGATAATAGCTGATACGACAAGCTTTCAGACCTTTGCCGCAGACAGCAAGTATAATACAGAGGCGATGCTTGCAAACCACTGCAACTGGCTTGCCATCAATCCGGATGCGAACGATGCTCTTGAAAACGACAATGTCCGAAAAGCAATCGCATACGCTATCGATAAAGAAGCACTCAACTATGCAGCCTTTGACGGATTGGCAGGGATCGCGGATTATTTAGAGAATCCCGATTATAATATCGGCGCACCGCGCAGTAGCGTCAAGTATAACTACGACCCTGAAAAGGCCAAACAACTTTTAGCAGATGCAGGCTATGCAAATGGAGTGGATATCGGGACACTGATGTATGCTTCCAGCGGTTACTGGCCAAAACTCGCACAAGTTATTCAGGCAAATCTCGCGGATGTCGGAATCAAATGCGAATTGGAAGCGGGCGAGCTTGCCTCGCAGCTTGTACAGGCGCGTGCTCAGGATTTTGACATCTATGTATGCGGCGCGAGCAGCTACGGCGATTACGACAATATCCGCAGACGCTTCTATTCAACTCTCGAAGGCTCCTATTTTGTCAAATACAAGGGGCAGAAATTTGATTGGCAAAGAATGGACCAGCTCATGGATGAGTCCTGTGCGGCGACTGACATTGAGACACGTCTCGCATTAACAGAAGAGCTTAACGATATGCTTATGGAGACTGCAACATATATCCCCTTGAATCATAAAGTTCAGCCTTATGTCTGGAATGCGGAACTGAACGTAGTCAATCAGCCTAACTACTATTGCGTATATGATTGGAGTTGGAACTGATTTTCAGCTTTAAAACAAATGACTGCTGTAAAGACGGCCGCCCCGTTGCGGGCGGTCGCCGCTTTATAAGGGAGATACTATGTACAAATATATTCTTAAGCGGTTGGCATGGATGATTCCGATCATTTTGGGCGTATCCGTCATCATTTTCTTAATTCTTTCCTTAACACCGGGCGATCCCGGCACGTTCATATTAGGTGCCGGCGGTACGCAAGCGGATGTAGATGAATTGAATCACAAACTTGGCTATGATCTGCCTGCATGGCAAAGGTATTTTAAATACATGTTCGGAGTCGTGCGTCTCGATTTCGGGACGAGTTATATGACAAAACTGCCGGTATTGGATGAGATTGTTGCCAAAGTGCCGGTTTCCGTAAGCGTCGCCTTTCTTGGAATCCTCACTTCTTTGCTCATAGGGATACCTTTAGGAGTACTTTCTGCTGTCAAGCAATATTCGCTCCTTGATGCTATCCCCACTTTTCTTGCCATTTTTCTTGCAGCAGCGCCCTCTTTCTGGGTAGGCTTGATGCTCATGGTACTTTTCTCAGTCAAATTAGGCTGGCTGCCTTCCCAGGGAATAACCTCCATTAAAGGATATATCATGCCTATGTTGTCACTTGGTTTGATCTATGGAGCGCAAACACTACGCTTTACGCGTTCGAGCATGCTGGAAACTATTCGGCAGGATTACGTTCGCACAGCAAAGGCAAAAGGAGCTTCGAAGCAAGCCGTTATTTGGAAGCATGCGATGCAGAACGCACTTCTGCCCGTCATAACAGTTACGGGGAACAACTTCGGAGCGCTTCTCGGCGGCGCAATCGTTACTGAAACACTTTACGGACTCCCGGGGCTTGGCACATATATCGTCGCCGGCATCAAATCAAAGGATATTCCCGTTGTTATGGGCGGAACGATATCCTTAGCCATTCTCTTCTCTATTGTTATGCTGCTGATGGATCTGCTTTACGCTTATGTGGACCCTCGAATTAAAGCGAAATACGCAGGAAGTAAAGGTTAATTATGGAGACAACAAAGATTAATGCGCCTTTCGAGGTGATAACAATAAAAAAACAAAGCCAGATGAAAGAAATCTGGCGCAGATTCAAAAAAAACAAACTTGCTATGACGGGTTTGATCGTTCTGACAGTAATGGTTCTTGCGGCGGTTTTTGCGGAACAGATCGGCACCTATGAAACAGCCATTACATTAAACGTAAAAAACAAGCTGCAAAACCCTTCCTGGCATCACGTGTTCGGCACCGACGGCTATGGCAGGGATTTATTTCTCCGCTGCGTACATGGTGGACGTGTTTCACTGTTTATCGGATTTGTAGCATCCATTGCGGGAATGCTGTGCGGAGGTCTGCTCGGTATGATTTCCGCTTATTACGGTAATAAGTTCGATAATATCGTCATGCGAACGCTCGATGTTTTCTCGGCAATCCCGACTATTTTGCTTGCGCTGACTCTTGTTGCAGCTCTGGGACAAGGCATTTTTAACATAATTGTTGCGCTCGTCATTTCAAGGATCCCTGCATTTGCCCGAATTGTTCGCGCATCAACGCTCGGAGTCGTCGATCAGGAATATATTGAAGCCGCGCGCGCGGGCGGAACTTCCGATTTGCACATAATGGTAAAACACATTATTCCGAATGTTGTCAGTCCCTTGATAGTACAGACGACCATGAACGTTTCCAGTATGATTCTGCAAACTGCGTCATTAAGTTTTCTCGGTCTCGGCATTAGTGCTCCACGTCCGGAATGGGGCGCGCTTATCAGTGAAGCAAAGGAATTCATGCGAATTAAACCGTTCATGATCATATTCCCCGGTCTTTGCATCATTTTGGCGTCCGCTTCGATAAATCTTCTCGGAGACGGACTGCGCGACGCGCTCGATCCGCGCCTGAAATCATAAGGAGGGCGACATGAAAGAAACTCTGCTTGAGGTTACGGACCTCGTTGTAAAATATAAAACCGATTTGGAAACCGTATCTGCCGTCAACGGAATAAGTTTTAACCTGAATAAAGGCGAAACCCTCGGCATCGTCGGCGAAACAGGCGCAGGTAAAACCACTACGGCTCTGACGATATTGAAGCTTCTGCCGGAACGAGTAGGAATAATCGAAAACGGCCGCATTCTGTTTGAAGGTAAGGATCTGCTGTCTCTTTCGGAGCGCGATATGATGAAGATGCGCGGCGATAAAATATCAATGATATTTCAGGACCCCATGAGTTCGCTAAACCCCGTTCATACCATCGGAGCACAGATTGCCGAAGCCCTGAAACTTCATAACGAGAAGAACCGAACCAAGGAACAGCTCGAAACGCGCGTTGACGAAGTCCTCGAAATGGTTGGTATTCCGCCATCCAGAAAAGGCGATTACCCTCATCAGTTTTCGGGTGGAATGAAGCAGCGAGTCGTAATTGCCATAGCGCTTGCATGCGAGCCTGATCTTTTAATAGCAGACGAGCCAACCACCGCATTGGACGTTACTATACAAGCTCAGGTTCTGATGCTGATGCGTGAACTGCGTGACCGGCTGCAAACCGCCATGATTCTTATAACGCACGACCTTGGCGTGGTAGCACAAATGTGCGACCGGGTTGCCGTGATGTATGCGGGAGAACTGGTAGAAACGGGAACGCTTAAAGATATATTCACAGGAGAACGCCATCATCCTTATACAAAGGGATTGTTCGGCTCCATACCGAAGCTGAACGGTGAAAGCAAATCACCTCTTTCTCCTATCGAGGGTCTTATGCCGGATCCCACCGATCTGCCGGCAGGTTGTAGCTTTTATCCGCGCTGTCCACACGCATCCGAGCAATGCTTATTAAAGCAGAGTGACGCAATACTCTCTTCGACTCATACCGTACGATGCCGTTTATTCGGCAAGGAGGCTTAAGTATGGAAAAATTACAGCCTATACTGGAAACAAAAAACCTAAAAAAGTATTTTAACGTAAATGCGGGTATCTTGCATGCGGTAGACGATATTTCCGTTAGTATAATGCCGAGGAAAACCCTCGGCGTTGTCGGAGAATCCGGATGCGGCAAATCTACGCTCGGCCGCACTATTCTTAGACTGATCGAGCCGACAAGCGGCGAGATTTTCTTTAAGGGCGAAAAAATCGTTCAATCGAAATCTGCGCGCATGCGCGAAATGCGAATGAAGATGCAAATCATATTTCAGGATCCCTACTCAAGCATTAATCCGCGCATGACCGTTTCTGAGATCATAGCTGAATATATGCTGTTTCACAAATTGTACCGATCAAAAGCGGAGGTCTGGAACCGTACTGCACAATTAATGAATACGGTCGGCCTTGCCCGGCGACTGGCAAATGCGTATCCTCATGAACTTGACGGCGGAAGAAGACAGCGCATTGGTATTGCGCGCGCGCTTTCAGTTAATCCGGAGTTCATTGTGTGTGATGAGCCGGTTTCTGCTCTCGATGTTTCCATCCAAGCGCAGATTTTAAATTTACTGCTCGAACTGCAAAAAGAATTCGGACTTACCTATATGTTTATCACACACGATCTATCGGTCGTCAAGCACATTTCTGATGAGATTATGGTAATGTATCTTGGCCAATGCGTGGAAAAAGCTCCCGCTGACGACCTTTTTAGAAACCCTCGCCATCCATATACAAAAGCGCTGCTTTCGGCAATACCCGTACCTGATATACGAACAAGGGACAAGGAGATTATTACCATCAAGGGCGAAGTTAAAAGTCCCATAAATCCGACAGCCGGATGTCGATTTGCCGGAAGATGCGAATTCGCAGATAACCGCTGCACTCAAACTGACGTACCGCTTACCATCATTGGGCAAAATCATTTATGCGCTTGTGTGCGTGCGAAGGAGATTTGATGATTATGTTCGATAAAGAATCTTACCTGAAGGAACTTGAAACCTTAGTGAATATCGACAGCGGAACCTATACGGTTGATGGCGTGAATATGGTCGGCGACTTTTTCGCTTCCCGTTTTAAAGGCATCGGCTGGAGTGTTGAGCGTGTACCGATATCTGACAAAGTCGGATATCTTCTTGATATCCGCTCCCGGAACGCAGAACGCTTCGATGTCCTGCTAATTGGTCATATGGATACGGTTTTTCCTCAAAATGAGGCAAAAAGGCGTCCGTTTAGCATCCGCGAAGAGCGTGCCTACGGTCCCGGTGTCGCAGATATGAAGTGCGGCATATTGGCGATTTGGCATGCGCTAAAGACACTTCCGAAAAGAGCAAAGGAACTTTCAATTCGAGTCATCATGAATCCGGATGAAGAAATTACCTCCCTCTATTCAACAGATTACATATCAAAAGCCTCCGCTTGTGCGGACCACGTATTCGTTATGGAGCCGGCGATGGCGGATGGTGCATTTTGCATCGAACGTAAAGGTAAAATAAAATACGAATTTGAATTCACCGGTATTTCGACCCATGCCGGATATGTATTTGACAGAAAGAATGCTTCAGCAGTTTATGAAATGGCGCAATGGATTGTTGCACTGATGGCTCTCGGCAACCGGGAAAAGGGCACTACTGTTAACATCGGAAGGATCGAAGGAGGATCCGCTGAGAACGTTGTTGCAGAGCATGCGCATATGAGTATGGAATTCCGCATGTGGGACATCGCCGAAGCGGAGAGAGTGAAAGCCGCCGTCGAATCCATGCTTCGTCATCCGTTTATCGACGGAGCGTGCGTTGAGCAAACGTTTTTTCGGGAGCAGAAGGTAATGACACCTTCCGCTAAAACTTTGGAATTCGTAGAAAGAATGAAGATGCTTTATAAAAAGCGAGGCATCCCCTTTTCCGTTAAAAGATGCGGCGGCGTTTCGGACGCCAATACTGCGGCAGCGTACGCGCCGGTCGTCGTCGATCGCATCGGACCTTGGGGGGATCATAACCACAGTGAATTAGAGTATATGCTTGTTGATTCCGCTGAATATGCTGTTGAACTCTTACAGGATATGATATTAAGCATCGCAGAAAGCGACAGTGCCGGTTGACGGCACATGTGTACAAACGTATAATATCATTATTAAGACCAATATGAGGTTAATATGATTGATAAATCGAGCGGGATACCCGTTTATAAACAGATCGAAATGGCCATCCGAACGGATATAGATCGTGGTATATACTCGGTGGGCGTTAAACTGCCCAGCGAAGACGTCCTGGCTGAACGGATGGGCGCGTCGCGCGGAACGGTGCGACAAGCGCTCAGCGAGCTTGCAAGTCAAGGAATCGTCAAACGCATTCATGGGAACGGAACGTTCGTATGCGAACCGGGAAACGAATACAAAATCGAAAACGACCACTTTATATCATTTTTGGATGGACTGGAGAGCTCCGGAGTGCCTGTGGATACTTTTGTTTTGGACAGGAAGGTGGTAGGAGCAAGCAGCATTTCAAGCGATATATTTCCTGGAGTTACACAGCTTTATGAAATCCGCAGGATTCGGAAAAGGAACGGAAAAGCAATCATGATGTCCTATGATTATATTCCGACGGATCTCGTACCCGGAATCGAGAACCGTTACCAAAACGAGAAATCAGTATATGATTTTTTAGAAGCGTACTATTCCATTCGTGTCAGCAAAGTCAAGCGCATATTCCAAGCAGTCGCTGCTGTCGGAGATATCGCAAAACTTCTCACCGTCAAAACCGGAGAGCCGCTATTTTATATCGTCCAACAGGCGTTTGATGAATATAGCCGCTGCGTAGATCATGCGAATCTGTATATTGTCAGCGAAGGCATGCATTTTTCGATTATTTCAAGCCGCTGAATCTTCAGTAAAAAAGCAGCTTGCCATAGTAGTAATGACAAGCTGCTTTGGCGCGCCCTGAGGGATTCGAACCCCCGACCTTCTGGTCCGTAGCCAAACGCTCTATCCAGCTGAGCCAAGGGCGCA
>MWCU01000071.1 GCA_002070205.1 Firmicutes bacterium ADurb.Bin182 | reverse complement strand
TTTTATAATTGCTTTCGCATGGTCGTGGGGATGGTGGTCGGGATTGATATTTTCAACCCCTTCCGACGCGATACTAACGGGCAATCTGCCCCCGTCGTTCATATTCTTCGCTCTGCTCGGAGGATTCGGGCCGAGTGTATCCGGAATCATCGTGTCGCTGCTCTCTGACGGAAGGGACGGATTAAAAGAAACGCTCGGCGGATTGAAAAAGACCGGATTTTCTTTTTGGTGGTACGCCGTATCCATGCTGGCGGTTCCTTTGATGGTTGCCGTTCAGACGGGGATCCATGCGGCAGCGGGCAGATCGATTTCGTTCGAAGTTTCCGGCCTTATGTTTGTGATGGGATTTGTATGGCCGTTATTCTCAAGCTTCGGTGAGGAGATCGGCTGGAGAGGATTCGCCCTGCCCAAAATGCAAAAGCGCTATGGAGTGCTCTCCGCGAGCTTGATTTTGGGGCTCGTTTGGGGTTTGTGGCATCTGCCTTCGGATTATATTGCATACAGCTCTTACGGATGGCGTTTCATCCCTATGTTTATACTTGTGGGACCCGTCACGCTTACGGCCCACAGCGCGATCATGTCGTTTATTTATAATAAAACAAACGGCAGCCTTCTTGCGATGATCATATACCATTTCACAATAACAGCGATGGCAATACTGTCACCGTCGTTTTCCTTCTCGGGTCCGGCGGACGATATTGCAAAAACCGCGGTAAATGTATCCGTGCTTGTCGCCGCGGCGCTATTGGTGCTTCTGTTTTCAAAGACGATGCGAAACAAAAGCGAAAAGATCAACGAAACAGAAGCATAGTCGGACCTGCCGGCGCGAAGAAGTTCAAAGAGGCATTGCAATGAGCTTGGTGCAGGCAAAACGCGGCTGTACTGAATGAGGTGCGCGGTTTGCCTGCAGGTTTTCATAGCGTTTCACCGGTCATTAAAATTCACCCATAATCATAGACATGTATACAAATATATATTATAATATCACGAAGTTGAACAGCCGCAGATCGATACTGCGCAGCGCACTGTCCGTTAAGCATATTCTCTGCGATAGCAAAGCTTTTTCCCTGCATGAGAATATCTTTCAGTTATTTATTGCTTCCAGCTATTTACATTGATATAATAGCGGACATGAGTCTGTGTGTCTTGGTTAACAGGCGGGTCAGGCGCAAATGACGCCGCGTTCGATAATCATTTGAGTTTATAAATATACATTACTATACGTTTTGGGGAGCGTGTAAAATGAATAAAAAACTCGGTATCAAAACCTTGACGGGCGACATGGCTGTGCTTATCTTGATTGCACTTGCGACGACCGTGTTCCACCTTATCATTAGCGAAAATTACGGCTATTTTCTCGACGAGATGTACACCCTAGCCTGCAGCAAACACTTGAGCCTGGCGTTTGTGGATATTCCTCCCGTGGCGCCCGCTCTTCTCGCTCTGGTGACGTCGATATTCGGCAATTCGCTTTTCGCCATCCATCTGCTGCCGTCTGTTTTCAGCGGCGCGGCCGTGATAATTGCGGGGCTGATGGCAAAGGAACTGGGCGGCGGGAAATGGGCCGTGGTGATTGCGGGTCTCGCTGCGGCATTCGTGCCGGTTTGGATGGCGGTGGGGACGCTTTACACGTATGACTTTCTCGACCAGTTCATGATAATGCTGCTGTTCTATTTTCTGATCAAGCTCATTAAAAGCGGAAACCTTAAGCTATGGCTCGTTATTGGCGCTGTAGGCGGCATCGGGCTCATGACCAAACCCTCGATGGTTTTCTTTATATTTGCTCTTGCTTTGGCGCTGCTTTTCACCAAACACCGCTGCATGTATGCGACGCCCTGGCCCTGGCTGGGCGCAGGGATCGCATTCGTCATAATACTGCCGGCGGTGATATGGCAGATAGGCAACGGTTTCCCGATAGTCGAATACTGGAGTGCGTATTCTGCATGGAAGACCGTCCGGGCGAGCCCTCTTGAGTTCATTCTGATGCAGGTCGTAGGCATGAACGTGATACTTCTGCCGCTCTGGCTGTTCGGCCTTTATTACCTGCTGTTCGACAAAGAAGGGAAGAAATACCGTCTGCTCGGCGTCAACTTCCTGATACTTTTTGCCATCTTCCTTGCGACGGGCGCAAAGCTGTATATGCTTATACCGGCATACGCGATGCTGCTGGCAGGGGGAGCGATACTTTTCGAAAGATTTGCGTTAAAAAAGAAGTTCAAAAAGATATTGGTTGCGGCGTATGCCTGCCTCGTTGCGGTGACGGGAGCCGTTCAGGCTCCAAACTTCATGCCGATCCTTCCTATTGACGATCTCGTTGAGTATTACGATACGATCGGAGGCATGTTCGGCGTTAAAGCCGTAAGGCTGGACAACAGCATTGCAAGGGTCGAGATCCCGCAGTATTTTTACGACCGCTTAGAATGGGACGTGCTGGTCAACGACGTTGCGGAAGTATACTTCAGCATTCCCGAGCAGGAGCGGGCGGATACGGTGATCGCTACGCTGAATTACGGCTGGGCAGGCGCCGTTGACCTCCTCGGCGGGGAAAAGGGCTTGCCGAATGCGATGTGCGGGCAGCTCAACTACTATTTTTTCAGCCTGGACAAAATCTCAAGCAAAACGTGGGTCGTGATAGGCGAATCGCCTCTATGGATGCAGGAGGTATTTGACAGCGTGGCCGTAGCAAAAACATCAACGACTGTCTACCGGAAGCCGGGCCGGATCCCGATCATGATATGCAGAGGGCCGAAATTTACCGTTGAGGAAGCGATTCAAGGCATCAAAAGATTCCAATAAAGATCCCGGCTCACATGAGGCGCGGGATAAGATTTCGGGCGGCGTTTATTTCGATTGAGCGCCGCTTTGATTATTGAACGACTTCAAACACGCTTCCCAAATTCAAATCTGCCACGTTCATTGAGCCGTAAACCCCCAAATAAAGTCTTGTTTGGTCGATGTTCGTTCCGAGGCTGACAAAATAAGCGGACCGTGAGCCAAAGTCGTGATCGATCTCGATCTCGCTGAAATCGCTAAGCCTGCGGCTCGGGCTTTCATGTGTATAGGCTAATACGCCTCTCGCCGGAGCCTGAGTCCCGCTTTTTCGCACTAAGTCCGTGAACACAACGCTTCCCGTCAACGCAGGGATTCCGTTTCCCATATAGGCCTGCACTCCCGTGAGCGCGGTACCGGAAAATCTGTCCGGCCGCGGGTCCTGATGGAAATAACTCGTAAGCGGCAATATTCGCCTGAGGGAAGTCTTTGCCGCCTCGTCATAATAAGCGATAGCTTTTCTGTCCGCGGCGGGGTTTTCGGGGCATTCCTGCATTACCGATGTGGGGAATATGCCTTCATAGCCACGCCAGCCGAAGTTTATGAAGCCTTCCCTGTGAATATCGCTTGCAGCAGAAGCTTCCTGAACAAGACGGGTTACGGGTACCGGCAGGTAGCGGACAAACGAGAAAATAGCCTCAACAAGGTCCTGGCCGGTGAATCCCGCGTATTTAATGAACCTGTCAAAGTATTTTTGATAGCTTATTCCCGGTATATTGCGGACTCCTTTCGCTATCACCGTAAGGGTTTGCTGAATAGGCGCGGGGAGCTCGTCGAAACGGGTTGCGATCGGCGGCTCGCCGGTAAACGCGCCATTTTCCGTGTCTATTTCGATTATTTTGCCCGCTATCTCCATATCGTTCTGGCTTAAGTTGAAAGGATCATAACCCGATCCGCCGTCTCCGGTCGTTAAAACCAGCCGCCCGGTTTCCGGAGAAAAATTGAGGCTGTTCACTCCGTTGTGGTTTAAAAACGGCCTTCTTAAATTGAGCAGCGTCCGCATTTTCCGGGGGCGGCCTGCCGGCTGCAGCGACCATTCTTCAACCGTGTCAATATGGTCGTATTGCGTTTCCCTGTTAGTCCACTTGAGGTTCAATGTTTTCATGTCGCACGGATCGGGCGTGAACGGGCCGGGAAGAGCGCCCGGGCCCTGCGAGCCGGAGAGCGTATAATGGATATAAAATAAACCGTTATAGCTAAAATCGGGATGAAACGCCATTCCGAGCAATCCGCGCTCGTCATAGCCGCCGCCGGTCTCGCCGAGTTTGAGCACTTGCGGGCGAATATCCAAAAACGTTTCAACAACTCCTCCGTCAACGGTTAAAATTTCTCCCGGCTGGGTAGCGATGAACAGCCTTGGCGTTGAACTGCCGGGGAAAACAGCCTTTTTTATTACTGTGGGCAAATTGATATTATGAATCACGGGGCGCAAGCGAACTTTTACTTTCCTCATGGACCGGCTCTCCTTATATTTGCTGTCTCATAAAGAATATGACGGAAATATCTCGTTATTACATTTATTCCATACGGGTTAAATGCTTATATATATCAATTATAAGAAAGGGCAGGGCAGCCGTATATTGGCTCCCCTTGCAGGGGAGCTGTCTTCCGGGAAGACTGAGGGGTGCATCTAAGCTTATTATAAGTCCCAAGTTTTCAGTTAAGACAAAACCTGTTTCGCAGATTTTTTATTAACGAAAAACAATGCATAATACTGAACACTTACAATTTTGGCTCCCCTCGCAGGGGAGCTCAGCTTGTCGAAGAAGTCTGTATAGACTTCTTCGAGTTCTACACGCTTTACCTAAAATCAAAGATTTCCGGGCGGTAAAGCGTGCAAAGTACGAAATCTATACGGATTTCATCCGTTTCACCGTGTAGTCGCTGATGACGGAACGTATCAGCGACCATGCCGCTCTACGGATTACATCCGTCACGGCCGTCTGAAAATTAAGGGGTCCCGCGGAAATCAAAGATTTCCGCCAGCCCCTTAATAATCCCCAAATAGCTTTTTTGACAGTCTGGGCTCCCCTTGCAGGGGAGCTGTCTTCCGGGGGTGCATCTAAGCTTTCCCTTGAAGTTATCCGCTCCGCAAAAAAACGCCTGTTTCAGGCGTTTTTTTGGGGTTGTGTCATTAAATCGAGTTAAAGACTATCGCTGCGATCCTGTCGACCGGAATAATGACTATCGAGCCGACCGAGCGAATGTCGCGATCGCGCCTGCGGTCGCGGCGTCTGTCATGCCTGCAGTCCTCTCCGCCGAAGCCTCCTCCGAAAATGTTCCTGCGACGGTTGCGGTCGTCGAACCTGTCATCGAACCTGTCGTCGAATCTGTCATCGTCGAACCTGTCGTCAAACTCGTCGTCGCAGGCGCTGCCGAGCGCGCAGCCAGGCGCCGGACCGATGCGCGTTACAAGGCGGACGAACTTGCAATTGGCGGACAGGACTACTCCCGTGAATCCTCTTCCGGATCTTCCGCCGCTCGTTGTAAATATCGTTACGGTTTCACCGATATGGTCCTCAAGGTCGTTAAGATCGTCTTTTCTGAAATCTCTCAAATCTCCTTGGCTCATATAAACCTAAATCTCCTTTTTTGTATTACCCTATTAATAGGTTAACAGGTTAGTATAATATATGCTCAAGCGCATTTTGTTGTGATTGAAGTATAAATTGGGTGTGATACAGCTTCGGGCAAAATCAGCCTCGAGTTTTTCAAATGGTTTATCGTCTTAATGAGAAAAAATTCTTAAATGCAAAATTTAATAAAGTCAAGATATTTACGCTTGACGAGCAAATTCATTTTTGTATATAATAACAACATAAGAAAAAATTCTCACCAAGGTCAATTTTTATATGAGTAATAATCGAGACAAATTACTGGCATACATTCCGATTGCCAATTTCATCGCCGATATGAACGGGCAGCGGGCCGAAGCGCTGATCCATGATATATCGGACTATGACCATTCGATCATATATATAACGCCTAATCGTATCACGGGTCGAAAAGTCGGAGGCTCATTGACTGACTATGCCATACGGCTTATAAACGAAAAGGCGTTCGAGCAAAACGACTATGCAGTTAATTATCTCGGGCGGCTCAATCATGATAACCTCATTCTAAGGTCTTCAACCTATTTCATTAAAGATGATGGACGCTTGATAGGGCTCATGTGCGTAAACATTGATATTACCGAGCAATTGCGAGCCGCGAAGATAATCGAAGAATCGCTAAATATCGATCATCAAGCCGAAAGCAGTCCGTATGAAACGTTCGTGATGAGTACGGATGAACTTATACGTAAAATCATTGAAAAGAAGATCCGGTATCGCAAAATCGAAGAACTGTCGGCTGACGATAAGCGCTTCATAGTGGCTGAGCTCTTATCCTATGATGTATTCATGGTAAAGGGCACGATACCCCTGGTCGCTTCACTTCTGAATGTTTCGGAACAGACAGTCTACCGCTATATAAACGAAGTTAAAAAAGATAAGGAGGAATCATAATGAAGAAAATTCAAACGGAAAAGGCGGCTAAGGCTATAGGTCCATATTCACAGGGGGTGTGTTCCTCCGGTTTATTGTTTACTTCCGGCCAGATACCGGCTGAACCCGAAACGGGCAATATCCCGGAAGGCATCCGGGAGCAAACCATGCAGGTGATGGAAAACCTTAAAGCGATCGCCGAAGCGGCGGGAACCGATTTATCAAAAGCGGTCAAAACGACCTGTTTCCTTTCGGATATGGAGAACTTTGCGTGCTTTAATGAAATTTACGCCAAGTATTTCACAGGAAAACCCGCGCGAAGCTGTGTGGCGGTCAAAGCGCTTCCCAAGGGGGTGCTTGCGGAGGTTGAGGCGGTAATCGAACTTTAATTTGGAAAGGAGCGATTTTGTGTGGATATCAAAAGCAAAATGAATTGGAAATTCAGCGATCTTAAAGGCGGCCTGTTTGATACCGTCACAAAGGCGGACGTGGGTGAAGGCGCAGGGAATCTCATGGCTCAAGGGTATGATATTATGGCCTGGGCCGACCCGTTCTTTCCCGACCCTTCCATACCGGATTCTGTCAAAAAGACTATGATTGCCGCATTTGAGGACGGCTTCTCATCGCATTATACAATGCCTATGGGCAATGCGGACCTTAGAAGGGTCGTTTCGAAAAAGCTTTGGGAGCAAAACGGCATAAAAGCGGATCCGAGCAGAAACATACTCATCACTCCGGGCTCCGACTCCGGGCTTTTATACGCGATGATGCCGTTTATCGGCGAAGGCGATGAGGTTTTGATCCCCGATCCGAGTTATCCTTCCAATTTCTTAAACGCTAAATTGTGCGGCGGCGTTGCCGTACCCGTACCCTTGCGCGAAGAGAATAACTGGCAGCCGGAAATCGATGAGTTCGAAAAGCGCGTTACCGAAAAAACAAAAATGGTCCTGATATCTCATCCTAATAATCCGACTTCAACCGTATTCAGGCGGGAGGCAATGGAAAAGCTTTGTCGTTTTGTCATAGAGCATGACTTGATTTTAGTCAGCGACCAGGCGTTTGAAGATTTTATTTTCGATGATATTGAGTTCGTTTCTCCCGCTGTTTTGCCCGGAATGTGGGAGCGTACCGTAACGATATTCTCTATCTCGAAGGGGATCGGTCTTTCAGGCTTCAGGGTCGGCTATATAGTTGCGGATGACCATATCATGGATGTTTTATACGGCGGAACCGTTAACGTGCTCGGAGCCACGAATACGGCCGCGCAGTTTGGAGCGATAACCGCGCTTGAAGATAAAGCCATTCTTAAAGAGTATTATGAGATAATGGATAAACGCAGAAAGCTCGCTTATGACATATTCAAGTCCATTCCGGGTGTTACGGTAAGGCTTTCGGAAAGCGGTTTCCTGTCATGGCTGAACATATCCCGTCTCGGCACAAGCGCAGAAATCGTTTCTTATCTGATACGCGAAGCAAAAGTAGTCGTTAATGAAGGCACTCCTTACGGAGCACAGGGCGAAGGTTACATTCGCATAGTTCACGGGTGCTTTAAAGATGAGAAACGGGCAGTTAACGCATATGTCCGGATCAAGGAAGCACTCACGAAGCTTGCGAAAGAAAAGGGCATTAAATAAGCATCGCAAGCGGAACGTACTTTATCAAGTCTCTTTATAGGACCGGATTTAGACGGACTATCCGTTAAAAAAACGGACCATCCGTTTAAAAATAAAGATAAAGGAGTAATTTTATGGAGAAGAAACTCGAATTCAAGGGCGGCTGGGGTATGTCGTTTATCCCCATAGTAATTTTCCTGTTTTTCTGTGTGCTATACTTTGTAGTTTTTAAAGCCTTTGAAATGTATGCTCTCGCTATGGGCGCATTCGCGGGGCTTATCGTCGGGGCGGTCTTTACAAAGAAAGGGCACTACGGCAGATTTTGGGATGCGGCCTATTCCGGAGTGAAGGAATCCGTGCCCATAGGCGTATTATTGTTCGTTATCGGCATGTTCTCGGCTTTGATCAAGGCATGCAACATATCGGCCGGTTTTGTTTGGCTGGCTGATTCGCTCGGCATTGGCGGCGGTCTTTTCACCGCGTTCACGTTTCTGGCTGTATGCATCATTTCAACAGCCACGGGATCGTCAATAGGCAGTATGTTTACGTGCTTCCCGATCTTCTACCCCGCAGGGGTTTTAATGGGAGCAAATCCGGCTGTACTTGCGGGAGCGATCGTATGCGCAGCAGTGTTTGGCGATAATCTTGCGCCCATTTCGGATACGACCATCATTTCCGCGGCCACTCAGGAATACACAAAAAAAGAGGGTTTCGCGGAAGTGGGAGGCTGCGTTACTTCGCGGTTAAGGTATTCTATAGTGGGAGGAGTTATTTCGTTCTTCCTTTTCTGGATATTCGGTGGCGGCGGCTCAATAGGCGCGGGCGCTAAGGATATATTGATTGCCAATATGAATCCGACAAGCCTCGTAATGCTTGTTCCGGTAGCCATAATGCTTGTCGTAGCGGTGAAAACTCGTGATATTTATAAAGCGACCACGGTAGGCATTGTGACCGGTGCGATAACAGGCGTCGCTTTCGGGCTTATCGATTTCAGTAACATCATTTCGGTTGTTGACGGAGCGCCCAAAGGATTCCTTACGGATGGTATCAGCGGAATGATGTCAACGGTAACGCTTGTTATGTCCGTATACGGTATTATGGGCGTGCTTAATGCCGCAGGAGCGCTGGAGAAGATAACAAGCGGAATAGTAACCGGGAAGCTCGGCAAGTCCGTAAGGGGAACGGAAATTTCAATGATGCTGGGTATATGCGTTACGACGCTGATTTTCGGCGGCGTAACCAGCGCGTCAATGGCGACATTCGGCAAGATACAAAATGAACTCGGAAAGAGGGCAGGGCTGCATCCGTATCGCCGCGCGAATCTGCTGGACGGCTTCGCGAATTCTATACCGGTAGTCGTTCCTTTCTTAAGCTGCTTTGCTTTCATAGGCGCGCTTCTTTCACAAGGGTATGATTTTGTAGCGCCGTTATCCATAACTGAGATAGCGGGAGGAATGTTCTACTGCATGGTATTGTTCGTCGTGCTTCTTTTCTCGGTATTGACGGGATGGGGTCGCAGGTTCGAAGGACCAAACGGCGAACCGGTAAAATCGCTGTCTTCGGAAACTAAAGCTGAAATGTAATTCGTTCTGCCGGTTTGCCGGCAATAGGGGCAGCAGTTAACACGCTGGATTGGTAATTAAGGGACTTTGCGGAAATCAAAGATTTCTGCAAAGTCCCTTTTTCCCTTTCAACCAAAGGTAAATCCGCCCGGCGGATTTTTCATTCACTGATCACTCGCCGCTAACCACTAATCAATATGTTCGTTCAGCTAAAATCTGCTCCGCAGATTTTTTTCATTGCAGGGTACTCAATACTTGCTGTTTCGGCTCCCCTCGCTGGGGAGCTGTCTTCCGGGAAGACTGAGGGGTGCGTCTGAGCTTATTATAAGTCTCAAGTTTTCAGTCAAGACAAAACCTGTTTCGCAGATTTTTTCTTTACAGGATACTCAATCTGTTTTGGCTTCCCTCGCAGGGGAACTGTCTTCCGGGAAGACTGAGGGGTGCGTTTGAGCTTATTATAAGTCTCAAGTTTTCAGTCAAGACAAAACCTGTTTCGCAGATTTTTTTCATTGCAGGGTACTCAATACTTGCTTATTTGGCTCCCCTCGCAGGGGAGCTGTCTTCCGGGAAGACTGAGGGGTGCGTCTGAGCTTCCCATCGAGGTTAAAGCAGGTTCCGGGAATATATTTTCCGGTCCTTAATACTAAGTTCAGGAAAAATCCGTTACAGATTTTTCATCAGCGTCAAAGAATGAGAAAAAATACGCGCGAATTCAAAAAGCCGGATACTTTCGCTTGACGTCTATTTTGTTTATGCGTATAATAACTATGTAGAAAAAAATCCCATATCAGGTTATTTGTATATGAACAGTTGCCGGGACAAATTACTGTCTTACGTTCCAATCGCCAATTTCATTGCCGATATGAATGGGCAGCGCGCTGAAGCGCTGATCCATGATATATCGGACTATGACCATTCGATCATATATATAACGCCTAATCGTATCACGGGTCGAAAAGTCGGGGGCTCACTGACCGGCTATGCAATACGCATCATAAATGAAAAAGCGTTCGAGAATAGCGACTATATAGTGAATTATCTTGGGCGGCTCGATCATGACAACCTTATTTTAAGATCTTCAACATATTTCATTAAGGATTCCGGGCGCTTGATAGGACTCATGTGCGTCAACGTCGACATTACCGAACAAGTTCGCGCAGTGAAAATAATCGAGGAATCGATGAACGTCGATCAAGCCGGAAGCAATCCGAATGAAACGTTCGTGATGAGCACGGATGAACTTATACGTAAAATCATAGACAAGAGGACCCTTTATCGCGAAATCGAAGAACTGTCCGCTGTTGATAAGCGCTCTATAGTTGCTGAACTTTTATCCTATGACGCATTTATGGTAAAAGGCACGATGCCTTTGGTCGCTTCGCTTCTTAACGTCTCTTCCCAAACAGTTTATCGTTATATAAACGAAGTTAAAAAGTCAAGAAAAAATCGTAATGCAAAAATCCAAACTGAGCCCGAAGCTGTGTGGCAGTCAAAGAGCTGCCCAAAGGGGTACTTGCAGAAGTCGAGGCGATAATCGAACTTTAGCATGAAAAGAGCCGGCGTGCCGAGGAAGCCCGGATAGGCTTCTTCGACACGCTGAGGCATGTTTCAGTACTTGTTGTTGTGCTCTTCCGCCGCTTCCGCTTCCGATTTGGTTTCGTGGATTGTGCCGTGCGGATGCTGAGGCGGCGCGTAGATAGAATATAGCTTAAGCTCCGTGTCCCCCATGTTGATAAGGTTGTGCCATGTGCCTGCGGGTACTATGAACGCGAAATCCTCGTATACGTCTGCCTCAAAGTCCAGCCTGTCTTTTCTGCTTCCCATTTTCAAGACGCCCCGGCCTTCTTCGATGCGTATGAATTGATCCACATCGTTATGGATTTCAAGGCCGATATCTTCCCCGGGGTTGAGGCTCATCAATGTAAGCTGCAGATGGTTTCCCGTCCAAAACGCGGTGCGGAACGTGTTGTTAAGCTTTGCCGCGGCTTCGATATTGACCGCAAACGGATAAGGTCCGTAATCGCTCAGCTTTATGAATCTGCTTTTGTTGGAATCGACTGCCGGCATGTTTGACGGGTATGAGTAAGGATTTGGTCTGTAATACTGGTTCATGTAAAGGTCCTCCTTAACGGTGGTTATTAATGATATTCTTGAAGCCGGTACGGGGTGCAGGCAGTGCTCCTTTCATCCTCAGTCCAGCGATTTCAGCGATTCCACCATGCTGATTTTTTTCAGCCTGAAGTGCATAATGTAGTTTACAACCAGGCTGAACAGCAATGTCAAAAAGCCCGCATATATAAAGCTCATCGGTCTTATCTCCCTTGCGAACATAACGATGTCCACCTCGGCGGAGATTACGACGAATCGGTGCAGGATTATCCCGAGAGCTGAGCCTGTTGCTATTCCGATGGCAGTCAGGACCAAGTTCTCCGTGAATACGAATTTCGATACTTCGCTGTTATAAAATCCCAGCACCTTTATTGTCGCGATTTCGCGGAATCGCTCGCTGATGTTGATATTGGTGAGGTTATAAAGCACCACGAACGCCAAAGCCCCCGCCGCGATTATCATCACGAGAACAACGACGTTGAGGCTTTCGATCGAATCGGAAAATTCCTCAACGATAGATGAGGTGCTGTATGCCATGAAGACGCTGTCCTTCTTGAGCCAATCGGCAAGAAGCTTCTCTTCATCGATGCTCTCCCCCTTGAACGTGAGCGCGTTTACAGCGTTGTACGAAGGTTTTTCGCCGAATGTTTTTGAGTAGCACTGCGGAGTCATATAAACGTAATGCTGAACGTAGTTTTCAGCGACTCCTTCGATCGCGGCTGTATATTCCTTGTTGTCCTCAACGATTGTCAGTGTATCGCCGGCTTTAAGTCCGTGCATATCCGCAAGCTTTTTCGTGATTATCGCGCCTTTATCCGTGAGCTTGATATTGCCTTTGCCGGACGTTTCCCTCAGGGCAACAAACCCGTCCATTTTCTCCGGCTCTTCGGGGATAAAAAGTATTATCTGCGTTTTTTCATTTTCCGAGACGGCGTGGAGCTTTCTTTCGCGAATCATCATCGATTGTGATATGCGGCTGTCTTTATTGAGCTCATCCTTAAGCCCGTTCATGCTTTCTTCTGAGATATCGTCCATGAGCATGAATACGGCGTCGTACATGCTGATTTCGTTGAATTGCTTGGGAACTATCGCATTTACGGAATCGCGAAGGCCGAAACCCGCTACCATAAGCGCCATGCACCCCGATATTCCCAATACCGTCATAATGAAGCGGAGCTTGTAGCGGAGCAGATTTCTGGAGGTAATTTTGGAAATGAAGCTCATGCGGGACCAGACTGCGCTTATTCTTTCCACAAAAACGCGTTTGCCCGGCTTTGGCGGTTTCGGGCGCATAAGGTGCGCTGTCTGCGTATTAAGCTCTTTGTTGCAGGCGAAGGCGGCAGCTATTGCTGTGCAGGCGATCGCAACCGCCGCCGACGCCGTAGCGATATCCCACGGCATTTCGATAATAATGGGAGGCAGGCTGTACATTATGTCAAATGCATTGTATATGACCTTGGGCACAAGAATATGTCCGATCAGTACGCCGAACAGGCTTCCGGAAAGTCCCGCCGTCATTGCGTACGAGAAGTATTTGGATGCCACTTCGAGCCGGTTGTACCCGAGCGCTTTATATATGCCGATCTGCCCGCGCTGTTCTTCAACCATGCGGGTCATGGTCGTGAGGCATACGAGGGCTGCTACCAGCAGGAAAAAGAACGGGAAGTACGTTGCGATTCCGTCAAGGCGCTCCGCGTTTTCGCGGTAGCCGGAATAACCGGGGTTATCCGAGCGCGACAATATATACCATTCGGGTACGGAAAGCTCCTCAAGCAGCTTTTTCGCGTCTTCAAGTTTGTTTTTCGCGTCGCTGATTTTAATTTCCGCTTCCGCTTTTTTCTCCTCGTATTCTTTTTCGCCTTCGGTAAGCTCCGTCTTGGCGTTCTCGATCTCGATCCGCGCGTCTTCTATCTGCTTCTGCGTGTCGATTTTCGCCTGTTCAAGCTCTTCCTTGTTTTTATCGAGTTCGCGCTTTGATTCATTCAGCTCTTTTCCCGCGTTTTCAAGCTGCCGCTCGGCGGAATTAAGTTCCGCCTTAGCCTGTGAAAGCTGAGACCGGCCGCTGGCGTATTGGTACCGCATCATGTTGAGCTGCGCGTATATCATAAGCCTCTGGGGATCAAAGAAAGACGTTGAATTTAATTCCGATTCTAGTCTTCCGATCTCGTTGTCAAGCTGGTCAAGATCTCTTTCGCCGTCCGCGATCTTCTTCTCCGCGTCTTTTTTTGTGGACCGGAACTTTGCGTATTCTTTTTCATACTTCTCTTTGCCCTCATAGTATTGCTTGTATCCTTCGTCAAGCTTCTTCTCCGCGTCGGCTATCTCGGTCGCAAACTTTTCTTCGCCCTCGTTAAGCTCCTGTTCCGAGCGGCTGATTTTCTCCTTTGCGGCGTCGATTTCAGCTTGCGCCTCCGAGAGCTTAAGCGTCATTTCCTCTTCGGCGTTTGAAAGCTCCGCTTCGCCTTCGCCGATTTTGCGGTTCAACTCGTTTTTAACGTTGTTATAGCGGATGGGAGATCGGACTTTCTCAAGCCTTTCAAGCTTTTCTTTTGCCCTGTCGATTATTTTGGCGTATTCTTCCGAGAACGCAGATATTTCCCGGGTGCCGGCGATGCCGACGTGTATCTCGGTATATACCTCAAAATTGAAGTCCTCGGGCGGTATCATGATGTAGCAGTGAACGGACCCGCTGCCAATTGTGCTGCTGCCGCGCTCCATCGAGATATACTCGGGTGAATTCACAAAGCCGACTATTGTGAATGAGTCCGTCTTGAGTTTATCCGAAAGCTCATCGTCCTCCGATGAAGGCATGAGCTTTATCTTGTCGCCGAGCCGGTATGCGAAAGGGCTCCTGAAATCAGGTTCTCCCATAACGCACTCGCCGGATTTCTCGGGCATCCGCCCCGATATCAGCGAGGGCGTGTTGAGGGGAACGTGCGTCCCGTACGATGCGGGTATTGCGTGTATCTTTACAACGCTGCTTGCATCCTCGATTTTTATGAGCGAATCCGTCGAATAGGAGGGCATTACGCTTTCGACGCCTTCGGTATACAAAACTGAAGCGACGTCCTCCTCCTCGAATCCGAGTTCGGATACAAGCCTCAGGTCCATAAGGTTGGTTTCATGAAAATACGCGTCCGCCGTCAGTTTCATGTCCGGGCTTGTCGCCTTGATGCCCACGAAGAAGCCGACTCCGATCGCGACTATTGCGAATATGGAAAAAAAGCGGCCCAAGCCTTTGCTGATTTCCCTTGAAGTGTCTTTAAATGAGGCGCTGCGTTTAAACATATACTTCCTCCGTTCCGGGGTCACCACTCGATAAGCTCGACAGGCTTCGGCCGGCTGTTGAGAGATATATCGACTACTTTGCCGCTGCTCATCCTGATCACCCGGTCAGCCATAGGCGTGATTGCCTGATTGTGCGTCACTACTACGACCGTTTTGCCGTAATTTTTGCACATGTCCTTAAGCAGCCTCAGAATCGTTTTACCCGTCTCGCAGTCAAGCGCGCCCGTCGGCTCATCGCACAATAGCAATTTGGGACGCTTCGCGAGCGCTCGGGCAATGGCCACGCGCTGCTGCTCGCCGCCGGATAACTGCGCGGGAAAGTTGTTCATGCGGTCGCTGAGCCCGACGCTTTTAAGCACATCGGCGGCGTCGAGAGGGTCCGAGCATATCTGAGTCGCCAGCTCAACGTTTTCGAGCGCAGTCAGGTTTTGTATAAGGTTGTAGAACTGGAACACAAAACCGATATCGTGGCGCCTGAACCTGACAAGATCTTCGGGTGAAAGGCTGCTTATCAGGCGGCTGCCAACAACAACTTCACCTTCGTCGCACGAGTCCATTCCCCCGAGAATATTAAGAACTGTCGTTTTGCCCGCGCCGCTCGGCCCCACGACAACGGCGAGCTCGCTTTTCCCGATGGCGAAAGATACTCCGTCCGCGGCCGTTATTATGACTTCACCCATTTTGTAGCGTTTATATACGTTACGAAACTGTACATAATCGCCCATAGCTTTAAAACCTCCACATTTCTCTATTAGATTGCTGTCAGCCTGCAGACGGAGACTATGAATCCGCCCGGCTCTTCAAAAACAAGGAATTCCGTGTTTTTCAGGCTGCACTCGGTATTTTCGGGGCCGGTGCCGAACGAGATCTTTTTAACCGAATCGCAGGGCAGCCTGCCGAAAGCCTTTATGCAGCTTTCCTTCAGCGCCCAGTATCTGAAAAACGACATTGAGGGATCTTTTGAGCGGATGATGCCTTCTAGCTCTTCACAAGAACATACCCGCTCCGCGACCCTCATATCGAAAGGGCGGATTTTTTCAACGTCCAAACCGACCTTTCCGCCGTCTGTTACGCAAGCCGCAAGCCCCTCGCAGTGGCTGATGCTGAAGTTGATAGAAGGATGACCTGTGCAATATGGCTTGCCGAATTCATCCTCCGTTATGTCAAGATCTTCTGCCGCTATGCCGTATCTGTCCCGTATAAGGAACAACAGCGCGAGCCATGCGGCTCGCGATCTTGACCGTTCTCCTTTGTGCTTTATTGCCTGTATCTTTTGCCTGACTTTTTCGGGGACTATCCTCTCGATGCCGGGAGCTTTTAAGTCGAGCAGCTCAGGCTCTTTGATCAGCATCAGCATTTTGCTGCTTCTCCAAATACTGGAGTATGTCGCTGACTGTCTGGAGCGTCCTTATGTCCCTGTCCGCGATCTGTATGCCGAACTCCTCCTCGCATTCGGCGACTATATTCATAACGTCAAACGATGTCAGCCCGAAATCCCGGATGAAGGATTCCGGCATTATCTCGTCCGGTTCCGCCATGGTGTAGCCGCTTAGGATTTTTCTGAGTTTTTCAAGCATTTCATCACTTCCTGACCTTAAAACGTTTTATTTTTTTTGTGGTGGTTTTTTCGAATTCCTCATATTGGCAGGTGAATCTGCTTATCTGCTTATAAGTCGGCAATAGCCGGTTGGCTTTATGAAAATCGGCTTTAATGAGCGCTTCCGGGTTTTTTATTCCGTTTTCTTCGATATATTCTTTATCGAACACGAACGCCGCGGAAATCGCCGTTTCCTCTCCTTCTTCCTTTTCTTCCGAGTACACGACGACCTCCCTGATATAAGGCATTTTCCCCATCAGGTATTCTTCCAGCTCTTCGGGCTGGACGTTTTTGCCGGTGCTCAGAACTATAGTATTTTTTATTCTTCCGGTAACATGCAGAAAACCTTCGTCGTCAATTCTTCCTATATCGCCCGTTTTGAACCAGCCGTTTAAAAACGCATTTACGGTTTCGGCTTCGTTTTTGTAATACCCGAGCATTACGTTTTCGCCTTTTACGAGTATCTCGCCTTCGCCGTTTTCGTCCGGTTCGTTTATACGAACCTCGCAGCAGGGCACTACCACGCCTACCGAATCCTCTTTATAATACCTGTTCCTGTTGACGGAAACGAGCGGAGAGCATTCCGTTATTCCGTAGCCGTTGAGCACTTTTATGCCAAGCTCGTCAAAACCCGTGACCAGTTCGGCCCGAAGGGGAGCTCCGCCCGAGACGATGAGCGTGAGCCTGCCTCCGAACGCGGCGCGGACGCGCCTGAAAAACAGGGAACGGAGGTCTATGCGCAGCTTCCTTAAGGCGTTGCTCAATTTGATCATCAGTTTAAGCATCCCGTCCACGCCCGTCTTTTTGGCTTTATCCCATATTTTTTTGTACATCGCTTCAACGAACAAAGGAACGAGTATGAGCATTTTCGGCCTGAAAAGCAGCAGGTTTTCCGATACGTGTTTCAGGCTGTCGCAAAAGCAGACAGTCACGCCCCCATATATCGCCGTCAATATTTCGCATGTGCACTCATATGTGTGGTGGATGGGCAGCACGGACATGGCGACGCTCTCCACTCTTATAGTACTCATTGCGCCCCATATTACGGACGCTAGGTTCTTGTGCGAAAGCATAACGCCCTTGCTGTTGCCTGTAGTGCCCGAGGTATAAAGAATAACGCACATTTTTTCGGGGTTTGTCACGGTATCCTTATAGGCGGTGTACCCTTGCTCCAAAAGCTTTCTGCCGTACTGTATCAGCTGAGTAAAGCTTTTAAAGCAGCCGTGGGCCGTTTTCTTTTGCATGCCGATACAGCACTTAAGCTGCGGCAATTGGGGCTGAAGTGACCTTATGACGGGTTCGAGCGCCTCCGAATATACAACGGTCCCGCTGTCGCTTTGCTTTATAATGTTGGCTATCTCGCTTTCCGGCAGTTCCTTGTCGATAGGAACGATAACGGCTCCCCCGTTTACAACGGCGAGGTACGTAACGACCCATTCATAGCAGTTATCGCCTGTCACGGCAACATGGCTTTTGAGAATGCCGAGCCGCATCATGGCCGTTCCCAGAGCTTCGACGTCTTTATAAAGTTCTTTATAGCTTATGCCGCGCACCGCGCCTTCCGCGGTTTTTATCCTGAAAGCGTCGCGATTTTTATACTTATCGGAACTTCTCTTTACAAGTTCCTTTAAGTCTTTTATTTTTTCGCGGGCATGCAGGCGGTAATTTTTCATATCTTTAATACCTGTGCTCATTGAATTCTTGCTTTTCGCCAAATGCTACAGGGCTTTCAGTTTCGTTCCGGGCTCGGTTATCCCCTTAGTTACAATGTCGGTCAGCTCCCGGTGTATTTCCTCGATCCTTTCGGACGTATGGCATTCCGTCTGAAATTCATAATATATTAGGTATTCGCCCGCGTCGTCCAAATCCGTTATGCTGATATACAAAGGTATAGCGAATGAGCCGGATGTATACCACTCGGTTTGGAACTTCACGTTTTCCCTCGGCCTGATTCTCGCAATCTGGTATCCTATGATCGTATCGAATATATGCTGCGTCTCATGCATCATAAAGACGTTCATCATAAGGTGCAATTGCGGGTAGCGCATATGCATCAGCATTCTTAATTGCTTTGTTGCGGATTGAACGCATGCCTCGTCAAAAGGCATGTTTTCGTCGAATTTAAGCCTCATGGTCATGTTGTTAACAAGCGGACCGCAAGTTTGCTTTTCTTCTTTGGTCGAGCGCAATATGCACGTGCTTCCGAAGAAGGCTTCCGTCAAACCGGTAGTTCTGCAAAGGAGTATGCCGAGCGCAGTGTTGAAAAGCGAGGCGGGCGAGATGCCGTATTTTTCGCAGAAAGAGCGGATGGCTGCGGTAGTTTCCTTATCGATTGTGCACGTTTTCCGGCTGGTCGCGCCTGTAACGCTCGTGTATTCCGTTGCAAGGTCTGTGGGAGTGAATTTCTCCCTGTAAAGTTCCAGCCAAAATTCTTCGTCCTTTTTGAATTTCTCGGATTCCAGGTATCGGGCTTCGGATTCGATATACTTAATGTATGAGTTTGCGGGCGGCGGCAGCTCCTTGCCGTTTTTCAGCGCGTAATACACATCGATGACTTCTTTGCAAAGCATCATGGTCATCCACGCGTCCGTCGCCATATGGTCGATTTTCGAGAATATGCCGCACCGGCCGTCCGGAGCTTTTATCATTGTGAATTCATACATCGGATTGTTGAATATATCTATGGGTTTCCTGTTCATTTCCAAAAATACGGCGTTCATTTCCTCGCGCGTTTTCCCGGTAAAATCAATAAAACCTATTTCCCCGTGAGGTTCATCAGTCACATATTGCTGCACCGAATTAAGCATAAAATACTGTTCTATGATGCTCGCACCCGAAGCGGAATTTACAAACCTCAGCCTCAGAGAGTCGTTCCTGTCTATGCACAAGTGCAGGGTTTTTTCCAAAAGCGCAAAATCCAGATCGTCTTCAATCAAAAGCGATCCCCCGATGTTATTAACCGCACCGTGAGGATACAGCGCGCTCGCGTAACCGATTACTTTCTGGGAGTTTGTCAGATTGTAAAGCTGCAAATCCGGCATATATTATCCTTTCCTTAAGCGATTTCCCGGGGCTCAATTTTATGAACCTTTTTCATAATATGTCGAAGAAAATCTATCTGTGTATCAAATAAACCGGTGTTCATGTATTTATAGAATAAATCTGCAATAAACCGCTGCGCGATGAATAGTATAAAACAAAAAATATTCAGTTTTGTGTGCAATATAAGGGGCTCCGATGAAAAACCAAAACAGCTGGCTGCATATTGTTGACTGCAAGCCTTCAATAATGACAAGGGCAGTAAACAAATTCAAGATCGGCATCGATCTTAATAAGTACAAAAGCATGAGGGTGTTTTCAAACGCGCTTTTACTGGTTAGGAACCAGAAAGGGCTGCTGTTCAATGAGGAATGGGTATCGGGAGTTCGCTGCTACCGCGTCCGCCCTAAGGGCTCATCAAGCAGGAAGGTCATTTTTTATATTCACGGAGGCGGTTTCGTTTTGGGAAGCGGCGCATACTGCATTAAGTGCGCAAATCTGATAGCTCGCAAAACCGGATTTATGACAGTCGCCGTCGATTACCGGCTGGCTCCCGAGCACCCTTTCCCCGCGGCGCTGGAGGACGCGTATTGTGCGTACCTCGGGCTGCTGAAAAGTGGAATGAAGCCGCCCGGCATCGTTCTGTTTGGGGATTCCGCCGGAGGCGGTCTTTGCATGTCGCTGCTTATGAAGCTCAAGGATGAAAAGGTGCCGCTTCCTTGCGCGGCTGTTATGCTTTCTCCCGCCGTCAACTTTACGGAAACGGGCGAGACGCATATCACAAAAGCGGATAAAGACCCGATATTCACTAAAAGCCTTATCGGCGTCAGGGATTTATACGCGCCCGGCGCTGATTATAAAAACCCGTATCTTTCGCCTGTTTACGGGGATTTTACGGGTTTACCCAGGATGCTTATCGTGGCGGGGGAAAACGAGGTACTGCTGTCCGATTCGCTGATGGCCGGCAAGAAAGCATATTCACAGGGAGTGAACGTCAGCGTTTATGTTTGGAAGGAAATGTTCCACGTTTTTCCCATTCTCGGCAGTTCTTTGCCGGAGGGTAAAGCCGCCATGAAGCAGATAGCGGATTTCATCAAAGAGCAGCTCAGGCCATAGCGTTCGAGGCGCGAGCGAAGTCATTGTCAAGCTTTCGCTTAAAGCGTGAAAACATGATAAACGCAATTATTACAGTCAATACGTCGCTCACCGGCTGCACGAAGTAAAAGCCGTAAACCGAAAACAAGCGAGGAAGTATCAGTATAAGCGGAATATAGCAGATCCCCTGGCGAAGGGAGGATACAAGCGCGCCCGTCCCGCCTTTTCCGGTCGCCTGGAAACAGGTGATTATAGCCGGAAGCGGGAATGAGATTATAAGACTCAGGCACATGCTTGTTATCATGGCTGAGCCGTATTTTATTATCATGGCATCCCCGGAAAAAAGCCGTATAAGAGGTTTTGCGAATATAAAGAAAATCCCTGCAATCAAAATATCCGCAAAGAGCATGACTTTGCGCGTATGCTTATAGGCGTCAAAGAAACGCTCTTTGTTCCCGGCGCCATAGGAATAAGCCGCTACTGCCTGAAAGCCTATCATATATGAGATCAAAAGATATTGCACCATAACAACGGTTTTAACGGCAAGCCCGTAACCTGCAATAAACGGCGTGCCTTCCCCGCCGAGGACCGATCTTCCGACCATATTGGTAAAAGCGATGGAAAAAGCCATAAGGATCTGAGTGATCCCGAGGGGCATGCCGGATTTGACGACCTGACTCATCATGCCGCGGCACAAGCGGATATGCTTTAAAGAAATCTCTATCAGCATCTTTTTGCGGATATAAGGGAAAATCAAAACAGCGATGGAAGCAAGCTGGCACAAGAGCGAGGATATCGCGGCTCCGATAAGTCCCATTTTAAGAACAAGCATGAAAAAGGGCGCCAGAATGACGTGCAGAAGCGAGCTTAATATGAACGCAGCAGCCCCGAGTTTCATATTGCTTTCCGCAGCAGCGATGTAATTCAGGAATTGAGAGCAGACGGAAAAAAATATCGAAATGAGCTGTATCCTAAAATAGCTTTTTGCGTACTCAAAAACCTCTGCGGATGCACCAAGCGTTTTAAACAGCGGTTCGCTAAGTGCAAACAGCAGCGCTGAGAAAACGAATGCAGCGGCGGTACATACGGTGAACATCGAAGAAGCCAGGCGGTTGGATTCTTCTGTTTTTTTTGCTCCGAGGCACCTGCCGATCGACGCCGCGAGTCCCGCTCCGAATACCATCGCTATTGTGGCTGAAAGCAGCGACAACGGGTACGCTACGCTCACTGCCGCAAGGGCAAGCTCGGAGTCAAGCAGTCCTACGAAATAGCTGCCGATGAGCGTGGTTACGAGTATCATCATCACCCCGATTACGGCGGGTACGGACATCAGCGGGACGGCTTTTTGCACCGGAACCTCTGCCAAAAGCTGCTCCTGAGAATAGGCCGGTTTTATGATTTTTTTGATAAAGGATAACATATTGCCTCCAAACTTATCGCGCCGGCTGCGTGAATCCGAGCCGCTTCAATTCGTCGCGGATCATCTTATACAGCGCTTCTTCGCACTCAACCGGGATCCCCTCACCTAGGCGTATGACTGCAGCCGGCAGCAAAAACGCGTTGATTTGCTCCATCGTACAGCCCGTTCGCTTTAAGTACTCTTTAAAATAAATCCTGCGGATAAGGACTTTGAAAAACCATGCGACAAGACTGACGGGGAAACCGGTCTTTTTATGCTTGATGGGCAGCCGCATAATGATCTGCATATTGACTGCGTCGCTCAGCGGATTTCCGCTGTAAGCGGTGCTCCAGTCAAGAACCGTAACCTTATCTCCCTTTATGACAACATTATCCGTGTGAAAATCCTCGTGACACATACGGGAAAGGCGGGGGAGAGTCTTTGCGTATTTCCTGATGAATTCCTTTTGCGTTTCGGAAAGACCGACTTTTTGAAGGTTGTTTTCGAGAACCTCTTCATACGGCGGCAGAGTTGTGTCCAGGATACTGTGCAGCTTCAGCTGATAGTCTACGATGAGCTTAAGATAACGCTTCAGCATCAAACCGCCGGTAAAAATAAGAATGTCGGAAACCGGCCTGCCGGAAGCTTTATCCATAACGACTCCGTACCTGTTATTGATTTTCTCAATTCCGTATACGGCAGGCGCCCAGGGATAGCGGGAATGCGCAGCTTTCGTCAAATCGTATTCCCTCTTTGCATACTGAGGCGGACAGAATTCTTTCATCAGCTTGATTATCTTGCCGTCCCCGTACTCATAAACGTCCGAAAAGTATCCGGACCCGATAAGTTTGCCCAACATAACAATTCCTTTGTTTTCTGTTTTTTTAAGCAGAGAGCCGGCCACAATAAAAGGCTCGGTAACTTCGGCTCTTGGTTTAGGATATTAACCGTGACAAGATTGTGTTCTATAACATTCGATTCGCTGCATCAACTTTGCTGTTGACACTGTCTCGGGGCGGTGATAGACTTTCCTTAACAAACGGTTTATTAATGTAATCCTGTATATTTTTGGGCACAGTAAGAGCTTTAAAAAGGCGTCGCTGTTGATTTATGGGGACTTGTCCGGATTCACGATTGCGAGGTGATCATAATGGATTTTCGCTCCGGAATTAAAAAAATATACAACCGTTACTTGATCGACGGCTTAAGCGGTATGGCGCTGGGCCTGTTTTCAACGCTGATAATAGGGCTTATACTGACGCAAATAGGCACTTTAACGGGCTTTAAACCGCTGGTTTGGGCGGGAGCTATAGCATCTGTCTGCACCGGCGCGGGCATAGGCATCGGTACCGCGACAAAGCTTAAATCTCCGCCTCTTGTCATATTTGCTTCGGCAGTTACGGGCCTGGTCAGCGCTTATGCGGGCAGGATCATCGCCGGGACCGCTTTTGAAGGATCTGCTGTTCTTCTCGCGGGACCCGGAGAACCTCTCGGCGCTTTTATCGGCGCAGTCGTCGGCATTGAGATAGGCACGCTGATATCGGGCAAAACAAAGCTGGATATAGTATTAACGCCGGCCGCGACAATCATTGCGGGCGGAGCGGCCGGACTGCTTATAGGTCCGCCGATATCCTCGTTCATGGGATGGCTGGGTGCAGTTATTATAGCCGCGACGGAGCAAGCGCCCATACCTATGGGAATACTTGTATCCGTAATAATGGGTATCGTGCTGACGCTGCCTATAAGTTCCGCCGCTCTTTCTATCGTTTTGAACCTCAGCGGTCTTGCGGCGGGGGCTGCTACGGCAGGCTGCGCTTCGCATATGGTCGGGTTCGCAGTCGCAAGCTACAGGGAAAACAAGATGAACGGCCTTTTTGCTCAAGGGTTGGGAACGAGCATGCTTCAAATGCCAAACATCGTGAGAAATCCGCAGATATTTATTCCGCCGATACTCACAAGCGCGATATTGGGCCCTATCGCCACAGCCGTTTTTCGAATGGAAAACAACGCCGCGGGAAGCGGTATGGGAACGTCGGGGCTCGTGGGTCAGCTGATGACCTGGCAGACAATGTCCGGCAGCCGTCCCGCGCTCGAACTGCTTCTTGAGATATTGCTGCTCCATTTTATATTGCCTGCCGCATTGACGCTCGTATTCTCTGAGATCATGAGAAAAAAAGGCTGGATCAAGTTCGGGGATATGAAACTGGATATTTGAATTGAGGTCACGCGGGGACCTTGGGGAGAATACTGATCCAATATGTATATTATTTAATTCTGTAGTTTATCAGGGCAGCGATTTCGCTGCCCTCAGAGTATCGAAAATGTCAGACTTATTTGAATTTTACGCCAATAACCGGTTTTTTTACGATCGAACGATCTTAGGATAAAGTAAGAAGGGTTTGGTTAAATGGTTCTTTTCAGCAGACGTATGGCAAGGCGGAAGGCTACCGACGTCGACCTCCGCTATTACAAACTTCATGTAATGCTCATTTTATTCGCAATAAGTCTTATTAATTGCGTACTCATTCTTTAAATCTATTTTCGTAAATCGCTATCAGTATCTTCTTCTGGCAAAACACTTATATTTTCATTTGGAAAACTACATAAAACAGTGTCTAAATATTGTATACCACAAAAATACTTGCATATTGACGTGTTCTTTACCGCACATCGATGTTCCAACGTTTTTTCTTTTTCATTCCATGGACATTTTGAATTTCCAAAATCAGGGTTGCTAAAATCAATATCCATATTAGAACCAATTAACCTTTTTATTTTGCTATTCATAATGCTGCTCCATTTAATTTACAATTTATGATCAATTTACCTATGACATTAATACAACCGTATCAACGTGCGCCGTCTGCGGAACCGCAACAATATGGATCTTTCGGGATACGGTTATCAATTATAGCTTTCCAGGTCAAAGCATTTTCCCCACTGCTCAAGATCGACAGACCGATCGACTGATCTGCTGTTTACTTTCTGAACATATCGCCTGCCGTTTTTGCATACGCTGCCATCGCTGTTTATAAACACGCTCAGTTCCAGTTGGTCCTTCATGTAGAATTCGACACTATACAGATGCTCGTCCGCTTCATCGCACCGGCCGACTGATTTATAGAACTGTTCCATCTGCAAGACTAAACCATCCATCAGCCAATCCACTTCTTCATTGACCTTTCGATTGAGTTTTGCTTTTTCCCCTGCAGCGATGTTCTCAACTGTAATGATCGTGATAAGCGTGGGGCGAATGGTAGTCAGCTTTGCCATACATGAGCTGGACAGTACTGAAAACATCAAAACGCCGCCGATAACAACGAATACTCTTTTTCGCATATCTATCCTCTTGAAGCATCATCTATAAATACCGGAATCATTGCTGTAATTATATCATCTCGTATATTGTTCTGCAAAATTATGATAAATTGTATTATAATTCTATAATGTACAAGTACCTGCAGGATATAGGCCGCACAAGTTTTTGAAAGGGACTCTGCGATGTTTCAAGCGGTTATCATGGGCAGTCGTTTTGCCTCACTTTGTTCGGAAGGCGCTTGCGGAAAGGTTCACAGTGTTTTCGATAGAGCTGTGAACATTGAAATAGCTGAACAAAGTGCAGATGTTTCGTTGCTTACTGTTCTTTGCGCAGGTTCAGATGTTATGCCGGCTTCGCTTGTCACCACAATGCACAAAGATTCCTGGAACAATTATTGCACTATAGGCAACAATGTTATTTTTACAAAAGACGCGGTGTATTTAAACTCAGTTCCGTTGATCAGTAGGCTATCGGCAGCAGAAGTCTGGAAGCCGGCAAGCGATGAGACAATCAACAATTTGCCAAAGAGAACATGCGAGGAACTGGCCGCTCAAAACGAACGAATCAAATTATATTTAAAAGAAAATAGGATACCTGCAAACACGTTCATGGTTGGATCGCTGGACAATTTGGATGTGACAGCCCTTTTGGGTTGGGGAGTGGGTTTAACGCCGTCGGGTGATGATTTTCTGGCAGGCTTGTTGTACGCAATGTATTTTACCCAGATGGTTTATAACCGAAAACTTGATATTCTGCCGACAATCTTGAGTTCTGTTCTTCAAAACATGGCAGGTAAAACCAACCAAATAAGCCGGCATTTTTTGCGCTATGCTGCTGAAGGCTTATGGGGACGCGCTACAGAACGCTTCATGCTGGCCGTGCATGGCAATGACAATGCAGCTTTATACGACGCAATTCGTGAAAAAGCTGTATATGGTGCAACTTCAGGCACTGACGAAATACAAGGTATAATGTTCGGATTTTATGAGGTTGCAAGACTTTTTGGGGAGGGACGGTCATGTATATAACTGTTGAGGAGGCCCTTGCACTGCCAGCGATGTCGGGCGCAATTTTGCTGTCCGGAGAAAAAGGACTTTCAAGAAAAATAACCTCAGTCAATATTATGGAAGTACCGGGTATCTCCCGTTTCGTAAAGCCGGAAGAACTTATTATTACGACCATGTATCCAATCAGGGATAATGTCGAATTGCAGGAACAGCTCATTCCGGACCTTGTGGAAAAGGGTGTTTCCGCTCTATCGATTGTGCCGCTAAGTATCGAAAAAAAAATCCCTTCGGTAATGATTAAACAAGCGGATGAATATGCTTTTCCGTTAATACAGCTGCCGCTAAATACTTCTTTTAATGAGATACTCAACCCTATTTTGATTCAAATACTAGAAAGGAAACAAATTGAGACCGAATATCGATATAGAGCGAGGATTATCGATGATTTGCTGCAGGGGAAAATTGTGTCACGGCCAAGGCTGATTTCTCTGTGGAAATATTTTGGCTGGAATTTATCGTCGTATTTCATTCCGGCTGTTTTGCAGACAGAAAAAGAGGATTATCACGAGTCCAACAGTGCAATGCTCCAATACATTTCCGGAGTATCTGAAAAAAACAGCATTGCTGACACGATTGTCGCCGACCTCGATGATGGGATACTGATGCTCTTCCCCTACGAAAAGCTATCCAAGGAAACGAAACAAAAGGTGCGCGAAGTATTAGGACAGGTTTCGGAAGAACTCCAGGATTCATGGATCGGGATAGGTCGTGATGTTTCGGATATTATGAGGCTTTCGGACGGTGTCTTTCAAGCGAGGATGGCCGCAAAAATCGCGCAGAAGGTGCCGACGTTCGGGCGTATCGTTGATTTCGAAAATCTCGGAGTATACCGTATCCTTCTTGATCTGCCCGACATGTCAAGAAACGCAGCGATAAAGCATGCGTATGTTGAGGAGAAGCTTGGGATACTGGTAGAACACGATAAGAAGAAGCATTCTGAATTCATTAGCACGCTGCAGGCCCTCTTTGAGCATAACAATAACCTCAGGCAGGCTGCAAAAAGTCTGTTTATCCATTATAACACAATGCGCAACAGGCTGAACCAGATTGAAGACCTTACTAAAACAGATCTGAACGACCCGGAAACAAGACTGGAATTTCAAATAGCATTGAAATTGGCCTCCATATTGTGACAATATCACAATGCGGAGGCTTTTTCTGTGTGATTCTGCTATATTGTATGGGATATCCATTATGATATAATTATAACAAATCATATAAATACATCAGAACGAGTGTCCAGAGGCGAACGCTTTGCCAATATGCACTAAGATTAAGCGTCAATTCTATCAGGATTCATTAAAACTCATGCGTGTTTCGGCACAAATCAAGGAGATGGAAGGCGTAGAGCAGGCATTCGCTTTTATGGCCACGGAAATCAATAAGAAAACACGCATGCAGGCCGGGCTGATATCGGACGAGATCATGGCAGCCGGAGCTGATGACCTTGTTTTGATTGTCAAGGGAGAAAACGAAAAGTTGGCCGCAGCGGCGCTGGAAGCCTTTGAAGTAAATATCTCGTCGGCAAACGCGGCAAAAGATACAGAAAAAACGGGTAAGATTGCTCCGGCCACCTTCGAGGAAGGTTATACAGAGCTGACTGCTAACCTTGCGGTTATCTCTGTACCCGGCCCATATGCAGCGCTGCAGGCGATGCGCGCGCTGCAGGCGGGGATGAATGTGCAGCTATTCAGCGACAACGTTTCCATTGAGGAAGAGATCGCTATCAAGGATCTGGCAAAAGAAAAGGACCTTCTCGTGATGGGACCGGATTGCGGAACATCCATTATTTCCGGTGTTCCGATTTGTTTTGCCAATAAAGTACGCGGCGGTAACATTGGAGTTGTCGGCGCTTCGGGAACAGGGCTGCAGGAATTCACCGTTTTGCTGGATGCGGCGGGCTGCGGAATATCGCACGCTATCGGAACGGGCGGAAGAGACTTGTCCGAAATCGTTGCAGGCAGGACTGCCCTTGACGCGTTGGAGCTGTTGGCAGGCGATTCCTGTACAGATATTATCGCGGTGGTCTCCAAGCCTCCGGCAAGATCTGCAGCGGATAAGATTATCGAAGCGATCAGAAAGATCGGTAAGCCCGCTGTCCTTGCGTTTTTGGGACAGAAATCCGAGAGGCTTTCAGACGATATTTATATCGCTGGAACGGTTGAGGAAGCGGCAGCAAAGACGGTGGCTTTATTTAGATCGCAGGATGCCGGAAAAGCATCTTTCCTTTATGCGCGCAAACCGCTCGACCCGGCTTTGCTTGATGAAATCAAAAAGCTGACCGTTAAGCAAAAGCAGGTTAAGGGGCTGTATACGGGCGGCACTCTTGCAAGCGAAGCGAGGTTGGTCCTTAAAGGCTGTGATCATATTGTCATCGATCTTGGCGACGACGAATATCCGCGGCAGCGTGCACCCCATGATCGATCCCTCAAATCGTACGGAGTACATTTTCAACGCTTTTGCGGACCCCTGCACTGCCGTTCTGCTTTGTGATGTGGTGATCGGCTTCGGCAGCCATACGGATCCGGCGGGGCTGCTGGCAAAGAGCATTGAGGATGCACGGGAAAAGGTCGGTGTCCATGTTGTAGCTGTTGCCAGCGTCACAGGTACGGATGCTGATCCGCAAAACAGGAGTGAACAGGTCAAAAAACTGAAGGCAGCAGGTGTCTGGGTGTTTCCGAGCAATCAATATGCTGCAGAGGTTGCTGCACAAATAGCGCAAATTATTCGAAAAGGGGCGAACAGCAATGAGCAATAATCTGTTGAAACAAAAGCCTATTGTCCTCAACGAAGGGCTGGAAGTGTTTGCCGATGAGTTGCAGCAGAACGGCGTTGATGTTATTCAGCTTGACTGGAAGCCCCCGGCAAGCGGGAACATCGAGCTCAATAAAAAACTCGCACGGGTACTTCTGCACAAGAACGAGATTGATAAAGCCAACCGGAAGGCGGTCGATAAAGTTCTCAATGCTCGCCCCGTATGGGTCGATGTCGGTCTCGCTAAGGACGTTATCCCCGGGTTCGAGGAGAACACCATAAGTCACGCCGGACCGCCGGTGACTTGGGAAAACATGTGCGGGCCAATGCAGGGCTCGGTGATTGGCGGGCTTATATATGAGAAACGCGCCAAGAACGAGGCAGAGGCCAGAAAGGTGGCGGCCTCAGGCGAGTACAAATTCGTGCCAAACCACGAGCTAAGCACCGTCGGCCCAATGACGGGCGTGCTGACGGCCAATATGCCGGTTATGGTTGTAGAGAACAAGGAAAACGGCAATCTGGCTTATGCCCCTTTCAATACGGAGGGCAAGGGCAAGCCGTTCAGCTTTGGTGCTTTCGGTGAAGATACCCAGGAGATGCTGCGCTACATCACTGACACCATCGCCCCTGCTATGAAAATAGCTGTTCGGTCGGCCGGCGGTATTGACCTAAAGAACATTATTGCAAGAGCGCTGAACATGGGCGATGACTGCCATAACCGTCTTGTGAGTGCTACAAGCCTGCTGTGGAAGTCGCTGATAATCGAGTTGGCGAAAAACCGGGTAGATTACGAAGTTATTACTTCGCTTGGGTATACGATGTACTATAACGATTGGTTCTTCCTTAACCAATCGATGGCAGCATGCAAGGCGACTATGGATGCTGCCCGCAATATTCCGTGCAGTACGATGGTTACGGCAATGGCACGCAATGGCACGGAGGTTGGTATTCAGGTAAGCGGTCTTGGGACACAATGGTTTACTGCCAAAGCGCCTAAGGTCAAAGGACTGTATTTCCCTGGTTTTACCGAGGAAGATGCCAATCCCGACCTCGGAGATAGTGCGATTACAGAAACTGCGGGAATAGGTGCGTTTGCAATGGCAGCCGCACTTCCGATGACGAAGCTTGTGGGCGGTACGGTTGCAGACGCGATCAATTTCTCAAAAACCATGAGGCGGATCACTCTCGCTGAAAACCCCGCCTACACCATACCGACTTTAGACTTTATCGGTACGCCCACGGGTATCGATGTTCTGAAGGTCCTGGAAAAGGGGATCATCCCCGTAATCAATACAGGCATCGCGAGCAAGCGGGCAGGCGAAGGCGTTATCGGCGCCGGTATCGTCAATATGCCCATGGAAGTGTTTGAAAAAGCGCTGATGGCAATGCCGGACTGAAGCTTCGGTCGGGTATGAGCAGTTTCAACGTCCATCTGCATTCTCGATCAGGAGCAAAAACATGGTTAGATCACAAACGTTACAGAATAAAGAGCAGCCATTGCTTACGCTGCGCGGGATTACAAGAGCATTCCCAGGAGTAGTGGCCAACGACCATATCGACCTTGATATTTATGCCGGAGAAATCCACGCGTTGCTTGGGGAGAACGGTGCAGGAAAAAGCGTACTGATGAAGATCCTGTACGGCTTTTATCACGCCGACTCAGGTGAGATCTTAATTAACGGTATGCCCGTATCCATTCAATCACCGCATGACGCTCGGAATCTGCATATTGGCATGGTATTCCAAAACCATAATATGATACCGGTGTTGAGCGTATGGGAAAACATTGCACTGTTTTTGCCGGATCTGAAATTTGTGGTTGACGCCAAAAATGTTGAACGCCGCATTATTGAGATATCAGATCGGTACAACCTCAAGGTAAATCCCAGCAAGTTGATATCACAGATTTCCATAGGCGAGCAGCAGAAGGTTGAGATTCTCAAACTCCTGCTTTCCGACGCGCGCGTATTGATCCTTGATGAGCCGACGCATGTTCTTGCGCCGCATGAGGTAGAGGCGTTCTTCAAGGTTCTTGACAGTTTGCGCAAGGACGGTTATGCGATCATCCTCATCACCCATAAAATGAAGGATGTGCTCGAATGTGCCGATCGGATTTCTGTGCTGCGCGGCGGTCGTCTGGCAGGAACAATGCTGAGGGAGGAAGCTACAGAAGATAAACTCATCAACCTGATGTTCGAGAAGGTAGTTCCGGGGCTTATAGTTGGCACCGAAGAGACGCGGAAAGAAGCTCCGGAACCGTTTTTGGAACTGCAGGAAATATCGACGGACACGCGGGGCATGGGGAGAGGTTTGAAGGACGTCAGCCTTAAGATCTATCCCGGTGAGATCGTCGGCATAGCCGGTGTTTCCGGCAATGGGCAAAAAGAGCTATGCGATGTTATTCTCGGCATCGAGCCCAGCTCAAAGGGAAAAAAGTTGCTTGCAGGCAAAGACCTGACCAATCGCTCTATAGGTATAATGCGAAAGAACAAGGTGGCGTTTATCCCTGAAAACGCTTTGAGCATGGCAACCATACCGTACCTGACTGTTCTGAAAAATATGGTGCTGACCAAGACCCGGCGATATTCAAGGCATGGCGGCTTCTCGATGGATTGGCAAGCTGCAAGGGCAGATATTGAAAATGCGGAGAAGCGGCTTGGGTTTTCTGTGCCTTTGAACGTGATCGCAAAAACGCTGTCCGGCGGAAATCTCCAGCGAATGATCATTCTTCGGGAGTTGGAAAGTAATCCGCAGCTGATTATCGCCGCATATTTTACGCGCGGACTTGATGTGCAAAGCACGATTGCCGCACGGCAAGCGCTCGTGCAAGCACGAGAGAAACGGGCGGCGATTTTGCTGGTCTCAGAGGATTTGGACGAGCTGTTTACCGTAAGTGATCGGCTGGCAGTACTTTTTGACGGTAAAATCGTTGGTGAATTCAAACCCAAGGATACGAATATGTATGAAATCGGTCATCTCATGACAGGAAGCGGGGTTCACACAGATGCTGAGAATTAAAAAGTATATCCAAACTCCCCTTCTGAAATCGGAGACTCTGAGAGACACTGTTATCCGATATACGCTCATGATCCTGATGGTAATTGTGTTTTTTGGCCTTATCCTGCTGATCAACGGCGCCGACCCCTTCCAATCATATAAGGATATCTTCACCAATACGCTGGGCAGCGCTTACGGGCTTTCGGAAGTTGTTGTGGCAATGATTCCCATGCTGATCACCGCATTGGCGGTGGCGGTCCCATGGCGCGTTGGGTTGATCAATGTTGGCGGAGAGGGACAGCTCTATATCGGTGCTGCGTTTGCAACCTGGGCAGCATTGACTTTTCAGAATCTGCCGGCTTGGGCACTGCTTCCGTTGATGTTGCTCTTGGGTATGCTCGGCGGAGCGCTTTGGGCATTGATTCCGGGCTACCTGAAAGCCATTGGGCTTGTAAACGAGACTATTACCACTTTGCTGTTGAATTCCGTAGCACCCAAGATCGTCGGATTTCTGATCTTTAATTTCTGGCATTCTCCCATGGATACAGTAAAGACGCAGAACTTTGTACCTGCGGCGAAATTGCCGGCCTTTTTCGGTACCCGAATCCATCTCGGGTTCTTTATAGCACTGTTTTTGCTTATATGCTTCTGGTTTTTTATGAAATATACGCGTTGGGGCCTTGAGATGACGGCTATTGGAGGAAACCCCACAGCTGCTCTTCGCAACGGTATACCCGTGAAAAAATATCTGATTATTGTTATGTGCTCAGGCGGAGCGATCGCCGGATTGGCCGGTATGTCACAGATTTCCGGTTATTATGGCGTACTCCTGCTGAACTTCTCCGTGAATCTGGGCTTTATGGGGTTCCTGATTTGTTGGCTGGCTAATGGGCATCCGCTGGGGATTTTCCTAATGTCATTTGTGGTTGCCGTTATCACAACTGGAGGTAACCTGCTGCAACTGACCCGTTCGCTTCCTGCTGCCGTTATCAATATACTGTTGGCGTTTACGTTGTTTATTGTTCTTGCTCGGCCAAAGTTTTTTGGGAAGGATAAGGTATGAGTATTCTATCTATTTTGGGCGTTCTTTCCAGCGCGCTCTTTTCCGGCACGTCTCTTCTCTATGCGACCCTTGGAGAAATTGTAAGCGAGCGCTCAGGGATCATTAACCTCGGGTTGGAGGGTACGCTTCTAATTAGCGCCTCAACCGGATTTGCAGTAACGTATCTGTCCGGCAATCCATATTTGGGGATGCTTGTATCCATGATTGTCGGCGGATTGACGAACATGATTATGGGGTATCTCGTAATTCACCGTCAAGCTAACCAGTTGGCCAGCGGTTTGGCATTAATGTTCTTCGGCTTTGGCCTTAGTGCAATGATCGGTAAGTCTTTCGTCGGTGCAAAAATCGAGGGACTTCCCAGATTCACTGTGCCGGGACTTTCACACCTGCCCAAACTGTATAGCTCTCTGTTCAGTTTTGATATGCTGATTTATCTGAGCATTCCTACCGCCATTTTTATATGGTGGCTGCTCTTTCGCACACGTTGGGGGCTTGGTCTTCGGGCAACGGGTGAAAATGCAGATACGGCTTTTGCTTCCGGCCGCAATCCCAAACTGATCCGTTATCAGGCGCTTTTTGTCAGCGGATTACTGGCTGGGATCGGAGCAGCGCATCTGTCGATCGCTTATACGATGACATGGGCGGAGTATATGACGGCCGGCAGGGGCTTCATTGCAATAGCATTGGTTATATTCTCAAGGTGGCATCCGCTGAAGGCTATTGCCGGCTCGCTGATATTCAGCGGTGCAGTTGCTTTTCAGCTTCTGCTGCAATCCAGCGGAGTGCAAATCTCCCCGCTACTGTTGGATACGATCCCCTATATTATCACACTTCTTGTATTGATCGCATGGGGAGGAACACGCAAGCAATCCACCCCCGCTAGCCTCGGGCGGGTTTATAGTGGCCGTGAATGATAACAAAAAAAGAACAAAAAGGAGGAAAATCAGTATGAACAAAAAATGGTTTCTCAGCGTCCTATCTATCCTTTTGTGTGCAGTGATGCTGCTCTCCGGCTGCGGTTCTCCCGCACCAACGGTTGAAGATCCGCAGGACATCGACAAGGAACCTGTTGCAGAGAATACTCCTGCAGCAGAGAACACTCCCAAAGCAGAGAACACTGACACCGAGCCTGCACTGACGATCGGCGTCTTATATGGTGGCCCGATGACAGATTCAGGCTACAATCAGTCATTGCATGATTCCATGCTGGAGGTGCAAGCAACATTCCAGGGATCAAATTGATCGAAGCAGAGAATGTCCCCGATGAGGCAGGGGCAACCTCGACCATGGAAAACATGATCCAACAAGGCGCAGAAATGATCATCGCCTCCGCCTTCAACCATCAATATCCGGCATTGGAAATGGCGAACAAGTATCCGGACGTCATTTTTGAGCATGTGGGCGGTTGGGAAGTGAGCGCAAATTTCGGCAACTTCTTTGGTACGCCTCCTGATACCTGGTATTTGATGGGAATCGCGGCCGGTATGATGACCAAAACGAACAAGCTCGGCTTTGTCGGCGCTTTCCCGATGGGATGGACCGCTACGTTTATTAATGCATTTGAGCTTGGTGCACAATCTGTGAATCCGGATGTTCAAACCATTGTGGCATACACGTTCAACTGGGGCGACCGTGCCAAGGAGGCTGATACGACGAACTCCCTGATCAACGAAGGCGCGGATGTTATCACCATGCACGTGGATTCACCGGCAACCGTCATTTCGACAGCAGAATCTCGCGGTGTTTATTCCATCGGCTATCAGTCTCTGGAAGCTCAGAAGTTCGCTCCCGAATATTGGATAACCGGCACCGGTTTTACGTATGGCGAAAAGCTGACTGAGCTTATTTCGTCCGTGATTGAAGGAACTTGGCAGCCCGCATATAAGCGCTGGAATCTCGCGGATGGTGCGATGTCCATCGCTCCCTTCGGTACCAAAGTTCCGCAGGAAGTTGTCGATGCGGTCAATACAGCGACTGATGAATTGAATGCCGGTAACATCACCGTGTTCGCGGGACCTATCACGGATCAGGAAGGCACTGTCAGAGTTGCTGAGGGTGAGGTTCTCGGTGACGATGTGATGAGCGCAGTTGACTGGTTTGTTAAAGGCGTCATTGGTAACGCAAAATAATCTACCATTATTTGATGGATGAACGAAGGCCGGAATCTGAACAATCGTGTTCAGATTCCGATTTTCTATTATTACGGTCAGAGAATAGCATATCTACCTCTTGAAGCATCATCTATAAATACCGGAATCATTGCGGTAATTATATCATCTCGTGTATTGTTCTGTAAAATTAAACCAAGGGGGCGGTCTGCGCAGTTTTGAACATTAAAGGCTTTTGATCATTCAAAAAAAATAAGAGCATTGCAGAAATTAAAAATAGGCCTTGCCAACCGGACACATTGAGTGATTAACAGGTACAAGCAAATTAATAATATTAACAAAAATTATTGTATATTCATTGGTAATTCTTGCACTATTCATCTATATTTGCAATAATATATACGATTCTCTAATATCAAAGAGAATTTGGGTTTCACCGGGAAGCAAGTAAAGTCTTAATGTTTTCCTGAAAGCAGGTGATCTGGATTGGCAAAACCTCAGGAATTACGTATTCCAGGTTATGACTTTTTCTTCTGGCCGTACGAAGAACAAACCAAGATGAAGCACAAGGTGCTTGTCGAGTATTTTAAAGTCTGGGCTACAAAGCTCGGTAAATACAGTGTCATTAATTTCTTCGATTGTCATGGCGGTTGCGGCGCCTATCTCGATGCAGATAAGCCTTGCTGGGGATCATCAATACTGGTTGCAAGAACTGCGCAGGAGTTATATGAATCTCAAGGGCGTAATATCAGGAATGTCAGAATATTCGTCGCTGAAATCGATCATGACAACTGTGAGAACCTTACGAAGGTTATTGAGCATTGCAATCCGGTCTGCTGGCCCCAAGTCGTAGAAATGGCGTTTGAAGATGCCGTAATGTTAGATAAAAAGCTTTACCAAGAAGTTCCTTCACTGTTTTTCATAGACCCGTTTGGTTTTCGTTTAAATTATTCTGTCCTGAGGAAGATTCGGTGCAATCAACGGAACGAACTGCTGATTAACTTTATGTTCGATTACGTTAATCGATTTTTAGGGTTGCCTGAACTGGCTGGCAACTTTGATACTTTGTTCGGTTGTCGAGATTGGAGAGAGGCCATATCCCTCGATGGCAGTGAACGGGAACAAAAGATAATCGAGATATTCAGGGGGCAGCTGAAACTTTTGGGAAAATACGTATTTCCATACAAGGTATCGTTTTACGATAAAGACCGTACATACTATTACCTTTTTCATGTTATAGACCATTATGATGGCTGTTCGATCATGAAGTCGTGCTTCGCATCACTGAATAATGGTAAGGTAGAGTACCTTGGGAATCGGAGCGATAGGATTACTCTATTTGATCTGGACGAATTTAAAATAGATGACGCCAAGGATTATCTCATGAAAAGGTTCTCGGGTCAAAATCTCACATTTGCCGGGGTAAACGAACTGATAATCGAAGATACCATGTACCCTGAAAAAGATATCCGAAAAGCACTTCAAAGTCTCAAGGCTGAAGGAAAAATCCAAACCTTTCCGGTTACGAGTAAAACGGCTCGTGGCTTATCCGGAGACGATGTTATCGTCTTTGCAGAGGCCATCATATGAAAACGATTACCCGCAAAACAATGCTCTATAAAACCGGCGTGGAATACGGCGACTATACTATGAACCACGTTCTCGGATGCGCGCATGGCTGCAAATACCCCTGCTATGCGTTTTTGCAGAAGAAACGTTATGGGCAGGTAGAATCATACGAGAAATGGCTGGAACCATATTTGGTCAGCAATACACTTGAGTTACTGGACAAAGAAATTCCGCGCCTCAAAACAAAAATCAAATCCGTGCAGCTTTGTTTTTCCACTGATCCGTTCATGTATGGATTTGAAGAAATAAAGAAGATGAGCCTTGCGGCTATTAACAAGCTGAATGATGCAGGCATTAAATGTACGGTACTCACAAAGGGGTTATTGCCACCCGAGCTAGTTATGTATTCTGCTGATAACGAATACGGGATTACGCTTATCTCACTTAATGAGGAATATAGGGAAAGGTTAGAACCCGGAGCGGCACCATATGAGAATCGTCTGGCCGCATTAAAAGTTTTACATGAAAAAGGTTGTAAAACATGGGTTAGTATCGAACCATATCCTACACCAAACTTGATTGAACAGGATTTGGATGTAATCCTGTATGCAGTTCAGTTTACAGATAAAATTATCTTTGGGCGAACGAACTATAATAAAGAAATCAGTGCATATAAATTGCACTGTGCTTTTTATAACGATCAGGCAGACAAAGTCATCGCCTTTTGTAATAACCGCGATATTCAATATCACATAAAAGATGGCACTATTACTTCCTTGGAAAAGGAGCAATGAATAAGAGGTAAAGAGCAAATTGAGCGATAGCTCTCGCATTTTTGAACATTAAAAGCTTTGATTATTTAAATGGAATAAGAGCATAGCGAAATAAAAAATGGGCCTTACTATCGGTCAGATTGAGCGATTTACAGATATATACAAATCAGTAATATTAAGAGCAAAACCGCAAGAACTGACCCTTCGGTTTGCAGAATACTAGGAGGTTTAAATGAAATCAAATAGTTTATCGAATCAATATAGAGAATTGTTTCGCGAGGAACTCAGCCCTCATGGTTTCTTGCTTTTTAAAAAGATGTTTTACCGCGTAATCAATGATGTGGTTTTAACCTTGATGTTACGCAAAACAGATACTGATTTTACATTGGATTTTTCTATTTTGCCGTTATCTCTTCCGATTAAAGATTTGTATTGTGAGGGTTATGACATCTCAAGCTTGGTTAAAAGAGGATGGTGGGAGTGTTGGAATGGAATAGAAGAAAACGCGCTTACTGAAATATAGTCTCTGTTCAGGCAGTATGTTATGCCTATATTTGAGCGCGGAGTGGACTCAAAAACTGCTTATGCCGAACTGATCAACTATGAAAAAAAGATTTACACAAGTATTCCCGGTGGCGTTATCATGAATAATTATAGATTTGTTATTATGTGTATTCAAGCAGGAGATTACGAGAAAGCATTTCAGCATATGCTGGCAATAGTCAAACAAAATGAGGAATCTTTTCGAATTAATGTTGCTGAATATGAAAAAAAGGGGGATATTAAAGAGTTCAATTTTTATGTTGAAAATTCTACCCCCGAACTTCAAAGACTTAAAGATGAATTGCATAGACTTTCTATACCGGATGTTGAGTATTTTCAGAATCTTGTAGCACAAAATACAGCGATATCGCTTGAGTATTTAAAAAATCCGCGTAAATCTAAATGAGTGAGACAGCCGTTTTTGAGAGGATAAAGCTACCAAGACAGTAGAAATACGAGCAAAATAACATGCTTCCCCGATGGCGGCAACATCCTTTCCGTCACTGAGTACGCGTACACGACGGGTACTCTCGGTACGCCGACCGATACGGAAACATACACATACGGCAACGAGTGGGGTGATCAACTCACAGCCATAG
>MWCU01000070.1 GCA_002070205.1 Firmicutes bacterium ADurb.Bin182 | reverse complement strand
CCGCCTGCCGCTGCCCATTGCAGGCCTCATGACGGATGCGCCGCCGGAAACCGTGCTGTTAAAGCAGCGCGCGCTGCTGGATGCCGCGTATTCGCTCGGCGTCGACCGAAGGATAGATCCGCTGATCACTTTATCTTTTTTGGCGCTTCCGGTCATACCCGAAGTTCGTCTGACGGATAAAGGATTGTTTGACGTTGTTCAATCGCGCTTTATATATTGAAAGGTTTCGCGGCCGAAAACGCTTTTTATCCGGCTTGTAAAGCTTATGAAAATCAGCAATGTTTTTTTACGACATCAAATATCTGAGGAGGAGTAAACTATGAGTGTTGGCAAAAGTGTCAAAAGAGTGGACGCTTATGAAAAAGTAACGGGCAGAGCCCGCTACACTGATGATTTTCTGGATTATAATCCTCTCATCGCAAAGGTGCTCCATTCGACTATCGCAAACGGCAAAGTTTTGAGTATGGATATATCGGAAGCCGTAAAAATACCGGGCGTCGTTAAAATAGTTACCTGCTTTGACGTTCCAGATATCCGGTTCCCGACGGCGGGACATCCGTGGTCCACGGACCCGAAACATCAGGACGTTGCGGACCGCAAGCTTTTGAACACGCGCGTGCGCCTTTACGGTGACGACATAGCGGCGGTCATAGCCGAGGACGAGGTGGCGGCCGCGCAAGCCCTTAGAAAAATAAAAGTCGAATATGAAGAATATGAGCCCATATTGGATGTTTTCAGAGCCATGGAGCCGGACGCGCCCCTATTGCATGAAGAGTTTCCTAACAACATACTGGCTCATTCCGGATATGAAGAAGGCGATTTCGAAGAAGCAATCAAGGAAGAGGGCCTGCTGAAATTTGAAGGCTGGTACGAAACGCCGATCGTTCAGCACTGCCATATCGAACCCGTGATATCTTACGCGTATATGGAAAAGGGCCGTATAACGGTTGTCGCATCCACGCAGATCCCGCATATAGTTCGCCGTATCACGGCGCAGGCGCTCGGCCTGCCCTGGGGCAAGGTACGCATCATAAAGCCTTACATCGGAGGCGGGTTCGGCAATAAACAGGACGCCCTTTACGAGCCTCTTAACGCGTACTTAACGACTCAGGTCGGCGGCAGATGCGTCAAGCTGGAAATTTCCCGGGAAGAGACGTTCGTAAGCACGCGCGTACGCCACTCCATCAAATTCCACATTACATCCTATGTCCGCAAAGACGGCCGCTTCGTCGCGAGATATTTAAAGTCTTATGCCAACCAGGGCGCCTATACTTCCCACGGTCATGCGATAGCCGCAAAGGGCGGAGCCGCATTCAAACAGCTCTACAGCGCCGAAGGCGCCGTTAAAGCCGACCTGTACAGCGTATTCACAAATACGCCCGCAGCGGGAGCTATGCGCGCTTACGGCATCCCCCAGATCACATTCGCGATGGAAAGCCACAGCGATGATATTGCGCGCGCGCTCAACATGGACCCGATTGAATTCCGCCGCATCAACATGATGAAAAAGGGCTTTTATGATCCGTTCTCCCAAAACGAGAATTATTATGACAGCCTTAACGCGGTCATAGCGAAAGGCAAGGAGTATTTCAAATGGGACGAGAAGGTCAAGGCATACGCGAACCAGACAGGGCCCGTGCGCAAAGGCGTCGGCATGTCCATATTCTGGTATAATACGGCCGTGTGGCCGACTTCGCTGGAAGCGAGCACATGCCGCATGGTGCTCAACCAGGACGGCTCGATTCAGATGCAAATGCCGGAAACCGAAATAGGACAGGGCGCGGATACTGTATTTTCGCAGATGGCAGCTCACACGCTCGGAATCCCGTTCGAGAACGTCCATATAGTCTCTACGCAGGATACCGATATTACCCCCTTCGGCACGGGCGCATATGCTTCGCGCCAAACCTATATCGGCGGTATGGTCATAAAAAAGACCGCGGAAATACTTAAGGAAAAGATACTTTCTTACGCGCGCAGCATAAACAGGATCGCCTCCGCAGATCTTGACATTGAGGACGGAAACATCATAAACAAATACTCGGGAAAAGTTCTGATGTCGGTCGGCGAGCTTGCTACAGAAGCGCTCTACAGCATGCAAGCCGCTGAGCATATCACCGCTGAGTCCACTTATCAATGCAAGACGAACGCCCTGTCAATGGGATGCTGCTTTGCGGAAGTGGAAGTCGACATTCCATTGGGTAAGGTTTCCGTGCTCGATATCATAAACGTCCATGACTGCGGAATGCTTATAAATCCCAAGCTTGCGGAAGCCCAGGTTCACGGAGGCGTCAGCATGTCGCTCGGATTCGGACTTTCGGAACAGCTTATTTTCGACCCGAAGACAGGCAGACCGCTCAACAACAACTTCTTGGATTACAAGCTTTTGACGGCGCTTGACCATCCGGACATACAGACGGATTTTGTTGAGTTTTATGAGCCTACGAGCGCTTACGGAACAAAAGCCTTGGGCGAACCTCCCACGGTCCCGCCCGCGCCGGCGATTCGAAACGCGGTGCTTAACGCTACGGGAGTCGCTATCAACGAAGCGCCTTTGAATCCGCACAAATGTTTCGCCAAGTTCAAAGAAGCGGGCCTTATATAGACAGGGAGGAAGGTGATAATATGTTTGACATCAAGGATATATATGAAGCAAAAAGCGTGAAGGACGCGGTTTCCCATTTAGAGGCTCATCCGAACGCCAAAATCATAGCGGGCGGCAGCGACGTATTGATTAAAATTAGAGAAGGAAAGCTTGCCGGGTGCGAGCTTGTGAGCATATTCAAGCTCGACGAGCTTCGGGGAGTCGAGCTGACCATGCAGGGAGATATCAAAATCAAGCCGCTTACGAGCTTCTCACATATCACAAATGACCCCGTCATTAAACGATACGTCGGTGTGCTCGGTGAAGCCGTCGACCAGGTGGGCGGGCCGCAAATCAGAAACATAGGCACAATCGGCGGCAATATATGCAACGGCGTAACGTCGGCCGACTCGGCCTCGACGCTTTTTGCATTTGACGCCGAAGTCGAAATCACCGGAAGCGAAGGCACAAGGCTGATACCCATTAAGGATTTTTATAAAGGCCCAGGTCAAGTCGACCTGAAACCGGCGGAAATTTTGACTGCGATCTATGTCAGGAAAGCGAGCTATGAAGGTTATTTCGGGAGCTATATAAAATACTCGATGCGAAAAGCAATGGACATCGCGACGCTCGGCTGCTCTGTGAACGTCAAGCTGACCGAGGACAAAAAAGCGTTTGAGGACATCAGGATCGCATTCGGCGTAGCCGGCCCCGTTCCCATGCGCTCCCCTTCCGCGGAAAGCGCCGGCAGAGGCAAAAAGATAAACGCGGAGCTTATTGAAAGCATAGGAAAGGCAGCGCTTGAGGATGTAAATCCGCGCACAAGCTGGAGAGCTTCCAGGGAATTCCGCCTTCAGTTGGTGGAGGAACTTACAAAGCGCGCGCTTAAAAAGAGCATCGAATTGGCGGGAGGTGCGTATTGATGGAAAAAGTATTGATCCGTTTCACGCTTAACGGAAAGAAAGTAACGAGCGCTATAGACCCGAGGTGGTCGCTCGCGGACCTTTTAAGAGGCGGCGAACATAAGCATACCGGAACAAAGAAGAGCTGTGAGGTAGGCGAATGCGGGGCATGCACCGTTATTATAAACGACGAAACCTATAACTCCTGCATTTACCTCGCCATATGGGCGGACGGCAAATCCATAAGGACAATTGAAGGCCTGACGGGAGAAAACGGAGAGCTTTCCGACATACAGCAGGCGTTTGTGGACGAAGGAGCAATACAATGCGGTTTCTGTACGCCGGGATTCATAATGAGCTCCCTGCCCATTTTAGAAAGCGGGAGGGAATACACAAGGGACGAGATACGAAAACTGCTCTCCGGCAACCTGTGCCGCTGCACCGGTTATAAAAACATTATCGACGCCGTTGAAAAAACGATGAAGGCCCGCCTTGAAAAAAAGCAGCAGCTTTAAGCGGCTGGACGGTTGGAAAGCCGGAAAGGGAAAAGCTTATCGCCGTCGTTTAGATAAAGCCGCAGAGAGATTATATGATTTTAAGAGGCCGGATGACCGGGCTCTTTTCAGTCAGTCCCGTTAACCGCCGCTTTCCGCGAAAACCCGTTTAAAGATTTCAAGAAACAGGCCGATCCGAATTTTTCGGGCGCATGTAAACCTGCATGCGCCCGAAAAGAACAAGATGAACGCAATCGCGGGATTGCCGTTTCCTCCTTTCTAAAAAAAAGAGCCCGAAGGCTCCTCTTTTTAAATATTTTTATTTTCCGAATTTTTCCGTCAGTGAAGCCGCGAGGCCGCCGATAAGCGGAAGCTTGTATTCTTCGTACTTATACGCTTTGACCATCGCGATTATAGCAAATACCAAGAACACAAGACCTATGATGGTGCTGAGAGTCCCAGCAAGGGCGTAGCTGCCCAAGGCAAAAGGATTGGCGGCAATAATCGATGTGACGATTAAGGAAACGATAAGACCAAAAATCATTCCGACAAGACCCAACAGAAACGCCTGCATCGAATGGAACTTCACGAATGAGCTTTGCTTCTCGATAAAGAAAATCACAAGCGGAGCGGCCCAGGCAACATAGCTGATGACCGGTATCCATCCGAGAACCGCGCTTGCAAGATACGCTAGCAGCGCCATGACGTTCGCATCCAAGTTTCCGAGTGAAGATTTGTGCGGCTGAACTACCATAAGAAGAATACCCCCTGATTTTTTATTTTATTTCGGTTATTTAACCCTGATGTACGTTACGCCGTCGAGCACCAGCGTGTTTTCGTCGATCAACTCGTAAGCGATCTCATCGGCATCGCCCTTCATGCCGAACATTACTACATATAACGCGATGGTATCGTTATCTACGACCTCATAATTGAGAGACATCATTTGACCGAGAGCCTCAACGCCCTCTTCAAACTCCTCTCCCTCAATTCCGAGCTCTTTCAGCCCGCTCAAGTCATAGGATAACTTGCCATCCTTCCCGAACGTAAAAGCATATCCGAAGGTTTCGCTTTCCTCTCCCTCCGTTTTTGCCTGCCAGGTTCCTATCAGAAGCTTTTTGTTTGTTCCGGCGGCTCCGCAAGCGGTAACAGCCAGGACCAATATGAGTGCCGATATGATTGAAAGATATTTTTTCAGCATTGCCCCCCCCCTTCTCCGTATGTTCGACAAATTCGCTATCCAGATATATACATTATAGATTATTTCTTGCAATTGGACAATAGATAAAACCGCCTGTTTTGCGATAATATTTATATGCATCGCGGTTTTGGGAAAAGCCGCCTTTATGCCGCAAACCCGCCTCGGTTTATTTATTGCCGAATCCGATATAATAGCCTGAAAGTGTTTTTATGAAAATCCACAAGCCCGTCTTTTTTCATTTCGCGAAGCTCTCTTGCCATGGCGCTTCTGTCCATGCATAGATAATCCGCAAGACAGCTCTTGCTGAACGGTATGGTGAACTCGGGCGAACCCGAATTCTCGGCCATATCCTCAAAGTATGCCAGCAGCCTTCCCCTTATCGTCCTGTGGGAAATGTAGTATAGTTTCCTGTTCAGCTCTGTATTTTTCCTGGCAACGATATTCAAAAGGTTTAATATAAGCTGACTGTGATGAGCGCACGCGCTGCAGCATGTTCGGACGATCCTCTTTACATCGAAAAAAAGGACAGTCGTTATGCCTTTTGCAAGCGCCGAAACGCCGACGGTATCCTTTTCCGTTAAGGCAAACGTTTCCCCGAACATATCCGGGGGCCGTATTTCACCTATGACGGTCTTGCCGCCGCAGGCATTCTCTTTGATGATCTCAGCTCTGCCCGAAATGACGATGCCTATGAGGGGACGGGACTTCCCCGCCAAAAATATGAACTCCCCCTTCTCGTATGACCGCACTTGCGCTGACAGGCAATCCAAAAGAGAGGAAATATCATCCTTTTCAATGCCTGAAAAAAGCTCCGCTTTGCTTAAAATTTCCAACATAATGCTTATCCTTTGTTGCAGCCGCAACAGATTTCTCATGCGGATTATAGTATAATTCACTCTGTGCTGTAAAGCCGGCAGCAAAGGTAAATGCAAAGATCCCTGCTCGCGCAGTTTCTAAGAAGAAACGGAGATGTTTCCAAACTTTCCAAATTTCCGGCATTCCGCCCGACGCTTCCGGCCAACCTGTTAACAAACCGAAAGGAGTATATATGATACGAAGGATAATAAAAATCGACGAAGATAAATGCAACGGCTGCGGGCTTTGCGCAAAAGCCTGCCATGAGGACGCAATATCCGTAATTGACGGAAAAGCCAGGCTTGTCAGTGATGATTACTGCGACGGGCTGGGGAATTGCCTGCCGGTATGCCCCGAGGGAGCAATATCCTTTGAAGAGCGCGAAGCCGCAGCTTACGATGAAGCGGCAGTAAAGGCAAGGCAAATGAAGAAAAAGCGTCCCGATGCCGCGTGCGGATGCCCGGGTTCGGCAACAAGAACAATCCATCGCCGCGAATGTCAAAGCAAACCGGCCGATAATAACGAGGCGTCGAGCCGGCTTAGCCAATGGCCGGTACAGCTGAAGCTTGTCCCCGTTAACGCCCCTTATTTCGCTGATTCCGATTTACTTATAGCGGCGGACTGCACCGCATATGCATACGGCGATTTTCATGAGCGTTTCATAAAAGGCCGGATCGTCCTTATCGGCTGTCCGAAACTGGACTCGGGAAGCTATGCGGAAAAGCTGACGGCGATACTCGCAGGCAACAACGTCAAAAGCGTTACGGTCGTTCGCATGGAAGTCCCCTGCTGCGGCGGGCTTGCAAACGCTGCCGTCGAGGCTTTAAAAAACTGCGGGAAAATGATCCCGTGGCAAACGGTGACATTATCGACGGACGGGACGATACTTGAATAAGCGTATCGAAAAAGCGGATCGCCTCCGCTTTTCGTAAATCACCGCGCAAGTCGGCGCCGGATCTGCTTGTTTTTAAGGTATTAAAATGCGGCCTCTGTGCCGCATTTTTTAACACAGTCATCAATGACGAATCCGGCGGCTTAACAATACTATTGCCGCTCCCGTCCGCTGTCCGCTATAATGGATGCGTCGGATGGGAGGGATTTAATATGGAAATAACGAAGCTTAAGAAAAGTCAGCTGAGCGGCGCTCTTGATTTGGTATGGTCGGTTTTTTCGGAATTCGTAGCTCCGGATTATTCTTTGCAGGGCGTTAACGAATTCAAAGCTTTCATTGACCGCGAATCGATGATGAAAAAATTTGACAGCGGTGAATTGGAGTTTTACGGATGCATCGAAGGAGGCGGGCCGGTCGGCGTAATCGCGATCAGGGATAATTGTCATTTATGCCTTCTGTTCGTGAAAAAAGAATATCAAAATCGGGGTATCGCGAAAAAATTATTTGAAACCGCCAAAAAAATCTGCCGTGAAAACAACGCCGAAAAAATCACCGTAAATTCATCCCCTTACGCAAAAGAAGCGTATCACAGGCTCGGGTTTGTTGACGCCGGAAGCGAACAGATCGTTAACGGAATAAGATTCATACCGATGGTTTACAGACCGGGCTCCGGGGTTTGTTGATGGCGCCGGGCAAAAAAGAATTGAATAAAGCCCTTAAAGCGGCGTTTGTGAATACGATCCCCGTGCTGACCGGCTTTTCTGCGCTCGGGACCGCTTACGGAATACTGATGAGGACGAAAGGTTACGGCGTCTTATGGTCGGTTCTGTTCAGCGCGGTCGCGTTTTGCGGCAGCATGCAGTTCGTCGCGGTCACTCTGCTGACGGTCGCATTCGACCCTGTTCAAGCTTTTCTTCTCAGCGTCATGGTAAACGCCAGGCATTTGTTTTACGGGGTATCCGTGCTGGAGAAGTATAAGGATCTCGGGAGGATGAAAGCGTTTTTGATCTATACTCTCTGCGATGAAACCTTTTCGATAGTGTGCGGCGTCGAACCACCCGATTGCAATCCCGAATATTTTTATTTTTTTGTTTCAGCGCTGAATTATCTGTACTGGGTAGCTGGAACTTTTTTGGGCGGAATGCTCGGAGGCCTTATCGCGTTCAATACGGAAGGACTTGACTTTGCGCTGACCGCGCTTTTTGTCGTCCTTCTCCTGGAACAGCTGAAAAGCCAGGAAAACCGGCTGCCCGCGCTGATCGGTATCGCGAGCGCCGCCGCCGGCATTTTGCTGTTCGGCCGGAATAATCCGGTCATTCCCGCAATGGTCATAATTCTTGCCGTCTTAATAGGAGGAAAGAAAAAACTATGCCCTTAACGGATACCCAAACGCTGATAATCATACTTGCCGTAGCGTTCGGAACTATGATAACGCGTTTCCTTCCGTTTTTGCTGTTCCCCAAAACAAAAAAAACGCCCGAAATCATAAGCTGCCTCGGGAAAACTCTGCCTGCCGCAATGATGGGGCTGCTGGTAGTGTATTGCCTCAAGGACATATCGGCAGTAAATCCGCCTTACGGCATTCCGGAGCTTATTTCTGTCTCCGCGGTCGTAATCCTGCATATTTTAAAGCGCAACGCACTGCTGAGCATCGCCGGAGGGACCGCCGTATATATGCTGCTTGTTCAGCACGTCTTTTAAGCGGACCCCGATTCGATAAATCTTTGGAATATATCTGTAAGCTGATTAAACCGTACGCAGGATTCAATCCTCCGTCATAAACTCCCATCTCATGCCGAATTTGTCCGTGAAAGAAACAAAACAGTATTTTATATATAGGTATTTTATCACAAGCTTGTGATTCCAACAATTTTTCGCCTTTTCCTGAAGAACAGTTAAGCTGCGCCTTAAAACTATGTCTTTACAGAAAAGTACAAATATCTTATACTTATGACAATATGAACCATTCAGACCGTCGCCGTTCGAGTTTCATGTACCGGCTTCCCTGTCCGGATTTCAATAAATTACGGGGTGCAGAAATTTGAATATTTCGTTGGAACCTGTGAAGCAGTCGGAAATACCCGAAATCGTGCAAATTCAAAAAAGCGCTTTCAAACGCTTATATGATATTTATCACGATAAGGACAATCCGTATCTTAAGGGCTTTTTCGAGATCATGGACTGGCTTGAAACCCCGGGACTTACCTATCGCAAAATAGTTGCCGACAATACTATTTGCGGCGCTATCGCATACTACAACAACGCGGCGGGTGAATACTACCTTGCCCGCATTTTTGTTTCGCCCTCGTACCAAAGAAAGGGGATCGGGACGGAAGCTGTTCGCAAATGTGAGCTTCTCTTTGCCGATGCGCACAAGTTTACGACCGACGTACCTGAAGACCAGCAAATCATCAAAGCGTTTTTTATCAAGAACGGATTCACCGATACGGGAGAGCGCGATACCGTGAACGACAGCCTCGTGACCGGCATATATGAAAAAATCGTCAGCAGCGTCTCGATTACATAAACTGCTAATACATATTCTGCATAAAAAGCCCCGCGTTCTCAGATAAGCGGGGCTTTCTTTTTCGGATATCTATGCTTTTTTAAATATCGATCAGGAGAATTTATGTTTTCTGATCCATAAGCCCGCTAAAAGCGCTATGCCCAAAATAAGCATAACAAACCCGGCCGCCTCCGCTTCATCATCGGTCTTCGGAATTTTCGGCACTGCGCTCCATACGGCAAAAAACGTAACGTCTCTGCTGCCCATGGTATAGGGTGAAGATACGCCCGTATCGTCTTGAAGGGCCCAGCCGGCAAACGTATAGCCCGGTTTAACAAGCCCGTCGCCGGGCAGCAGAGTAACTTTATCGCCCGGGTAGTACTTGTTCATATCCAAAGGGACCGTTCCGCTCCCGCCGTTTGGATGATAAAATACAGAATAAGTCTTGATTTCCGGCTCGTCTTCGGGTGGGTTGGTCGCTGAGGTGCCGTAAAGCGAAAAAGCAAGCTGCAGTTCGTCCCGACCGCCGAGACTGTCGAGAGGGATCCTGACTTCATAATACATATGCTCGTATTCGACTTTATCCGTATATTGCATTGCGCCGGCCCCGTATTCGTGACCGCTTGAGGTCTGCTTGAATTCCTTCACGGCATCCCCTTGCTTTACGAACACCTTAAAGAAGTCGTCCCCGTAGTCATACGTGTTGTCGCTCGTAAAATCGGCGGCAGCGTAAAGGTATTCGTTATCGTTGAAGACGTAGATATAGGCGTAACCATCGGGATGACCGGTGTCCGGCTTCAAATACTCTGTCTCAAACGGCTCGCCCAAGTCTTCGTACTGACCGTCCGCAGTTACGGAACCGATATTGCTGCCGATCTCATAGGTGAAAAACTCTTTTAGCTCCGCGGGGTCTTCGATAAATAAATTGACGGTCGGCAGCATGAACGGGTAACCGCCCACGTCCTTGGGCTCAATCCTTCCGGTAAGGCTTAAATTGCCGCCAAAACTGCCGGCAAACAGGAGCTCGACTCCTTCGTTCGTTATTTCCAACACGTCAAAATCGGTCTTTTTGAGCTTATCGCTGCCGCTCGCGGCTGCTCCGTCAAGCAGTACGCTGTCAAGAAACGCAAGCCCCTCCGCTTCTTTGCGGATACGGATCTTAGGATTCTCTGCGATTCCGATGAATACTCCGGATTCCTTTTGGAATTGACCGAAGGATATATCGGCAACCTGTTTGTAACCGCTGCCGTCCCATAATTCAACGATAAAACACCCGTTGGAACTTTCGGCAGCTAAAGCTTCGCCCGCAAAAAGAGCCGGAAGCATTGCGGCGACGACAAGAATTACCATGACCTTGGAGAAAGTACGGTTTACTCTCACTGTGTTTTTCCTCCTGTTAAAATTCTGAAAAAGCGAAATACGGATCCGACAGAATTATGCGCGTAAAATGTGAGTCTATACGACTATATCCTACCATTATTTCATTAAATATACAATAACTCCGTGAAATTTTCGGACTATTTGAAGGCATTGAATGATAAAACCGGATTTGCCGCACACTTTATGTAGAAGCAGAAAGGTGTGAAATTACTGAATAAGTGCTTTAAACTGTTATTCTGAAGGAGCAAAGCGACTGAAGAATCTCCGATGTCAGGACAATTTTGAAATTTTTCGTTCAGAATAACAAAACCCGTTTTTTTCAGCAATCTTGAAAGGTGTGAGGATGTATGAATACGAATTTTGAACCGTCAATACCCGCAAATGAAAGGATACTCGATTATGCTCCCGGCTCTACGGAAAGAGCGGATTTAAAGCGGGAGCTTGAAAAGCAATCAGGCGAGATTGTTGAAATACCGCTTATCATAGGCGGAAGGGAAGTTAAAACGGATAACCTCGGTAATTGCATCATGCCCCATGATCACGGCCACATACTGGCACGCTATCATATAGCCCGTCAAAACGAACTGGAAGCGGCCATAGATGCGGCGCTTAAAGCAAAAGAAAAATGGATGTCCCTCCCCTTTGTGCACAGAGCAAGCATATTTAAAAAAGCTGCCGATCTGATATCGGGACCCTACCGGTCCAAGATGATAGCCGCAACTATGCTCAATCAGAGTAAAACCGTACATCAGGCGCAAATAGACTGCGTTTGCGAGCTTTCGGACTTTCTGCGATTCAACGCCTGCTTTGCCGGTGATATATTCAAGGATCAGCCGATATCCCCTCCCGGCGTAATAAACAGGATGGAATACCGCCCGCTGGACGGGTTCGTTGCGGCTGTGACCCCGTTCAACTTCACCGCCATTGGCGGAAACCTTCCGTCCGCTCCCGCTCTGTTCGGGAATACCGTACTTTGGAAACCGGCGTCGAGCAGCGTACTCTCCAATTATTACGTAATGCGTGCGTTTATCGAAGCCGGCTTGCCCGCGGGAGTCATCAACTTTGTGCCCTGCAGGGGCGGCGATATGAGCAGGTTTGTGCTTGCCAACAGAAAACTCGGCGGCTTCCACTTCACGGGCTCGACCGAAGTATTCCAAGACGTATGGAAACAGATAGCGGCCAATATCGGAAATTATGAATCCTACCCCCGCCTTGTGGGCGAGACCGGCGGCAAGGATTTTGTTTTTGCGCACAAAAGCGCTGAAACAGGGCCGCTTACCGCCGCTCTCATCCTCGGAGCGTTCGAATATCAGGGGCAAAAATGCTCCGCTGCTTCACGCGCATTCATACCGAAAAGTCTTTGGGGAGAAATGAAAGTCAGGCTGCTCGATGAGGTTTCAAAAATAAAAACAGGAGATGTCAGGGATTTCACGAACCTTTGCGGCGCGGTTATAGATAAGCGCGCTTTTGACAGAATAAAAGCCTACATCGAGTATGCGCGCTCCTCGCCGAACGCGAGTATCCTCGCAGGCGGCGACTGCGATGACAGCAAAGGATATTTTATCAAACCGACCGTCATCGAAGCGGATTCTCCCGCGTTCAAAACGATGGTTGAGGAGATTTTCGGCCCGGTTCTGACTATCTATGTCTATGACGACGACAAGCTGGACGAAACGCTTGAAGCATGCGACAAAGCCACTCCTTATGCGCTGACAGGCTCGATATTCGCAAGCGACAGGTACGCAATAAAATATATGGAAATAAAGCTTGTGCACAGCGCAGGCAATTTCTACATCAACGACAAGCCGACCGGCGCAGTCGTCGGACAGCAGCCTTTCGGCGGCGGCAGAACTTCGGGCACAAACGACAAAGCAGGCAGCAAAATCAACCTTTATCGCTGGACAAGCCCGCGCTCCGTCAAAGAAAGCCTTGTTCCCTCATCGAGAATAGCTTTTCCGTTTATGGAGGAAGAGTGATTGCTTCAAAAATCGCGGCAGTGCCGCTCACAATAAGAATTTTCCGCTGAGTTATTATCGGAACAAAAAACAAACTGAGTCCAAACGCTAAAGCTTCAGCTCCATATACCTCGCGCCCTCGACAGGATTATACACATAAGGCCCGATATCATAAAAGCCCAGCGAACGATAGAGTTCCTGCGCTTTTTTCATTGACGGGAGCGTATCAAGCCTGATGAACCGGTAGTGAAGCTTCGCTGCCTCTTCAATGATTTTCTCCGCAAGCCCTCTGCCTATGCCCAGTCCCTTATAAGCATCGCGTACGAACAGCCTTTTCATCTCGCACACCTCATCCGAAAGCTTTCGAAGAGCAGCGCAGCCCGCAGCGCAAGAGCCGATATAGGCAAGTATCAAAGCTCCACCCGGCGGAGCATACTTGCCGGGCAGCGTCTCAAGCTCTGTTTGAAAATCCTGAAAACAGAGATCCGTGTCCAGCGACCGCGCATATTCAACGAAAAGCAGCTTTGCTTCGTCAACGAGATCCCGACCTGTTGCGTATCTGAACTCGATCTTGCGGCCGTTTGTTTCCATATGATCCGGGCCTCCGCATATTGTCGTTGTTAATCTTATTCTAAATAACTGTTGCTTTGTTGTAAATATATACCTATAATGTTTCTACAGGCTGCGAAAGCCTCATTCCGCGTTTTGATATCCTGATATCGAAGTGACAAATCAGGAGGTGTGCTCATGGATCTGATAAGTTCTCTTTTCACGATCTTCGCAGCATTCGTTCTTCCTATCGTTGCGGCGGTTTGGCTTGCCCTAAAAAAGAAACGATACCTTCGGCCGGTCCTGTTCGGCGCGCTCACGTTCATCGTATTCCAGGTGCTGACTAGGATCCCGCTGCTGCAATTAGTCATTGCTCCCATGCCGTGGTATATCCTGATGTCGATAAGCAGCCCTTTGTTAGCGGGACTCTTCTTATCGCTGACAGCAGCCCTGTTTGAGGAGGTCGGCCGGTATATCGTTATGAGGCTTTTTTTGAAAAACAACAGACGCTACATGGACTCCGTCGCATTCGGAATAGGGCACGGCGGAACGGAAGCGATCCTGCTAGTGGGGCTAAATGCGCTAATCGGGCTTATTATGTCGTACGGCTTAAGTGCGGACCCGTGGATGACTGTCGCGGCGGGCGTGGAGCGGCTTTCCGCCATGGTGCTCCACGTCGCTTTGTCCGTCATGGTGCTTCAAAGCATCAATAAAAGAAACGTCCTGTATCTTATCCTTGCAATATTTCTGCATACACTGACAAATCTTGCAGCCGTGATGATGCAGGCTAACGGAACACCCGTTTTTTTGATCGAAGCGGTACTGTTCGGATTTGCCCTTATAATGCTCATATTCGTAATAAAATTAAAAAACAGAACGGAAGTGGATACAGAATGAAGAAAACGATTATAACGGCTTGTGCGCTCGTTCTTGCATTTCTATTATCAGGCTGCGGAGTCGGTAAACTTCCTGAAGGCTTTGACGAAACAAAAGTGACGGACAAAGCGAAAGAAATCGTGGCGCTCCTTAACGATAAGGATTTTGAAGCGGTCACGGGAGAATGCCGCGAAGATCTTCGGCAGCTCCTGCCGGCAGGTGAATTGGAAAAATCGTTGAGCCCGCTGATAGCGAAACTTGGCGGATTCAAAGATTACAAAACGGTTGTAACGGCCGGCTCAAAAGAAAAGGAGACGGGCGAGGATTTTGCGACTGTCGTATTGGTATGCGATTATGAAAAAGGAACCGCGACTTACACGATAAGTATGAACAATGAGCTCGAAATCATCGGGCTGTATATGAAGTAGCAATTAAAATGCCGGCAGAGGTTACGGGTATGGCCGGTATTTTCTGAAACGGCGCAGGAGTAAGAATGAAGATTTTAAGCAGGAAATATAACGAATCAAGCGGCGATTTCAAGAAAATGTGGGATCTTTTGATCGAGGATTACGGCGCAAGAAAAGAAGGCTTTTCATGGTCGCTCGGGAGGCTCTGCGACTGGCGTTACGGATTTTGGACGGAGACCGGGAAAAATGATCCCTTTTTCTTTGAACAAAACGCGCAGCTTTGGGTCAATGCGTTTGACGAGCTTGCCGGCTTTGTGATTTCGGAATCGGGCGATAACTGGTTTGCGGTTATCACAAAAAAGAATTATGACCACTTGATAGGTGAAATGGTCGACTTTGTCGAATCGGATTGGCGCCGCAGCAATGCTTATTGCACGGAAGCGGCGGCTAATAACGCAAAACTTGTCTCGGTTTTAAGGGAAAAAGGATATCAAACCAGTGAACCTTCCGCCGTCCGCTCAAGATATGATCTTACCGCCTATGACGCCGATCCTTATTTGGAGCCGGGTTTCAGATTCGAATCGATAGCGGAAAATCCCGACTATGAAGGGAAAAAGCTGCTTCAAAGAAACGGATTCGGGGGTGTGAACGTCGTTACAAAATGGGATTTGACAGCATATGCCTTTAACAGGCAAAGCCCCGTCTATAACCCGAAATTCGATCTTTCCGTAGTCTGCGAGAACGGCCGGCACGTTGCGGGCTGCCTCGCGTTTGTCGATTACGACAACAGCTATGCGGAAATCGAAAGGGTATGCACTCACAGCGAATTCAGACGCCGGGGGTTCAATAACGCCCTCATTGCGGAATGTTTCAGGCGTTTAAAGGAAGAAAATATCAAAACCGCCTATATTACGGGCTACAGCGACACCGCGAAAGGCGCTTACCGCAAACTTTGCCCGTCCGTAGAAACCGAGATTCTTATGTTCGAAAAAAAGTTGTGATGTGCAAAATACAGCCTTTGCGCTGTGATTGTGCTCTAGCTGCTTTGCCTGCCTTAACCCTTATTCAGTATATCTTTGATATCCTTAACCAGCGGCGTAAGCGAGCGATAATCCTTAAGCGCAGCATTTGAATTCGGCACATAAAGAGTATCGCCGGCAAGACGAACAAAGCCCTGGTAAATATTTACGGGAAACATATACGGCTGCTTGGCGTCCGGCCCGTAATTAAGGAAAAACAAATACAGCTCATCCTCACGAAGCCGCGGCACGGGATAGCGCAGCGCAAAAGCAGTCAAAGTATCCGCGTCCAGTATGCTTGCAACGGATTCGGGGCAATATATAAGGCTTAGAGTATCGCCGTAGTTCGCTTTGCCCTTAACGGATCCGTATGCCTCTATAACCGCAATGCTCGCCCTGGGATTGCTTTCCGTGCTGACGCCTTCGCTCCTTGTGCGGAACGGAAGCTCTTTCAAAACGGGCAGTTCCTTAACCCTGCCTATCAATATCTCATCCGCCGCACCGACGAGTCCTGAAAGCTCATTATGAAAATAAAAGTTTGCGGGAGCCGCGACAATCTTTTTGATTTGCTCGATATCCTCCATGAGATCTTCCAGTTTAACGCTCGAGGCATCCCAAACGACCATGCCGTCAGTTACAGGCAAAGGATCATCCTGCAGCGTGTAGCCCGTTACGTCTTCGGCGTGAAGGACATCTTCGCCCCCGGAAAGGTAAAGAAGGTACTCTCCGCCCTCGCTCATCGGATGCGTGCTGTGGATTCTGTCCCCCTTATCGGCCTCCCCCGCTATGATCTCGGTTATTTCAAGGTCATAGCACATAAGCCCTTCGGAATTTATGTGAGTTCCGGTGCAAACGCCTTTTATCACAAGAGTGGAGTCCCTGTAGCGCCGGCGTGCCTCCTGCATCACTTTAGGGTCGGGAGATTTTTCCGCAACAACGGGAGCGGCGCATGCGCTGAAAAACAAGCAGCACAGCAGCAAAGCTATCAGCTTTGTTTTGATATTCATCAAGCCCCCCCTTTCTTTCCTTTAAACCATTATAAACTTAACGATCATACCGTTCAATCGGTTGCGGTTATTTTAAATTTATAAATTATTTATAGTGTTGCCGTATATTGGTTAATCTACATTTCCCTTCTGCCTTCCATGGCCTTGGCCAACGTGATCTCATCCATATATTCCAGATTCCCGCCGACCGGTATCCCATGCGCGATCCTTGTAACATGCACGCCCGACTGCTTCAACAGGCGCGATATATACACGGCGGTCGCTTCTCCCTCGACATCCGGATTGGTAGCGAGTATGACTTCCTTAACATCTGATTTTTCAACGCGTTCCAAAAGTTCTTTTATGCGTATATCGTCTGGACCGATTCCGTCCATCGGCGAAAGTATGCCCTGAAGCACGTGGTATCTTCCGTTGAACTCACGCGTCTTTTCCATTGCCAATACGTCGCGCGCGTCCTTGACAACGCATAATACGCTGTCCGAACGGGTTTTGTCTCTGCAGATAGAACACGGGTCCGCGTCCGTATAGTTTCCGCAGACGGAGCAAAAGCGAACCTGCTCACGCGCTCTTTTTATGGACTCGGCAAGCTCACGCGCCTGGTTTTCAGGGATATCCAATATGTGAAACGCCAGCCGCTGCGCGCTTTTCGCGCCTATGCCGGGAAGCTTTGAAAGCTGCGCGCATAATCTGGCGATCGGCTCGATTACCGGATTCATGCTTTAAAACCCAAGGCGCATTCCGCCCGTCACTTTATTCATTTCGGCAGCGGTCATTTCCTCCACCATGCGAAGCGCCTCATTGACTGCGGAAAGCACGAGGTCCTGAAGCATTTCCACATCGTCTGCGTCCACGCATGAAGGGTCGATCTCGATGGATTTGAGCATTTTGGTCCCGTAAGCGGTAACCTTCACTGCACCGCCGCCTACAGATGCGGTAAGCTCGCGCTGCCCCAGTTCTTCCTGGAGCTTAGCAATGTCCTGCTGCATTTTTTGCGCCTGCTTCATCATCTGCTGAATGCCGGCGCCTCCCATACCCGGGAAATTGCCTTTTGCCATAATCGATCCTCCGTCGATGAAGATTCGGTTCATTATATCATAACTGTGCCTGAGGAACAAACTGTTTTCTGCTCCGACCGGCCGGGTGATTTCTCGGATCCGAACCGGTTTGATTTTGCGCCGATTTGCATAAACAAAAAAGCTTCCGTAATATAAGCTGCTACGGAAGCTAAAAAAAGCTTTAATTTTATAGAAATACATATATAATAACATACAGGAACAGCAGGGATTACGGGCAGGATCGGAATCGGCCGGATGAAAAGCTCAAGGACTCTTTGGATATGAACGGTGAAGATCAGCCGCTTTTAGGCATTTATGTATTAATAAACGGTTAACCTTCGCATCAAAGTGTAGTATAAACACCTTTTTTTGTTTATAATGATGAATATGTTACTTCGATAATAACCCGAAGGAACGCAGTTATGAACCTACAGGTTAGAAGTTAGGAGCAAGCGGATGGCAGGCATACCGGGCTTATTTTGGAAAAAAACCCGCGCACCTCAGAAAACGAAAAGTAAAAGCAAACGCATGTTTTTTATTGCGGCAGGTTTGCTTGCCGCGGTACTGCTTTTTATTGCGATTAAAGCTATCGGACAAGCATCGGACAATGTGGAAACGGCTAGGCATCAGCAGGAGGATATTGTTGATTTGGCCGCGCAAGGCGATGAGCCACCGGTAATGCAGGAAGAGGTAACGTCAAGTCCGAAGCCTACTCCTTCTTTGCCGGAAACTATCCCGGTAGTTGAGATAACCGCGGCTCCTACGCCTTCGCCCGAAATACCGGCAACTCCCACGCCCGTTCCCACCCCGACTCCCATACCAGTCGATATGGATGAATGGATTGATTATTATATGGTGGAAGCGGACCTGTATTATAACGACGTCGGTTACTCCACAAACCGATATGAATACGATGATGATGACGTCTATATACTTGCGCAGCTTATTCACGGCGAAGCGCGCGGCGAATCCTATAAAGGGAAGATCGCGGTGGGCAACGTTGTTATGAACCGGGTGCTGTGCAGGAGTTTCCCCGGAAGGACGATAAAAGAAGTCATAACCGCACCCGGCCAGTTTACCGGATATTCGTCTTCCATAAAGCCGTCATCTTCGTGCAAGGCCGCTGCAAGGCAGATACTGGAAAGGGAACAATGGGTGATACCGCAGAACGTTTACTTCTTCCATTCAAACCGGCCCGAAGGCGAAGACTGGGGAAGTCACAAATTTTATAAAAAGATAGACGGACACTGCTTTTACACGCATCCATACAGCGGACGGAACAGGAACGGCGAAATTCCGCCCGCGCTGTTCGAGCGCACGTTCAAGTGGCCGCAATACGGCTGCAAGCCCGAAAAAAGGGTCCACAGGATCCAGTATATGCTCAATAAACTCGGCTACGACGTTAAAGCTGACAGCTATTTCGGCAAAACCACGGAAATAGCCTTAATGGAATTTCAGAAAAAGTACGGCCTTGAGCCGGACGGTATCGCCGGTCCTTCCACGATAGAAAGGCTTATTAAAGAATTCGGCGTGGAAAAATACTATGAAAGATATATCAAAAGTTGATTCATAAAGAGCCATGAACACAGGACGCCGTCAGACAATATCCGAAAACTCCATTAAAATTCTTTGATCGAGCATCATTTTGCTTATGTCAAGCGTCTTCATCTCAATATGATCGAATACCGGAAGCTCAACGAAAAATTCGCTCCCGGCTCCCTGTTTGCTTTCGAACCAGATCCTGCCTTTCATCATCTCCACAAGCGATTTCGTAAGCGTCAAGCCCAATCCGGTGCCCTCGGTCCAGCCAAGCATAGTATTTGCCTGTCCGAAACGATCGAATATTACGTCTTTTTTATCGTCCGGTATGCCTTCCCCGTTGTCTTTGACGGATATCAGAGCCTTATCGTCAACGACCTTGAATTTAATCGTTATTTGGCCTCCTTTGCCCGTGTACTTCAGCGCGTTTGAAATCAAATTGAGCATTATCCTGTCAAGCATCATAATATCCACAGGCATCTCGAATGTTTTTATTTTGCTGATGAACCGGATTGAAACGCATTTTTCGCTGCAGAAATCAATCAACAACTTAACAAGATTTTTTAATACCGCCACGACGTCTTTTTTGACATAATTAGGTTCCATGGTTCCCGAATTCAGCTTGGCTATGTCCAGAAGGTTGTTTATAAGTTTGGTAAGGCGGTAAGCGTTTTGCTTCACGGCAATTACCTTTTCGGTAATTTTATCGAGATACTGCCCGTTTGTGCTCATTTTAACGTAATTTTCGATCATGTCGATACTGACAAGCATGACCGATACCGGCGTCTTGAATTCGTGTGACAAGTTGATAAAGTAATTGGTTATCTGCTTGTTTCTTCGATCCAGTTCTCCCGCGATATTTCTAAGCTCCCGCTCCATCTTCAATCTTGCCGTAATATCCCTGGCTATGCTTATGGACCCGGCCGCATTGCCCTTTTGATCGTACCAGGGGGTTTTCTTTGTAAGAAAAGTCCTGAGTCCCTGAGGCGTTTGAATAGTCTCTTCCGTCTCTTCGCTTACGTCAAACCGCACGGCTGATTTTGTACCGTCCTCCGGTTTTTCACCGGGACTTGAAAAAAAACCTGATCCGTCTTTCCCAAGTATTTGATCAACGGGCTTTCCCGCTGTCAGCGCGGCCGCTGAGTTAACCAGAACCAGCCTGTTTTCTTTATCCTTTAAAAATATCGGATCATCGGTGCTTTCTATGATAGTTTTCAGCACTGTTTCATTGTTGCTGCATTCTTCCTTCAATTTTTTATATAGGATCACTTCGATTATAGTCGGGGCGAGCGCCTCGAGAATTTCTTGATTCTCGCCTGAAAATCCGCCGTCTCGATTGGCGGCCGCGATAATACCCTTCACCTTTCCGTCCAAAATAACGGGCACGCCCAAGAACGAGGTTATATCCGGGTGATCCTTAAAAGTTTCGCTGTCGAAATATTCGCAAGGATTGTTGGATAAAATACTTTTCCCTTGTTTCATAACGCTGCCGCACAGTTTGACTATGCCGTCATTGACGGGTAACTGGTGGTAACCGGACGCGTCGTACATCTTGCACACCTCGACTGCCGAATCCCTTGCGGCTATATCCCGAAGCAGCCCGTCCTTTCCGACTACTCCGATAAAGCTTATATTGCTCTCCGTCATAGTCTCAACGATATTCAGACAGTTCCTTATCAGCACTTGAACGGTTTTGCAGGATACCGACCTTTCATAAATATGGTTGATAGACCTCAAAATCATATTCTGCCTGTTTATTCTGTTCTCATATTGCTTGCGCTCAGTGATATCAAAAAACGAACCGTAACCCTTTGAGAGCATTCCGTGAGAGTCATAAACGAGCAGACCCTGCTGCCTTATCCATAAGGTGCGGCCATCCTTATCCTTTATCCTGAATTCACAGTCGATTTTTGTTTGTTTGTTCACTGCGGCCGTTTCAAGCTTATCGGCCGCTTCCGCGAGATCCTCCGGGATCACTCTTTCATTGGTTTTCGCAAAAAGCGCTTCGGGCGACAAACCGTCAAAGCCCAGCAGTTTTGCCCATTCTTCGGAATAGATGCATTCTTTGCTTTTATAATCAATAAGATAGATTCCTTCCGCTAAATTATCCAGTATTTCCGCAAAAATGTTCTCCTTTTGCCGCATACCGGCTTTAGCCATTCCGAAATACCGTTTTTTTTGCCTGAAAATGCCCGGCGCATTCCTTAAGATATGAGGTTCATGGTTATTTTCCATTAGATTGATGCTATGATTGCGTATAATGTCGCTGAATTCTTCGATATCGATGCTGTTCATGTCATAAGCGCAGATGACGGTAACAGGCAAATCAAAAATCAACCCGCCAAGTTTTCTTTCATACTCGGAAAACTCCTGCGTGTATTCATGCAGCCAGCACGTATCTCCGACGGCTCTCACGCCGTCAAACCCCCCGTTCAAAGCTTGCTTTATAAGCTGTGACCACCTTTCCGATACCGTTTGAGCATCAAAGCGTCCGTCTTTGATATACCATTCGGTATGCGGCACTATTATAAGCTGACCGCTTGACAGGAAAGCTTTGATATTTGCGTTTTTTTGAGAAAAAGCGTCGATGATTTCTTGTCTTTCCATATCGGAAGAGTATATAAAGATGCACAGCTCATTGTTTGAAAGGCCCTCATTAACAAATGAGGAGAGTACTTCGATAAATTCATCCTTTGAAGAGTAGATATGGCTGATATGGCTGCCCCACGTGATATTTCCGATGGCGCCTATTCCCGACTTTCTGATGCAGCTGCTTTTTGACATACCAAAAACTCCTTCTTTAAACAGTCACCGCTCGAAAAGCGGCGCAAAATGCGTTTTTAAAACAATCTGAAGGATGGACTCAGTATTTAATATTTACAGCCCGTTTCAAAATGCTTATCCGGTTCCGGAAGAATATGCCTTAAAAAAACGGCTATATTATAAGTTTTTATTCAGCGACAGCAACTGGGTGATATGTGAAATAAATTCTCCGTTGGTCGGCTTATATCTTGAATCGAACAGATCATAATTTAAAAGCTTGTTGACGGTTGAAAACCTCCCGTTTGCCCATGCCGTTTCTATCGAATGCCGTATTGCGCGCTCCACGTTGCTCGGTTTGGTATTAAAAAATTCGGCTATGCGAGGGTATAATTGCTTGGTCAGGCTGTTGATGAGTTCGGGCTCCTTAATCACAATATTTACGGCATGGCTTAAAAACTGATAACCCTTGTTCTTGGGCGAAATACCCGTTTTTAAAAGAAGAGATGATACGTGATCGCTTATTGAAAGTTCCTGATTCGGAATTTTTATAGGTTCGGATTTCTCCCTTACTTCGAATATATCCAGGATTCTTTTGTACAGGACCTCCACGGAGAACGGCTTGGCTATAAAATAACTTGCTCCGTAATCGCATGCGCGCTGTACGGTGGACTGATTGCTTAAAGAGGTGAGAACGATCACTTCAGGTTTAGGACCGTCCTTTAATGACCTCAGGTACTCCAATAAAACGAATCCGTCCGCCTTGGGCATAACAAGGTCCAAGATTATGATATCGGGTCTGTTTTTTTCGAAGAGTTCAATTGCTTCCAGCGAGTTTCCGGCGAGACCCGAAATCTGAACGGTCCCTTTCATCGCAAAAAAATCGCTGATGGATTCCAAGATTTGCTCGTTATCATCAACGACCATTGCCTTAATGATTTGACACATAGCATATGCCTTTCACAAATTTTGGAGATTTCCTTATTCTGCCATTATACAACAAAATTCTGCATCAGGCAAACAGCAAACGGTAGAATTTATTGATATTGATGTCAATCAACGATTTCCAGTTTGCTGCCGAACAATGCTTTAGCCTTGTCAAGCGCGTTTTCCTGACAGTCTATCAGCTCGAATTTAAGTTTCGTGCCCGGTGAAAAGCTGTTTATGCAATTTTGAAGATATGCGTTATGGCGTTTTATTCCCCCGATATATGAATCTTTATCAAAGCAGGCATAAATCATGCCGTTTTCTTCCTTGACATGCTTTGCGTAATTCATGAGACAGTAAAGCGGCATATTATCTTTCGCAATAAAGCTCATCAGCTTATTCCAAACTTCATTCGCCTGCACGGATTTTTCGGAATCGTTTTCCGTAAGCGGCGGTGCGCCGGCTGTGCCTGACTCTCCGACTCTATTTTGACCGGAAGAGCCGGTTTCCTCGAAATGATGGGTTTCCTTACGGATTTTCACTCCGCTCTTATCGGAAACAGCGGAAAGTTCCTTGCCCGAAAGCGTTTTTTCCAGCCGTTCGACCCTGTCCGTAAGAGCCTCCAAGGATACTTCCTGCTCCGGCTCGCAAATCCTTACCAGCGTGCTTTCCATCAATATGCGCGGGAAGCTTATCCACCTCAGCTTGCCCTGCGCTTCCAGCAGAAGCCTTATTGCCCGCATCAACCGCTCCCTGCTGCTCCGTTTAGCCTGCCCCGCGTATTTTTGCATCGTGTCCGCGGTGCAGTCAAGAATATCCCTTGAGTCGCCGCAAATCTCCGTAAGCAAAAGCGCGCGGAAATGGATCGCAAGATCCTGCATAAATACTCCGGGATCCCTTCCGTTCACGATTATCTCGTCCGCCAAGCGAAGGGCATTTGACGCATCGCCTTCTATTAAAGCATCCGCCACCCTGAACAGAAAATCCTCTTCCATGGACCCAAGGACGCTCAGTACGTCCTTCGTCGTAACGTGATCTTTACAAAACGCAAGGCATTGGTCCAGAAGACTCAGCGCGTCGCGCATACCGCCGTCGGCGGCTCTTGCTATCGCGACTAAACCGTCACGCTCGATTTCGGCTCCCGCAATCGAGAGCACCTCTTCCATGCGGCGCACGATTTCGTCGACCCTGAGCCGGTGAAAATCAAACCGCTGGCAGCGGGATATTATCGTGGCCGGCAGCTTTTGCGGCTCGGTCGTAGCTAAAATGAATACCACATGGGAGGGCGGTTCCTCCAGGGTTTTCAGAAGCGCATTAAAAGCGCTGTTTGAGAGCATGTGAGCTTCATCTATGATATAGATTTTCTTGTTGAGCTGCAGAGGCATGAAATCGACTTTTTCAAGCAAGTCGCGCATTTCCTCCACTTTGCTGTTTGACGCGGCATCCATCTCTATAATGTCGACATGGTCTTTTGCGCTTGCTTTACAGCTTGAACACTTCATGCATGGTTCCCCGTCCTCGGGAGAATCGCAGTTGACTGCTCTTGCCAGAATTTTAGCAGTGCTTGTCTTTCCCGTTCCGCGGGAACCGCAGAACAGATATGCGTGAGTCGTGCTGCCGCTGCGGATTTGGTTTTTAAGGGTTTTTGTAATATGATCCTGACCCGCCACTTCCGAAAATGTTTGAGGGCGATATGTTCGATACAGAGCTTTATAGGACATATTGCTGCCTCCGTTCCTGGATGCTCCGGCTGCCCGGAGCGCCGCGAGCCGCATTCTGTTCAGTCAATTATAATATAAAACCGGCAAATAATAAAGTTTTTGCGGAATGCTTTTGCCGCTTTCCGTTTAGCGGAAACCGCAGCTTAAAGCAAAAGGATAGGAGAGCCGGAAAAAAACCGGCTCAGAACAGTACAAGAAAAGACTTCCCGATCACGTGAGTTCCGTTTTCCCCGTATACAGTTCGAAATATCTTCCCTTCTGCTTCAAAAGATCGCTGTGATCTCCTCTTTCTATAATCTCGCCGTTTTCTATGACCATTATCGCGTTTGCATTCCTTACGGTCGACAAGCGGTGCGCAATTACGAATGTGGTCCGGCCTTCCATAAGTTTATCCATACCTTTTTCGATGAGCTTTTCCGTACGGGTGTCCACAGAGCTTGTCGCCTCGTCCAAAATCAAAATAGGAGGATCCGCAACCGCAGCCCTTGCGATGGACAGAAGCTGGCGCTGACCCTGCGACAACGAGGCTCCGTCTGCGGTGATAATCGTATCGTATCCGTTCGGCAGCCTCTTGATAAAGGAATGAGCGTTGGACAGCTTTGCAGCCTCAATAACCTCATCATCGGACGCATCAAGCCTTCCGTAGCGAATATTATCAAGGACCGTGCCCGTGAAAAGATGCGTATCCTGAAGCACAAGCGCCATAGCCCCCCTCAAAGCGTATAGCGGAATATCTCTGATATCGGTTCCGTCAACGGTTATGCTGCCGGAGCTGACGTCATAAAAGCGGGCCAATAAATTTATTATCGTGGTCTTGCCCGCGCCCGTCGAACCGACAAGCGCAATTTTCTGGCCAGGCTTGGCGTAAAACGACACCCTTTTTAAAACGGGCTTGCCGGGTTCATATGAAAAGCCCACATCGACAAACCTGACGTCCCCTTTGATTTTGAAGGTCTTATTCCCCTCGTCCGCCTCGCTTTTTTCATCCATCACCGCAAAAACCCGCTCGGCTCCCGCGATGGCTGCCTGGATTACGTTGAACTGATTCATCATTTCATTGAGTGGTCTTGTAAACTGCGTTGACAGCGTAAGGAACAGCGCAAGGCCGCCGAGATCCAAAAAACCCGACGCCGCAAGAAGACCGCCCGCCATAGCGGTAAGCGCATAGTTGACGGTATTGACGGATTGGGCAAGCGGCATCATTATTCCGGAAAAAAACTGGGCTTTGACGGATTTCTGCCTCAGCCGCTCGTTGAGATTTTCGAACTCTTCGACTGACTTTTTTTGCCTGTTGAATACCTTTACTACGCGCTGACCCTCCGCGTTCTCTTCGATATATCCGTTTACGGAGCCCAACGCGGCTTGCTGTTCGCTGAAATATTTCCGGCTTTGCTTCATGATTTTACGCGCCGCAAAGAGCATCAGCGGAATGACTATCAATATTATGAGCGTTAACAGCGGGCTTGTGACAAGCATTATCACAAAAGAACCGGCAAGCATGATCGATGTGGATATAACTTGCGTCGCGCTCATGTTAAGCGCTTCGCTGACATGGTCGAGGTCATTGGTAAAGCGGCTCATAATATCGCCGTGCGGGTTGGAGTCAAAAAAGCGCAAGCTGAGATCCTGAAGCCTTGAAAACAAATCTCGCCTCAGGTCCGCGACCGTGTGCTGCGAGACGGTTACCATAGTCCTTCCCTGGATATAAGTTATAAACGAAGCGGTCAAATGCAGTAAAAGCATAATGAGAAGCGTAGCGGCAAGCTGACCTATATCCCCCGACTGTGCCACGTTATTGATGGCGGGGCGCAAAAGATAAGACGCCGCCAGCGAGCATGCTGTCCCTATTACAACCAGCACGACAAGCAAGGCAAGGCTTCTTTTATATTTGGCCAGATATCGGGAAAGGCGTTTTAACGTTCCCTTTGCATCCTTTGCCTTTGCGGCGGTAATATGGCGCATCGGCCCGTGCAGGCGGGGGCCAGCCTCTCTCTGCCTGTTTTCCATTATGCGCTCACCTCCGATTCCTGTGACCAGACTATATCGCGATAAATTTCGCTCGTTTTAAGCAGCGTTTCATGCGTTCCTTCGCCGGCAATCCTTCCGTCGTCCAGCAAAACGATACGATCCGCTTCCTTCACCGAACTTATCCTCTGAGCGATGATAATTTGCGTCATCCCCGACCTTGACAAACTCTCGTTAAGAAGGGCTTCCGTTGCGGTATCGACAGCGCTTGTAGAGTCATCCAGTATAAGTATCTTCGGATTTTTCAATAAGGCGCGCGCGATGCACAGCCTCTGTTTTTGACCTCCGGAGAGATTGACGCCGCTCTGCCCGAGCACGGTATCGTATCCGCTTGCGAAGCTTTCGATGAAATCGTGCGCCTGCGCGGCCTTGGCCGCTTCCTTTATCCTCTCATCGGATGCGGATTCGTCGCCCCATTTTATGTTCTCCCTTATGGTACCTGAAAAAAGCGTGTTCTTCTGAAGCACCATGCCGACTCCGTCCCGAAGCGCGTCAAGTTCATAGTCTTTGACGTCAACCCCGTCCACAAGAACGGACCCCTCGGTAGCGTCGTACAAACGCGGAATAAGCTGGACAAGCGTTGTCTTGGAGCTTCCGGTCACGCCCATTATCGCGATCCTTTCACCGGGCCGGATGCTCAAATTGATGTCCTTCAAAACATACCCGCCGCTGCCCGCTTTATATTTAAACGAAACGTTTTTTAATTCCACGCCGCCGCGCTCCACTTTGAACGCACGCGGCTGTTTCGGGCTTTCGATATCGGTTTCGGTTTCGAGCACTTCCGCGATTCTCGCCGAGGAAGCGCGTGCGCGTGAAAGCATTACGAGCGCTACGGACATAAACACAACGGACAGTAAAATATGCATGATGTAGGTTATAAAGCTCATCAGCTCGCCCGTACCCATCGCGCCGGCCGCCACCTGCCTGCCGCCGAACCAGAGGACGGAAAGGGTCGAAAGGTTCATTATCAGCATCATAGCGGGCATTATCAGCATCATGACGTACATCGCGCTCAATGCCGTCTGCATCATTTCCTCATTGCTCTTCATGAATTTTTTACGCTCATGATCTTCTCTGACAAAGGATTTTACCACCCTGATTCCGATTAAGTTCTCCTGTATGGCAGAGTTTAAAGAATCCAGCTTCTTCTGCATTTTCATAAAAAGAGGGGTACCTCTTTTCATGATAGCCCCGGCAGCAATAAAAAGGACCGGAAGCGCAACGAGAATTACTGCCGCAAGCTCCTTATTGATGCTTACCGCAAGTATTCCGGATATTATGAACATGGAAGGAGCACGGAACAGTATCCGCAGCATCATTTGCAGCGTCATCTGAACCGTGTTGACATCGTTTGTAAGCCGAGTGACCAGTGAGGCGGTCGAAAATTCGTCGATATTCGCAAACGAAAAGGATTGCACCTTCTGAAACAGCGCCATCCTAAGCTCTGCGCCAAACCCCTGCCCCGCCGTCGAGGAGTTTTTAATATTCATGTAGCCCGCGAACATCGCGGCTGCCGCCAGCAGAACCATAAGGCAGCCCAAGCCCGTTATGAGCGCTAAATCCCCCGAAACGACTCCCTCATCCACGATCTTTGACATCAGAATCGGCTGCAGCAATTCCAGCAGGGAAGAAAGAACCACAAAGCAAGGACCTATTATCGCCTGTTTGCGGTATTTTTTTATGTATTTTAAAAGTTTGATCATTTCATTCACCCGAATACAAGTATTTAATTCCGGCACGAGACAGCTTCCTTTCATTATACGCCGAGCGTTCAGCCGGTCAATATTTAATTATATAAACAAACGGTTAAAAATCGGTGCCGAACTGTGGCGTGTATTGCCGAAATATGGTATAATTTACAATTATGACGACGAACTGCTTTAAAAGAAAATTCGAGAAGCAAAAGCCCGTTATCAAAAGAGCGTCGGCAGTGTTGCTTTTTGCGGCGGTCTTTACGAGCATAGGCTTATTCGTTCTGCCATTCACGCTTCCCCTTGAAACCGCCTCGGCGACGAAGGAACGCGTTGTGTCCGGCCCGAAATATGAGCGGGACAAGCCGACTGCAAGCGTGCACCCGGCAAGCGCGCCGCCCGCACAAACGCCGGTAACGTCCCCGGTCGCGCCTGAAACCGCTTTAATCCTGCCCGCCGAGACCCAAATCACCTCCCCGCGAACCGCCAAGTATACGCGGTGCGGCCCCGGCGATGACGGCGAGTTTATAGCAGAGCTCCAGGCAAGGCTCATGGAGCTGCTGTACATGGATCCCGACGATCCGACCACTCATTACGGCCCCATGACGACAAACGCAGTCGAATTGTTTCAAAACGCTCACGGGCTGGAAGTTACGGGTTTTGCCGATGAAGAAACACAAAAACTGTTGTTCGACGAATCCGCAATACCCTACCGCATGAAAAAAGGAAGCGAAGGCAAAGACGTTTCTTCTCTTCAGGAAAGGCTTTATGACCTCGGGTATTTTGAGGGGTTGCGAAACGGGTTTTACGGAACCGCGACCGAGCGTGCCGTTCGCGCGTTCCAGAGCGCAAACGGTCTGCTGCCCGACGGTACGGCGAATTCCGAGACAAGGGAACTGCTATACTCTCCGAACGCCGTTTCGAATTTAAAGCCTACACCGACGCCCGAACCCCGCCGTACGCCGAAGGCGACTTTAAAACCCTCCCCTTCAATAAAGCCCTCCGATACGCCGAAGCTCACGCCCAAGCCAACAGATACGCCGGAGCCGACCCCGGAACCTACGCCCGGGCCGACGCTTGAACCGACTGCGGAACCGACGCCTGACCGGACATTCGAGCCGACGCCCGAACCTTCTTTAACGCCTTCTCCCACGGCTCCCGCCGCGGAAACGGGCAAAGAAGCGATGATATCCGTCGCTTTGGCCCAGCTCGGCAAGCCGTACAGGTGGAGCGAGGAAGGACCCGACGGGTTCGACTGCTCAGGGCTCGTTTACTACTCGCTCAAATGCGCCGGCGTCAGCGTATCGAGATACAGCGCAAGCGGTTTCAGCCAAGTCGAGAGCTGGGCATACGTCGGCAGCATCGATAAACTGAAACGCGGTGATCTGATGTTCTTTAAAAGCGATACGAGTTCCGGAATAAGCCACACGGGCATTTATCTCGGGGACGGCACGTTCGTACACGCCTCGTCATCCGCGGGCAAGGTCATAATTTCATCCGTAACTTCTTATTACGAACGCAATTTTGTGCTTGGAAGAAGGGTCTTCTGACTTTTTACAAACAAGCCAAAAGAATGCTATATGATCCCAATAAGATTCCTGAGCGGCAAGTGTATAGTTATCCGAAGAGACATTGCGGGGCGGCTGCCGGCCGCCCCGCATATTATTGCCCGTTTCGCAGCCCTTACCACCTGAACTCGGGCTTTTGCTCTTCCACGGCTTCATTGCTCATTGAGTTCAGATCCCCGATAACGAGTTCGGTATCGTAATACTCACCTTCTCGCCAGTAAGTGATTTTTACCGTGTCGCCAATCTTCATGCTTTGAATCATTTTTACGAACTCGTCCTGACTCACTATCTTGACTCCGTTGCACTCTACGATGATATCATTGACCTTCAGACCGGCCTTATGCCCCGGCCCGTCCTTTGTTACCGTCACTACGCTTACGCCGACGGGGCATTGCCATTCGGCGGCCTGCCTTTCGGTGACTTCGATTATGCTTATGCCTATGCCCGGACGCTGAATATAACCGACGGTGATCAACTGCTCGATTATAGGCCGCGCTTTGGAAATCGGGACCGCAAATCCCAATCCTTCCGCCGAAATCGCGTTGCCGAATTCGTCATAACTTGCGGTAACGGTTTTTGCGGAAGTAATGCCGATGACTTCTCCCTTCATATTCAAGAGCGGACCGCCGGAATTGCCGGGGTTGATAGCTGCGTCTGTCTGTATATATTCCTGGGTGCGCCCGTCGATATTGACGCTGCGGTTAAGCGCGCTTATTATTCCGAAAGTCGTGGTTCCCGAAAGCTCGCGCCCCGTCGGATCGCCTATGGCGATGGTAAATTCCCCTACCCTTATCTTATCGGAATCGCCTAATTTGACCGCCTTGATACCCTGCCTTTCAACCTTTAAAACCGCTATGTCGCTGGTCCTGTCCAAGCCCATTATCTCCGCTATAATCTCCTCGCCGTCCTCAAAAACAACTCCGACGCTGGATGCACCCTGAACCACATGGGCGTTTGTAACGATTATTCCTTCGGTGGAAATGATAAAACCGGTGCCCGTTCCCTGTATCTCTTCTACCATTGACGGCGTATTGAGATAAGCCCTTGAATAGTTTATTACGCCCACGACGCTCGGCGATACCGCTTCGACTATATCCGGTATGGGGTTTACGCTGTCTACGATATCCGGCACCTCTCCGTCAAATTCGGCAAGAGGCCTCGAAGTGGGCACGGGGGTGGGGATTTCGCTCGGCTCATTCTCCGGGGTAGGCGCCGTCCCCTCAACGAGACCCGGACTTGAACCCGGCTGCTGCAAGTCCAAAAGAGTCGGCATGATAAGCACCGTAATCAAAGCTCCGAGCAGCAAAAACACTACGGCTGTGATTATGAACGCGCCCGCGCTGCTTTTCTTTTTAGCCGGCTTATCATCGCTTCCGGGAAAGTTCTCGTAATAATCGTTGAACTCCATATGGATTTTTTTCCTCCGTTGCAGATTATGTTGAGTATATTATTTTTTAATTTGCTTTACAAGCGTTTTATAGTTTCTTTGGGATTCCGCTTTTTTCAGCGTGAACGTAAAAGCCGTGCCTTCACCGAGTTTACTGTCCACCGTGATCTGCTGATCGTGCAAGTCAATAATATGCTTCACAATGGAAAGTCCAAGCCCCGTACCCGTGTGCCTTTTCGGCGTATGAGCCTTTTCCGCCTTATAGAATCTGTCAAAAATATACGGAATATCTTCCGGGGCTATGCCGCATCCGAAATCCCTGATACTTACATACACCGTATTTTTCTCACAATGCGTTTTAACATACAAAGCCGATTTCTCGGGTGAAAATTTGATTGCGTTATCAATAAGATTTCTAAGCACCTGCGCGATTTTAAACGAGTCCGCTTCAGCAAAGCAGTGGTCCTGTGAAAACTCCGCCTTAACGTCCAGCTTTTTTTCACCTATGCGCGTTTCGAACGTAATAAGCGTCCGCCTTATGAGCTCGTTGATATCGAACTGCTCGGTATTCAGTTCGAACTGCCCGCTTTCGATACGCGCCAGATCCAAAAGATCGTTTACCATGTTGATCATGCGGTTGTTTTCGGCGATCACGATATTGAGATATTGCGGAAAATCCTCGTTTGAAATGGTTCCGTCCTGCATCGCTTCCAAAAATCCGTGCATCGAGGTGAGCGGCGAACGCAGCTCATGGGAAACATTGGCTACAAAGCTCCTTCTCGCTTGCTCCAGCGTATTGAGTTCATCCGCCATAGCGTTAAAGCTTTTGGCAAGCTGACTGACTTCGTCCGAGCCTTCCGCTTTTATCCGGGCATCAAAGAAACCCGCGGTATATTTCTTTACGGTATTGTTCATATCGATTACAGGGCGGGTTATCCTGCCCGTAATATAGGATACCATAAGAATGGCCATAATGACGGCGATCACCGAAACCAGCAAAAGATCCATATAGATCCTGCTTATTGATTCGTTCACGTTGCTCGTGTCCACATGAAACAATATGGCGCCGATCGTCTGCCCGGCTTCATTAAGCACAGGCCTCGCAAGTGTCATTATTGGAATATCCGTAAATTCTTTAAACAGGCCCGAAAGTATCTCGGTTGCCGTATCTTCCTCAACGGACTCGGCTATTTCCGATATGTCGGCACCTTCTATGAGAAGCCATTTATCCCCGGATTCTTCGTCCATATAAGTCCCGTACACGCCGAAGCTCTTTTTCAAATCCACCTGTATCAGCGCATTATACTTGCGCGCTATCGTGCGAAGCTCTTCTATGGCTACGGGACGCTTTTCGTCGTAAATATATTTTTCGACCAATATTCTGTTTATCTCTTCCCCTTCGCGCCTCATCTCCGTTTCCTGCTCCGAAATATACTGATTTTGAAAAATCGAAACAGCCGTAACGCCCAGCAGCATAAGCAGGCTGAGAGTCACGGCAAGATAGGTGATGAGCATCCGTGAAAACAGGGTTTTAAACATAGCGATATCAGCCGTTTACTTCGAATTTATAGCCGACGCCCCATACGGTCTTAAGCGACCATTCCTCACGCTCTCCGAGCTTTTCGCGTATGCGCTTGACATGCACGTCAACGGTCCTGGAATCACCGAAAAAGTCAAAGCCCCATACCTGCTCCAAAAGCTGCTCCCTTGTAAATACCTTGCCTTCCCTCGAAGCAAGGAAGAACAAGAGCTCCAGTTCTTTCGGAGGCATATCGATCTGCTTCCCGTCAAGAATAACGGTATACGTTTCCAGGGAAATCGAAAGCCCCGGGAAATTCACCTCGCGGGGACTTTCGGGAACTGCCGATCTTCGAAGAACTGCCTTGATTCTTGCGACAAGTTCCTTCGCGTCAAACGGCTTGACCACATAATCATCCGCCCCGAGTTCCAACCCGTGCACGCGTTCCTGCGTGTCTCCTTTTGCGGTAAGCATTATGACAGGCACTTCGCTTTCTTCCCTGAGCTGCTTAAGAACCGCCCATCCGTCCAATCCCGGCAGCATTACGTCAAGCACGACCAAAGCGGGCTGCGAAGCTTTGAAAGCCTCCAGCGCTTTGTCGCCCCTTTGGCATGTGCTGACCTCAAATTCCTCTTTCTTCAAATACATCTCGATGATTGCGAGAATATTTTCGTCATCGTCAATAACGAGTATGGAATTGTTCTCCATGGGACACCTCCGAAGAATTTATCGTATACATTATTTTGCTGTGACCTTTATACCGTTCTGACATAAAAGCGCCGCGGTAACGCCGTCTCCCGGCTTCAGCCTTCCCGAAAAGCTGCCGTCATAAACCAATCCCTTTCCGCACGAAGGACTCCCCGCTTTGAGTATTGCCTTTTTGGCGCCGTGATTTTCGGCAATTTTCAAAACCGCCTTCGCGCCTTTCAAAAAGGCTCCGGTCACGTCGGCACCTTCCTTCGAGAGAACTTTGGCTTTCCCGAGTATCACGTCCGTCCCGTCTCCTCCGACGATTTCGGACGGAGAGCGCGGAGTAGAAAGCCCGCCGAGCTGTTCCGGGCAAACCGGTACTGCCCTGCCTTCGCGCAAAAGATTTATGACCTCTTCATCCGGTTTAGCCCCCCCGTCATACCGGCAAAATTCGCCGCATAAGCATGCAGATACGATAATCATGTATTTTATCACCTAATTATGTATAGAGTATGTCGGTTTCAAATTATTTTAACGCCGCGACGGTCACTCCCGCGTCTCCCTCGCCGTAAGCGCCCGGACGGAAGCTCTTTACGCGCGGATGATGCTTGAGGTAATTCTGTATTCCCGCTCTGAGAGCTCCCGTTCCTTTTCCGTGTATTATATAAACTTCCGAAAATCCGTTCATATACGCGTCGTCAAGAAAACGGTCGACCTCAAGTATCGCGTCATCCACAAGCTTTCCCCTGATATCCAATTCCAAGCCCGTTTTCTTATCCGCCGCAAAAGATACCTTCGTTTCGCTCTTTACATTCGGCGGGTTCTCCTTTACAAGCCGAAGGTCTGAAAGCTTCACTGTAAGCTTCATGATTCCCGCCCTGACCTGCACGTCGCCCTTTGAGTCCGGCTCCGACAGTACGGTCGCCTTTTTTTTAAGGCTGAGTATATTAACGGTATCGCCTGCTCTTACGGTGTTTGGCGGGGTACCTGCTTCCTCATTTGCCTGAACGGGTTCATCAAGCCCCTCTTCCTCTTTGCGAAGAGCGTCCCGCGCTTGCTGTATCGCCCTGTCCACACTGCTTCTGTCAAGCTCTTTTGCTTTTTTAAGTTCGGATATTATCCTATCGGTTTCGTATTTTGCGCCTGCGATTATCTTCTTTGCGTCCTCTCTGGTTTTCTTTCTCAGATTCGCGCGTTCTTCAATCAGCATTTGACGCTCCTGAGCCGCCTCTTCCCGAAGCTTGTCGAGCTCGGCCCTCGCCTGCTGGGCCATTTTGCGCTCCTCCTCCGCGACCCTCCGAAGCGATTCGGCATTTGAAATGACGTCCTCAAATCTCACGTCCTCATTCTTTAGGAAACCTCTCGCGCTCTCTATGACGGACTCATCCAGACCGAGCCGCTTTGAGATTTCGAAAGCGTTGGACTTTCCGGGTATTCCGATGAACAGCCGGTAGGTAGGGCAAAGCCTGTCGACGTCAAATTCCATTGAGGCGTTTTCCATCCCGCGGCGCGTAAGCGCAAACGCCTTGATTTCGCTGTAATGCGTCGTCGCAATCGTCACGGTACCCCTGTTATGAAGCTCCGTCAGTATGCTCATGGCAAGCGCGGCGCCTTCGGTAGGGTCGGTCCCGGCTCCCAGCTCATCCAAAAGGACGAGCGAACGGCCGCCGGCGCGGTTCAGTATACCGACGATGTTAAGCATATGGGAAGAAAACGTGGACAGCGACTGCTCAATGCTCTGCTCATCTCCGATGTCCGCAAACACATTGTCAAATACTCCCACTTCGGTTCCCTCATGCGCGGGTATGAAAATGCCCGACTGTGCCATCAGGGCGAAAAGCCCAACCGTTTTCAAAGTCACGGTTTTTCCGCCGGTATTCGGTCCCGTGATTATCAGCGTTCTAAAATCCTTCCCGAGCCAAATGTCCACGGGAACCACCCTGTCGGAAGCTATGAGCGGGTGCCTTCCCTGTATTATTCTGATTATACCTTTATCGTTCAAGACGGGCCTTACTGCGTTCAGCTCCCGGGAAAACGCGGCTTTTGCAAAAATGAGGTCGAGTTCCCCCAAAGCGTCAAGGTCTTCATACAGCTCGTCTGCATGCGGAGCGATGAGCGCCGTCAGCTCCGACAGTATGCGTTCTATTTCATCGGCTTCCTCGGACTGCAGCCGTTTATACTCGTTGCCGAGCTCAACTACGGCTATGGGCTCTATGAAAAGCGTCGCGCCGCTTCCGCTCTGATCATGTATGAGCCCGGGAACGAACTGCCTGTATTCCTGCCTGACAGGAATCACAAAACGGCCGTTTCGTATGGTTATCAAAGCATCCTGAAGATATTTCTGATGCTGGGAAGAGTGGATTATGGATTGAAGTTTTTCGCGCACACGCTCGTTCGCTTTTCGCATATCCCTTCGGATCCTTGAAAGCTCCGCGGAAGCGCCATCCGCGATCTCATCCTCCGCGATTATGCATCGCCCTATCTCCTCCTCTATGCTCCTGTGCGCCGATAAAGCGGATGCCATATCGCAAAGGAGCGGAGCATCCTCGCGGCGGTTTGAAAGGCTCTCGCGCGCAAGCCGCACGGCCCTGAGACATCGCATTATCCCGAGAAGCTCGCCGGGCGAGAGCGCAAACGCCGCGTGCGCTCTTTTAAGTGCGCCGCGCATATCGGGAAAATCATCGACCGGATTCCTGCCGGTTTTAATGAGAACGGTCTCGGCCTGCGCCGTCAGTTCCATCAGTTTTTCAACTTCCCGGAAGCCGTAAAGCGGGCGAAGCCTTTCGCATTTTTCCCGCCCGATGCAACAGGCCGCCCTTAAGGCCAAAAGCTCGATTATCTTGTCGTATTCGAGTAATGTAAGTATTTTCTCTTTCATATGTGCTCCAAAACCGTCAAGGGTTCCCCCGCTTCGATACTCTTGTTGATCTTTAAAAATAGACTTCGTCGTTTGCATCGTCCGGCAATCATCTTTAAAATAAGGCACAGCCTCCGGTGAAGAACACACCGGATATTTCCAGCCGGTTATAGGCTGAACGAAAAAACGACCGGCTGAATTGTGCCGACAGGAAAAAGCGTGTTGGTTTTCCGGCGGCCGCAATCCCGCACACGTTCCCGTTATCCGCGGCTGAGCAACGTGGGGAAAGCCGCCCTGTAAACCGAAGCGGCGCGGTTATCATCAACACCGATTATATCACGAAGCAGGGGCTTTGTCAGTTCCAAAAGGACCTATAGAATCAGGCTTAAGCGCGTACGCGCACGCGAGCGTTTCGATCCCCATAAAAGTAAAAAGGCTGTCCCAATCGGACAGCCCTGACTTTTGTCACTTTCTTGCTCCTGCCTTTTCCTTTTCCTCAAACGGGCGCTTGACCGGCCCGGAAGGTGCGTTTGCTCTCGGCATAGCTCTCAATTGAGAAATGCGTTCGTCAAGCGCAGCATACTCCTCCTTCAGCTTATGATACTCGTCGGTTATATCCAAAGCGGCCATTATTGCCGCATGGGTGGTGGAAAGCGTCGGGTAGAGTTTGTGCACCTCTTCAATTTTTCTGTTAAGGTAAATGGCGATCTTATGAATATATTCCTCGCTTTCATAACCCGTAAGCTTGAACTCCTGTCCCGCTATGTGCACGACCGTCCGCGTTTTATCCATAATCACACCATCCAATACATATTGTGGCTATTTTGTTTGATTATACCACTCAATGTATATTGATGCAAGTTATTCCGTATATATCAATAACGGCGTCGTGTTAAAGCGTCAAACATAGGTAACACATTTACTCAAGGAAAGTGTCAAGGGACGGATGGAGATTTATTTCAGTC
>MWCU01000069.1 GCA_002070205.1 Firmicutes bacterium ADurb.Bin182 | reverse complement strand
TCCACCAGACAAAAAGCGGATCGATCATGATGATTGATCCGCTTTTTGTCAATTATATTCGCCCTGCATAAAGTACTTTATGCAGGAAGCGAACGATATTGCTTCGCAGTTATATTCCTTAACATACGTCTGGAGTGGTATTGCTTTCAGGCAGTTTGGGAAGGCGAATATAATATCGCTTTGCGAAGCGCAGCGAAGAAAAATATCACTCTGAGAGCAAGCGAGGAATATCACTGATAATTGCTTAAAGCTTCGCTAATAAAAAGCCACAGCGCAGGCCTGCGCGGCATGGAATGCAAGCAAGGCGGCAAACCCGGTAAAGTCCTTCTTTAACAATCAGTCAAAAAGTGATATGGTTAAATCATAATATAAGTGTTCACAATAAGGAGACTTTGTCATGAAATTCAGTTTCAATAATCCCGTTGATATTCGTTTTGGCCGGAATGTTTTAAAAAACAATCCGGGATCGTTATCTTTAGGCAAAAAGGCTTTTATCGTGACCGGCTCTTCTTCCGGCAGGAAAAGCGGTGCGCTTGCGGATGCGGAAGTCGAGTTAAGGGCTTGCGATATACAATATCAGATATTTGAAGGTATAAAAAACAATCCTAATGTGGATCAGTGCAGGGAGTTGGCGATAAGCGCTTCGGAATTCGGCGCGGATTTTATAATCGGCATCGGAGGCGGTTCTCCTCTTGATGCGGCGAAGGCGGTAGCGGTATTCTCGACCAATCCCTGTCTCACAAATGAAAAACTGTTTATGAACGAATTCGATACGCCCCCGTTGCCGATAGCCGCTATTCCGACCACCAGCGGTACCGGCAGCGAAGTAACACCCTGGTCGATAATGACATGGGATGAGTTCAATTCAAAAAAATCATTCGGAAACTTGTATACTTATCCGAAAATCGCTTTGCTTGATCCGTCCTATACGGACAGTCTGCCAAAGGACGTCACGCTGTTTACCGCATTGGACGCGTTTTCGCATTGTTTTGAAAGCTTTTTGTCATTAAAGGCCAGTCCGTATACGGATGCCGTCAATCTATACGCGCTTTCGCGGTTTTCGAAATGCATGGACCCGCTCGAAAGAGGCGAATTGAAGGATATACGGGATGATCTGATGCTCGTTTCACTGCTGGGAGGCGTTGCCATATCTCAGACAGGAACGACTATGATGCACGCCATGGGCTATCAGCTGACATACTATTACGGTCAGCCGCACGGAAAAGCCAATGCTATAGTTATGCCGGTATATCTGGAAGAGGCAGCGAAATATGTGCCGGACAAGCTGACAGCCGCATTAAGCGCTATGGGGTTAAGCCGGAATCAGCTGTCGAGCTTTTTAGAAAGGAACATACCGGCTGATTTTAATATCAAATCAAATGAGCCTGCTTTTTGGGGCAAGCTTGCCATGAAGCAGGGGTCTGTAAAAAACCTGCCCATACTTGTGGACTGCGATTATTTTACCGCGCTTTATGAGCGGATTTTCAAAAGCCGCATAGTATAGAGGCTTCGTCACAGAAACTTTACTTTCTATTCATGGAAAGGACAACTGTACCTTGTAATATAAATATGGAAGTCACAATCCCCTAACCCCTTCACACTGGATTTGAAAAGCAAATTCAGTGACCCCTCCGGCTCCCCTCCGGAGGGGTTTGTTTTACGTATCAATATATTAACCCGCTATTTTTTATTTAAACTGTTAAGAAGCTGGGCCAGCAGCATTGGATTCATACCTCCGCCGCTTGAATTAAAAGCATTGCTTAAGTTTCCGAGCCCGGGCATGCCTCCGCCAGCAAGTTGTGCAAGGAGCTGTATAATCTGCATCTGCTGATTCATTCTTCCTGAGTTGTTTGCGGTGTCCGGTTGCTGGGACTGCCTGTTTTCGTTAATTTGACCGGATCCGCCGGCTTCCTCGGGCTGAAAATATTGGTTTTGCGATTGAGGGGGGCTTTGCTGCGCCTTTACTATCTGTATCCCCATTTGCTTTGCAATCGCCGCGCGTTCCGCCGGTGCGATAAAGGGTTCGATTGCCGTCAGGTACCGCCTTAGCTGTTCAGTGCCCTGTTCATACCGTATTCTCTGCGCGAGCTGCAGCGCGGGTGAAGGATCCAGAATTTTGGAACTGCTTTTTCGAACCGCGGCATATCTCTCTCCCGGTTTTGGCGGGATTGTATGGGGCGATACCTTTTGCATACGCCACCTCCTGTAAGACTCTTCATACTATAGTATGCTGTTTTCCCGCCATAGTGCACAACAGGACTTTTTGTCGCATAACAATAAAAGGAAGGAGGGATAGGGATTGAAGCGTGACTTAAAAAGCATAAAGAAAAACAAGCTGCCGAGCATGAATGCCGAGGACTTTAAAAATATGGCAAAAAATCCGGACCCTAGCATGCTCAACGATTTTGACCCGAATTTGGTCGCAAACGTGCAGGATACGGTCGGCCGCTATTCTCAAAAGAGTGAAAGCGAGCTTTTTGAAGAACTGAAAAGGGTAACGGGAGAGCAAAAAAGGGCCGGCAAGCTGAACAACGCGGATATAGAAAACGCGGCTGCCAAATTGGCGCCGATGCTTACTCCCGAACAGCAAAGAAAAATGAGGAGCATATTGCAAAGGCTGAATCAGGATTAAGATACTGGAAAAAAGTGAGCCGTTTTGGGGCATATCTACAAATAAAGGAACGACCTATGTGTCGTTCCTGATTTATGTTTCAGGTCAGCAGATAGTAAAAATCCGATCCCGGAACTTATTCAACTATGATAGTTTCATATTTCCTGCTGCCTAATCCGAGCGCTTCAAGTTCCATTACCTGTATAAACGGATCCTTTCCGTGTATACGTTCAAAAAGGTGGCCGGTATTGCCGATTTCAAAGCCTTCGGGCAGCCCCGCGGGAATAAGGTTTTCGACTTTAATAAGGTCCAGCGATGCCTGTTCAGCGGCAACGATATCTTCTGTTGCAACGATCCCGAGGTCCGGAACCAGCGAAGGCGTTGTAAGCCCCCAGCAATCGCACAGTATTGTTATCTGCGTAAGAAGATTGATGAAATATACGCTGCCCGGCTTGAACGTGTCCAATACGGTCTTCGTGGACAGCGCCATTCCTTTTTGAAAATCACCGAATGCGTCGTCTATTGCCGTGATAGCTCCCGTGGGGCATACCTTGACGCAGTGTCTGCAAAGCGTACAGTCGTGATAGTCTACCGAATAACTGTCTTCCTCGTTAAACTTGTTTGCGTGATGATTGCACGATTCGATACAAGCGTTGCAGCGTATGCAGACTTCATTGTTCCAGTCAAGGCCGCCTTGCAGCCTGTGAATAGCGTGACGCGTTCGAGTTGTCACACAGCCCATTGCGATATTTTTGCATGCTCCGCCGTAGCCGCATGACCCGTGGCCTTTCACGTGCGAAAAATCTACAAGTACGTCGGCATCGTGGATATACCCCGCAACGTCGATAGATTTAAGGCTTTTGAAATCGACGTTTTTCACATAGTAATATTTATTCAGATGCCCGCAAACGTCCAGTACGGGGCAGCCTATGACGCTTTCCGAGTAGCCCCTCAAATAAGGCTTGCGCTCCGCGATCGCGTGATCGCATACAAAGCAATCCCCCCCGTGCGATTTTATAAAGTCGGTCAAAATACGAACGAATACCGGCGGGATCGTGCTGTATGAAAGACGGTCGCCCACGTGCATTTTAATCGCTACGCTTTTTTGCTCCACCATTTCTCCAAGCGTGCTTTGTTCGAGCATCCGCATAAATCTTGAAGGGAGAGTTTCTTTAATGTCATATCCAGAATAGCCCATCGGGGCATATAAAACCTTTGCCATCAGTACCTCCGTATTTGTATTATAATCCGCGAATCCGGACTTCAACCACTCTGCCTATTATTTCAACGTCGCCGTGAGCCAATATGATCGGTTCATACTTGGGATTGGCGGGAAACAGAAGAAGCTTTCCGTCAAGCCATTTGACCTTGCGCAGAAGAACTTCATCCTCAATGCGAACAACCGCGATCTGGCCGTTTTCGACGCGCGGCTGCTTGCGGACCAGCACAAGGGAGCCCTCAAGTATGTGCTCCCCTATCATGCAATCGCCTTCTACTTCCATATAAAAGTATTCGCCGCCCGAGACTTCATTTTCGGGGATATAAATCATCTCGATTATATTTTCATCGGCCAAAACAGGCAGTCCCGCATGCACCCTTCCCAAAAGCGGAATACCGACCGTATTCGTCAGAGGCATAAATACGTCGGACTTTGTCCTTTCGGGAGGACGATCGGGGATTCCCGCTTCCCGGCCTAAAATATAATCTGCGGAAACCTGAAACAAATCGCAAAGAGCGCACAGTATTTCCTGAGGCAGCGCTGTTCTGCCGGTTTCGTATTTACATATCGCGGCTTTTTGTACGCCGAGAAATGAACCCAGTTCGTCCTGAGTCCACCCTTTTTTGCGGCGCAATTCCTTTAATCTGTTCACAGTCAGGGAGTCTCCGGTTTTTATAATTTGATTGTATCTTAAAAAGATACACAAATCAACCATATTTTTTCAACTATTGTCCCGTTTACGGGATTGACAGTTTCCGCATGGGATACTATAATGGAATAAACAGAGAAATACGGGAGGCTTTCACAATGAATTATTTCGGTTTGTTTTTCAGCTTTATGGTTCCGGGAATTTTAATCGGGTGGATGTGCGCATATTGTTTTAAGGAATTTGCGGACAAAAAGCATCGGCGTGCAGTAAAAAGGGTCGAGGCGGGCAAGCGCCAAAAGCTTTTTGTTTATAATTTAATGGATGACGACACGGGCGCCGCCGCCTGATTAACGGCTTTCATTTCGTTCTTAATTTTCCCCCCGTTTTCATATTGGAATATTTTTTCAAATAAACTATTGACACGGCACGCCGTATATATTATTATATTGATAACAATTATCGTTATTGGTTGAAAGGAGAAAATAATATGATTTGGAAATGCACCGTATGCGGTTATATGCACCAAGGGGATGAGCTTTTGCAAAAATGCCCCAAATGCGGCGCGCCCGCAGAAAAATTCACGCTTCTGTCCGAAGAGGACGCAAAAAAGGTCATATCCAGCGAACGCACAAACGATATCCACATGGAGCTTGCGGCGCTCAGCATGAAAATCATAGCTTTATGCGAGGAGGGCATCGAGCTTAACCTTGATCCGCCCTGCGTCGCTCTGTTTAAAAACGCAAAGGAAGAGGCAAGGATCATTAAACAAAGAAGCAAGGCCGAAATCGCGGGCCATATAGGCAAAGGCAAATGGTAATTATATAAAACGGGTTTTCCTCCTGAAATCTCTCAGGCTGTTAAACCCGACTAAGGATCGTTAAGGGGGCTGAGCGGGAATGTTTGATTTCCGCTCAACCCCTTAACTTTCAACCTCCGTGTTGATTTATACGTCCCGTCATTTGAGATCATACGGTAAAACGGATGAAATCCATAAGGCAGTCTGCCGGGCGAAAACATTTTCGCTCGGACCGCCCGGGAATCAGTCTTCCCTTGAGGAAAGGCGGCATGCGCAGCAAGGCGGATGAGCGGGGTTAAACCGAGTGAAGCCTTTGTTTAGCGGGACGTGCAGAATTCGAAGAAGTCTATTCAGACTTCTTCGACACACAGGAGACTTTTCTGGAGAAAAGTCCCTTCATTTCTTTTTATGCTGACACACCGTTATCCGATATCCTTCATTACTTTAATCGCAAATGAATTATCTACAACGTCCGTAAGTTCCAAACGGGCTTTCAGTTCTCCGGACGATTCGATGATATCCTGAAGGCGCTTGAATGAGTCTTCGGTCATAACAGGGTCGGTCATCCATGCGTCGGATTCGCGATAACTTTGTGCCACGAGTTCCAGCGTCGCTTCGTCGGCATCCGGGAAGAAGGGGAGCATCGCTTTCGCAATTTCGGAATTTGAGGCTGTCTGCACCCACTTTTGTGCCCGGTAAATGGCCCTTACAAAAGCTTCCACAAATTCCGGCTCGTTTTTGATGCGCTCCTGACTTACCATGAACGTAGTATAGGGAACTTCGCCGGACGAAAGGCCGATGCTTGAAACGATATAGCCTTTGCCCTCTTTTTGAAACAAAGAAGCGGTAGGTTCAAACAGCGTAGTGTAGTCTCCCAATCCTCCTTCAAAAGCACCCGCCATCAGGTTGAACTGGATATGGTCATAAACCTCGACATCGACTCCCGGGGTGAGGCCATGCTGCTTCAGCACGTATTCCAGCGTCATAAAGGGCATACCGCCCCTTC
>MWCU01000068.1 GCA_002070205.1 Firmicutes bacterium ADurb.Bin182 | reverse complement strand
ATTCAAGTCGCGTATACTGCGCAGCAGCTTGATCCCCTCAAAGCTCGTAAATCCGCCGACCTCAATGGTTCCCGTTCCGGGCGCGTAAGCGGGATCGAAGAAATCTATATCGAAGGTTATATGAGTTTTCTTCCCGCCGACTTTTTCCAATATCCGTTCAGCCGTCCACTCCAGCCCTTTTTCTTTTATGGCTGCCGCAGTGAGCACCGTATAACCGAGGCTTTCGGACTCCGCTATCGTGTTTTGATCAAATACGCCCCTGATGCCGGCTTGGACAGAATGGGCAGCATCGATTATTCCTTCTTCAACGCCGCGGCGGAAAATCGTTCCGTGAGTCAGCCTGCTTCCGTTTTCGATATCATACGTGTCCGGGTGGGAATCGAATTGCACCAGCGCTACGGGTCCGTGCTTTTTGGCAACCGCCCTAAGCTCTCCAAGCGTAACGGAGTGATCTCCCCCGAGACCGACAGGCACAACGCCTTGATTTACCGCGTTTTCAAAAATCTTTTCGGCAGCTTCAAGGCTTGCTGTAAGGGAACAAGGATTGGTGTTGGCGTCGCCGTTATCCACGACCGAGAGATATTCAAAAATATCGATGTCAAGATTGATGTTGTAGTTCCTCAGCATTATGGACATCTCGCGGATGGCCGAAGGTCCGAATGCCGCGCCAGAGCGGAACGTGGTACCGCCGTCACAGGGAATACCGATTATAGCTGCGTCGGCGCCGCTCAAATCCCCTTTTACGAAAGGCAGCTTCATAAAAGTTCGTATTCCCGTATACCTTGTAATAACGCTTGGGTCTTCAGGATGAAATTTTCTATAATTCGGCAAAATATCGACCTCCTGAAATCGGTTGTATCTGTTTAACAGTAATGATATGCATACCGTGTCATCGGATAGTTAAGACTATTATAATTTAGGAGCAGCCTGCTGTCCACCCTTAAGCCCTGACTTTGAACAAAAGCATATCTTGGCAGCCGGACTTCTTATTATTCTTATTTTCAGTCAGAAAAGTAATCGATCATCTCATCGGGGATTTTCGAGCATTCGCGAGAATACGAATCAATATATAACTGCCATTTTGGGGAGTATATGCAATCAAACAAATATATAATTATTTATATTTCGAATACACAGCCGTTTTCTCAATCAGCTTTGATTTACCGCTGAAAAAAATTTAAAAAAATTTTCATTTTAGACTTTACTTTAAAGTAATTATACTGTATTATCACAGTATTAACGAATGACATAAATTTAACAATATCAATTCCGATTTCGCATAGCCTAGCGTTTCTGTGAGCCACAGCAGGCGAGACAGAGTAAACGGGGGAAACTCCGGTACTTGCCTTTTGCAAGTGAGTTGGATGAAGAATAGCCGTGAACAATGGCTGTTCTCTGTTGCGATTTTTACCGACGGTCTGAGTACTCCCGTTGTACTTAACGGGAGGATTTCAGGAGGCCGGCAGCGCCGGCAACTAAACTATGCGGAGGTATAACACCAATGGCCTTAAATGAAAAGGAAAAATCCTGCTGCTGTTTTACGGACACGGACATTCTGAAACAGATCGCGGCTATCGCGTCAAAGTGGAGAGACCGTCCTGATATGCTCATTCCGGTGCTTCACGAAGTGCAAAAGGTTGCGGGCAACGGTATCCCGAAAGACGTTGCCATGACGGTATCCCGTGAAATGAGAGTTCCATTATCCCGAATATACGGCGTGGAGACTTTCTATGCCTTTTACTCAACCGAAAAGCGCGGAAAGGTTCTTATACGGCTGTGCAAGAGCGCTCCCTGCCATTTAAAGGGCGCCAAAGACGTGCTTGATGCTTTTGAGAAAGTTTTGGGCGTCAGGGCCGGAGAGACTACTCCGGACAAGATGTTTACTTTGGAGACCTGCGAATGCATCGGCGCATGCGACGTTTCACCGGCCGCGCTGATAGACGATACCGTCTATGGCGACCTTAAACCGGAAAACGTGAGCGAGCTGATATCCTTACTAAGAAAAAGGGCGTGAGAATATGGAAGAAATGAGAGTCATTCTGAATAAAGCCGGAGAGATTTCCCCTGTCAGCACCAAGGAATACATAGATATCGGCGGATATCAGGGCCTGAAAAAGGCGCTGGAAGCTCCGGAAAATATTATCGGCGTCATCAAAGCTTCCGGACTCCGGGGCCGCGGAGGAGCCGGATTTCCGGCGGGATTAAAACTGTCTTTTACAGCCGATACGACGGCGGACCGGAAGTATATTGTATGCAACGCCGACGAGGGAGAGCCGGAAACAATCAAGGACCGGATGATCATGGATTTGGTCCCTCACCGTCTGTTCGAAGGCATGGCCATCGCGGGCATCGCGGTGGGCGCCGATAAAGGTTTCATATATCTGCGCGCTGAATATCCGTACGTCGCAAAAACTCTGGAACGCGCGCTGGCCGACGCCCGGGAAAACGGCTGCCTCGGCAAAAACATAATGGGCAGCGGAAAAGATTTTGACATCGAAATCCGCACCGGGGCCGGAGCTTATATCTGCGGCGAAGAGACCGCGTTGCTTAGCTCAATAGAGGGAAAACGGGGCGAACCGCGCTTCAAACCGCCGTTTCCCGGCGTCGCCGGTCTATGGGGAAAGCCCACCGTATTAAATAATGTTGAAACTCTCGCAAATTTCCCGGCCATTCTGGTTAACGGAGCCGAATGGTTCCGCACATTGGGCACTGAGAAATGCCCCGGCACCAAGCTGTTTACTCTCAGCGGCAACATAGCGAAACCCGGAGTATACGAATTCCCCATCGGCGTAACAATCCGCAGCCTCTATGAGGAAGCGGGCGGCGGATGTCCCGGCGGAAAAAGGCTTATAGCGGTCCAGACCGGAGGAGCCTCCGGAAACATTATCCCGGCGAGCCTTATCGATACTTTGATGGATATCGAAAGCTGCGCCGCGGCCGGGGCTACCTTCGGAACCGGAGACCTGATGTTTATGGACGAAGACTGCGATATTCTGGACGTTCTGGAAAACCTTACGGAATTTTTCGCAGAGGAATCCTGCGGAAAATGCACTCCGTGCCGCGAGGGTACTCCCCGGATGCTTGAATTTATCGGTAAGTTTAAAAACGGGACCGCAAAGGAAGGCGATTTGGAGCTGATGCTTGAGCTTGGAAGCCTGATGGTCGAAGGCAGTCTCTGCGGCTTGGGCCAGGCATCCCCAAATCCCATATTTTCGGCGGTCAGGTTTTTCCCTGAAATATTTGCTCTAAAAACCGATTCTAAAAGGGGGTCCTGCTGATGAACAGGGTGATTATAGACGGCAAACCTTTGGAAGTTAAAAACGGCACCACTATCTTGGAAGCCTGTGAGCAATTGGGCATTGAAATCCCCACGCTCTGCTATTTCAAGCACCTTATCCCCGAAGGCTCCTGCAGGATGTGTGTGGTGGAGGTCAAGGGCGCGAGGAATCTTCAGGTCTCCTGTGCGACTGCGTGCGCAGACGGCATGGAAGTTACGACAATAAGCGACAGAATCTGCGCCGCCCGACGGATGATTCTCGATCTGCTCGTCGCCAATCATAACAAGGACTGCTTCTCCTGCCCGGCCAACGGAAAGTGCAAGCTTTCTCAATACGCTATGGATTACAGTATAGAAGAATCACGTTTTGAAAAAAATAAAGATTTTCCAAAAGCGGACGAATCCAGCGAGTTCTTCACTTACGACCCGTCCAAGTGCATACTCTGCCGCCGGTGCGTCCGCGTATGCAACGAATTACAGTGCAACAACACACTCGAACTTAAGGGCCGCGGAGCCCGCACATTGATGAGCCTCCCCTTTGACGAACTCTTCAAGGACAGCAACTGCGTGTACTGCGGCAGCTGCGTGTCGGTCTGCCCCACCGGGGCTCTTTCCACAAAGGGCGGCAAGAAGTTCCGCGCTTGGGAGGTCTCGAAAACACGCACCACATGTACATACTGCGGAGCAGGATGCCAGATTGATCTTCTCACCAAAAACGGCAGGATTGTCGGAGTCGAGTCCGCGGATGGCCCCGCAAATCCCGGAATACTATGCGTGAAAGGCAAGTTCGCGTACCAGTTTATCAATCATCCCGACCGGCTTAAAACCCCTCTCATTCGCAGGGACGGTGTTTTAACCCCCGCCGGCTGGGAGGAAGCCCTTTCATATGTAACCGACGGCATCAAGAGAATAAAGGCGGAAAGCGGCCCCGACGCGATCGCCGGATTCTCATCGGCGAGGGCGACAAACGAGGATAACTACGTTTTCATGAAAATGATGAGAGCCGCCATCGGCACAAATAACGTTGACCACTGCGCCCGCCTCTGCCATGCGTCCACAGTGGCCGGTCTCGCCGCCACGCTGGGAAGCGGAGCCATGACAAACTCCATCGCGGAAGTGGTCGACGCCGACGTGATTTTGGTCTCCGGCTCAAATACAACGGAAACGCATCCCGTTATCGGCTCACGGATTCGCCAGGCCCTGCAAAGGGGAGCGAAGCTTATAGTGGCAGAGCCCAGGGATATCCCGCTTGCCAAGCAGGCCGAAATATTCCTCCAGATCAAGCCCGGCACGAACGTTGCCCTCTTCAACGGACTGATGAACGTCGTGATCAATGAGGGACTGATGGATAAGGAATACGTTGAGAACCGCACGGAGGGATTTGAGGAGCTGTGGGATATCATAAAGGAGTATACTCCCGAAAAGGTCGGGGAGATATGCGGAATAAATCCCGAGGATCTGAAAAAAGCGGCAAGGCTTTACGCAAAAGCTGATAAAGCGCCGATCTTCTACTCAATGGGAGTTACCCAGCATTCCACCGGCACCTCCGGGGTCATGTGCACGTCCAACCTTGCGCTTCTCTGCGGCAAAATAGGCAAATACGGATGCGGTGTAAACCCTCTGAGAGGCCAGAACAACGTCCAGGGCGCCTGCGATATGGGCTGTCTGCCGGGCGATTATACGGGTTATCAAAAAGTAGTTAATCCCGACGCGCGGGCTAAGTTTGAAAAGGCGTGGGGAGTGAAGCTGCCTCCCAAACCGGGCCTTACAGTCACAGAAGTAATAAGCGCCATCGACAAGGGAGACATACGCTGTCTGTATATTATGGGTGAGAATCCGATGCTGAGCGATCCGGATCTGAACCATGTGGAGCATGCCCTTAAAAAGTGCGAGCTGCTCATCGTCCAGGACATCTTTATCACCGAGACCGCGGAGCTCGCTGACGTTGTACTCCCCGCCACCTGCTTTGCCGAGAAGGACGGCACATTTACAAGTACGGAGCGCCGCGTGCAGCGTGTCCGATCCGCGGTGCCCGCACCCGGAGAATGCCGCGAAGACTGGGCGATCCTCTCGGAAGTAATGCGCAGGCTAGGTTATGAGAACAGGTTCACCTCCGCCGAAGAGGTGTTGGACGAAATTGCCTCCGTTACCCCGTCCTACGGAGGCTTCAGCTTCCGGCGCCTGGAAAAGGAGCAGCCCCAGTGGCCCTGCCCTAACGCTGACCACCCCGGCACGCCCATACTCCATGTCGGCAAGTTTTCAAGGGGTGAGAGGGCACTCTTTAAACCGTCTCATTATATCCCCGCGGCCGAGCAGCCGGACGAAGAGTATCCATTTATTCTTACCAGCGGACGCATTCTGTACCATTATCACACCCGAACCATGACAGGGAAGAACGACGACATCAACCGTATAGCGGGCCACTCCTTTGTGGAAATCAACCCCACAGACGCGGCAAAATCAGGCATCAAGGACGGAGGCAGGATAAAGATTTCCTCGCGAAGGGGTGAGGTAGTCGCAGACGCACGGGTTACCGACCGCGTGGCTGAAGGAGTAATTTTCATGCCGTTCCATTTTGCGGACGGCGCCGCAAACCGTCTTACGAATAATGCGGTGGATCCTGTTGCAAAGATTCCGGAATTTAAGGTGTGTTCGGCAAAAATTCAGAAAGCATAGCATTTATCGGAGTTGATGAATATGTGAAAGTGCAAGGGGTTTTTTAGTTAAAACATAAACCCATTGCGCTTGGCAAAAACAAATATAACCGTATAGCCGCTGTGTATTTTATATATTCAGCGAAAATTCCCTGAAGTGTGAAAGCAAAGGGGGGATATCATGAAGGAGTTTGGAAGCGCTGTGATTTTAGCCGGCGGACGTTCCAGCCGCATGGGTTTTGACAAGCAGATGCTGAAGATGCAGAATAAGCGTATCATCGACCTGCTCATCCCCATGCTGCGCACTTGTTTTGACGACATCATGGTGTCCAGCCGCACGCCGGAGCTTTACAAGCTGGGCGAAGTCCGGGTAATTCAGGATATCTTTCCCGACATGGGACCATTAGGCGGCATACATTCGGCGCTTATCAACGCCGAAAGCCGTTCGGTTTTTACGGTTGCCTGCGATATGCCGTTTTTGGAGCTGCCTTATGCAGAGTACATGATGTCACTCTTGGAGGGCGGGGAATATGACGCATGCGTAACCCTCCGCAAGGACCACATCGAACCTTTTCACGCATTTTACTGCCGCTCCGGCCTCACTGTACTCGAGGAGGACCTTTCGCAGGGAAAGGGGTCCATATTCTATTACACTCGGAAAATACGCACTCTTTTGATTCGGGAGGATGACGCGGCGCCCTTCCTCCCCGGCTGGCGCACGTTCACCAATCTCAACACGCGGGAGGAATATGAAAGATTCCGCGCCGACGGGGCATGACGCGGTCCGCATTCGCTGCTTAAGGAGAGAAATCTTCATATGGAAAGCTACGGTAACGGTATTGAGGATTTTGAAATAACAAAAATTGAAAACGGCGAAGTCAGGACGGTACGGGACAGCGTAGTTACGGAATTTTCACTGATGCTGTATATCGGCGGACGCCATTTGGTAAACCTGCTTTGTTCTTCCGGCGATCTGGACGCGCTGGTATACGGCTATCTCTTTACCGAAAGAATCATCAGAAGAAAAAGCGAGCTGATTAGCCTTACTATAAGAGGGGATGTCGCCGAATCGGAGCTGACCGTTGAGCCCGACTTCGGGATCGTGTGTACGATTACCAGCGGGCTTGGCCCGCAGCGGACCTTCGCATATCATTCCATGCAGGTATCCGATATCCGGCTTGCGGATAATTTTTATCTCCCGTTGGATGAACTGCTGGACAACCTCAGAGCGTTCAATACGGAATCCGCTCTTTTCACAGCCACCGGAGGTGTTCACAGCTGCGCGCTCCACAATCGCAACGGAAAAAGAATTTTCATGGAGGACATCGGGCGGCACAACGCATTTGACAAGGTACTCGGCCGCGCTCTTATGGAGGATTGGGAAATCTCGCAGTCCTATCTTCTCACCAGCGGCAGGGTGCCCGGATATATGGTGGTCAAGGCGCTCCATGCGGGGCTTCCGATTGTTGTATCCCGATCTGCACCCACTGACATGGCTGTAAAATTGGCCAGGAACGGCAATATGACGCTGTGCGGATTTGCACGCGGCAGGCGCATGAACATATACAGCGCGCCGCAGCGAATATTGACCGGCTGCGGCGTCTGAACTGCGGCGCCTGAGCGGCGCATAAGCGTTAAGAAAGTAAACTAAGGTTATTGAAAATAAGTAAAAGAGTTTAATTGGAGGAAATCTTATGAGCGGCACAAAACTCAGCACCGAAAAAATTATGAATTCCTTTTTCTTCGCTTTCTCGATCATAATGATCGCGACAGCCTTCTTTGTCGGTTCCGTCGGGGATATGTTTTCCGGATTTGTCAGAATACTCACCAGCGCCCAGGTTCTCACTACCGACGCCTGTGCCGTTGGCGGCTTGGGAGGCTCGCTGCTTAACTGCGGACTGTTGGGCCTTATTGCTTTAGCCCTGATGAAGTTCAGCGGCGCAAAATTGGGAGGCGCGTCCATCGGCGCGTTTTTTCTGACCGTCGGGTTTTCTTTTTTCGGAAAGAACTGCCTGAACATATGGCCGATAATCCTTGGAGTATGGTTGTTTTCCCGTATAAAAAAAGAACCGTTCGGCAAATATGCCAACATGTCTCTTTTTGCATGCTCTCTGAGTCCCTTTATCAGCGAGTCTCTGTTTAACAGGAATGTTGAATACCCGTTGGCTTTGGGCGTAGTTATCGCTCTATTTATCGGGATTTTAATAGGGGTTGCATTCCCCGCCGTTACCGCGCACGCAGCCACCATGCATAAGGGCCATAACTTATTTAATGCGGGGCTTTCGGCGGGATTCTTGGCCTTTCTGTTTTTTGCCATATACAAGACTCTGGTTTTAAGGCCAATGGACTTGGAAAGCGAATACGCGCTTAACGGTATCCTCAGCAATGGATTCCCGATATTCTTTCCGGTGCTGCTCGGCGGCATATTCTTAGTTTCGCTGTCAGCCGGCTTCATGCTGAACGAAAAATCTTTTAAAGGCTACATAGGACTTTTGGGACGCACCGGACACAGCTGTGATTTCACAGCGCTGGACGGTATGGGCTGTGTGCTCATAAACTTCGGCCTCTTAGGACTCGGTTGCCTTGCGTATTTTATAATAATAGGCGCGCCTTTTACAGGACCGACCGTTGGATCTCTTCTCTGTATCGTGTGCTGGGCAGGTAACGGTTCCCATCCCCGGAATGTGCTTCCCATTATCGCGGGTTACGTTCTCGTATCCTTTTTCGCTCCCTGGAACCTCAATACTCAGGCCATTGCCGTAGGCATCTGCTTTGCCACCGGTCTTTCCCCGATAAGCGGACGCTGGGGCTGGCACTGGGGCGTTGTTGCCGGAGCGCTTCATTCCTGCCTGGTTTCCTATACTGCCGCTATCCATGGCGGATTCAATATCTACAACGGCGGATTCACTTCCGGTCTGGCAGCCCTGATGCTTGTTCCCGTATTGGAGACCTTCTGCAAGGAGATTTCGGTTAAAAAGGCATCGAAAGCAGCAGTAAATGCTGCAGTTACCCAGCATGATGGACATTTCGCAGATGGCTGAAGGACCTGCCGCTCCCGAGCGGAACGTGGTACCGCCGTCAACCTGCAAAGGCAATACATCAGCCCCAAAACGCAAAAAAGCGCTGAAAGCTCAAAGGTAATACTTAAGCCTTTTTCTGTCCAGAAGCGTTATGCCTTTCCTGCTGACTTTAACAAGTCCTTCGGACGCGAAATACTTCAGCATCCGCGAAACGACCTCTCTTGCGCTTCCGAGATGCGCCGCTATTTGTTCATGAGTCAGAACGATCGTATCGCTTTGTTCAAGCGCGGATTCTTCGAATAAAAAGTTAGCGAGCCGCTTATCGAATTTATTGAACAGCGTCTGCTCCATCACCCACATGGCTTCCGAAAAACGCGCAGAGATCGCTTCGCGAAGATAGACTTCCATTTCGGGATTTCTTTTGGAAACAGCATCAAAAATATCCGGATTCGTCAGAGTTATCGCGGTATCAGTTTCAGCATCAACGACAATGTTGAAGGATATGTTTTTAAGTACGCAGGAGGCGGACATCAGGCATAGATCGTTGGATAAAAGCCGGTAGATCGTGATCTGCTTCCCCTCTTCCGACAACAGGTATGCTCTTAGCTGACCCGAAACCACAATTATAAAACCCGTGCATTTCTCCTGCCTTCCGTGAACGTTGGAGCCCTTTGCATAAGTTTGCAGTCTCGTATGCTCCAACAGCGTTTTCCGGTCCTCCGAAGAAAGCTTTTCCCAAAACGGCAGAACACTGCTCAGGACGTCCAATACTGTTTTCGGCATGCTGTCATCTCCCGAATCTTCTGCGAAATTCAGCGCTTGTTGCGCTGCCGATAAAGCCTTGATTTATTATGCCATCAAACCGAAGAGTATTCAAATTTCATTTCGGGCAACGCTCCTTTTCTAAGCGTGATTTAGTCACAGAACAGACTGAATGGATTTTGTATACTATGATCACAAAGAAAGAAAAGGAGAACATGAAGTAATGAGCGCATTAACGCTGACAAAGGATAACTTCGCGTCGGAGGTACTCGAATCCGACCGCCCCGTACTTGTCGATTTTTGGGCTCCCTGGTGCGGGCCTTGCAGAATGGTATCCCCGATAGTGGACGAGATCGCGAACGAAACGGGCGCGGCGAAAATCACAAAGGTAAACGTGGACGAACAACCCGAATTGGCGGCAAAATTCGGAGTCATGAGCATACCGACGCTCCTCGTGTTCAAAAACGGCAAAATCGCGAACAAGGCGATCGGAGCAAGACAAAAAAGCGCAATACTGGAACTCATCAAATAACGTAAGTTAAAACATACTCCTCCTATACAATGAATACTCAACTCGGGGATTATCAAGGGGCCGGGCGAAAACATTTTCGCAGGGCCCCTTGAGTTCGTCAAAAATCTCGTATCGGCTGCGCGTAAACCCGAAGTCTGTTAAGACTTCATCGGCACTTTGAAAAACCCGGAAGAGGTTTTTTATGCGGCGCTATTAAAAATATTCATTCCAGAGGTTCCGCGTGCTGCTCTTCGAGCAGCATCTGCAGCTTAATAATATCAAAATGGTTGTTGATCCCGAATATGATAACCGCGTCCCTGAGTATTCTCGAATACAATATGCCGTGCCGCGCTATGGTCAAAAGCTGCTGAGTATCCTCAAGGTCAAGGCCCATGCCGATTGCCAGGCGGATGTATTTATCGCGTTTGGCTTCCTTGGCCCCTCTCAGTATCTGGTAAGCATAACCCCTTTCGATGCCCGATCTCTCGATTGCGTCCGCTTTGCTGATTTTATACTTTTCAAGCAGCGCGTCAAAATGCTCACGGATAGTGCTGTTATAGAATCCTTGACCGTTTTCCTCGATAAAGGTTTCTATTTCCCTGACTGCCTTGAGTTTGCTGAGCATCTTTTCAGTGGATACCATCTCCCCGCTTTCAACAAAGGCGGCCGCATCCCGGGCGTGTGCTTTTTTATCTAAACTTTTCATTTCGCTCTATCCCTGCCGTTATATAAATCGCAGTGTTATATTTGCGTAGTTTGCCAAAGCCGTGATCCCGCAATAAATGGCAAGAGTTCGTTAATGAAGCAAGGTGCGGGAGTTCGATGCATATATCGATTTTAGTTCCGGAGAATAAGAGCAAGTATTATAATATATTATAACTTATAAGTATAATCAAAGTAAATGACTATCTGTGTGCCCGCAGCACACCAAATACCGATCATTGCAACATATAATAAAAATATTATGACAATTCAGCATTTAAAGTCGGTGCAGAGCGGAATATGCAATCAGTTTGATTATAGACAGGGGATAAAGGTGCGCAGAAGCCGGCCGCGGGGAAATACTTTTCTGGGAGGAAAAAATGAAAAGGACAGTTATATTGTTTGCGCTCACTCTTTTTTTTACACAGTTTGTTTGCGCTTGCTCGGACATGGAGTCCGCTGCGGACGGCGGCATAGTCATGCCCGAAAAAAAGATGAGCCTCTCTGCCGTTGCTTTGGATGATTGCCTGTATGTTCTGGGCGGCATGATCGAAACGGGAGAAATCGTTTCCGATTTTGCAAAATACGATCTGTTAAATAACGAATGGACGCAGCTTGAACCAATGCCGGTCGAGCGCGCGGGGGCCGCAGTCGTACATCAGAACGGCAGGCTTTATGTATTCGGCGGCCGCAGCAATTCCGGCCTTGTCAGGCAGGTCGACGTATATTGTATCGAATCCGGCAAATGGGAAAGCGCAAAGGATATGCCGTACGAAGCATGGAACTTATCTGCCGAAAGCTGTGACGGAAAAATATATCTGCTCGGCGGAATAAGCGGTACGGCAAACGAGCGGCGGGCGCTAAATGAAGTGTATATATTCGATCCCGGCGATAACAGTTATGAACAGGGGCCCCCACTTCCTTACTGCCGGCACGACGCCGCGTCGGCGGTCCTTAACAGGAATATTTATCTGATGGGCGGGAAAATCCAGGCGGGGCCTGATGCGCAAGCCGTAGACCTTGTAAGCGTGCTTGACGTTGAAACCATGCGCTGGAGCGAGCTTGCACCTTTGCCCGGCCGCAGAGTCGGTATGAAAGGCACCGCAATCGGGGGCAAAATATACGTCGCCGGAGGCAATTCGTCAGGTACTCTTCTCAAAAGCGTGGATTGCTACGATCCCGATACCGACACGTGGTCGGTCGCAGCCGAACTGTCGGCGGCACGTTCAGGTCATGCGGCAGCATCTCTTAACGGTATGCTTTACGTAGCGGGCGGCAGCCTCACCATTCCAAAAAGCGCGGGCGATATCCGTTTATCAGGTTCTGTCGAAGCGATCTCGATCGCACAGAACGATCCGGTTGAATAATACGAACAAACAGCAACCGCGATGCTGTTATGAAAAGCCTTAAGAAACTATTGAGTGACGGTTCCATTAGCCGGTGAATTTATAGACTGCCGATAAAGCGGGCATTAATACCCGGCGCAAAAGCACATATCTCGGCTTCTTTTCATAATCTATGACAAAGGAGCTGTTCAATATGTATTCTTTAATAAACAGGACTAAGCTTACAGGCAGCCTTCTAAATAAAAAGCCGGCGGCATCGGCAAATGTTCGGGGAAGCTCCGGTTATCCGAACATTCGGGGTACGGTCAGTTTTTTCGAAGCGCGGGGCGGCGTAGTAGTCGCGGCTGAGTTTACTGGACTTCCGTATTCAGTCGGTCTCTGCGGAGACGGAATCCTCGCATTCCACATCCATGAAGGCCGATCCTGCAGCGGCACGGCGGAGGATCCGTTTAAGGATACGGGAGGGCATTATAATCCCGGGAATTGTCCTCATCCGCAGCACGCGGGGGATATGCCTCCCCTGTTCGTAAATAAAGGAAGGGCATTTCTCGAATTTATGACAGACCGGTTCACAGTTTCCGAAATCATCGGAAGAACCGTGATCGTACACGCGGGACGGGATGATTTTACGTCTCAGCCGTCGGGCAACGCGGGCGCAAAAATAGCGTGCGGCGAAATCAAAAGGGGTTAGCTTGTGATATAATAACGCTTAAAGGACCGTTTCTTATTAGTCGCTAACCGAAGGAAAGGTACAAATGACGGGGCAAAATCAGAGCATTGAAATAAATCTCGGTCAAGACCGGCGGCTGTTTGTTTTGGTCGAGCGCAAGCGCGTCAAGAACCTGCGCTTGAAAGTATATCCGTCGGGAGAAGTGAAAGTATCCGCGCCCGTCGGTCTTGATTACTCCAAAGTCGCCGAGTTTGTAACCTCAAAATCAGAATGGATAAAAAAAATTCTAAAAAAAAAGCAGCCCGTCATCCCCGTGCCCGGCGTTCCCGATTTCGAAATTGCGGCAGTTCTTTTCGATTCGGTGGACAGGCTTTATCCCATCGTTGAAGCTATGGGAGTAAAGAAACCTTCCGTAACGATAAGGCGAATGAAAACGCGCTGGGGAAGCTGCAGCGTTAACAAAAACAGCATCCGGCTGAACAGCAGCCTTTACTCGGCGCCCAAGGAATGCATAGATTACGTAGTGCTGCATGAGCTTGCTCACTTTTTATATCCCGATCATTCCGAAAACTTTTACGGATTTATAGAACGGTTCATGCCGGACTGGAAGCGGCGTCGGGAAGCTCTCAAATGCATGCGCTTTCCCGAATAGATAAAAAAATTGATTATATTTTACGACATGGTATAATAAATGCACATTTTTAGAAACTGAAAGGTTATTATGAAGATAATAATAGTCGGCGACGGTAAGGTCGGCTACACGTTAACGGATAAGCTGTCACGGGAAGGACATGACGTCACGGTTATAGACAATAATCCCGCGGCGCTGAAAAATACGACAGACAGGCATGACGTTATAGGCATCGCGGGAAACGGCGCGACATTTTCCGTTCAACAGGAAGCCGGCGCGGATAAAGCGGACCTTCTTATCGCGGCGACCTCAGCGGACGAGCTGAATCTTTTATGCTGTATGGTGGCCAAAAAGCTGGGCACCCAGCATACTATTGCAAGGGTACGAAACCCCGAGTACTCCGAGCAGATGAGCTATTTGAAGGACGAGCTTTATCTTTCGATGCACATAAACCCCGAGCTTGCTGCCGCGGAGGAAATATCGCGCATATTGAGGTTTCCTTCGGTAATAAAGATAGAGCCGTTTTCCAAGGGCAAGGCCGAGCTTGTTGAAATAAGGCTTGCCGAGGGCAATCCTCTCATAGGCGTGTCGCTCAACGCGCTTCAAAACAAATTTCAAGTCAAAGTGCTGGTGTGCGCGGTAAAAAGGGGAGAAGCCGTTTATATACCGAAAGGCGATTTTGTTCTGGAGGAAAACGACAAAATATCGATTTCCGCCTCACCTTCGGAAATAAGCGCTCTGTTTCGCAAGCTGAACCTTGTACAGTATAAAGTTAAAAACGTGATGATCGCGGGCGGCGGAAGGATCGCATATTATCTTACGCGTCAGCTTGCAACGATGGGTATAAAAGTAAAGATCATCGAAAACGACCCGGAGCGCTGCAGAGAGCTTACATCGCTGCTTCCCGCGACAATGGTTATCTATTCGAATGCGAGCGACAAGGAAATGCTGCACGAAGAAGGTCTTGAGGACATGGATGCATTCGTTGCGCTGACAGGGCTTGATGAGGAGAACATCATTATTTCACTGTATGCAAGCGCTTGCGGCGTGCCGAAGGTCATAACGAAGGTAAGCAACATAGCCTTCCCCGCCATGCTGGAAAAGCTGGGGCTTGATACAGTCGTCTCTCCCAAGGACATAACTGCGGACCAGATCGTCAGATATGTCCGCGCTATGGAGAATTCCGTCGGGAGCTCAATGGAGTCGCTGTATAAGATAGCGAACGGCGAAGTTGAAGCGATGGAATTTCGCATTCGTTCGGGTCTGCCGTTTTTGGGTACGCCGCTCAAGGATCTCAGGCTTAAAAAAGAAGTGCTGATCGCGTGTATCGTAAGAAACGGAAAAACTATAATCCCCGGAGGAAATACGACCATAGAAGCGGGTGACAGCGTTATCGTAGTAACCGCAAACGAAGACGTAAGAGATCTTATGGATATAGTGGATTAACTTATGAACTATAAATCCGTATTCAACATACTCGGGCGCATACTAATCGTTGAAGCAGGCCTTATGGCGGTTTCAGCGGCGGTATCGCTCATATACCGCGAAAGCATATTGAGCTTTCTTTTTGCCATATTGATTGCGGCCGCGGCCGGCGCGGTTCTTTGCGTTCTGCCGGGCAAACGGGAACAGATATATGCGCGGGAGGGATTTGTTATCGTTGCGCTCTCCTGGGTAACGATGTCGGCCGTCGGCGCTTTGCCTTTCTTTCTTTCCGGGCATATTCCGTCCTTTATCGACGCGTTCTTTGAGACCGTCAGCGGCTTTACGACGACGGGCTCGACCATATTGACCAATGTTGAGGTCATGCCTTACGGCCTTTTGTTCTGGCGGAGCTTTACGCATTGGGTCGGAGGCATGGGCGTGCTCGTATTCGTGCTTGCCATAATACCCATGATAGGAACAAGAAGCGTGCATCTTATGCGGGCTGAGGTGCCGGGCCCCACAAAAGGAAAGCTCGTTCCGAAAATGAAGTCCACCGCAATGATACTCTACGGCATATACGTCATCCTGACGGCCGCCGAGGTGATATTTCTTGTTGCGGGCGGTATGCCTTTGTTCGATGCATTGGTCCATTCCTTCGGCTCCGCGGGAACGGGCGGCTTCAGCATCAAGAACAAAAGCATAGAATACTATGGTTCTGCATATATCGAAACCGTTATCGGCGTTTTCGTCATATTGTTCGGTATCAATTTTAATATTTATTTTCTGCTTCTTATTAAGGAGTTTAAATCGATATTCAAAAACGAGGAACTTCGCCTGTATCTTTGCATAATCGCCGTAAGCGTTATTATAATAACGTTCGACATAATGAAAATATTCGGGACGGTCGGCTCATCCTTGCGATACGCCTTTTTCCAGGTGGCTTCCATCATTACGACTACCGGCTATTCATCGATAAACTTTGACCTGTGGCCCAGCCTTTCGCGTTACATTCTCGTATTGCTTATGTTCGCGGGCGCATGCGCAGGCAGCACGGGCGGCGGTTTAAAGACGTCAAGGCTTATCATTCTGTTCAAATCGATAAGGCGTGAAATCAGGAAGCTTCTTCACCCCCGTTCCGTCAATATCATCGAAATGGACGATAAGGTGGTGGATGAAAGCATCGTCGGCGGGACTACCGTATATTTCGTTGCTTACATGCTTGTTCTGCTGCTTTCTGTATTCTTTGTAAGCTTTGACGGATACGATCTTGAAACCACTACTACGGCAGTTATCTCATGCATCAGCAATATCGGTCCCGGCCTTAACCTTGTGGGACCCGCGGGCAACTTTTCGATTTTCTCACCGGGCTCAAAGGTTTTGTTAAGCCTTGTTATGCTTATCGGAAGGCTGGAGATATATCCGGTGCTGATGCTTTTCCTTCCGGCTACTTGGAGAAGGAAGATGTAATAAAAAACGGGGCTTCGACCCCGTTTTTTTATTGCTCAAACCGGTCTTTTTTGCAAAGACGGCATAGCTGGCAGAACAGAAACAGCACAAATGTTATAAGCGCTGTGCCAAGCAGGAGGAAAAGCAAAAAAATCAGCACCGCAAACACAATACTTCCGAAACACAGCATCGGACCCAATGCAAGCATTATCAAAGCCAATATCAGCGCGCCGCCCGATGCGGCGATAAGGAGCTTTCCGAACCTGCAAAGGCAGTTGCGCAGCATACCGTCCGTACAGAGTGAGACGCGTGCGAGCAGCAAGGCTGTCGTGAACAAAATCAAGGCGGAAATTGAAAGCGCTATCAGTATTAACACCGCCGCTTTGGGCAGAAAACCCAAAAACGCCGGCGCCCCGATAAAGGCGCCCAGCAGAAGCCCGCCGATAACGGGTGAAATTCCGGTATATCTGAACATAGACACACCCCTTTCGAAATAGTATAAATAAAAGAAACTTTCCTTTATTACTCTAATATATGCAAGTAAGTCGATGTATGGAACAGGGCAGTTATCAGTAAGCAGTAATCGGGTAATCAGCTTTCGAAGGCACGAAACAGCTGATAAACCCGTTATATGCTCTCGGTCCGGAAATTTTCATTATTTGAAGAAGGAATCGCACCGTAATTGTTCTGGAAATTTGCATAAGCAAATTTTTCATTCACTAATCACTGACCGCTAACCACTAATCACTATCCCTGCTTCACATTGTGTCGTTTTTGCAAATAAGGCGAGCCGAGATTGTAATCAATTGACTTAGATGTTACAATGCAGTTAATTAAATTGGAGGAATATGCGAACAGGCGGGTACATATGGGATTGTTGGATAAGCTGCTGGGCAATACCAGCGAAACTCAGATAAAAAAACTGAAACCCTATGTGACGAGGATCAATGAGCTCGAAAAGGATATGCGCGCATTGACCGATACGGAGCTTAGGGCTAAAACGGAGGCGTTCAGGCAGCGTTTAAAAAACGGCGAAAGCCTTGATTCCCTTCTCCCCGAGGCGTACGCAGCCGTACGAGAAGCGTCTGTAAGAACGGTCGGAATGCGTCATTTCGACGTACAGCTCATCGGCGGCATAGTTCTGCACCAGGGCAGGATAGCCGAGATGAAGACGGGCGAAGGCAAAACGCTAGTCGCGACCATGCCCGCGTATCTTAACGCGCTCGAAGGCAAGGGCGTGCATATCGTTACCGTAAACGACTACCTGGCGAAGCGCGATGCGCAGTGGATGGGCAAAATATACAGGTTTTTGGGACTGACTGTAGGCTGCATAGTGCACGAGCTCGAAAACAACGAACGGCGTGAGGCTTACAACTGCGACATCACATACGGAACAAACAACGAATTCGGTTTTGATTACCTTCGGGACAATATGGTTGTGTACCGCGAAAACATGGTTCAGCGCGAGCTCAATTACGCAATCGTCGACGAAGTGGACTCCATACTCATCGACGAAGCGAGGACTCCGCTGATCATATCCGGCCATGGCGAAAAGTCGACTGACATGTATGTGAAAGTTGACAGATTCGTGAGAAAGCTCGAGCGCGGCGCAAACATCGAAAAAGCGTCCCGAATAGAGATGCTCGAAGGCATATTGCCCGAAGAAAGCGGCGATTACCAGGTTGACATCAAAGCGAAGACGGTCCACTTGACTCAGCAGGGCATGAGAAAAGCGGAACAGTACTTTAACATCGAAGAAATATCCGATCCCGCAAACACCGAGCTCGTCCATCACATCAATCAATCGCTCAAAGCTCACGCGATCATGTACCGGGACAGGGATTACGTGGTGCAGAACGGACAGGTCATCATAGTTGACGAGTTCACCGGAAGGCTCATGCTGGGCAGGCGCTTTTCGGACGGCCTTCATCAGGCGCTTGAGGCGAAGGAAAACGTCAATGTGGAGCGTGAAAACAAAACGCTTGCGACAATTACGTTCCAGAATTATTTTCGCATGTTCAAAAAGCTTGCGGGAATGACGGGGACCGCCAAAACGGAGGAAGCCGAGTTCCAGGGCATTTACGATCTTGACGTAGTGGAGATCCCCACGAATATGCCGATGAGGAGAACCGACTTCAACGACGTCGTATACGCTACGGAAAAGGGTAAATTCAAAGCGGTTGTCGATGAGATAGTAAATGTGCACGCGACCGGGCAGCCCATACTCGTAGGCACTATATCGGTCGAAAAGTCCGAACAGCTAAGCGCAATGCTCACAAGGAGGGGCATCGCTCACGAAGTGCTCAACGCAAAAATGCATGCGAAGGAAGCGGAGATCGTCGCTCAGGCGGGAAAACTCAACAACGTTACCATCGCGACTAATATGGCGGGGCGCGGAACGGATATCCTGCTCGGCGGCAACCCGGATTTTCTTGCAAGGCGCGAGCTCAGGCAAAACGGAGTCGATGAAGCTTTGATCGAGGAGGCTGTAAGCCACGCCGAAACGGCGGATGAAGATGTCCTTAAAGCCCGGGATGAGTATAACAAAGCGTATGCAAAATACAAAGCCATAACGGATCTGGAGCATGATAAAGTCGTTGCTTTGGGAGGCCTTCATATAATCGGAACGGAGCGCCATGAATCCAGGCGCATCGACAATCAGCTCAGAGGCCGCTCGGGACGGCAGGGAGACCCCGGCTCCACCAGGTTCTACGTTTCAATGGAGGATGAGCTGATGCAGCGGTTCGGAGCCGACCGGGTAAAGGCTTTGATGGAGCGCATATCGCCGGACGACGAGATCCCGATCGATGTCGGCATCATTACAAAGCAGATCGAATCAGCTCAAAAACGCGTAGAAGCGCATAACTTTGAAACGCGAAAGCATTTGCTGCAGTATGACGACATCATGAATAAACAGCGCGAGATCATTTACGGGCAGCGGCGCAGGGTACTGATGGGCGAGGATATCAAAAATTCGATATTCGATATGATAAGGAGCGAACTTGAAAAACAAGTTGAGCTCTGCTGCCCCCCGGACGTAAAGCCGGCGGATTGGGATATTTCGGGGCTTGCGGGCGCCGTTGCGGAGATAATCGACATCCGGCCCTCCAAAGTATTTGACGAGGAGATTTTGGCAAAACCCGACCGCGAATCAGTAACGCGTTGCATAACGGACGCAGCCGAGAAAGCTTACGCCGGCAAGGAGCGTGAAATAACCGAGGCCGGCGCGGATATGCGCGAAGTGGAGCGGATCGTCCTTCTTAAATCGGTGGATTCTTATTGGATGGACCATATAGACGCAATGGATCAGCTGAGGCAGGGCATCGGCCTCAGAGCTTACGGGCAGAAGGACCCGGTCACGGAATACCGCAACGAAGGCTTTTTGATGTTCGACGAAATGGTTGCCGGGATACAGGCAAAAACGGTCCGTACTCTCTACCGGGTCAGCGTGAAAGCGCCTCAGCGGCGCGAGCAGGTGGCAAAGCCCATTGAACCGGCAGGCGATTCAAAGCCGGTTCCCGCGCGAAAAGAGCGGAAGGTAGGAAGGAACGATCCGTGTCCGTGCGGAAGCGGTAAAAAATACAAGAACTGCTGCGGAAAGTAGGCCGCAACCTTTCGGGGGTCTGAACCGTATTTAATAATGAACGCAATAAACGAAACGGCGGGGGCATGACTGTGGAAATCATCGATCTTACACATTTGATAACGGAAAGTATGCCCGTTTACCCCGGCACGGAACGGCCGAAGCTCCTGCCGGCCAATACCGTTGAAGAGGACGGATTTCGCGAAACGCTGTTGACCGTGTTTTCGCATACGGGAACCCATATGGACGCTCCTTTGCACCTTTTCGCCGGCAGAGCCGGACTTGATTCCTATCCCGCGGATAAATTCATCGGAAGCTTGATGCTCGTTGACTGCAGAGCCTCCATGAAACTCATTGAAACGGATATAATAGATATCAGGAAAGCGGATGACGCGGACTTTCTGCTTTTCTACACCGGTTGGGACCGGTATTGGAATAAAAGCGGATATTTTTCGGGATTTCCCGTCTGCAGCGAGGGAGTAATAGATTATTGCGTAAGTTCGGGCAAAAAGGGAGTGGGCTTTGATACCATATCGGCCGATCCGGTGGGTTCTCTTGAAAACCACCGGCGTTTGCTTGAAAACGATGTGCTGATAATAGAGAACCTGACCAATCTCGGGGAGCTTTTGAATGGCAGTTTCTTGTTTTCGGCAATGCCGCTCAAGTTCGAAAAATCGGACGGCGCGCCCGTGCGGGCAATCGCGATGCAGCTTTGCTGAAAGCTTTAATGAAAAATAAATTTAAAGGATGTGAAGGGTTTGATACAGCTTGATGAACTCAAACAACAAATGTCATCGGTTATCAAAACGCTGAAAGAGGCAGGTGAATCTCTTTGACCTCGCCGCGGTCAAAGAGGAAAGGGATGCTTTGGAGGCCCGGATGGGCGAGGAAGGCTTCTGGGACGACGTCGAAAACGCGAACAAAATCAATCAGCGCATAAAAACGCTGACGGACAAATTGGACCGGTATAACCGCATATTAAAACAGTCCGAGGATATTGCGGCGCTGATGGAGCTTGCTGAGGAGGAAGAGGATGAAAGCCTTATTCCGGAAGTTAAGGCGGAATTTGAAAAGTTATCCCAGGCGGTGACTTCATTAAAATTGGAAACCCTGCTCAAAGGCCCGTACGATCAAAGCAACGCGGTTTTGTCCCTGCACGCGGGCGCGGGCGGAACGGAGGCCCAGGATTGGGTTTCGATGCTTTACCGCATGTATACGCGCTACTGCGAGCAGGCGGGTTTTTCTGTAAAAGTGCTCGATATTCTGGACGGGGACGAAGCGGGCATAAAATCGGTGACGTTCGAGGTGGACGGTGAGAATGCGTACGGCTACCTTAAAGCGGAGAAGGGCGTTCACAGGCTTGTGCGGATATCGCCGTTCGATTCTTCGGGAAGGCGCCATACCTCGTTCGCATCTCTGGACGTGACGCCGATTTTCGACGACGATTCAAACGAAATCAAAATCGACCCCGACGATTTGAGGGTGGATACATACAGGTCAAGCGGCGCCGGCGGGCAGCACGTAAACAAGACAAGCTCGGCTATCAGGATCACGCATTTGCCTACCGGAATCGTTGTTCAATGCCAGAACGAGCGAAGCCAGATTCAAAACAGAGAGACCGCGATGCGAATGCTTAAAGGCAAGCTTTTGGAAAAGCAGGAGCGCGAGCGCATGGAGCAAATGGCGGAAATAAAGGGCGAGATGAAAAAGATCGAATGGGGCAGCCAGATAAGATCCTATGTTTTTCAGCCCTATACGATGGTCAAAGATCACAGGACCGGCGTGGAGAACGGAAACATCCAATCCGTTATGGACGGCAATCTCGCCGAATTCATCAACGCGTTCCTGGTGCAATCTTAAGTATTGAAAAAAATCGGGGCAATAAAGGGGGATAACCTTTGCCGCACTGCGGGATGTGTCGATGTCAAGCGCGCTTGCTGCAATAATCGAGGGAGCGATCAAGGGGCTTAAGCCCCTTGTCGCCAATTTGAGCCTTGAAGCGGAGCGAATGGGCCAGGACCTTTTGGGACAAACCGAGAGGCTTCCGGAAAGTTTGAAGCTGTTCAGGTGGGATGTCGAGCGCGGCGACGGCAGCCTTATTCCCGCGGAATGGTTCCATCCGGGCGGCGCGCCTGAGGATCTCGTGATTATCTATTTCCACGGCGGATCCTACATTTCGGGCAGCCTTTTGTATTGCAGGCTGCTTGCGAGCGAATTTGCGGATCGCTCCGGGCTCAACACCCTTTCGTTCGAATACCGCCTTGCGCCGGAAAATCCCTTCCCGGCCGCGCTCGAGGACGCGCAATGCGTTTACGGCAAAGTGCTCTCCCTCGGAGTCGCGCCCTTAAAAATCGCTTTTCTGGGCGAAAGCGCCGGCGGCGGGCTGGCTCTGGCACTTGCGCTCAAGCTTCGGGATGAAGGGCAGCCGGTTCCGGGGGCGCTCGCGTTGATATCGCCCTGGACCGATCTTACCTTATCGGGAGAAACGTATAAAACGAACGAAAAGATAGACCCGGTTCTTTCGGTGTCCAAGCTGGACAGGGCAAGGCATTATTATACCGAGCCGGAGAATTTTAAAAATCCTTATGTTTCGCCCGCCTTCGGAAATTTCAGGGGATGTCCTCCCGCATTGATCCATGCGGGGACCCACGAAATACTGCTGTCGGACGCTCATAAGCTGGCGAAAAAAATGGCCGAAAGCAATTTCGACGTAAGGCTGGAAGAATGGGAAGGCATGTGGCATGTATGGCATGCGTTTGACACAAAGGAATCGAAGAGCGCAAAGGAAAGCATAGTCAGATTTATCATCAGCCGCCTTTCAAAAAACGGCGGCGGGAAAGGGAACAGTTGAAAAGCAAACGATGGTACAAACTTGATAACGCGGCAAAGATATATCCCGCGATCACGACGTCCAAATGGACTCCGATATTCAGGTTTACAGCGGTGCTGAAGCGGCCTGTCGACGCGGGAGTGCTCAAAGCCGCGCTCGATAAAACAATGGTACGGTTCCCTCTTTTCAACACGTGTTTAAAAACGGGTTTCTTCTGGTATTATCTGGAGGACCTCGGAAGACCTGTCGTTCCCGAACCCGATGTCGTAAACCCGTGCGCGCCTATGAACCGCGGCGACCCGCTTCTTCGCGTGCGTTATCATGAAAACCGGATAAGCGTCGAGGCGCATCACGGATTGACCGACGGATCGGGGCTGATGACATTTTTAAAAACGCTTTTATCGCAGTATTTTCGTCAACAGGGATTCGACGTACCCGCAACGCACGGAGTGCTCGACGTAAACGAGCCGCCCGACCCTTCCGAGGAAGAGGACAGCTTCCTTAAATACAGCCGTATGAGCGCGCTTCCTTCGCGAAGGGAAACGCGGGCTTATCACCCCTCGGGCACGCCTATACCGCCCGGAGACCTTATCATTACGACGGGAACGATGAGCGCGTCCGAAATTCATAAAAAAGCGCATGAAGCTCGCGTGAGCGTAACCGAATATCTGACGGCAGTGCTGCTCCAATCCATTTATACGCTTCAGAAAGCCGAACAGCCCAAAAAGCAGTATCCGGTAAAAATAAGCGTGCCGGTCAACCTGAGGAAATTTTACCGTACGAATACGCTGCGCAATTTTTCACAGTACGTTAATCCCGGCATAGACCCGAACTACGGCGAATTTACGTTCGAGGAAATTCTGTCTCAGCTTCATCACCAGTTCAGGTTCATGCTCACGGAAAAGAATCTCAACGCAAGAATGAGCAAAAACGTGAACGATGAACTGAGCGTCGCGATACGCGCAATGCCTTTATTCATAAAAAAACCTGTTATGATTCTGACTCATATGCAGGTAGGCGAGCGTATTTTTTCAAGTCCCCTGTCCAACATGGGATTTGTTGAACTTCCGGACGTGATAAGGGATGAAGTCGAGCGCTTCGATATGGTACTGCACACCGCCCGCTATAATAAACTCGAATGCAGCGCGGCAAGCTATAACGATACGCTTTCCGTATCCTTTTCCCGGTCGATCGCCCAGCCCCATACGGAGCGCCTGTTTTTTACGGCGCTTGTCAGACAGGGCATCAGGGTAAAAGTTGAAAGCAACATATAAGGAGGTGCATACATGTCTTATTGCGTCAACTGCGGCGTAGAATTGGAAGAGAGCCAAAAGACCTGCCCCCTTTGCTCGGTTGAAGTGATAAACCCTCTGAAACCGTATAGCGAAAATGCCCGGAGGCCGTATTCGCACAGGGTCGATCATATAACAAAAAGGGTGGATAGGCACTTTACCGCTATAATCGCAAGCATCGTCCTCATTTTCATCATCGGCATCTGCCTTATTGCGGACGAAATGTATTCGGAGAAACTGGACTGGTCGTATTTTGTGGCGGTTTCGCTGGCGCTTGTCTGGGTTTTGATAATATTCCCGATGGCATTCGACCGGATTCATCCCATATGGTATATTCTGGCCGACGTTCTCTCGCTTGCGTCGTTTCTGTACGCTATACAGTATTTGACGGGTCCGGGCAGCTGGTTCGATAAGGTCGCGCTGCCGATAATATATATGCTCGGCGTTATCTCCGCGTTGTGCGCAACTCTCATAAGGGCGAAAATCCTCAAAGGGCTGCATAAACCCGCGTGGGTAGCGGGTTCGGCCGCGCTTTCGGTATTGGGTATCGAAGCGCTTTTGGACAATTTCGTGGACGGCAGCATTATTCTGGACTGGTCATGGTTTGCAGCGATACCGCTTATCACGCTTGCGCTTATATTGACCGTGATCGAAAGGAAAACGCAGCTGAAAGAAGCGATTTTCAGAAGACTTCATGTTTAAAGTATAAATTTCCGTATTCCTGTAAATCAAAGGTGGAGGAGGGCGCATGAAAAAAACGACGAAAACACATCTCCCAATATGGGTTTGGCTTATAATAATGACCGGCGCCGCTGCGATCCTTATCGCGGCCAGGTATTTATACGTGATGTTCATCAACCCTCTGTCCGCCTTCGATCCGCCCGCCAATATTCCGAAGCAGACTCCCTATGTTCCGAAATATACGCTTGCGCCGGACGAAACTCCCGCGCCTACTCCCCTGCCGACGCTTTCGCCGGAAGAGCAGCTTTTATCGGAAGCCGATCTGGAGTTTTTAAAGCATAAAGTCAACATACTTATGCTCGGCTGGGATGAAAGCCCGGAGCGCAACGAAGAGGACAGCGAGCTGTATCGCGATGAAGACAATAATTTCAGAAGCGACGTTCTCATGCTTCTTGCCGTGGACTTTGAGGATAACACGGCAAAGCTCATCAGCATTCCCCGCGATACGATGGCGCAGATCTACAATACCCCGGGCAGATGGAAAATCAACGCCGCGTTCGCAAAGGGCGGCGCAGCCGAAGGCAACGGCTTCGAATATGCCATGAGGACGGTCAGCAACCTTTTCGGCGGCATTCCCATAGAGCATTATATAGGAGTCAATATGTCCGGCCTTAAGGATATCGTGGACGCTATGGGCGGAGTTTACTATGACGTGGACGTGAGGATCGTTTTAAACGGACGCGTTCTGGAAAAGGGATATCAGCACCTGAACGGACAGCAGGTATTGGATTACTGCCGCGCCCGAAAGGGCATATCCACGGACGTTGGAAGGACGGACCGCCAGCAGCGAATCCTTTTTGCAATATTCGAGCAACTGAGGGAAAAGAACCAACTGGTCAACCTCCCGAATATCTACAGGAGCATGCGGGATAAGTTTTGTACCAACCTTAACCTTGAGCAGATTGCCGCAATGACGGTTTTCGCGACGGGACTCGATATGGAAAATCTAACGAGGAAAACCCTTGAAGGCAAATACGTGAGCGGAACGCCGTATTCAAACGCAAGCTTTTATGTGCTGGATAACGACAAGCTCGTCAGCCTTATCAAAGAGATATACGGCATAACCGTAACCGCCAACGCACAATACGGGCTTGATTATGTGGAGGGAGACAAAGCCGCGGCCGAAGCCGAAGCTTACTTGACATCCGCCGACTGGCTGCTTATGAATTTCCTTATGCCGATACTTCCGGAAGATGAAACATGGAACGGTAAAACATATCCATCCCGATATGCCGACTATCCGTTTTTAACGGACGCGCAAAGCATTCTCGCCAAAAGGCTGGTGTCATCACGCGATAAGCTGAAGCAAACAGTGACGCGCGAGGGCGAGAAGGCCCTGAGCGCCGAAAGAATAGAAAAAGCCCGCAAGGAACTGCGCGACGAGCTTATTTATACCGCAAGCGCCGTCGGCCTTACGCAATCGAATTTTTCAACAGCCATAGAAAGAAAGCTTCTCCCTCCGGATGTCCTCTCCCGCCTCCCCGTCGTTTTTACACCTACGCCCACTGGCGGATTCTTCCCCGAGCCATGGGAGGGCGGCTTTAAAACTCCCGGCCAAGGCGTCACGCCTTTCCCTGAGTCCACCCCCTATCCCGGCCAGCTGCCGACGCCGGAACCGACGGACGGATTCAGATTCGGCTGATGACTGTCGTTGCGCCGGGTTCAGGCCATAGTTTATTAACTTGTGTGAATCATTGCTTGTTGCTATAATCGTAGTATGAAAAAACTGCTTATAGTAATCATCACGGTGCTGCTTCTTGCTTCCTGTCAAAAAAACAGGGAAGAGCCGGCGGCGGTCGTGGACATAAGCCAGCCTGAAATAATCATGCCCGAGGTTCAAGTCACTCCTGTTCCCGACGAAAGCCGAACGAAGGAAGCGGCGGGTACCCCTAAACCCGAGTACGGTACGAACGCCGGCATAACGGTCATTCGGACGGTATCCTTTATATACGGGGAAAATGAGGACCTGATGCTCTACGGCGCCGCCGAATATACGAACAGCGGGGACTGTCCCGTAACCGTAACGTCTGCCGTTTTCACTTTTTCTTTGGGGGGCGCCGAAGTAACAAATGAATTCGTCCCCGTATTATCCGAATATGACGTTGTTCTCCCGGGCCAAAACTCATATGTTACTCTCTGGCTGCCCTATGAAGGGGAAACCGCGGCAAACGAGGTAACGCTTTCCGTTTCCCTCAAATGCGAGCGGACGGACAAAACCAGAATCGAACTTGTTCTTGACGATTTATATTTGGCGGACAATTACCCGGGGTTCACCACTCTTTCCGGCACCGTCAGAAACATAAGCGATACCGAATGCTCGCTGAACTTGGCATACGCCGGTTTTTATGACGAAACCGGCTCACTTATCGGAGTATGGTATTTTACTAAAAACGCAACTCTTTCCGGCGGCGATGAAAAAAACTTCGTGGTGCACATGACCGGACTCCCTTCCGGGCTTTCATTAAAAACCGCCGAGATACGATCCGCCGCTTTCGGTTTTAATTAAACTGCCTGTCAAGTCAACGCAGGCGCCCCGAAACGCGGGATTCTGTTTGTCATAATAAGCGAGGACAGCAATGGGATTTCAAAACTGCCGGAAGGGCAAAATGAGCGGCGATCAAACAATCGGCGGCGCTTGCCCCCGGCGGGCGGATTTCAGCCCGCCCGGTCAGCCTTGCTATGATTCGGGCATAAGCGAAGCGGACCGTTCCGCTTCGCATCAAAATCATAAACGGCATACTCCGTTGCGCACGGTCATCGTAATGCTCACGGCACTGGTACTGCTTGCGACGCTGTTTCTGTTGAGCGGTAAAAAATATCCCGATATGAAGCTGTTTCGGAATTTTAAATCCGTGATGACGGAAAAAGCCCGGACAAGCGCTGTTCCTTCCGCCGCCGGCAATCGATCGGTTTTTTCGGCTTCCGCCGTGTATTTGCAGGATATAAAAGCGGGGCCGCCTCAATTTGACAGGACAGCCCGAATGCTTACCGAATCATTTTTTATTAACCGGGACGTAAAAGGCTGTCTCACAATAGACGGCACTCCGCTAAGCTTTCCGGTCGTCCGGGGCGGCGACAATTCGTATTATTTGAGCAGCAGCATTGAGAAAAAACCTTCGAAGCCGGGTTCCGCGTTTTTTGACTATCGAAACCTCGATATCTCCTCCGATCCGAATCTCGTGATCTACGCGAGCGCGGCAAAAAACGGCATGTTCGAGCAGCTTTTGAATTTCACGGACATCGAGTATTTCGTGCAGCACCGCTATATAACGCTGGACAGAAGGCTTTGGACCGACGGGATCACGGTTTGGAAAATCACCGCCGCCTATTATTCGGATGAAAGCGAAGATCCCCTGCTCACAAAGCCTCAAAGCGGCAAGCGGCTGCTGACGCTTTGCGCGAAGGGACTGCCCGGCGGAAAAAGCTTTATCGTTTTGGCCGAACAGTCGGAATGAGCGGAAACTTTGTTAAAATATTTGCATTCCGCCTCCTTTATGGTACAATATTCTAAGTTTTCGGGAGGTATTTTTTTATGGCTAAAAAGACGGTTAAAGACATCGATGTAAAGCATAAGCGAGTCCTCGTCCGGGTGGACTTCAATGTTCCGATGGATGAAAATCAAAACGTAACCGATGACAAACGCATAGTCGCCGCGCTGCCGACAATAAACTACCTGTTGCAGAATAATGCGAGGGTGATACTCTGTTCGCATCTCGGGCGTCCGAAGGGCAAATTCGTTAAGGAAATGTCCTTGAAGCCGGTATCGGAAAGGCTGCAAGCCCTGCTTCCCGGCGTCAACGTATCGTTTGTGAACGACTGCATCGGTGAGGAAGTTAAAAAGGCCGCGGAGGCTCTGCGGGACGGCGAGATACTGCTTCTTGAGAACCTGAGGTTCTACAAAGAGGAGGAGATGAACGATCCGGAGTTTGCAAAAAAACTCTCTCAGATCGCCGAAATTTATGTTTCAGATGCATTCGGGACGGTGCACAGGGCGCATGCCTCCACCGAAGGGGTGGCAAAATATCTGCCCGCCGTCGCCGGGTTTTTAATAGGCAAAGAACTTTCCGTTATGGGAGAAGCCCTGGAGAATCCAATCCGTCCGTTCGTCGCGGTTTTGGGCGGCAAAAAGGTTTCGGATAAAATAGGGGTTATCACAAATCTTTTGAATATATGCGACAGCCTGATAATCGGCGGTGCGATGGCTTATACGTTTTTCAAAGCCAAAGGCTACGAGACAGGCGATTCGCTTCTCGATGAGGAGAACATAGGCCTTGCGAAGGAACTTATGGAGACCGCCGCACGAAAGGGCATAAAGCTTCTGCTGCCCGTCGATACCGTCGTTGCCGACAGGTTTGCGGCCGACGCCGCGTATAAAACCGTTCCTGCGGACGGGATCCCGGAGGGATGGATGGGCATGGATATCGGAGAAAGAACGAGGAAGCTGTTCGGCGACGAGATTAAAAAGGCAAAGACCGTGATTTGGAACGGCCCGATGGGAGTATTCGAATTCGACGCGTTCGCGAAAGGCACGGAAGCTTTGGCCGAAGCGTGCGCGAATTGCGAAGGCACTACTATAATCGGAGGCGGCGATTCGGCGAGCGCGGTCAAAAAGCTGGGCTACGCATCCAAAATGACGCATATTTCTACCGGCGGCGGGGCATCGCTTGAATATATGGAGGGAAAGGTGCTTCCGGGCGTAGCGGCGCTGAACGATAAATAAAAGGCGGCAAGTATGGATTTATTGTATGAGTTTCCTTTTCAATGGGCGCTTTTCGCGGCCGAAATAGCGATGCTTGCGGTCCTGACCGTAACGCTTGCAGGCCTTATAAAGCGCGGCACCCAGCCGGACAACCGCGGAATGCTCAGGCTGAGAGGCAGCCGGGGCGCGCTTCTTGTCGGAATCGTGCTTACCGTTATCGGCCTTGTGATAGGGATTTGGGGCTCAAGATACAACGCCCTTATAATCGCGGGCGCCATTATGCTGGTAATCACGCTTTTCCTGATGATAACGGGACTGTTAAGTTTAAATAAAACAAGGAGATAACGATGCGAAGACCAATCATAGCCGGAAACTGGAAAATGAATATGACACGGGAAGAGGCGGAAAACCTTATTCTTGATTTGATACCAAAGGTTGTTGACGCCGAATGCGACGTCGTCATCTGCCCTCCCGCGTGCTTTCTTGAGACGGCCGGCCGGCTTATCAAAAAAACGAATATAAGGCTCGGCTGCCAAAACGTACACTGGGCCGACAAAGGCGCTTTTACCGGCGAAATAAGCGCGGCCATGCTGAAATCATTGAACGTTGAATATGCGATAATCGGCCACAGCGAGCGCAGACAGTATTTCGGCGAGACTGACGAACTGGTCAACTCAAAGGTCATTAAAGCGCTTCAAAACGGAATAACGCCGATAATATGCGTAGGCGAAAGCCTCGACCAGCGCCGGGCGGGAGAAACCGACGAATGGGTACGGTCTCAGGTACGGGGAGCGCTCAAAGGCCTTTCGGCATTTGAAGTGCAAAGCCTTGTGATAGCTTATGAACCTATATGGGCGATCGGAACGGGAGTCACGGCAACGAGCGAGCAGGCAGGCGAAACCATCGGCGTCATACGGACAGCCGTAAAAGAACTGTTCGACGAATTTACCGCAGACAAGATACGCATCCAATACGGCGGCAGCATGAACCCCGGCAACGCCAAAGAGCTTATGTCCATGCCGGGAATCGACGGCGGACTCATCGGCGGAGCAAGCCTTAAGGCGGACGATTTCGCCGCGGTCGTTCTGTACTCAAAGTAGAGCTTGGAAATATACGGAGGGAATTTTGACAAAACCTATTACAGCTTTGATAGTAATGGACGGATTCGGCGAATCGTCCGTTGCTCACGGGAATGCCGTCGCAGCCGACGGAGCCGCCAACATAACGGCTCTTAAAGCGAAATATCCGCATACTGTAATACAGACTTCGGGTATGTCCGTCGGTCTGCCCGAAGGGCAGATGGGCAACTCAGAAGTTGGCCATTTGAATATCGGCGCGGGCAGGATAGTTTACCAGGAATTGACCCGCATCACAAAATCGATTGAGGACGGAGATTTTTTTTGTAAAGAAGAGCTGAGAGAAGCGATCGAAAACTGCAAAAAACACGGTTCATCGCTTCATTTGATGGGACTTTGCTCCGACGGCGGCGTTCACAGCCATATAACCCACCTTTATGCGCTTGTAAAATTAGCGCGCGACAACGGACTTGAAAAAGTATATGTCCATTGTTTCACCGACGGGCGCGACGTGCCTCCGGAAAGCGGAAAGGGATACATAAAGCAGATAGAGGCAACGCTTGAAAACCTCGGGTGCGGCGAGATCGCTTCCGTTATGGGAAGATACTACGCTATGGACAGGGACAACCGCTACGAACGCGTCGAAAAAGCGTACTCCGCGCTCGTCTACGGGGAGGGCATACTTAATGAGAACGCTTCGGATGCGGTGCAGAGTTCTTATGACGAGGGGGTTACGGACGAATTTATCAAGCCCGTCGTCATAACGAAAAACGGAAAACCTGTCGCTGCGATACAAAGCCATGACAGCATCATATTCTTCAATTTCCGTCCGGACAGGGCGAGGGAGATCACAAGGGCTTTTATATTCGAGGATTTCGACGGCTTTAAACGGAGATACGGTCATTTCCCCGTATACTATGTGTCCATGACGCAGTACGATAAGGCATTTGACGGCAGGCTGAATGTGGTATTCAAGCCGGAACCGCTCAAAAATACATTGGGCGAATACCTGGCGTCGCTCGGCATGACTCAGCTTAGGATCGCGGAGACGGAAAAATACGCGCATGTGACGTTTTTCTTCAACGGCGGAGTGGAAAAACCCAATGAAGGGGAGGACCGCTGCCTTATACCTTCCCCGAAAGTCGCAACGTATGATCTCAAGCCGGAGATGAGTGCTTACGAAGTGGCGGATGAGGCCATTAAGCGAATCGAGAGCGGCAAATACGACGTTATGATACTCAATTTCGCAAATCCCGATATGGTAGGGCATACGGGCGTTTTTGAAGCGGCGGTAAAGGCGGTTCACGCCGTGGACGAATGCGTCGGCAAAGTCGTAAAAGCGATACTTAAAAACGGCGGACGCTGCATCGTCACTGCGGACCACGGAAATTGCGAGCAGATGTTCGACCCCGAAACAGGCGGCCCGTTTACGGCGCACACGACCGGCCCCGTTCCGCTTATAATCATTGACGATGCGCTCGTCGGAGCAAAACTCAGGGAGGGCGGCAGGCTGTGCGATATCGCCCCGACTCTTCTTTTCATGATGAAACGGGAGATTCCGCCCGAAATGACGGGAAAATCGATAATAATATAGCCGGGGTCTTGCGTTTTTGATACTTGCGTGGTACAATGACGCTTGCAGTCATTGAGGGAGGTTCTTTATACATGGATGTTTTGAGGGTGGTTTTTAATATCATATTGATACTTGCATCTGTACTTCTTATTGCCGTTGTGCTGATGCAATCTACCAAAAGCTCCGGCCTGGGCAGCGCGTTCGGAGGCGATACCCAGTCCTTTACTCCGCGCGGCAAGGCGGCCAGCAAGGAAGCAAAGCTTCAGAAACTGACCAAAATAACCGCTATAGTCATCGGAGTTATCGCTGTTGCGATGATGATTATAGGATGATGTTTTGAAATACGGACGGCACGGAGCATCATAAAGGTGTACCGTGCTTTTTTATTACCCATAATAATCATATTAACAGTTTGAAAGGAAAGACAATTTGGAGATAAGAATAATTGACGCATTGCGGCGGGCGGGAAAGCCCATGTCCGCCGATATGCTGATGATGGAATTTGAGGACAAGGACTCGGCCGCGGTTGCGCTGCAAAGGCTGCTTGCGGAGGGCAGGCTTTTATTGACGAGAAAACGAAAGCTGGCCCTTCCGGAGCAGGCGGGCCTTGTTTACGGCAGAGTGCAGGCTCATGCGCGGGGATTCGGTTTTTTTATACCCGAGGACGGATCTTCCGACCTGTTTTTGCCTGCCGACGCAATGCACGGCGCGATGCACGGGGACAAGGTCTGGGCTCGCGTTACCGATCAGGTAAGCAAGAACGGAACGCCGGAGGCCGAAATCGTGCTTATCGCGGTCCGCGCGCATCAAAGGATCGTGGGCACGTTTGACAGTGAAAATCACGCGGGCGGATTCGTCGTGCCGGATGAAACTCGGATACCTATGGACATGTTCATCAAAGATACGGATATGCACGGCGCGAAACCGGGAGACAAGGTAGTCGCAGAGATCGTTCAATACCCGGACGGCAGACGGCCGATCACCGGCAAAATCACGGAGGTTTTAGGCAGAAAGGATCAGGCGGGAACGGATATCCTGTCCATAGTGAGAAGATTCGACCTCCCGGAAAAATTCAGCAAAGGCGCGCTGAGGCTCGCAAAAGCTGTCAAAGAACCCGGTGAGGACATAATAGCGCAAAGGGAGGACCTTCGGGGATGGACCGTTATCACAATAGACGGAGCCGACGCCAAGGACCTGGACGACGCAATATCCTTAAAGAGGCTTTCCGACGGCAATTATCTGCTGGGAGTGCATATTGCGGACGTAAGCTCTTATGTAGCGGAGGGCAGCGCGCTGGACAAGGACGCGTATGAGAGGGGCACCAGCGTTTATCTTTTGGACCGTGTACTCCCGATGCTTCCGCAGGAACTTTCAAACGGCGTTTGTTCGCTCAACGAAAAACAGAATAAACTGACCCTGTCGTGCATTATGCAGGTGGATAAATCGGGTAAAATCGTCGATCACAGGATTGCGGAAACGGTTATTAATTCATGCCGCCGCATGGTTTATGACGAAGTAAACTCCATGCTTGAGGGCGACAAGGAACTGTGCGATAAATATGCGGATGTTCTTCCGATGCTCCTTGAGATGAAGGAGTTGATGAAGATCCTTAACTCAAAAAGAATGAAGCGCGGGAGCATCGACTTTGACCTTGATGAGGCGAGAATAACGCTGGATGAAACGGGTCAGCCGGTCGATGTCGCAAGGGCGGAGCGCGGCGCTTCGCACAGGATCATCGAGGAATTCATGCTGGCAGCAAATGAGACTGTCGCTCAGCATCTTTACAAGCTCTGCAAGCCCTGCATGTATCGCGTTCATGAAAAGCCGGACAGGGAAAAGCTTTCGGAACTCAATGTCTTTTTGCAGACGCTCGGATACGGTCTTCGAGGCGTAAACGACGTTCAGCCGAGGACATTCCAAAAGATCCTTTTGGCTGCGAAGGGAACCAAAGAGGAAGTAATCGTCAACAGAGTGACGCTCAGGTCGATGAAAAAGGCGCGTTACTGCGAGGCGAATCTCGGGCATTTCGGCCTTGCCGCGGAGCATTACTGCCATTTTACCTCCCCTATAAGAAGGTATCCGGACCTTGTTGTGCACAGATTGCTGAAGGAGCTGATCCACGGCTCTTTGGATGACCGGCGGGCGGCTGAATGGAACGAATTGCTTCCGAAAATGGCGGCGCATTGCAGCGACAGGGAAAAAGTCGCTCAAGAAGCCGAACGAGCCGTGGACGAGCTCAAGAAATGCGAATATATGAGCAAGCGCATCGGCGACGAATTCAACGCTCTGATATCGGGGGTCGCGCAGTTCGGTTTTTTTGCGGCGCTGGACAATACGGTGGAGGGGATGGTGCGCATTGCGTCACTGGATGACGATTACTATGTTTGCGACGAAAAGAATTATCGTCTGGTCGGCAGGCGCACCGGCCGTGTTTTCCGGCTCGGCGATGAGGTGAGGGTAAAGGTTGTCGGCACGGATACGGAGTCGCTCAATGTCGATTTCGAGCTGGTGAAGGAAAAGGGCGGCGAGTCTTTTATCGTGGGCAGAAAGAGAATCGAAAAGCCCAACAATAAATCCCAAAAAGCCGCCGGCAAAAAGCAGGGAAGGTCCGTCCATAAGGCGGCGAAAGGCCGCGGCTATTGAAAACGAAACGGAGACATGCTATATTGGGGTTGTATCGGAGGGGTATATATGCCTGTTAAAAAAGGGATAAAGCCTTTGGCCCAGAACCGCAAGGCGCGCCATGAATACTTCATTGAGGATACTTACGAATGCGGTATCGCGCTTGCGGGCACGGAGGTCAAAAGCATCCGTTCGGGCAGGGTGAACCTCAAGGACGCCTACGCGCAGGTCAAGAACGGCGAAGCGTATATTATAGGCATGCATATAAGCCCTTATGAGCAGGGCAACATCAACAACCGCGATCCGTTCCGCAACCGTAAGCTGCTGCTTCACAAGCATGAGATAAAAAAGCTGCAGTCGCTTTCCCAGGCGGACGGCTACAGCCTTATCCCACTGCAGCTCTATCTCAAAGACGGCCTCGTCAAGCTGGAGCTTTCCGTCGCCAAGGGCAAAAAGCTGTACGATAAACGGCACGATATCGCCGAGCGGGACGTAAAGAGGGATATGGAGCGCAGCATGCGCCAAAGGCGCAGCGAATGAATCGGACGCGGAAAGGCTCAGGTAAAACGGGAAACCGACTTTGATGGACCAATCCTTTTGCAGCTTTAAGCATCGCAAAGAAACTCAAAACGGGTAAATGACCCGGGTACTGACGAAAAGAGTTCTTCTTCCTTCGGACTGTCTATCCGTCCGGCCGGCTTGCATATAATGGCACTGAGCAGATGTGGATTAAAGCGTTTGAGTATGGTATAATACTATTTGCTTACATGGGCGCGTACATGGTTTCGACGGGGATCGTGGAGGCCGGATAAGCGAGCCGAAGACCCGTGCTTCGATAAAAACGGGAAAGTATAATAACTGGCAAAACTAACGTTTTACCCGTCGCTGCATAAGCAGTGACCGTCCGCCCGCCGCTTCCCACGGCTGCGGATACGGGCGTCATCAATGTGGGGAACCAACTTGCCGAAGCTTTGAGGTAAGCGGGATATATGAAGCTACCAAAACGATGACCCTGCCGGAGGGGGCTTCGCAGAGGGAATGACAAAACACCGGATACGCTCGTAGAAAGTCCTGTTGACAGGTTTTCGGACAGGGGTTCGACTCCCCTCGCGTCCACCAATTTAAAAATGCACCCCTTGCGGGTGCTTTTTTAAATTGGCAGTCAATGGAGGAGTCGAACGGGCGGAAAAGAAAAGGCTGCAGTGCAGCGTTTTCCCGCCCCGGGGTTTTGAGCGAAGAGAGCAGCGCAGTATGGAATACAAGCAGCGAACGAAAGCGAGAAACCGACTCCCCTCGCGTCCACCACAATTTGTCCGAAAAGTCCGATTTTATCGGGCTTTTCGGCGTTCTGGGACTAAGTTTTTGGCTGATTCTGAT
>MWCU01000067.1 GCA_002070205.1 Firmicutes bacterium ADurb.Bin182 | reverse complement strand
CTGAAGGCCGCTTACCTGCTCACAGCAAAGCCTCTCGACACCTGCGCTATGCGCCCACTGACATTTCTCAAAGAACCGATACCCTTTACAAATCCCTCAAAATCTGTGAAACTTACCGATTGCATCCAATCTGCCGATGGCTAATCCGGTTCAAAGAGTTGTGGCAAGTTGCCCTCTTGACCTTAATTCCTGTCGTGCATCATGGGTGCGTTTAATCCAATGCCGGACTCCCACACGGCTGTCAGTAAAGCGGTTTGCGGATCATTACCCGTACACAGTACAGACTCCCCGTAACTGGCTATACTGTCGGTTGCTGCGTCCTCACGCGCCGCAATGTCATCGCCCGAAAGCTCGTTGCGGCTGGCAAGGGTGGTGCTATGCTTTGCGGTCGTGACCGCTGATAGCCTGTTCGCAATAATAATATTCCTCTTGGGGCTTAAAACTTTTCTGTCGGTGACTATTCTAACCCGAGCGTCCTTGATGTTCTGCGCCAAGTGCAGTGTCCAAAGGTCGTAAACAGATACCTTCTTTGTTTCGTGCAGCCAGCCGTAACACGTAACATCCTGATACGACCCATTGCAGCAGGGCATCATAATCAAGTGCTTTACTGATTTATTGGTATTGAAAATATCAACGATGATGTTTGCTGCTTTGCATGGGTGAACGGAAATAATGATTGAATCTTCTTTATCGAAAGATAATTTGCGGATGTCCTCTTGCAGATAAAAGAACCGGCTGACCATTCCATAATTGCCGCTGCGTTTTTTAAGGTCAACGGCAATCGCTGATTTGACGGGGAGCAAGTGGACGGCGAGAATAGACGTGAGAGCATTACCGGCGCACAGATCGAAAACGCGGTATTTCATTTTATCAGTGAGGGTTATTCCTTTAAGGTGCTGAATCACGGCCATGCTTTCCGTGATTTCTTTTTCAGCCTCGCGCAATCTCCCTGTTGCGTTCAGGACATCACCGGAACAACGAAGGGATAAAAATCTGTTCACGTATTCGGACATTTTGGGTTCCTTTTCAGCTTCTTTGAGAGTTATATTGCCGACGCCTCACGGCGTTTCGTCCTTATGGACTCGTCAGGGCATGGTTATTTTGTAGCGATGTTTCTTTTTCTTGCCGCTTCATCCGCCAGAAACTTGAGTGGGACTTTAGTTCTGGAACGAAAGTTGTAAGCCGTTTCGATCATTTCCATGTATCCCTCAAGGTGCGGTTGTTTTTGTATCATGTATGGATAGCTCTTTACTTTCTCCTTGAGGGTGTCCGGTGAAAACTCAGGGACAAACGCAATCCGAGAAAGTGCAGAAACGAGCTTTACGTGGTGCGCCCACACGATCCCGCACCGCTTCATGAACATTACTATATCCCGCACTGTATCAGCGTTTGTGGTGTCTCTGCATAAGAACTCGCCCTTCTTGAATATCTTACCTACATTGTGTGATCCGGCAGAATGGCCATAGAGCATTGAAATCGCCGGAAGAATACCGATCCCAGTGTCATTGATATATTTCTTTATCTTGTGGTAATCGACGTTTCCGGCGCGGCATTGAGATGTCAGATGGTCTTCAACGCTCCATTTATTCGTCGTATCGTCAATCTCGAAAATCGAAACTCGCTTCTCGTCAACAACATAGCGAATTGGGATACCTAACCGGCAGGCAACTTCAAAGCGATGGTGTCCGTCGATGATCGTGTATTTGCCATTCCCGTTCCTGACGCAGTAGAGCGGATATGCCTTCAACCATCCGTGCTCCTGCATTGATTTTGTGAGCGCGGTTGTTTTTTTTGTATCCCTGTTTGTTGGAAGAAGCTCAAAAAGTTTCACGTTCATCGTTGTCTTAATAACTTCCTTTCCCATATTTTCCTCCTATCTATGTTCTTTTATCCAATTCTCTACCATTCCAAACGCTTCTTCCCTTGTTGGGTCATCGTCTGAAATCCTCTCAAGATGGCTTATTGCTGTCATGGCGAAATTGATGGCCTGTGCCGGTGGGCCTGCAACCATTTTTTTCAATGACCGTGCTGTTGGTTCCTGTTCGGTCATCTCTTTTACGATCTTGGAAACATGCGCGGCTGTCACCTTGCCCTCGGGAGCGGTTGCGACGGCCTTCTGCCAGGCTTCACGCTGCTGATCGGGTTCGAGTGCCATTAGGGGGCGGACTTGACGCTCGTTTGTGGGAGCGTTACCAATGGTAACACTTTTTACATTATCAACTACTTCACTGGCTGAAATAAATTGTCGTGCTCTACTTGAATTAAAATCCCATCTTGCTTTACAGTATGCCTCAAAGGTTTCGTATCCTAGAACGTCCCTGTAAAGCCCTTTGTCCCTGATTTTCATCAGCGCCCGGCCTACTTCATAAAACGCTCCGATGTTCTGCTTGATGACGGTTTCAAGCTGTTCAAGTTCAACTGTGTTCTTCGTGATTGCGTTTTCCATGCTTAACCTCGGTTTCTTGATTCGGTGCCTATTATACAGAAGTGTATAGATATGTCAAGAAAAAAATACAGTAGTGGATAATTTTCTTGCAATAATCCATAAAAGGCGTGAAATTATAGGCTGTTGCACCCCGGAAATTTTTGCAAGATCGTTCTGGGTAAGTTTCAATTTATCCATTTTATGTTGAATAATATACGCAAGCGTATTTTCTTCTTGACTTTTCATATACACATCCGTATAATCACTAACCATGAACGCATTATCTGCTTATTTAGAAAAAAACAATTTATCACCAACACAGTTCGCCAAGTTGAACGGACTAAAACAGCCGACAATATGGCGGATAATCAATCTTAAATATAAACCAAACCCACAAACGGCGCAAAAGATCCAACAGGCCACCGGCGGCGCTGTCACGGTTATGGAGCTGCTGTTTCCAGCGGCCAACGATAAAGGGCAGGGGGCGCAAGTGTCCGACAAATCAGCCATGTCCTCCAAGGCAGCAAACCCCGCCTGATACGTTAAACTTTTTTTAAATATTTTCAACCGAAACACTCTGCGGGGAGTTAAGCATGAAAACACAGTGGAGCGCATTATCACGACTGGCAACGATTATCGGCCTGACGTTGGTTCTGTGGGTTTGGGCGTTTCTTGCTGTT
>MWCU01000066.1 GCA_002070205.1 Firmicutes bacterium ADurb.Bin182 | reverse complement strand
TATGAATAAAGAATATCTGCGTTTAGCCAAACAACTGCTGCCAAATGCCACGATAGTTATCGATCGATTCCATGTGGTTCGCCATTGTATCTGGGCTCTTGAAAACGTCAGAAAGCGTGTGCAATCAAGGCTTCCGAAGGAACAGCGTATTTACTTTAAACGCAGTAAAAAGCTGCTGATCGCCCATATGGACAAGCTCTCTGCCGAAAATAAAGCTGCCGTGGAACGTATGCTCCTTGTTTCACCGGATCTTCGAAATGCTTATTTGCTTAAAGAAAAGTTCTATGAATTCATGGCGTCTAAAGATGCTCAAACAGCTCATGAACGATTACGGGCTTTTCGGTTATTTGCTTATACTGCGGATATTCCTGAATTTACTTCTTTTCTTGCCATGATTGAGAACTGGCAGCCATACATTCTTAACGCATTCAATTGTCCCTATTCAAATGGATTTACCGAAGGCGTTAACAATACCGTGAAGGTTATTAAACGTATCGCTTACGGGTACCGTAACTTCCGGAATTTCCGCGCCCGTATCTTTGCAACCGTTAATACCTAAAGGGAGCTGACCGCTTCCGCGTTCAGCCCCCTGTTACTCTTAGTCTACTGCTCTACCCCAACTATTGACATAGAGCCTTAATTTTGTATCGTTTGAGTCTGTTCACGCGCGGCTTTAGCCTTTTTAAGGTACACATACCAATACGCGCAACCGACAGTTATCACTCCGCCCGCAATGTTGCCGAGCGTTACGGGAATCAGGTTTTTCACAAAAAAATTACCCCAAGTAAGCGCCGCGGTATTTATTCCGGCTGAAAAGACGGCATTTGCATAGGCGGGATTTGCCGAAGCGAAAAGGCCGGCCGGTATATAGTACATATTCGCGACGCAGTGTTCAAACCCGCAGAGGACAAACAGCATGACGGGGAAGTACAGCCCGATGATTTTTCCCGCAACGTCCTTGGCAGCGAAGCTCATCCAAACAGCGATGCAAACAAGGAAATTGCACAATAAGCCCAGCACAAACGCGCTGACCTGGGTCAGCGAGGTTTTTGCCGCCGCGATTTTAACGGTGAGTGCTGCGAGTTGACCGCCGAACATTCCGGTCTGACCTGAGAGATTTATAAGCGCTGCGATAAGTACGGCTCCGATAAAGTTGCCGATATACACAAACAGCCAGTTTTTCAAAAGCCCTTTCACAGGCGCCTGCTTTTCGAGCACCGCTATGATTATCAGGCTGTTGCCGGTAAACAATTCGCTTCCCGCTACGAGCACCATCGAGAGGCCGGCAGGAAATAAAAGCGCTCCGACCAGTTTGGATACGCCGGGATTCTCTATCATCGCCGAGGCGGTATTCGAAGCGACGGCCGCCAGCGCGATGAACATTCCCGCGATGACCCCCAATATCAGAAGTTTAAGCGATGGGGCTTCGGCTTTCTTTTTCCCTAATTTAACAACGCTCCCGGCTATTTCGTCAGGTGAGTTCATTTCTCCCTCCGGTTTTAAAATTCGTGGTTTTTAGGAATCCAATTCGCATTCTACCATAAATGCGCTCAATGAAAAACAGGTTATCGCTTCCTTTAATTCCATATACAGGCAGCCGGGCCGCACATGCATTAAAAATTCGCCGGCCCGATACGCAGCGATTGGCTAAGGCCTGTCACCGGCAACCCGAAACTGCAATCAAACCAGCGATCTTTTTCTCAAAAAACGCGAAATATAATAAACAAGCACGGTATATAAAGGAATCATGACGATTTGATTTATAATGCGCGGGATCATGATTTCCCATCCGAATCCGCCCACCAGAAGAACCAAAACCGCGGTATTCAAAATGACGCTGCAAATAATCTGCCCCGTTGCCACAGCCAAAGCAAGCCTTTTCCATGTCGGTGATTGCCCTTTTACAAAAAACATGCCCGGAATGGCCCCGAACAAAACGCCCACGATAGTAAACCAAGGCATATAGGGTCCTTTCGGAAAAACAAGCGCTTGTATGAGATCGGTCAGCCCGCCGACCATTCCTCCCCATATCGGACCGTACAGGACGCCGGAAAGGATCACGGGCAATACTCCGAACCCTATTTTAAACGAATATCCGCCCATTGCGAACCCCGGTATACTCAGCGCGCCGCCCAATATCACGCCCAATGCCACCAGCATTGCGCAAACTGTCAAGCGTAAAGTGTTTTTGCTCATAAATTTACCCTATCCTTATCAAATAAGTGGCTCTGACGACCTCGCCCATCGTTTCGGGATCAAGATAAGTCAACAACAGCTCGTCCGGATTCTCCGATACGGAAATATTCGTTGATTTCAGGTCGGCAATCGCCTTTGAGGTCCCTTTTTCTATATCGTATATATACAGCGTATAAGGATATTCATCCTGAAGGGGAAGCTCGACTTCCCCGCTTTCTTCCCCGGTATCCTCGCTTACGCCTCCGCTCAGTCTGTTTTCAAAGTAAAATATCTTTTTGCAGTCCCGGCTCCAGACAAATTCGCTTACCGGAAATTCTGACGTTATGATTTTTTCCTCTTTGCTTATCAAATCATATAGCTTAAAAGCGCTGTCCGATGAGGTGATGCCGCCGCCGTCCGAATGTGCCATATAGGCGCCGTCATCGGATATCGCGAACGCGCCGCCTTTCAAAAAGCGCTTGCGCACCCCGCCTTCTGGCTTTATGGTGTAGATAACCGGACCTTCCTCCAACTGCGCTTCGGTAAAATATAATTCTCCGGAGCAGAAAGCGAAATAACCCTCATCAACGCCGTTCTTCTCCACCACGGTATGACGTTTTGCCTCATCGGGGACGGTAAAATCATACTGATGGATATTCATAGCGCTCGAACCGGAAATCGCATAAACTATATTCCCCATATTGTCCCATATGAATTCGCTGATTATCCTGCCGAACCCCGCTTCGGAAAGGTCGGTAAGCAGTTCGTTCGTATCGGTGTCGAAAATATATAAATGCGAGCCGCTGTCGGTATTCTCAAGCACCGCAAGCTTGCGCCCGTCCGGTGAATATTCGGTGCGTTCTATGGAGGAAAATTCAAACCGCATCATGCGCTTTGAGCTTCCGTCATTATGATAAAGCCAAAGCTCTTCATAATAAAACGCCTCTTCGCCTTGTACGGAAGGTTCCTGGCGGATGCGCTTCGAATAAAGCCGCGCGCTTTTATCCGGTGTCGTGCAAAGGTATATGCCGTCCGGTATGGCGACCTCCAGCATGACTTTCGTTCCATCGATCCTCGCGGCATATTCACCGTAAGCGTGCAGATAATCCAGTTTTTCATTATATTTGGGAAGATCATCGCCATACAGGGCAATGATATCCCATTGATCGGGCAAAAGGCTGCTTGACGCTCCGGCTGCGGTTCGCTTGAAGGATTCCGCGTCGGCCTGAGTGTCAAACGCTCGGGAAATAAGCACAACATCCGTAAGGTTGTTGCACAGCACAGGGGTCACGTCATATTCGCGGGAAATCTCACCTCTGCAATACTCGCCGTAAGCGTTTGCCGTCACGTAATAATGCAGTTCGCCTGCCGGTTCGCTCCCGCCCTTGCCGTTCGCTTCGCCGTTTTGTTTGTTTACGGGCCTTAGGGTAATGTTTAGAGACGAACCACTTTCATCCGCCTTGTAAACGACTTCATCCTTCAGCTGAAAATAAACAGAGAATCGTTCGTCCCCGAAAAGACTCTGCGTAAAGCTTCCGTAAATAAGTTCGCTTTCGATTTCAAGCGAATGCGTAAAATCCCAATACGCAAGTTTTTCAAATTCAACCACGAAGCGGCGCGGAGAAGGCAAAAGATAAACCGAGTACGCCGGCGGCGCTTCCGCTTCGCCTTCCTCCGTGCCTCCCGAAAGCCTGCTGCCCGTTATGAAATTAAAAGAAATAACGGTATCCGTTCCGGAATTTGAAACGCTGAGCTCCTTCGCGTTGATGTTTTCCTGTTCTTTCCCGCCAGTGACCCGAGATGCTGATTCAAATCCCGGATAAAGATCCGTAAATTCTTCTTTAGGTTCAGCATTGCAGGCGGACGCAAAACAGATAAAGACTGCCGCGACAGCCAATACCGACAATTTCCGACCCATACAAGGCACCTCTTCGCGTATTATTAAGTCCGCGGCGAAACGATGACTTTCGCCGGCGGAGGTAAACAAAATACCCGGACATCAGCCGCAAAAACCACTGCACAGCGGTAAAGTCGCCCTGCCTTACCTTAGAGCGGCTGCGGCAAAACCTTTGGAAAGCCGCCGTGATACCCTGCCATTATATCATAATTGAGTGAATTGGGTATAATGTTCATAGTTTATTTGCATTGATCGGGAGCTTTATACAGTTTCCATTTGCACTGTGAAGCTATTTTGATATAATGTAAAATAAACAAATGAAAGCCCTTAGGAGGTTTAGCGATATGATTTGTAAAGTATGCGGCGCATACAATGAGGATTTTCTTGAATCCTGCAGCATATGCGCTTCTCCCCTTGAGCAGGAGTCAAAGGAAACGGAGCCTGAAAAACAGGAGGAAGACTCTCACAGCTCATGGGGTTTTGTAAGGGCTCCGAAATGGCCCAAACCTGACTTCAGCGCAAGCGCCGTCAGCGAGGATGATATCCCTCCGATAAACGCCGGCTCCGTATCGAGCGGGAATACCGGGCAAATCTATTCGCGTTTCAAACCGCAAGGCTTTTCTTACTCGAACGAAGAGTATTACGATGAAGACAGTTGCGAAGATCACGACTATTCTGAGCCCCTTGAAAGCGAACGCCCGGAAACGGAAAAGCGAAATAAGGTTTATTCCTTAAGCGACGGCGATGAAGAATACCCTCCCGCCGACAGCGTCCGGACATACGCCCGCATGCGTACAAGACGCGAAGAAAAGCCTTACTACCCGAAGGAATTTGACGACCGGGGCGACAGCATGAAAACGATGCTGTTTTGGATAGCATCCGGCATACTGGTCATATTGATAGCGGTTTTCGGCTTTGTTTATATCAACAAAAATCACGGAGGAAGCCTGGGCGCGTTTTTTTCAACCGTATTCGCAGGCAACCCTGTGCTTAAAGAACCCGAAGTCGTTCCCGCAGCGAGCGAAACCACAGGCGAACCCGGATATAACATCACCGTTTTCGCAAAAAACGGAAGCACCGTCAGGTTTATTGCCGGCGAGATAGAAAAAGATATCCCGATAACCTCTAGTAATTCCGTCACGCTGTTCATCCCGCAGGCTATCTGGATACCGCAGGAACCTGTTGACAGCAGCACCGTAACGGTCACGCCGGATATTAAGGTGATCGATAAAGAAGGCAAAGAAACGCCTTTGGAGATGACGCCGATATCTATAAATGTGCCCGATATCGGAATAACCGTGACAACGCCGCAAATGAGCTCCGTTACAACCGACAGCCCCAAAATCGAAATTAAAGGGACCGTTACGGACAGCGCCGCCAAGGTATTTGTAAACGATGTTCAGTTCGCGGTGGATGAAACCGGGAACTTTACGGGAACTTATACGCTGGCCGGTGCGGGCTCTCATGAGCTCATTATTGAAGCGCGAAAAGACGGATGCAGGATAGGCCGGACTGCTATAAACGTTGAATACTCTGCTGCAGCCGCGGCGGTCGGCCTTGCCGAAGGCGCAGAACTTCGCGGAAAAACGGATACATGGACCGTCAAGTGCACGATGGAGGCCGGTTCTTCCGTCAGCGTAACCGGCGATGTGACGGGCACCCCAGTTGTGGACAGCGCGGCCGGAACATTCTCGTTTACCGCAAACACCCCCCAGCCGGGCCGCTACAGCGCCACGGTAAGCGTAACAAAGGACGGAAAAACCGCAACCAAAACCTTCCTGCTCGAACGCGCGCCCGACTATGAATCGTATACCAGGGGAGCGCACAAAATGGATTATGCGCGAATCAAGGAAGCGCCCACCCATAAGCAGGCGTACAAATGCGTCGGCACAATCGAGGAAATCATAGAGAGTGATGAACTCGGCAACTACCTTGCGAAAATGGACGTAGGCGACGGCAATATACTGGTCATTGAATATCACGGCGTTTACAGCACCGCGGGAAGCATGGCGGTCGGCGACGGCAGGACATATACGATTTTTGCGGAGCCCAACGGCATCCATGAAGAAACGGGACTTCCCAAAATGTATGCCTGGTTCGTTCTTGCAAGCTGATCGTAAAACGATTTTTGCGGGGAATGGTTATGCCGTTCCCCGCTTTATAATTTTTAAAAGTTCAAAGGATGCGGTTATGAAAGTCTGGGGCATTATTAAAAAGGACCATCGGATACAAAATGATATCGTAGCGGATTTTGCCGTCAAGCGGGAAGAATGCACGGACTGGCGTAGCATTATCGGAAGCATTGCGGGTTCGTTGGATCTTTCGCGGCCTGTGGTTTTAAAAAAGCACATACAAGAGCTGCACGACTTTTCGCGCACCGTTTTTAAACCCTCCGACTTTATGGAAAGCGTAGCCTTCGATAGGTTTGAAATTGAGATATTTCCTGAAAAATCCAAGAAGTAAAATGATTTCATATGAATTACTCGGGATTTTTTGAGCACACTACAATTATAACCGAAAGGAGAGATTACATGGATACGCTTTCATTGATTTTATTGATTATAGGTGCGCTGAACTGGGGTCTTATAGGAATATTCCAATTCGATCTCGTTGCCGCTATTTTCGGCGGAATGAGCACCATGGTATCCCGCATCATCTATACGATAGTAGGCCTGGCAGGAATATGGGGAATCACTTTGCTTTTCCGGAGAGACGGTGTTACTCATTCGGATCGCGAGTGACCTTTAAAAAACTAAAAACTTTAAAAAACTCCCCCGCAGACAGGGAGTTTTTTGTATCCGTTTACATGATCCCTTAATCCCTACCTGCCGTCAAAACGCTTTGCATAATTGCCCCTTATGCTCATATCGGCAATCCTCTGCGCTTCGCTTAACAGTTCCTTATAATCCGCTTCCTCAGCCGTTTCTCCCGTCGGCGATATGGCGGAGCCCGAAAATTTTCCCAAAAGGTTTCTTCCCATGACATAGGAGTCGTATTCTTTGCAGTCGAGTCCGAGAAGAAAAGCGAGGGTCGGCATCATATCGACCTGTCCGCCGATTTTATCCGAGGCAAAGCCTTCAATTCCGGGTATATAGATTATGAACGGTATCCTTGAGTCATTTTCCGGAAGATCACTGTTTGCCTTGTAATACTTATGAATTCCTTCATGGTCCCCGTAAATTATAAACACCGTATCGTCACAGCCTTCCTCAATAAGCCGGTCATAAAACTCGCCGAACATTTTATCCGTATAATGGATGCTTTGAAGATAATCGGCATAAGCGCCTTCAAACGGAAGATCAAGATATTTCTCTTCCTCATCAAGGCGAAAAGGCATATGCGACGTCAAAGTGATTATAAACAAATAATACGGCTCTTTCAGCTTTTTAATCTCCGAAAAAGACTGGGAGAACAGGGCCCTGTCCGAAATCCCCATTCCAATAGCGCTTTTGTCCGAAAACATGCCCTCATCGATATATTCGTCAAAACCCAGAGCTAAAAACGCCTCGTCACGGTTCCAGTATGTCCTTTCGTCCCCGTGGACGGCCATAGTCGCATATCCTTGCTTCTTGAGAAGTTTCGGAAGAGAAGCATAAGCGTTCTTCCCGAATCTGAAAAACGTGCTGCCTCTGCTTACCGGATACATGGAAGAATTGAACATAAGCTCCGCATCCGAGCTGTTTCCGTCCCGAACCTGAGCAATAATTCCCGAAAAGTAAATGCTGTTTTTAAGCAATCCGTTGATATTCGGCGTGATTTGCTGGCCGCAGACGGATCTGCCTATCAGGAAGTTTTCCAAAGACTCGAATTGGACCGCTATTATATTTTTCCCCTTGATAAGCCCCTCCAAATCGGCGAAAGCCGGATCCGGCCGTAAAAGTGCTTTGTTTGATTCATGCCAGCTTTTGACCTCGGCTATTTCCTCCTCATCAAATGAGTCTGTTTGTTCATATATCAGCTGAGCGATATCATAAATATGATATCCGGCCGGAGAAATCAAAACCGGCTGCTTTTCTATATTTTCAAGCTCACGGCTTTTATTAAGACCGTTTATACGGAAAAACAAAAAAGCGCAGCCAAATAGCGCCGCCAGTAAAAATAGAACCGTTCTTTTTTTGCCCGCGCATTGTCCGGGGCTTTTTCGAATAATAAAAAACAGCGCGGGCACGTCTGTGAGCATGAGGTAATCCGTCCATCTCATCATGGCGAACGCGCTTTCGCTCAGATCGTTCATGTTGTCAAATGTAAATATCATATAGATATTGAGCAGATGCCCGAAGGCTCTCGCATAGATGATATCCGCAATAAAGAGCAGTGACAAAAACAGGTCAAGCGCCAGCAAATAAATATTTCCCGCCCTTTCGGAGAATAAAAAAGAAAAAGAAATCAAAAGAAGAAGGGGAGGTATTATAAAGAAGCCGTATTTCAGCGCAAAAAGCTCTGAACCGCACAAAGAAAACAGCACGGCCGCAGATTTTATGGCCAAAAGCAGCAGGACAATAAGCCACAGATAAGCCGCGCACGTTTTTTTACCGTTTATCTTAAGTACCAAATTATCCTCCCGAAGTTAAACGCTGTCGCCGGTGTTAAATTTTATCACAAACGCGAATGTACGGCAATTTATAACACAATTGTTCACAAAGGCTCCGCGGTCTTGGCGGAAAAACGGCCCGATCCTAAAGATCAGGCCAATTTTCCGGTTTATATAAATTTCCGGGGCTTGCGCATTTTTAAAGGCGGGTATTTTAACCGTTCTTGATATCGTTCGCCTTATCCCTTACATAATCGAGCGCTGCCCAAAGCTGGGCGTCGTCCTTTTGGTCAAGGCGCGAGAGAGGTATGGATTTAACGCCGTCCGCGAGTTCGACGTCGATATCGGGCGTAACGCCGACCCCGTTGATATTCCTTCCGCTGGGCGTATAGTACGCGGCGGTCGTAATTTTAAGCCATGCTTTGTTGGAATCAAGCCGCATTGTAGTCTGCACCACGCCTTTGCCGTACGTCTTGGTGCCCACGATGACGCCCGCTTCGCTGTCCTGCACGGCTGCCGCCAGTATCTCGCTTGCGGATGCCGAGTTTCCGTTGGTCAAAACGGCTATGGGTACACTAACGCCAATTTTATCCGATTTAAAGACCTCCTCCGACCCCGCGCCCCGCTTAACGGTAACGATAACGCCTTCGCCGAGCAGCGTGTCGCAAATGCTTACCACGTCATCAAGTATTCCTCCGGGGTTATTCCTGATATCGATGACCAGGGACCGCATGCCCCTTTCGGTCAGATCTTTGACTGCCCTGCTGAATTCCTCGGCGCAGTTGCCCGTAAACATATCTATCCTTATATATCCGGTTTTTTCATTGTACAGCGCGTGATGGACCCTTTTTGCGTTGACAATCCCCCTTTTGACCGATAGTTCCTCCCGCTTTTCGCCTCTTTGAACGGTGAGAATAACTATTGTCCCGTCCTCGCCGAATATCATGGCGGACAGGTCTTCGAGAGACTTGCCGCCGACGTCTGTGCCGTCCACGCGAACTATTATATCCCCGGGTACAAGCCCCGCTTTTTCCGCGGGACCATTTTCAAAGACCTCCAATACAAGCGAGCCGTTCCCGTCCGGCTGCGAGACCAGAGCGCCGATGCCGCTGTATTCGCCCTCCAATTTTTTCATGTATATTTCATACTCTTCATCTGTATAATAGTTTGCGTACGGATCGCCCAGCGAAGCTACCATGCCTTTGGCGGCACTATGGATCAAACGTTCCCTCTCGGGAATATCGCCGAAAAAGTCCGATTCGATCCTGTCCGCAATCTCGCTGATAACCGAGGATTCCTTAAGCTTTTCGTACTCCTCCGTCGGCAAAAGAACCGAGTCGGTACCTTTGGAATTCTGCAGCAATACAGTCAGCGCGGAAGAAAGTACTGCCGTTGCCGCTATCGCCGCAGCGAATAAAATTAACGTCTTTTTAGAGGACTTCATATCGGTCCCTCCCGCCCGAAACCTGATTTTATGGCATTTATAACATTATGACCGATTTATCGACTTTAGTCATCCAAATAAGCGATAACATCCGGAAGAAACAAAACAACCGCATTTGCCCGGCAGGCCGAAAACATAATAAAGCGGTGTTCTCTGCATCGGGCAATATAAAAACAGCCGCGAAACACACGGCCTCAGCGGCAAAGGACATTAAACTTTCATTGCTTTCCCGCTGCCGAACAGACAGCGGGCTGCTTTTACCGGATTCATGCTTTGCATAAGCGGCCTTACAAAAGCGCTGGGCAGAAAAGATTCAATAAAGGTCCGTCCTTCTGCAGGTTTTTATGGGAATGGAATTTCGAAGATCATCCGCTTCGGATAGATCTATTTCCTGTACGATCAAACAGGGGTCCTCTTTTGCGCTGACAATGACCGACCCGTCCGGAGAAGCGATCAGCGAGTGCCCGTAAGAACTTTTTGAAGGCGACACTCCGGCGACAAAGCATTGATTATCCAAAGCGCGAGCCCTGAGAAGAAGTTCCCAATGGCGGGGTCCCGTCCTCCGCGAAAAAGCCGCGGGCAAAGCTATAATATCGGCGTCCTGATCGAACATAAAACGCATCCATTCGGGAAACCTCACGTCAAAGCAAATTGACACGCCGATTTTTGCGGGGTCATGCAGCATCAACGGCCTCTGACTGCCGGGACTTACCGTTTCCGATTCATAAAAGCGGAACCCCGGCAGGTCCACGTCAAAAAGATGCGCTTTGCGGTACTTTCCGGCATAGCTTCCGTTTCCGTAAAAACACATGCAGGTATTGTAAATCCTGTCCCCATCGCGTTCCGGCACGGAGCCGCCTATTATGGTCATGCCGGACGCTTTTGCGCATTCTTCAAGCATTTCGAAGCATTCCCCGCCCGGGCAGGGTTCCGCGGCACGTTCGAAGAGAGACGGGTCATATTTTATGCAAAACATTTCGGGCAGTATTGCGATGTTTGCGCCTTTACCGCCCGCCTCAAGAAGCATATCGCGGGCTCTTTCGATATTTTCCCGTTTATCCCGCGACACCTCTATTTGGCACAAAGCGATTTTCATTATACTTGCTCCGCGTCCGGTCCCAAGCTCGACCGGCATGAATAAAAGCTATACCAGATATGGTTTGATAAATTCCGGAACCGAGCCGGGATTGCCTGAAATGCTTATGATAACGTTGACGTCGCAACGTTTGGAAAATTTGTTCAGATTATCAAAAAGCCCCTCAAGCGTGCTTAGATCATGGTGCACGATCTTGAGGAAGCCGTCAATAAAAATGTATTCAAGGTCAAAATCCTGCGCGGCCATACCGTTTAGGAAGCCGAAGAACATCTTCGGGCCGTCGATCTCATATTCGGACGCATTCACAAACCGGATTTCATGCTTGAGATCGAACATATACTTGTTGTCGTCATCAAGGAAAACAATGCTGCCTTTGGCCGTTTTGAGCGCTTCGTTCGCCATCTCGATAATACGCTTGGTCTTGCCAGTGCCCTTTTCGCCGAAAATAACGCGTATCATAGGAAATCCCTCCCTTTGCGCTGTGCGCGTTTTTTAAGAATTTGCCTGTTTCTATTATACCCTTTTGCCCGAACGTACGGCAACGATTATTTTGTAAAAAACCTGTGTCCACGGTTTGTACGTACTTTTGATTATGTTATAATGTTACCATCGTTTTGGTTGGAGGTTAGGTTTCATCATGAATATTGCGGTGTCCGCTCTTTACCTGCTGCTTTCTGTTTTTGTTCTTGCCGCCATGAAGCGGAAAGGAGCGGGCATTAAAAGACTGGCAACGGCGGGTTTGTTCTCAGCGCTTCTGCTCACGGCCTATTTGCTCAGAAAAAGCTATACTCCCGCGGTCATCGCGCAATACATTCCGCTCTACAAGCTTTTTAAAATCGCCGAATACGGATATCAAAGCATCCTTAGGGACCTTTTGCTTTTCGCCCTGCCCTTTTTGCCCGCGGGGCTGCTGCTGCCGGCAGTTTTCCCGGGAGCCGGCGTTATAATTTCTTTTCTGTGCGGAGCTGCCTCAGTATTTATAATGGATATCCCTTCGCTCATTCTCGGCATGACTTTTGTCGCGGACGAATATGCGTACGCCGCGTTCGGCATGGCGGCCGGCACCGGTCTCTCTATTATACTTATGCACTTCCTTAAGAATAATCCCCTTTTCAAACGACTCGGGTTCCTCCCCCCTTTCAGGAAAAATCTTGCGGGAGCCGTTCTGGTCACGGGAATCGCTTATTTCGGGATCGCCCTTATAATGATCACGGACTTCGGCGAAATCTACGGCGAACTCAATTTGTTCAGAAGCGATACTCCCCTGCCCGCCGATATCACCGTATCCGCGAATCTCTCGGACGCCGCCGGGAAGGCGGCAATCTATGAAACCGAAAGGCAGGATTTTCTCAAACGCGGCAAAATGACCGCCGAAAAGCTCGGCATTGAAGCTGAGGTCCAATACGTCGAGGATGCCTGTGTTTTCGCTGAGGAAGGATATATTTTGAGATTCAGCCCGGACGGCAGCTGGATATATACGAGTCCCGAAGTTCCGGAAGGGGAAGTGCCGTCAAAGGAGCAAGCGGAAAAACTGGCACGCGACTTTTTTGAGCAGAAACAGCCTGCAAACACCCGGCTCGGGGAGCTGAACGACGCCGCGGAAAAAACAAACGCGCATCTTATACCGGAATTTACCGAAGACCTTGATATGACGCGCGATCAGTATGACGAACTGACAGAGCTTTTGAGGCAGCCCGCGGGATATGACCTTTATTTCAAGTCGAGCATAGACGGGTGCGCGATCATAGGCGCCAACGAGGTGATGGTCAGCGTACGCCAAGGGGGTATCGTTACCGAGATCCGCAAGTTTGACGGCGACCTTAAGAAAAAAGAAAAGGCGCGCATAATATCGCAAAAAGAAGCTTACTTGCGGCTTTTGGAAGGAAAAGGAGCATATACGCTTTTTTCGCCCGCCGTCAGCGCGGAAATCTGCGATTGCGAGCTTGCTTATATGGTAAACAGCGCACAGGGTTATTATCTGCCGGTTTGGCGGTTCAAAGCAGTCGCCTCGTCAGAGGACGGAACGAAGACGGAGTTTGAGGCATACGTTCCAGCAATGAAATAAACGCACGCTTAGCGGCTGCGCTTCTGAGGGACGCAACGCTCATGGATAAACCGGCCGGCCGCATTTTTTGCATTTGCCGCTTAAGCTGAGCGCACCCGCGCAATTGCAGCAAAGCCTCGCTTTTCTGAACTTCTCCTGCGCTTTCTTTACGGCTTCCGGCGTAAGCACCGCCCCTATATCCTGTATACAGAATTTCAGTTTTTTAATGCTGTAAACTCCTTCCCTGCATACGGAATAATAGTTGCCCATTATCCAGTCCGCCGCATAATGATAGCCCGGAGTCTCTATTTGCAAAATATCTTCAATGCATTTCCTTCCGTATTTGAGATTGGCTTCCGACCATTTTTCCCTGTTGGCGTTCGCGCGCTCATAAAGCTTCGCTATCGGGGTGTTTCTGGCCGCGCCCCTGTGAAACGCATCATGCCACTTTTCCATAACAGGCGACGACGAGCATTCTCCGTCTATATTCAGAGAGCCTTTGAGAAACTTCCGGCACAGGTCTTTTTCGGTTTCTTCGAATGATTTTTCGAGTTCTTCCCGATTTTCCTTTGAAGCTTTAAACGCGTTGAATGCAAATTGTTCGATTTCGGTTATGGCAGCTTCGATACCGATGGGAGTTGACAGGCTTAAAGCTCCGATTTGCCATAATCCCCACCAGCCCCGGTAATCATCGGGATATTCTGCCGATATCGTTTGATACGACTGAAAGGCCTTGCAATAATCCTTAACGCTTATATAGTTTTCAGCCTGCCTGAGCATCAAGTCGATTTCGGGTGTTTTTTCCGGGTGATCCCATACCGGCTCGATAGCCGCTTTGGCAGCGTGACTTGCGCTATGCGCGCCCAATACTTTTTTCCGGTCATCCTGCACCCGGACATTTGCTTCGCTGACCGAACGTTTTATGGTTTCAAGAGCCATCCTTTACCTCCGAAGCGGCGGCCGCGTATTTTAAAATTGCAGTAATATAGAACTATAAATATACTGTCACTTTCTTTATATATATGTATCAGCGAATCGTCAAGCGAAATGAATGCAGTTTCTCAGTACATTTTGTCAAAATCTATCAGCTTGCTTTAAGAGGTTTTTCGTACAAATTATCAAGACTTCCCGATTCAATATATAAATCACGTCTGATAGTGCCGCACCAAAAGTTGCACTGCACAGAGTGCGTGGTATATTATGTAAGTAAGGTATAAGTCTATCACTGCATAATTATATTTTATTAAAGTTAGGGGAAGGGGTATTTTTTTGACAGAAAGAGAATTTCCGATTTTAGAGTATGACGATGACAGAAATGCTTTTATAAGACCATTAAATATTATTCAGCCTGTTGAAATAGCGGAGAGATGTGTTTTATGCTTTTTTGCCGAAGCGATAGAAAAGGTTCTTAAAGAATACATATACAGGATCGCTGCCCATTTCAGAGCGGAGTCACTGATTTTGCCTCTATATGAGTTGGACTATAAAGGTCAAAAAATATCTTTAATACAGGCCGGAGTGGGCGCCCCGATTGCAGGCGCCCAGATAGATGAATTAACTGCATTCGGCTGTAAAAAGTATATTGCATGCGGCAGTTGCGGCGTTTTGCAAAAAGAGATTGCCGTCGGACATTTAATAATCCCTGTTTCTGCCGTCAGGGACGAGGGAACGTCCTATCATTATGTTAAGCCATCGAGAGAAATCAATGCCGACGAACGCGTTGTTCGGGTAATAGAAAATGTTTTGACTGAACGGAAAGTTCCTTACGTGAAAGCAAAAACATGGACAACCGATGCTTTTTACAGAGAGACTCCTTTGAAAATACAGCAGCGTAAAAAAGAGGGATGCGTAGCCGTCGAGATGGAAGCATCCGCATATATGGCAGTTTCTCAATACAATAATGTTGAGTTCGGACAAATACTTTATGCCGGAGACAGTTTAGGCTCAGATACATGGGATAGTCGTGAACATATCAGCAGAACCGAAATCAGAGAATTTGTATTAAGACTTGCTCTTGACGCTTGCAGCCGCCTGTAAACTTCCGTTAATGTTACTCGCCGCCACCCATATCCACCGTGATAACGCACCGGATATCGGGGTCACATTCCCTGATCTTATCCTTTATACGGTTTTTAACCGACACCACGTAATCGCGTTTCGATCCGTACGGTACTACCAGATCGAATATCATATCCGTGTGATGTTCGTCAGGCTTCATACGAAAATCATGAAAAGTAAAACCGGGATCGATCTCTCGAAGAATGCTTTGAACAAGCGAACGAGCGGCGGCGGTGGTTTCATCATCCGTCTTGAAAGGATCCAGATGGACCGTCAGCAGCAGCCCGAGATTCTCCCCGATCTCGCGCTCCGCTCTGTCGACGGTTTCATGGATCTCTAAAAGATCGGCCGTGCTGGCCACCTCAGCGTGAACGGTAGCGATAATGCGGCCGGGTCCGTAACTGTGGATGACGAGGTCATGAATCCCGTTTATGCCGTCATAAGATAAAAGTTTTTCGCTGATTTCATTTACAAGCTTTGAACTCGGCGCCTCGCCCATAAGCGGGCTGACGGTATCTTTGAGTACTTTAACCCCTGAATACAGCACAAACGCTGCGACTGCGGCCCCCATCCATCCGTCGATACTTCTGCCGGTAAAGTAACCTATGACCGCGGAGAGCAGTATTGCGGCCGTGGAAATCATATCGCTGATGCTGTCCGCCGTAGCCGCCTTCATTGTTTTCGAATCGATCCTTCGCCCGATTTCCGACGTGAAAAAGCTCATCCACAGCTTTGCGAGAATCGATACGACAAGGACCGCTATAGTGACAGGGCTGAACTCAACGGTGGTCGGATCAATGATTTTCCGGACAGACTCTTTGCCAAGTTCAAAACCCACGACCAATATCAAAAAAGCGACGATAAGCGCGGATATGTATTCAAGCCTTGCATGACCGAAGGGATGCTCCTTGTCCGCGGGCCTTCCGGCCGCCTTGAAACCGATAAGCGTAATGACGGAAGAACCGGCGTCGGATAGATTATTGACAGCGTCCGCCTGAATCGCGATGCTGCCGCTGAAAACGCCTATCATGAATTTTACGCCGCAAAGTATGACGTTCATGCATATACCGACTGCCCCGGCAAGAATTCCGTAAGCCTCCCGCCCGCGCGGGGATTTTGTATCCGACGGGTCTTTTATAAAAAGCTTTACTATCAAACCGGTCATAATCGTCTCCTTAAATCCGGATGCTCGTCATTATTCCGCTCATTCGGGCGTTTCTGGCACCGCCTTTAAAAGCGTTTCCCCTATCGGCGACCTTATCAAAAGATCTGCCGCGCCGTCGAGCCTCGTTGCGCTTTTGTTTATCAAAACCAGCCTGCCGCCCCGGTAATAGTTCGTCAGTCCCGCCGCGGGATATACCGAGAGCGACGTCCCGCTCACAATAAGCATATCTGCTTTTTTTATGTACGATACGGCTTTCTCGAGTATTTCGGGGTCCAACCCTTCCTCATACAAGACGACATCCGGCTTAATGATCCCCTTGCACTCGCAAAGCGGGACACCCTTCGACTCCGCAACGATTTTTGCGTCGTATTCCTTTCGGCATTTCATGCAGCGGTTTCTGTATATTGAGCCGTGAAGCTCCAAAACGCGAGAACTGCCCGCCTTTTGATGCAGCCCGTCGATATTCTGAGTGATCACGCAGGCAAGCTTTCCCCTCTTTTCGAGACGCGCAAGGGCGAAATGAGCCGCATTGGGCAGAACGTCCGTTCGAAGCAGAGCTTTTTTATAATAATCGAAAAACACTTCGGGAAACGAGTCAAAAAAGCTTCGGGAAAGCAGCGTTTCGGGCGCATATCCGTAGCTTTTTATCGCGTTGAAAATACCGTCCCCGCTTCTAAAATCGGGGAGACCGCTCTCGGTGGAAACTCCCGCGCCTCCCAAAAACACGATGCTGTTTGACGCTTCAATCATGTCCTTCAAGCGTTCTGTGGAGGATTCGCTCATAAATACCTGCCGCCTTTTTAATGTCTTTAATATTGTATTATATCGCAATGCCCGATGCAATAAGCAGGATTATTCGCATATATGCAGGAAATCCTGCATCTTGTGATTGACATTTATCGACAGTTATATCACAATATAGCCGTATCAGTTCTTTATAGATTTAAAAGGGGGCCTTCAAATGAAGTGGACGGAGCTTAGCAAAAACGATTTGCTTAAATTGCGGGGAGATGCGCAAAAGGATTACGCGGACTGCGTTTCAAAGAGGCTCCATCTTGACATGTCACGGGGCAAGCCCGGAAGAGAACAGCTTGACCTTTCAAACGAGATGCTTTCCGTTTTGAATGATCCCGCTCAATTGATAATCGACGGCGTGGAAACGCGCAATTACGGCGAATTGGGGGGGATCAGGCAATGCCGCGCGCTGTTCGCGGATATACTCGGCGTAAAAACCGAAGAGGTTTTCGCTGCCGGCAACTCCAGCCTGTCCCTTATGTATGATACTATAGCCAAAGCATATACCCACGGACTTCTTCATTCGGAGAAACCCTGGTCTAAGCTCAATAAAGTCAAATTCCTCTGTCCGTCCCCGGGATATGACAGGCATTTTGCGATTTCAGAGTCCTTCGGAATGGAACTTATCGCAGTCGGTATGAACGAACAGGGACCGGACATGGACGCGGTCGAAGAGCTTATTAAGGACGAAGCGGTAAAGGGGATGTGGTGCGTTCCCAAGTACTCGAACCCCGAAGGCATCATATACGGCGACGAGACGGTCAGGCGTATCGCCTGCCTTAAACCCGCTGCAAAAGACTTCATCGTAATGTGGGACAACGCTTACTGCGTTCATGAATTCGAGGGCGATTTCGTTCCCTTCAAAGACATACTGACCGAGTGCAGAAACGCGGGAAACCCCGATATGGTTTTCGAGTTCGCGTCCACATCCAAATTGACTTTCCCGGGAGCGGGAGTCGCGTGCTTCGCATGCAGCGAAGCAAACATGGCATATATGAAAAAGCTTATCGGCGTGCAGGCGATAAGCTACGATAAAATCAATCAACTCAGGCATGTACTGTTTTTGAAAAACAAACAGGGCGTGCTGGAACACGCTAAAAAGCACGCCAAGCTTTTAAAACCGAAATTTGACGCGGTATTAAGCGCGCTGGACGAACATATCGCACCTCTCGGCATTGCGGCATACCACAGACCTAAGGGAGGATATTTCATCAGCCTCAATACGCTGCCGGGCTGCGCGAAACGTACGTATAAGCTTATGAAAGATGCGGGGGTCGTAATGACTGAAGCGGGCGCGACCTTCCCATACGGGATAGATCCGAAGGATCAAAACCTGAGGATCGCTCCGACTCTGCCGCCGCTCAGCGAGCTTTATTCGGCTATGGAAGCGCTTTGCATATGCATAAAGCTCGCCGCGCTGGAAAAGCTTCTGAAATTCTAACCTTTCATACTTTGGGCAATTATTATGAATCTGTAATTAACTTTTACGTTCCAGATACGCATCGGGTAGACTCGAGCGCTGCGATTCTACACTTTCAACTTTAGCGGTGAGCAATCCGATGCAAAGACCTGCGATAGCGATTATTACCAACAACAATGCAAACCAAATATATTTTTTGTTCATAATGCAGGTTCCCAATTTAGAGTATTGTGAGGAGGGAATTGGATTCACAACTCCCTCGTCTATAGAGCATCATAACAGCTTTAAATTCTTCAAATTTAATGAACGCGTACCCTCATATACAAAACCATGCAGATCACCACAACAACCAGCGAGAAAATCACAAAGTCGATTGCATAGGACGCATCGCCTGTTTTAGGAACATTAACAACAACACCATCTACAATAAGTTCATTTTCATTGTAGCGAATATGCAG
>MWCU01000065.1 GCA_002070205.1 Firmicutes bacterium ADurb.Bin182 | reverse complement strand
TCGCTCGAGCAATGCACATATGAAATCAGCCGCACAAATTCAAAGGGCAAAACAACTACGGGAACCTACAAAGGCGTAAGGTGGGAGACTCTGGCGGAAGCTGTCGGCGCTCCTGAGGACGCCAAAAGCGTGACTGTAATAGCCTCGGACGGCTTTTCGCAAGGCTACGGCCTCGACGTTCTAAATGCCGAAAAATCAATGTTCGCTATTCAAAAAGACGGTGAACCGATCACCGAAGAAGCGGAAAACGGGCAGATCTGGTTTTGCGCGGACGAAAGCTTCACGGCAAATTTCTGGACCAAGTTTATAACGAAGATCGTTATCGAATGACAGGAGGCAGTTTGAACACAGCGCGTAAACCATTCAAACTTTTGGACTATATCGTTATGGCTATGATGGCGTCGATGGGCATCGCCGTCAAGGTCATAATAGTTCCTCTTGCGCAAATCATCACAGGCCCCCTGTTCATACCGGGCGGCGTGGCGGCGGGCGGGTTCTATATGGCGTTTCTTGTGCTGGGGCACGCTATAACGCAAAAACGCGGCACGGCGACCATAATTGCGCTTATACAGGCGGCAACGGTCACGATCACCGGAACGCTTGGCTCTCACGGTGCCGCCAGCCTTCTGACATACACTCTGCCGGGCGTCGTGGTAGACCTTATTTACATTGCAATCAGGCACAAAGCCTGCTGCGCGCTCTGCTGCTTTTTTGGAGGAATGACAGCGAACATCGTCGGCAGCTTTGCAGTCAACCTCGCGATTTTTAATCTTTCGGCGGTCCCGCTGCTGCTCTCGCTTTCAGCCGCTTCGCTTTCCGGCGGACTCGGGGGACTGGCGGCTCATTCCGTTGCGGTCAACATCAGAAAGCTCGGCATACTCGGCGGCGGACTCTCAAGCTCCGTCCCGATTCCGGACGCCGAGCCTGCGAGAAGCGAAGGAGAACACGATGAGATCATATAGACATATCGCGTTTGCATTTTTGCTGATTGCCGCGTTATTGGTTTTCACCTCATGCGCGGAGGCGGCAAAAACCGGCTCGCCGCACAGCGCGGCTGTCGCGCCCGTGCTGAAAGTAACGGGAGATGTGAAAAATGAGATTGAGCTCGCAGATTTCGGAGCCTATCCCGTAAAGCATATCAGCTATCACGATGAGGCTGTACCGGCCATCGAGGTCCTTGCCGTTTTAGAGGACGCGGCTCCCGAAGGAAAAAATCTTTCGGTGTTCTTCTCCTCCCCGGACGGAGTCATGGCCGAAATCCCCTACCCTGAACTTGACAGCGACAGCGTCCTTTTGCTGACGGACGAAAACGGATGGATATTCTATTCGGAAAGACACCCGAAGCAAACGCGCATCAAGAATATGGACAAAATAGTCGTCTGTGCCGAAGAGTCGGTTTCCGCTCAAAAGTGTTTCCGCATGATATACGGCGAAGAGTACCTCACGCTTACATTCGGAGAGCTTTTTCGGGCGAACGCATCGGTCCAAACCGTTTTGGAGGGCGAAGCTCAGATGAACGGAAGGACCGCCAACGCTTATACAAGGCGCGAGCTTATTCCGCTCAGCGAATACGCTTCATCGCTCGGCGCACCCGTGCAAAGCGCCGCTCTTGCGTATTTCTGGGACGGCTCGCAAAAAAAGATCGAACTTGACGGCTATCTTGAGTGGCGGGGCAATTCGGTCGATTATATAGGCAAAGACGGCAAATCAAGGGACAAGGACATAATCGGTGTATGGATCGACGCACCGGAGGGCTCGATAACTGATATCGCTTCTTTGGCGCTTGATAAAGCCCAAAAAGGCAGCGTACTGATAATCGAAATCGACGGGCTCGGGCTTTACAACCTGCTTGAGCACAACCCCGTTTTTTTAAGCGGCAAAAATGTGATGCCGATCCGTACCGTGATGCCTTCAATATCAAACGTGGCGCTTGCCGCGATAGTGACGGGCGAGCCGCCTTCCGTCAACGGAGTTACCGAACGCAAGCTGCGCAGCCTCTCTGTCGACGATATGTTTAAAACCGCGGCCGAATCGGGCAAAAAGTGCGCCGTAGTCGAGGGTCAAACGGCGCTTGTGAACATGAGCGTCGAGCAAACGCTGAATCCCGATACGAACAATGACGGGAGCACGGACAGCGAAGTTCAGGTCAGCGCTCTTAAAAAAATCAAGGAGGGCTTCGAGTTCATATACGTTCATTTCCACGGTTTTGACGACGTTGCGCACACATACGGTCCGTCATCCGATGAAGCTCAAGAAAAACTTGCAGAGATAGACGCTTTTATCGCCGAATTGTGCGGGAATTTCAAAGGTACCGTAATAATTACCGCCGACCATGGCCAGCATACAACAGCGGATGAAGAAAAACCCGGAAATCACGGGGAGTTCGTTCCTGTCGACATGACTGTTCCGCTGATCATATTTGAGGCAGGGCAATGAAAAAAATAAAGCAGAGCACATTGATCGTTATATTCGTTGCCGTCCTGATAATTGCGGTCGGGATTTTGGCATTGTTCAACGCGGACGATATAGGCGTCAAACGCGAACTTGAAATGAATGCAGAGTTCGTGATCAAATACTCGGATTTTGAGAAAACAATAGGTATGCAGGATATGCTAGACTTTGAGCCTGTTAAATTTACCGCTGTTATGGATACGAGTGTATCCGAGCCCGAGGAAGTTACATTTAAAGGCGTTGAGCTTAAAACAATATGCGAAGGTCTCGGAATAGATATTTCGCCTGCTGAAACGTTCGAAGTTCGCGCGCTGGACGGTTATTCTTCCGCGCTGACAGCGGACGAAGTGCAAAGTGACGGGAACGTGTATATCTGCATGTATATGAACGATGAGGTTTTAAAGCCCAAGAGCGAGGGCGGTTACGGTCCGTACATGATGGTAGTCAAAAGCTCCATGTTTTCCCAGAGATGGTGCAAGTTCGTTCAGGAGATCGAGATACGATGAAGGCTTTGGAGGGAATCGGATTATATTTCGCTTACGGCAAAAAGCCTCTTTTTCTTAACGTAAATATCTCAATATCCGAAGGTGAGTGCGTCGCTCTGACCGGGCCTTCGGGCTCCGGCAAATCAACGCTGTGCCACATATTATCCGGAGTCATACCGCGTTCGTTCGAGGGAAACGTGAGCGGAACGGTACGGCTTTTCGGAAACGATATCCGCTCCCTGTCGCTTGAGGAAACCGTAAAGCGCGTCGGAATAGTGTTTCAAAATCCGGATTCACAGCTGTTTTCCCCCACTGTGGAGGACGAAGTCGCGTTCGGTCCCGAAAACCTGTGCCTTGAGCGGGAGGAGATAGGAAGGCGAATCACGGCTTCGCTTGATTCCGTCGGGATGCAAAAATACAGATACGCAAGCCCCGCAAAACTTTCGGGCGGGCAAAAGCAGCTTATCGCGCTCGCCTCCGTTCTTGCCCTCGAGCCCAAGGCGCTGATATTCGACGAAGCCCTTTCACAGCTAGACGAGGATTCCGCAGCTCTCGTAAAACACGCGATACGGGAGCAAAAGGCGCGGGGAAAGGCAATACTTATGGCGGAGCACGACCCTAATAACCTCGATATCGCCGACAGGGTATACGCCTTTTCGGACGGAAGTCTCAGCGAGGTCACACATGCCTGAGACCGCGATACGCCTGAAAGACGCGATATTCACATATCCTCAGAGCGGGTTTAAAGTCATATGCGAAGATCTATCGCTCAATACGGACGAAACAGCGCTTGTGACCGGAAAAAACGGAAGCGGCAAGACTACTTTGCTAAAGCTTTGCTGCGGCATACTCCGGCCTGAGTCCGGAACGCTTTTTATATTCGGGGAAGACGCAAATAAGCAGTCTTTGGGCAAAATAGGCCAAAATGTGGGCTATCTGTTCCAGGAACCCTCGCGCCAGCTGTTCGCCGCCACCGTTTGGGACGAAATGACGTTCATAGGCGGCATTTTGGGTGAAGACCCGGAAGCGATCAAGGAAAGGGCGGAATCGCTTTTGCGCCGTTTCAATATGCTCGATATGCGCGAAAGGAGCGTATATCGATTGAGCCGCGGCGAAAAACAGAGGCTCGCTATAGCCGCGATACTGATGCGAAAAATCCGTTATCTTATTCTGGACGAGCCGACCACGGGACTTGACGGAGAAAACAAAAAAGCGCTGATTGAAGTAATAGAGTCGCTTCAAAACGACGGTATCGGCATTGCGATAATCTCTCACGACAGAGGCATTATAAACTGCTGCGGGCAAAAACGCATCCATGTCGAAGGCGGGAGGGTGGTACAATGAAAACGCTCGACCCGCGCATGAAGCTTTTTTTCGTGATAGTCATAACGACGCTTGCGCTGCTTTTTTCTCATCCGCTATGGATGCTTTGCTTATCGGTCACGGCGCTTCTTATTGGCTTTTTTATGGGCGCAGACTTCAACGTGTTTTTCAGGAAGCTTATAAGGTTTACGAAAGTTTTGTTTATAATCGCAGCCGTTCAGATAATTTTTGTAAGGACCGGAGATGCGCTTGTCGTAATCGACGGATTTGCGCTTGTATACTATGACGGGCTGATGCGCGGACTGAACACCGCAATGAGATATTTTGTGATACTGTACTCAGCCGCCGTCATGGCGGGCGAAAACAGCCGCCGCGTCATCGCGTCGCTTACTCAAATGAAAGTACCCTATATGTTCGCGTTCATGGTAATGATTACGCTTCGGTTCCTGCCGATCTATGCCGAAAGCTTTTCGGACGCAATGACCTCGATACAGCTTAGGGGAGTCGAACTGAAAAAAGTGCGATTCGGCAGGAAAATCCGCCTCTACGGCCACCTGCTGCTGCCTGTGGTGGCGGACTCGATAGCAAAGTCGCAAGACCTTTCCGCCGCAATGGAGGCAAGGGGGTTCGGCGCCAAAAAAACACGAACGGCGTACCATGTCATTGAGATGCGCAAATCGGACTTTCTGTTTTTTGTGGTTTTTTCGCTTTTGAGCGCGGGCGCGATTGCGGGTTATTATCTGCTTCAATAAAACATATCCGAATGAAACCATGAGGTTTTGGAGGAATACCGTGAACAGAAAAAGAACGATCGATTTTATTGCCTTTTCGGCCGTTATCATCACGCTCGCGGCGTTCTTTATCGCGGGCGCGTTCAAAAAGCCGCCGTACGCCGAATATAACGACGGCGTGTATATCGGCGAAGCAAAAGGCTATCGCAAGCACTTAAAGGCCGAGGTGACGCTTGAAAAGGGTTATATCACAAATATTCAAATCATAGAGCATTATGAGAAAGGCAAAGAGCATTACGAAGCGCCCATCTCCCTCCTGCCCCCTGCAATAATCAAAGCGCAGTCGCCCGACGTAGACGCGATATCCGGCTCGACTCTTACAAGCAACGGCATCATGGACGCTGTGCACGACGCGCTTGAACAGGCGAAAAAACGGCTCTGAGGTATTGTCAACTTTTTCTCTCTCTATTCTCAACTTTTTAAGACCTAAAGTTGAATATTCCTTTGGAGGAGGCAGTAAGCTCCTCAAAGCATATTGCCGGACAACGATTGCCGCTGAAAGGAATAAAACGATCTATTCAAAATCACCCCTTCATGCTGCCCGGATCATTCGCTGAGCGCTATATCCCCTCTTTCTTCAAGCTCACCGAGTATTTTTGAATAGAGTTCCCGGTCGATTTTATATTTAAGAAGATATAGGATATAGCCTGCCAGTATAAAAACAAGCGGCAATATCAGCATGGCTGTTTTCATTATAAGAAGACCCGAAGGCGTCATATCCAGAGCGGACTTCGCGTCATTGATCCCGGATATAATCACGGTCGCTCCGACGATGCCGCTCGAAACGGCTCCGCCCGTTTTAAATATCAGCGGCTGAATAGCGAGCGTTACGCTCTCGTTCCTTTTCCCGAGCTTCCATTGCCCGTATTCTATGGTATCGGTCAAAAACATCAGCATCAGAACGTTTATAAAGGCTTCGCCCACAAATATCAGCACCCCAGCGATACCTATGTACAGCATATCGGGCGGCGAGAAGAAAAACAGGATATATCCTGCGATTACCGATATTGTTGCTCCCGTATACAGCGCTTTCCTGCCAAATTTTCCGCTCAGCGCAGGAAATACGATGAAAGCCGTTATCTGCGACGCGCCGAGGACTGCCGCGAATAATGAATACATGTTCTCATCCCCGAACACATATTTAAAATAATACAGCCCGAAACCCGTTGTTGTCACATAGCCTATCATAAAAAGCGCCATTGAAACGGCGGTGTAAAGGAGCTGGTCGTTCTCGAATATGGCTTTTATCATGCCGCGAAGCCCCGTAGCTTCCTCCTGCTTGAAAACGCCCTTAGGTTCCTTTACTCCGAATATCGTAATCAACTGACCCGCCCACATGATGAGCACGGTCATCACCGCAAACACGAAATACGCCTGCTGCATGCTGTTAAAAGTTTTTCCCAAAGCTTTTGTAACGGGAACGATGCCTACAACCACCGCAAACAAGCCGAGGTTCCCGCAGATCTTAGCAATGGTCCCTATCTTTTCCCTTTCCTTTTGATCCGTTGAAAGGGAGGGCAGCATCGACCAGTACGATATATCGTTTGTCGTAAAGCTTAAGTCCCAAAGCAGCAGCGAGGCTGTAAATACAAATATGAAAGGGGCTCCGGCAAGTTTAAAATCGGTAAAGAGCAATATGGTGAAAACGCCCGAAAGCAGCGCCCCGGACGCTATCCACGGCTTGAATTTGCCGAACCTGGTCCTTGTATTATCCACTATTACGCCCATTATCGGGTCGTTAAGGGCGTCGAATACGCGCTCCGCGACCAAAACCGCGGTGATCCAAGCCATAACGGAGTCGGAGAGATCGAGTATATCCGTCAAATAAAACATCAAATACATGCTGACAAGCGAATAGACCATGTCCCTGCCGATTGTGCCGAGGCCGAACGTATAGCGATTGAGTTTCCTTCCCATAGCTCCTCCTTCTGAATGCCGCAAGATATGCTCCTTGTTTTAGAATTTCGGGAAGCAGCAAGCGCTTACTTGCCGCTTTCCCCCGCATGTCCGATCACGGATTCTTCAAACCCTCTTACATCGACTACCGTACCTTCAAGCCTGGCTTTTTCCGCCGCGAAGGACATCATGTGGCTGTGTACGGAGGTTTCGACCGAAGTTTTGCTTTTATTCACTCCTTCATTGACCATTCTGACAACCTCATCCATCAAACCGTCATCGCCTCCGAAATGCGTGTCAAGGGTTTTTGGCAATATGATTTTCTTTTCTTTTCCGCTTTGAAAATCGAAATGCCTGATGTACTGCCTGCTTCCGGTCTCGCCGAAAACGCCCTCCAACTCGCCTTTCGTTCCCATAAGCTTTGTGCGGCGCCCCGCTTTGGAAAAAGCTGTCATGGTAAATACCGCGGTCACGCCGTTTTCAAATTCCATATTAACCGTCTGGTGATCGACAACATCGTTATCGCACCTGAACACGCACCTCCCGTACGGGCTGCCCTCAAGCGCGCGCCTTCTTGCTTCTCGGCTTTTATCGCGGCTTATGCTGCGCCACCATTCATTGCGGCCGTATACGTAAATTTTTTCGGTGTGATAAGGGCACGTATCTTTTGCGGGACAGCCGTCAAGGCAGAATTCGGGCGCTCCTTCCGGCGCGTTTTTTTCGTTGAAATACGTCAGCGCGCCGAAGGAGGAAATTGACTTGCATCTGCTTTCTCCCGCAAGATAGGATATGATATCCATGTCGTGACAGGATTTTGTGAGTATCATAGGCGCCGACGACCCGGAATTTCGCCAATTGCCCCTCACATAACTGTGGGAATAATGGATACGCTCTACGTATTCGGAATGCTCCACCGTCACAAGGTCGCCGATTTTGCCTTCAACCGCCATCTTCTTCATTAAGCTGTACATCTTAGTATAGCGAAGCACATGGGCGACCATGAAGATATTATCGTATTCTTGAGCAAGTCTCCCGAGCTCAGCGCACTCAGAGGGTTTTGGCGACAGCGGCTTTTCGATTATGATGTGATACCCCTTTTCTATGGCCTTTCTGGCGGGCTCGACATGCATATTGTCCGGAGTGCAGATTATCACAACGTCCGCGGCTTTTTCGGGCAAATCGAGAAGTTGCTGCCAGGACGCGAAGCAATTCGTTATGCCGTATTTTCTGAAAAGATTAAGCTTGCTTTCATCCGGATCCGCGACTGCGGCGATGCTTACCTTGTTCAAATGCCGTATCGCGTAATATCCGTATTCCAATGCTCTCATTCCCGCGCCTAAAAACGCAAGCCTGACTTTCTTCATAGGACTTCCTCCTTTTCTAAAACACGCACACCGGATTTTTCGCTCTTTTCTTTATTAAGCAGTTACGCCGATGGGTTGTCCTTCATGAACAGATCATGCTGTCCGACACCGGTAATCTGTTCGCATACCGACGCCTGTTCGGCGTTCAGCATTACTGCTTCCTTTCTCTGTCTGTACGTTTCAAGAACCTCCTGCATCAGAGCAAACTCTTTCTTCCCAAGCCTGTATTTACGTAAAACGATAAGCATGGCAATGAGAAACAGAGAGGGCACAGCGCAAAACAACAGTTTTATGCCGATAAGCGTAACAGGTTCAATAATCCCCATGCTTACCGCCTCCTCATCATAGCGGAAAACATCTAACATGAGCCCGGCCGCTCCCACAGCTATTCCGCCCGAGAATTTGCGCAAAAAAGTTGACACGCCTGAGTATAAGCCTTCTCTGCGTTTGCCGGTCATAAGCTCATCAACATCCGTTATGTCAGGAAGAATAGACCACGATACAAGATTGCAGCCCGCAGCACCTATTCCGATAAATGAGCATACGGCAACTATCAGAATGTCCGGGGTTTTCGGCGTAAACGCGAATATAAAAATACTTGCGGCGATCCAAATCAAAGCCGATATGATGCCGGGGATCTTTTTGCCCGACTTTTGAGACACGGCTGAAAATATCACAATGAATAAAAGCTGAACTATCAAGATCGCCGCCATCGCGGGGACAAACAGATGATCCTTTTGAAGCGCAGTGCTCAAGTAAAATACCGCCGCGGCCATCGCAATGTCTATCGCCATCTGCGAAAAAACAAAAATCATGGAATATATCCTGAACGATCTGTTTTTAAATACGGAAAACCATTCCCTGAATGTAAAGCTGTTTTCGTGACTCCGGGTCGCGGTATTTTCCCACGTGCCGAAGAAAACCGCCAGCCAGCTGAGAGCGAATACAAAGCCAAACAGAAGCGCCATAACCAAATAGCCCGTCTTTTGACTCTCGAAAGCTCCCGTTATGAGCCCCGGCACTATCCCGCTGAGTATGGCGGCTCCCGCGGAGAAGCTAAGCCTGATTCCGGTAAAAGCGCTCCGTTTGTCGTAATCCTTTATCATATCCGCAAGGATAGCGTTATATGGCACCATAACTATCGTGAACGCGGTGGAAAAGAACATGAACGCCGCCGTATAGTAAACGATTTTTGCCGCATCGCCGGTTATTCCGAACGAATGCCACAGCAATACCCACGATGCGAAAACGGGAACAGCTCCAAGCAAAAAATAGACGCGCCTTCTGCCGAATTTCGATTTCGTCCTGTCGGACAATATACCCATTACCGGGTCCGTCACGGCATCCCATGCCTTGCCGATGAATATGATTATACCCGCCCACGTTCCTGACAGGCCTTCCACCTTTGTAAGGAATGCCAGCAGCAGCAAGCCGACGATTAAAAATGAGCCTCCCCCGTAAATATCGCCGCAAGCGTACGCGATTTTAGTAATTAAGTCCTTTTTGCCCTTCATTTTTTCATTACCTTTCGTAAAATTTATCCCTTATGAGCCTGACCGACAGGACCCACTTCATCATCTGCCGCCGGTCTTCAAGAACAAACCGGTGTATCTCGTTCCCTGACGCGACCTCTATGTATTCATCCGCCGCAAAGGGTATCATCGGAATATGCTTCATCGGCAGCACGAGCCGTGACGACTCTTTTTGTATAATACCTTCATATATGATCGCATCCCTTATCAGCCGCAACTCGCCGTAACCCTGATGCTGATAACCGAATTTTCCGGGCTCGGCGTATTTAAGCTCCGTTTTTGCACACAGCTCAAACGCGGGATCTTCGATTTCTTTTTCAAGGGATTGCCTTTGAAAATCATACCATCGGTCGATACCGTCGAAAAAAACCGTATCCGGGGTCTCGGGCTCAAAAAACAAAAACCTGTTCATGCGCACCACATTGCCGCAACGGAGGCAATACAGCCTGTTCCCCTTGGTACGCAGAGAAAATTCGCTTTGGCATTTCGGGCATTTATAAAGCACATGTTCAACGCCCTCGGCGGGCTTTTTGCACCTGAACGGGATCATTCTTTCCCTTTGCCATTTGTAATCATCAAAATCGATGGCTTTGATTATTCTGCCATAGATTTCTTTTTCGGTCAGGTTTTTGATGTCATCCAAAGAAAGCACAGGCACCGCTTTTGTGTATATTCTCCCGAATCTTGGCTTTTTGGACCATCTCGGGCGGGTCAGATACCCTCCGTCCGTCTTAAGAGCAACTACCGGCACGTTTAAGAATTTCACAAGCTTCGCAACTCCTGTTCCGGCGAACCCGCCGGGTCTCCCTTCGTTGGATAAACAGCCGTGCGGGAAAAGAGCTACGACTCTTTTTTTATCGACGCAGTATTTCATTTTCCTGACGGAACCCGTATCGCTTGTGAATTGATATCTCGGGATAACTCCCATAAGGGTAAAAACTGTTTTAAGAAGCCTGTCGCGAAAAAAATTATATGCGCCCACAAAGTTCATCCTTACGGGAAACATGCTCACGGTAGTGATAAGATAATCAAGCCAGCTGCCATGTCCCGCTATCACAAGATAAGGGGGGCTGATATCCTTTATTGAGGACCGGTCTGTCGAATGGCGGAAAAACAAACTAAAATACAGCTTAACGAGCGGAACGACGCAAAAATATATCAAAGCATTGGGGTTTTTCACGGCGCTGACGGTACTTTTTCCCTTCATGTAACCTCCGCTATATTATCGATCGCCTTTATAAATAAGAGCTGAACCGCTTCCTGATTATTACAGTATAACAGAAAAACCGCATGAGAGCAGTAAATACATTACCTTATTGCGGTCTCCTTTTAGAATGATTTTAGCGCATACGGTCAGCACCATTACTCCGCTTTGCTGTTTTCGCGATTTAAAGTGCACCGACGGCTCCTTTACCTATTATACCATACAAAAAAAATGAATCGCTGCGATATTTTTCATCTGCGCAAACGGCCATAGCGGCAATCCTGCCGTTGCCATATTCTCCTTTAAAGAGGTATAATATTACAAATAATATAAAGGAGGTGTTATTATGGAAGTACACAAACGCCGGTTCGGAGACCGCAGGGACGGGAAATGGCTGAGAGACGAAGACCCGCTGCATACGTTTATGCCATACCTGCTGCAAAACCGGACCGACGCAGAGGCTTTTGTTTCCGAACAGATCGACATTACCAACATCCTCGCTTATCTTGAGAAGAAGAATGCCGCAAACCCGCAATACAAATATACTTTATTCCATGTAATCTGCGCGGCAATGGTCAAAACGATCGCGCTTCGTCCCAAGATGAACCGCTTTATATCAGGCAGGCGGTTATACCAGCGCCATGACATCTCGCTTTCATTCGTTGCAAAAAAGCAATTCAACGACGACGGCGAGGAGAGCTTGCTGTTCCTGAAATTCGATGAGGATACAACAATCGACTCGCTTTATGAGCGGATCCGGTCTGAGGTCACGGAGATACGAAAAGGGAAAAACGATAATTCAACGGATGTGATGGCCATACTTGCGAAGCTGCCGAGAAGGATATTGGCGATTATTGTCGGCTTCCTGCGCATGCTCGATTATTACGGGAAGGTCCCTTATGACCTTATTAAGGAGGATCCGAACTATTCAAGCGTAATGCTTTCCAATCTCGGTTCCATAAAGCTGAACGCGGGATATCATCATTTGAATAACTGGGGAAACAATTCCATATTTGTTGTAGTAGGCGAAAAACATAAAGCGCCTTACTATGACGATCAGGGAAACGTCACGATGCGGGATTGCCTGAATCTCGGCATTACGCTGGACGAGAGGATAGCGGACGGCTATTACTATTCCAAAACCATAAAGCTTTTAAAGTATCTGCTGCAAAACCCGCAGCTTCTTGAAAAGCCCGCTAAGGAGGTCGTAGATTATGAGTAAATTCACTCCGCCCAAAGCGCCCTGGCTGAAAAATTACGGCGAAGTCCCGCACACGCTTGATTATTTTCAAGGCACAATGTTCGAAGCGGTGAACGAAGCCGCGAAGCTTTACCCGAACAACATTGCTTTCGATTTTCTCGGGAACAAAGCCACATTTTCAAGGACCGTCAAAGAAATCCACAGAGCGGCAAAGGCTTTCAGCGCTCTCGGAATAAAGGAAAACGACAGAGTTACCCTGTGCCTGCCCAACGCGCCGCAGACCATATACTGCTTTTATGCGCTCAACATGATAGGCGCGGTCGCGAACATGATCCACCCGCTTTCAAGCGAAGGCGAAATTGAGTTTTATCTTAAAGATTCAAATTCAGTCGCGGCGGTCACTCTGGATCAGTTCTATGATAAATTCGAATCCGTTCGAAAAAACACAAGACTTAAAAATCTTATCATCACAGGCGTACAGGACGCGCTTAACCCGGTCATGAAGCTCGGGTATGCTCTCACAGAGGGCAAAAAGGTCAAAAAGCTGCCCAAGGACGCGCCGGTAGTAATGTGGAAGGAATTCCTCGCGGCGGGCGACGCCTTTAAAGGCGAATACCGGGCCGAAAGGAAATCAACCGACCCCGCGGCGATACTCTACAGCGGCGGAACTACCGGAACGACAAAAGGCATATTGCTTACAAACCTCAATTTCAACGCGCTATATAAGCAGCTTGAAGCTATGGGCAGATGCCTGGAACCGGGAAGATCGATGCTCTCTGTTATGCCGATGTTTCACGGATTCGGCCTCGGCGTGTGCATCCATGCGATATTGCTCGCGGGATGCAAATGCATACTTGTGCCCAGGTTCAATCCGCAAAGCTACGCGAAGCTGCTAAAAACCAAAAAGCCGAACTATATCGCGGGCGTGCCGACTTTGTATGAGGCGATCCTTCGCAACCCCGAAATGGACGGCGTTGACCTATCCTGCCTGATGGGCGTGTTCTCAGGCGGCGATTCACTTTCCATCGAGCTTAAGAAAAAGCTTGACAGGTTCCTGAAGGAGCACAAAGCGACCGTCGAAGTGCGCGAAGGCTACGGAACGACCGAATGCGTTACGGCATGCTGCCTGACCCCCTACCATATGTCCAGAGAAGGAAGCATAGGCCTGCCGTTCCCCGATACATTCTTCAAAATCGTAAAAGTCGGAACGGAGGAGGAAGTTCCTTACGGCGAGGAGGGCGAAATCTGCCTGACGGGACCTACGGTGATGGTCGAATACGTCAATCAACCCGAAGAGACGGCACAAACGCTGAGACGCCACCCGGACGGTCTCACATGGGTGCATACGGGCGACCTCGGAACTATGGACGAGGACGGGTTCGTATATTTCAGGCAGCGCATAAAGCGCATGATCGTATCCTCCGGCTACAATATTTACCCTTCCCAGCTGGAAAACGTCATCGACGCGCATGAAGCCGTTCAGATGAGCTGCGTTATTGGCGTACCGGATCCTATTAAGATCCAAAAGGTAAAAGCATTCGCAATGCTTAAGCCGGGCATAGAATGCACGGACGAAATCAAAAAATCCATTATGGAGCATTGCAGCAAACACATCGCGAAATACGCAATGCCCTATGACATCGAAATACGCGATACTCTGCCCAAAACGCTCGTGGGCAAAGTAGCCTACCGCATGCTTGAGGAGGAAGAAATAAAAGCCGCCGCGGCAAGGCGTAACGCTTAAGCAAAACGGATTTACGGTTAGGATCACAGAAAGAAGGTGCGGCTTGACAACAAGACGCACCTTCTTTATATAGAGACGATTATTGACAGCCGCATAACTGCCGGCCGGTTCCGTTATGGCGATTAAAGCATCTTCAAGCGCAGAGACGGACTCCGCGCTTTCCCCGGCATTCAAAACGCTGTTAATGTATTTTCCGATCAAGAGCTTCCGTGTTCCCGCTCAAAGCGGAAAATCGTTTCAAGTACAAGTATTATCTCATCATTCCAGCCCCGCGCGAGCGCTTCGTTTGCGGTTTCATAGATAACATCGGCCGTCACAAGGTTTCCCGATACGGCGCAAACCATTGCCGCGCGTTTTTTGCGGCGGTGGCATACCGTATAAAGAGCCGAGCTTTCCATTTCAACGTTCAAACAGCCGAGCTTCGAAAGTTTTTCGATCCATTCGGGCGTTTCACCATAAAACGCGTCATCGGTAGCATTGATCCCATAGTGGATGCTGCCTGCGAACTTGTCCTTCATGGAAAACGCGGTATCGATCAGCATCCTGGTCAACTCGAAATCAGGTACCGCCGGGAAATTGTCCGGAACATAGAATTTTGAGGTCCCCTCGTTTTTCATCGAGCCCGTTGAAATCAACAGGTCTCCGATTTTTATGTTTGGCTGAAGCGCGGCGCTGCTTCCTATCCTGATGAGACATTCCGCGCCTATGTTCATCAACTCCTCCGCCGCAATGACAGCGGACGGGCAGCCCATGCCCGTGGAAGTAACGGATACTTTAACACCCTTATAGCTGCCCGTATAAGTCCTGTGCTCCCGGTTGTCAGCCATAAGCTTCGCATCGTCGAGATACCCCGCCACCCGGTCGCTTCTTGCGGGGTCGCCCGGAAGCAGTACATATTTGCCTATATCTCCCGGGCTGAGATGGATATGATATTGACGCTTTCCCAGTGTTTTTTCTTCTTTGTTAAGCAGAGCCATGTTCTTTCTTCCTTTGTTACATCATTGAAATATACTTTATTGCCGGCTTTTCTCCGCCTCGATAACCCTTAATCTGTTTTTGCGCTTGAACCTGTAGATGCGTTGGATCGAGTACAGCGTCAAGCCGGCGATAGTCGCGATATAAGGGAGCATCTGGACAAATTCCGCGGGAATACGCAAAAGCTGCAGAATATTGGATAAACCGTCAAAAAAGGCAAATACCATGGCGGACAAAAATGCCCCGACCGGCGTTGACTGGCCCATAGCGGCCGCGGCCAGCGCGATAAAGCCGCGTCCCGCGGTCATGTCGCGAGTAAACATATTGAGATAGCCCATTGAAAGATACATTCCGCCGAGACCTATCAACACGCCGCTTATAAGGACAGCTGTAAAACGCATTTTGGTCACATTAACGCCTACCGACGAAGCGGCGTTAGGGTTCTCGCCGACGGCGCGCATCCGAAGACCCAGCGGGGTTTTATATAATAAAAACACGACCGCAAACACCATCAGTATCGCAATATAAGTCAGCAGATTATGGCCGGAAAGCACGTCGCCCAAGACCGGTATGTCTTCGACGAGCGGTATATTCACATTCGGGAACGAGAAGCTTCGAAGAGAAGAACTCGTTCCTTTTTCGCCGGTAATCAGCTCAAGGACGAACACGGTGAATCCGCCCGCGATGGTGTTTATCGCCGTTCCGCAAAGCACGTTATTTGCGCGAAGCGATAAATGAAAATATGCGAAAAGAACGCTGAGCAGCAGGCTTATCAGTATTCCCGCCGCTATGCCCCAGAAAAGGCTGCCGCCCAATGCTCCGCCGAGAACTCCGAACAAAGCGGCTGTGAGCATGATGCCCTCAAGCCCGAGGTGCACGACGCCCGAACGATTGCATATGACGGCTCCCAACGCGGGCAGGATCAGCGGCGTTGCCACCCTGATCCACATATACAGGAAATCCGAACTGAATATGTAACCTACAAGACCGCTCATTTACAGTCCCTCCTGATCCGGTGAATTCGGTGTGGGCGTATCCACACCTGTATAGGGGATATCGTTCCCGCCTATCGACGCATCCGGAAGCTCGGGAGGCGCGTCATCATTCCCTTCTTTTGCTTCTTTTTCCGCCGCCTTGACTATAAGCTTCTGGCGCCAATGCTGAAGAAGCGCTTCGGAAGCTATAAGCAGCATCATTACGCCCTGTATTATCAAAACCACTTCCCGGCTGACATCGCTGCTTCTTGCCATGATATCGGCACCTACGTTCAAATATCCGATGAAAGCCGCCGCTAACGGTACAAGCAAAGGGTTCCTTCGCGCAAGCAAAGCGACGACGATACCGATCCAGCCGTATCCCGGGGAACTGGTCCATTTGAACCGCGTATACATTCCCAGCAGTTCCGCGCCTCCTCCGATTCCCGCGATCGCGCCGGCAAGCACTTGAGCCGAAACCATTACCCCCGCGGCACCTACGCCCGCATACTGCGCAAAATGAAGATTATCGCCCGTAACTCGCAATTTAAAGCCGAGCCTGGTTCGCTGAAGAAATAAAAAGCCCAAAAAACACAGCACCAATGCGACTATAACGCCCAAGTGCACGCGAGTTCCTTCAACTATCACGGGCATCGCGGACGTCTCCTGAAAAAGGAGCGAGGCTAAGCTGGAGCTTGTGATTTCCCTGTAATGGTAGCTGACGACATAAATTGTAAAAAACTGCACCACATAATTGAGCATTATGGAAGTTACAAGCTCGCTTACGCCCCACATCATTTTTAACACAGCGGGAACAGACGCGACAAAAGCCCCGCAAAATCCTCCGAAGACGATAGCCGCCAAAGGATGGATACCCGGCGGCATCCTGCCGGTTATCGCGACGATCATCGCCCCGAGTATGCCGATAAAAAACGCGCCTTCGGAGATCATGGAAAACTGACCCGCCCTGAATATAATAATCACCGCGAGCGCCGTAAACATCAACGGCGTAGCCGCCTCTACGATATTCCCTATTCTTCTGAGAGAAGTAAAAGGCCCGACAAAAAAGCTGTAAACCGCGTCCGCAGGTTCCTGACTTGTCAAAAAGACGATGATAAACACCAATACGCATGCAATCAGTATGATCAGCAGCATTTTGGTAAGATCGACAATGAGATTAATCCTTCTGTTCATGGAGCACCTCGCTGATCTGTTCGGGTGATTGCCGTTTTATTCCCAGCATGTACTGCCCGAGCTCCTCCTCGGTAACATTGGAGGCATCCGGCAAATACGCGGTGATTTCCCCTTCAAACAGCACGATGATGCCGTCCGAAAGTCCAAGTACTTCATTGAGATCGGAGGTAATCAAAAATATTGAATTTCCCGCGTCGCGCATTGCAATCAGCTGACGCCGTATAAATTCGGTCGCGCCGACATCCACGCCCCTGGTCGGCTGGTCCGCAATGATCACTTTGGGTCCGCCGGAAAGCTCCCTTGCGAGCACGGTTTTTTGAATGTTCCCCCCTGACAGGCTTTCTACGCTGACATCCGGTGTTTTGCAAAGGATATGATAGTCCCTGACCATTTTCTTTCCATATTCGCGAATTTCGCTTGATTTTGAAAGACCTAAACGGGTAAAGAACCTTATATTGTCCGTTTTGTCGATAACCGTGTTTTCCGTAACCGACAAGCGCGGTGCGATGCCGATTGTCATCCTGTCTTCGGGTATATGAGCCACAGAAAGCTTACGAATGTCCGAAACGGATTTTTTCCTGATATCCGTTCCGCACAACTCGATGCTGCCCGAATGATACGGGCCGAGGCCCGTCAATGCCTTGACAAGCTGTGCCTGCCCGTTGCCTTCCACGCCCGCTACGCCGAGTATTTCGCCTTCGCGCACAGTAAAAGAAATGTTGTTTATCCTTACCCTTCCGCTCTCTTCCAGTATTTTTAAATTCCTGACCTTTATTGCCGGCGCTCCCGGGAGAATCTTGTTCTTGCTGATTTTTAATATGACATCGCGCCCGACCATCAGTTTCGAAATTTCCTGTTCGCTGATATCGGAAAGCGGATAAACTCCCATCGTTTGCCCCCTTCGGATGATGGTAATCCGGTCGCAAAACTCTTTTACCTCATTTAACTTGTGCGAAATGAAAATGATGGTATATCCGTTGCTCCGAAGCGTTTTTAATTCCGCAAACAATTCCCGTGTTTCCTGCGGCGTAAGAACGGCTGTCGGCTCATCTAAAATCAGAATTTTCGCGCCGCGCAGCAGGGCTTTCAGTATCTCGACTTTTTGCTTCTGACCGACCGTCAGATCCTCTACCCTCTCGTTCGGCTCGATCGGAAGATTGTATTTGTGCGATATCTCGCGGACCTCTTTTTCGGCCCTTTTCCTGTCGATTTTAAGCCCTTTCCTCGGCTCGATGCCGAGCATCATGTTCTCGGCAACGGTAAGGGAAGGGACCAGCATAAAATGCTGATGCACCATGCCGATACCTAAACGTATCGCCTCGGTAGGCGAACTTATGTTCACCTTTTGGCCGTTTGCAAAAATGGTTCCTGAAGTTGGCTGTTCTTCGCCGAAAAGGATCTTCATCAGCGTTGACTTCCCGGCTCCGTTTTCTCCCGAAAGGGCATGGATCTCGCCTTGGTTTACAACGAACGTAACGCTTTTATTGGCTATCACGCCGTTCGGATATACCTTTGTGATATTTTCCATTCGAAGAGCTTCAACGGCTTGATTCACATTCACACCCCCGGCCCTGATTTTCTGAATAAAACACGGGAGGTGCATAGATGTGCACCCCCCGAACAAAACAGATTACGGTTTCATGCTGTCGCGCAGCGCTGCGATTTCTTCTGAGGACATGCCGAACGCCGAAGACACCTGGATCTCTCCCGATATCACCTTATTTTGTATTTCGTCGAGCCGCGTACGGATTTCTTCCGGCACAAGAGCCATATAGTTGTCGTTTTTGGCAAGACCGACAGCTCCGCTGTCCAGACCGAGAATGTAATTCTCACTGGTTAACATGGTTCCGTCCATAAAGCCCTTAACAGCCGTAACAAGAGAGTCGCCTACGTTTTTCAGCGAGGAGGAAATCACGTTTTTCACAAGATCCGGGTCTGATTCCTGAAGCTGAGCCCAGATATCGGTATCGCAAGCGATTATATATTTGTCGACCTGGCTGGAAGCGGTAATGGCGCCGAGTATGCTTTGAGACGTGGGAACGTAACAGATCTGAGCGCCTTGATTATAAAGCTGAGTTGTCATTTCAAGGCATTTGGGGACGTCCTCAAAAGAACCCACATAGGATGACAGTATCCTTATTTCAGGATCTATGTATTTGACGCCTTCAATATAGCCGACCAAAAAGTCATTGATGTTAGCCGCGTCCATGGAACCGACGAAACCGAGCACCCTTTTCGCGGGATCTATTTTCTCTGCGCCCGAATCCAGCATCAGCGCGCCAAGGCACCCCGCCATGAAAGCTCCCTGGTTGGAATAATAGGTTACGCCCATCATATTCCCGTCGGTAACAACGTTGTAATCAACTTCCCCGTCAAAGAACAGATAATTTTTCTCGGGGAACTGAGCGGCTATTTCCTGAGCGAGCTCTTTGACGGACCAAGTACCCGATATGATCATATCCCAATCCTGTTCGGATACATCCAGATAGTTTCCCTCATAAGAGGTCTCATCGCGACCCATTTCAATTATTTTTATCTCTACGCCCAATTCATCCTCCATACGGTACATACCGCTGGCCGCCGAATCATAGAAACCTTTATCGCCGAGATTGCCGTTTACAAGCAGCACCGCTTTAAAGGGGTCCTCATCGACCGGTTCTTCACCCGGCTTAGCAGTTTGATCTCCGCCCGCAGGTGTTTTGGCAGGCTCAGGAACATTGCGCGCACAGCCGATCAACACGGCCGCAATCATTGCCAATACCAGTATAAGTGTTAAAAATCTGTACTTTTTCATAGTATTCTCTCCTTTTATGTTTTATCCGCAGAGACTAATCTCTGAAGCTTAAATCGTGCTTATCGGTTTTGAACGCCTGTCCAGCGGAATTCTGTAGAAATTCCCTTTCAGGTAATATTTCACAAAGGCGAGCGGCGTATCCTTTGAATCCCTTAATACTTCTTCGATAAACAATATGGAACTGCAGTTTTTAAGCCTTTGATCATCCGATTCTTCCGCATCAAACGTATTGATAAACGCCTCGGATGCCGCCGCATAATCATATAAACGTTCAAGGATAAACCGCTTCATTTCGGCTTCGTCGTTCAAATCGACACTGTAGTCTTCAAAGAGTTTTGCGGGAAGCATTGCGACGGAAGCGCTTACCTGCTCCGAATCCGCAAAATAATCACAATCCGCAACCGCGACAACGAAACCGCCGCGTTCGCAACCCAAAACGTTTGCCAGGAACTCCCCGCACGGTTCATAGGTTATACGAGTGTCTACCCTGTCTATCGTCTCGACACAGTCTTCGGTACAAGGATTATTGCACCATTGCAAACCATGCCTTCCGTTGAAAGCGCGCTCCGATACGACGGTTCCTTTCCCTTTTGTTTTATAAATAAATCCGTCTTCCTCCAGCTTTCGCATCGCTTCACGCACAGTTCCCCGGCTGACATTCCAGTAAGATGCCAGGATATTTTCACCCGGAAGCTGCTGACCCGCGACTATCATTTTTGAGTCGACCATTTTAAAGAACGCATCGCAGATCCTCACATAATACGGCAGCTGATTATCGGGCGAATGGTCTATTTGAAGTATGCTGCTACCGTTAAGCTCCATTACCCCATCCCCTTTTCCCTGTCGTGTTTTATAACAGCACGCATAGCTTCAACGCCGGTTTCAATAGCGCGATGTTCCCAATCGCGCGGATACGATTTGGCGTCATTGGAGTATTTCTTATAATTCGTTGCGCTTACAAGCACCGTAGCCGCTCGAATCCCAAGGCAGCCGGCTATTAAAAAAAGCGGAGCCGATTCCATTTCGGTAGACGTAGCGCCACCCGCTTCATATGCATTCCATTTATTTATGATCTCGTATGCGACAGGCTTTGTTTCAGGCGCGTTTTGAGAATAAAACGAAGCTTTGGTAATAGATACGCCGACGTTATATTTGTACCCGAGTTTTTGAGCTGCTTTTTCCAGTTCTTTCAGCAAATAGAAGTCAGGTACGGCAGGAAACTCAACAGGAAGATAATGACTGCCGACTCCTTCCATGCGCACCGCTCCGTTCGGAATCACGATATCGCCGATTTCCACCTTGGGAGACACGGAAGCGCATGTACCTATGCGAATCATTGTGTGCGCTCCGCATTGGAACAGTTCTTCAACAGCTATGGCCGTTGAGGGACCGCCTATTCCGGTGCTTGTTACCGATACAAGCGCGCCGTCCAGTTTTCCGGTAAAAGTTCTGTATTCCCGGTTATAAGCGACTTGTTTCTGGTCATCGAAATACCTTGAAATTTTTTCGGATCTCTCCGGACTCCCGGGCAAAAAAACGTATCTTCCTATATCGCCTTTTGTTATGCCGACATGCATCATTTTTATGTTTTCCGCCATTTGCTACCCGCCCTTTTGTTTTTTTCTCGGTTTTCGAATTACTTTAAATCCTTTTTTATTATGCTTCTAAGCGCTTCAATGCCGACCTCAATAGCACGGTGCTCCCAATCTCGGGGATAATCTTTATCGTCATTCGAATAATCATTGTAGTTGGTGGCGCAGATAAGGACAGTGGCCGTCCTGATATTCAAACTGGCTCCCGCAAGAAACAACGGAGCGCATTCCATATCGGTAGTCGTTGCGCCCCCTTTCTCATACGCGCGCCATTTATTTTCCAGTTCATAAAACACCGGTTTGGTATGCGGAGATACCTCCGTATAGAATGAATCCTTCGTAATCGAAACGCCGATGTTATATTTATAGCCTAACCTTACTGCCGCCGCTTCCAGCTCTTTGACAAGAAAAAAATCGGGAACGGCAGGAAACTCAACAGGAAGATAATGATCGCTTGTCCCTTCCATACGCACAGCACCGTTCGGTATGCCTATATCGCCGATTCCGATTTTTGGAGAAGTCGAAGCGCAGGAACCAATCCTAATCATTGTATGAACCCCGCACCGGTACAGCTCCTCAACGGCTATTGCGGTCGAAGGTCCTCCGATCCCCGTGGATGTTACCGAAACGGGTACACCTTCAAGAGTACCTGTATAAGTTAAAAACTCTCGATTATGGGCGATCTTAACCGGATTGTCGAAATATTCGGCGATTTTGGAAGCGCGTTCTACGCTTCCGGGAAGAAATGCGTAAGCGCCGACCTCGCCTTTTCGAATGCCTATATGCATCAATTTTTCGTTGTCCACTCGTTGACTCCTTTTAAGGTTTATGACAATGTACAGCAGTCCCTTCCTAATATACCCTGATTATTACGCGTTCACTCCATTCATAAATGATGACCATATTATATGACTTGGCTATCATGTTGTCAATATTGTCCATACATAGCAAATACCGAAAATTCACTTGCATTGAGCTGTGTTTTTCCTTCATACTTGCGCACTTTTTGCTGCCATAAACGATTCCCAAAAAAACGAAAGCCGTTTCTCGAATGAGAAACGGCTTTTGATTACCGGCGGTATTATTCAATACCGTAACGCTTTTTAAATTTGTCAACTCTGCCGCCCGTATCGACCAGTTTTTGACGGCCGGTAAAGAACGGATGACATTTGGAACAGATTTCGACTTTCAGCTCCTGCTTGATAGAGCCGGCTTTAAACGTTTCGCCGCAAGCGCATTTTACGACGGCTTCACCGTAAACCGGATGGATATCTTTTTTCATAATTTTCTCTCCTTAGCTTTAGCGCAGGGCGATCAGCCGCCCTCCTGCTGCTTGATTTTCTGGTGAGTATCGGCTCCCTCACCTGCACACCAAGTCATTATATTATAAACACATGCTGAAATCAACAGTGAATTTCAGGGTTTCTTTGTTTCGGTGGGCTCATTTTGCGGCTATTTGGGCTTTTGCGCCTGTTCTCCGCCGCTGCATTGCGAAAGCGTAAGCTCTCTTTATACAAAAGCGCAAAGCGCCTTGCCTATTTGAAGCTTTTGCCCGTCGAATAGCCTTCCTTTTCATAGATATTCAGCCAGCTTGTAAGGCGGTTGAGGAATTCCTCATTTGAGGAGGTCTTCTCCAGCATGCTTATGAACTGCTCGGTCACCTCTCCGGGATTTCCGCCCGAAAGCACTCTGCGCATCGCAAACACGCCTTCCAGTTCCTCTTTGGTTAAAAGGAGCTCCTCTCTCCTTGTGCCGCTTTTATAAATATCGATGGCGGGGAATATCCGCTTCTCGGATAATTTCCTGTCCAGATGGATCTCCATATTGCCGGTGCCTTTAAATTCCTCGAATATGATATCATCCATGCGGCTTCCCGTATCGACCAAAGCGGTAGCGACTATAGTGAGGCTGCCGCCGCCTTCGATATTGCGCGCGGCTCCGAAAAAGCGTTTGGGCTTATGCAAGGCTCCAGGGTCCATACCGCCCGATAACGTTCTTCCCGTCGGAGGAATAGTCAAGTTATATGCGCGGGAAAGGCGGGTTATTGAGTCCAGAAGCACCACAACGTCCTTGCCGTGCTCAACAAGCCTCATCGCACGCTCAAGCACCATTTCGGCAACTCGCGTATGATGCTCGGGCAATTCATCGAATGTGGAATAAATAACCTCTCCTTTTATGGAGCGCTGCATATCCGTAACTTCCTCGGGACGTTCGTCGATAAGCAATACTATAAGATGAACTTCCGGATAGTTGTTAGCGATTCCGTTCGCGATGTTTTTAAGCAGAGTCGTTTTACCTGCTTTCGGCTGGCTTACGATCATGCCGCGCTGGCCTTTTCCGATGGGAGCAATAAAATCGATGAGGCGTATGGCAAGATTGTTGCCGGCTCCCGGATATTCGAGGGTCAGCCGTTCATTCGGGTAAATAGGCACAAGCTCTTCAAACGACTTGCGCTGAGAGGCGACTTCGGGATCGTCGCCGTTGACCGCGGTAATATACAAAAGCGCAAGAAACCGTTCGCCTTCTTTGGACGGACGCGTTTTCCCCGTAACGAGGTCGCCCGTCTTTAAACCGAACCGCCTTATTTGAGCAATGGAAACGTAAACGTCGCGGTTGCCGGGCAGATAGTTATCAGACCGCAAAAAACCGTAACCGTCCGGGAGGATCTCCAGTACGCCCTCGGCGTCTCCGCATTCGCCGCTTGTCAACATATCCGGAACAGCGGGATTGGATGTACCGTATTCTTTGTTATAGTAGCCCTCCTGCCTGTTGCGGTACCGGCCGTCGCCTTCGAAATCAGGCTCAAAGCCTTGCTGCTGATATTGGACGGAAGGCGTGTATGGCTGCTGAGCCTGATAGTTGTCCTGGCGGTATCCTTGCTGGTAGCCGATTTGCTGCCTTCCTTCGTTATAGATATTTCGCGGCTGGTAATTTCCGGCCTGGCGGTTGTCGTAGTGGGAACGCGGTTGATATCCGCTCTGTTGGCGGTTATCCGTATACACGCGGCGCGTGAAGCTGTCCTGGCGATAACCCTGCTGGTAAGCGGCCGGTTTCTGATCGCGGTATTGCGGAGCGATGTATGCCGGCCTGTATGCTCTGCGGTGAGGGTCTTCGGAAGCGGAATTCTCAAGAACTTCCTGCTCTTCATCATCGTCTTTGATTTGTTCGCCTTGTTCTAAGCCGTCCAAACCATCCTCTTCTATTTGCGGCTCATCGTCATCGTGTTCGCCGTAAGCGCGTTCTTTTGTTTTGCCGCCTGACATGATAATGTCGATCAATTCGGATTTGCGGTACTTGGTAATAGATTTGACTCCCTGCAGCTTCGCTATTTCACGCAAATCGGCAAGGCTTTTTGTTTCCAGCATTTCTCTGGTCAAGTTCAATCCCCCTTTAGGCATATATGAATTTTAAACAAGGAAAACAAAGCAAGTGCGCATGTGTACGCGATGTGAGTATTGCCCGTTCTGCGGCAGTACAAACATAGTTTTTGCATTCGACATAAAGAATCTGGGTATTAAAGCAAGATTCGGATCAAACTCGGGACTGTTTGGATTGCTAACCGTGGATTCCAATAATATGTCTATTATATTTAATTATTGTAAGGTACAGTTTATGACATGTCAATACAAATTCGCTTGTAATTTATGAACAGTTCCTTACATATAATTTTTATGAAACGGAGGGGAGCGCATGATCGATCATAGGGAAACACAGGGAAACCTGCGCATACGCTCGCATAGTATACATATCGATAACCGTGAGCTGATGAGCGTATCAGGAGTCAAGGATGTGGAAAGCTTCAATGAGCAGGAGGTCCTTCTTATTACGGAAGCCGGCGAGCTTCATGTTGAGGGCACCGGGCTGCACATAACAAAACTGAGTCTGGACGACGGGCAGGTGGTTATCGAGGGCGAAATACTGTCCCTCGATTATGAGGACGCGCCCGAATCGCGCGGCTCGCTGTTTTCGCGCTTGTTCAAATAGATGGAAAGCACGCTTTCTCAAGCAGCAGAATTCCTGGCTGCGTTGTACAGCGGGCTGTGCATAGGCATCGTTTTTGATATTTTTGCGCTGCTGCATATACCGTTTAAAAATACCTGGATACACTCGATTCTGGACGCGGTCTTTTATGTCGCGGCAGGCGTCATAGCCGGATTCACTTTATTGATTATCAACGGCGGCGAGATGAGGGCATGGCTCCTCCTGGTCATCGCCGCCTCCTCTCTTTTTTACAGATTCACCGCGGGCGCATTATTCCGGTATATAATCAAAAAAATTTTCAAAAAGCACATCAAAAAAAAGGAATTGAGTCAAAGTTCAGAGAACTGATATACAGATAAGGTAAAGGAAATAATGACCCGTGAGCATACGCAGGCACTCGATCAGACCTAAATTTATTTTGTTATTAACCGCTGTAATCATTGCAGCGCTTGCCTTCGTTGTGAAAAACCAGCAGATAAAGCTGCAGGAAATCAAAACGGAACAAGCGCAATTGACGCGGGAATTGAATGAACTGAAAATAGAAGAACAGCGCATGCAAAGAATGATCGAATTCGCCAAAACAGAAAAATACCTGATTCGATATGCCCGGGAAAAGCTCGGGTACGTAATGCCGGGCGATATACTGTTCGAAACCGGTGAATAGGAAAGCGACGGCGGCCGCGCGGTCATTATAATAAAGGCTCTATGTCAATAGTTGGGGTAGAGCAATAGACTAAGAGTAACAGGGGGCTGAACGCGGAAGCGGTCAGCTCC
>MWCU01000064.1 GCA_002070205.1 Firmicutes bacterium ADurb.Bin182 | reverse complement strand
CCTTCATGGTTTCCCGCATGACCGACAGCGCGCACGACAAAGAGCATATTTATCGGGTATTGTATTCAGCGCTTGACATTGCTAAGACCGAGCACGATGTGGATACGGATGTTCTTATTGCGGCCTGCCTGCTTCATGATATAGGAAGGGACAAACAGTATAAAGACCCGATGCTCTGCCATGCCGCGGAAGGCGGGGAAATGGCGTACCAGTATCTTTTGACTATCGGCTGGACGGAAGAAAAGGCCGCGCGCGTCAAGAGCGCAATCGCTTCGCACAGGTTCAGAAGCGATAATCCGCCGGAAAGCATCGAGGCGCGGATACTTTTTGATTCCGATAAGCTTGATGCCGCTGGAACGCTCGGGATAGTGCGGACGCTGATTTATAAAGGCCAGGTAGGCGACAAGCTTTATTCCACCGATGACGCCGGAAACGTTATTGACGGCGAAAACGACCCGGATAACACCTTTTTCAATGAGTATAAGTTTAAGCTTGAAAACGTTTATGACCGTTTCTATACGGCTCGGGGCAGGGAAATGGCCATGCGGCGCAAAAAACCGGCAGAGGATTTCTGGGATTCACTGCGCGGAGACGTCGTCGAGATACATAGAAGAGGCATAGAATTGCTTGAAAGCGAAAAATTGATATGATTACCGCCGATTTGAGAATTTGCAGTCAATGCTTCAGGATGACCCGAGATGCCTTCAGAGCTTCAGGCGTCATTTCCGCCCGCTCTTGAATGCGCAAAATCACTTTAGAAAACAGAGAGCTTTCCGCCTGCCGTCAGCTTGTCGCTTGTTGAGCGTACCGCTCTTTTTTTCTTTCGGGTTTTTCGTTCAAATTTTTTATCGAACAGCCGTCGCTGATAAGCGGAGGAAACCTGTATGAGTAATCATTGGTCTTCCAGTTCTTATCGGACATCATTTTTATGATGTTCCTTGCGACCATGCGCCCCAACTCCATTTTGGGATGAACGGCGCTGACCATGTCGATATTGGCCGTGGGATGCAGGCAAAAGTATGCCAGTTATGTGCGTCTGACCGCTTGCACGGTTTTTATATCAACACGTCAACAAAAATCGTCAATTGGTCTATTGACATTTCATTAACAAGTGATATCATAGTGTTAGACGTTATTCCGTTTAACAACCTATCAACTTAACTAGCTCCACAAGGGGAAGAAACACATCAAAAAAACATTCTAAGGAGGATCAGATTCATGAAAAAGTTGCTCTGTTTACTGTTGGCATTAATAGTGCTAACTTCCTTGACCGCGTGCGGTGAGAAACCAGCACCAGTTCCATCGTCAGACCCAGCACCAGGCAAGACAACTGAAGATGAAGCGAATGTGGACAAACCTTTTGAAGGAGAGACATTGGTGGTTGGCGTTTGGGGCGGAACTATCGAAAAGGTTTTGCGCGAATCAGTAGTGGAGCCCATGGAGGAGGAGCTGGGATGTTCCATCGAGCTGGTGCTTGGCGGATCTTCTGACCGCGTGGTAAAGTTGTATACGGAAAAAGACAATCCTTCGATGGACGTCTATGGGTTGAATATTCGCGAATCAGCGGATGCGATTATAAACGGGGTTGCCGCTCCGGTGAATCCAGAGCTGTCCAATTTTGACCAGCTCTATGATTTTGCTCAAGTAGGCGGCTATGGTCAATCCATCATGGCATATGGTATTTGCTATAACAATGAACTGGTCACCGAGCCTATCACTAGCTGGAAAGATTTATGGCGGCCTGAGCTCAAAGGCAAAATAGCTTTTAGCAATTTCCCCGGCTCGGAGGGTGCGGCAATCATCTATGTCACGGCTGAAGCCTGGGGCTTGGACCTGGAGAACGACCCTGACGCCGTATTCGCAAAGTTGGCGGAGCTTGGTCCGTTCCCGTTCTTCTATACAAATCTGGACGAGCTGTTTCTGGAAATTGAGCAGGGCAATGTCCATGCAGCAGCTATCTTCAACAGCTATTCGAACGATTATATCGCTCAGGGTTTTCCTTGCACATTTGTCTATCCTTCGGATCCCGGCGCTATATTGGCGAAGGATACCTGGGTTATTGCAAAGAACAGCAAGCACATGGCCTTGGCCGAAGAGTTTGTAAACCGCTGCATCGGCGTAGAAGCTCAAACAGCTTATGCTGAGGAAATCTTCTTCAGTCCCTGCAACAAAAACGTCAAGGTGAGCGATGAAGTGGCTGAGAAGCTTGTGTATGGTGATGATGTATCGTCGCTCGTAACAATGGAATGGGATGTTATAACGGAAAACGAAGAGGAATTTACTGAGAAGTGGAACCGCATGGTTGTTATGGCCAAATAACCGGTGATATTCTTGCTTTGACCCGCACAAGGGGCATTTTGCCCCTTGTGCCTCACATAAAAAATGAGGTGAATTTATGTTCAGGGCGAAATACAACAAGATGGATGCGATGTTAATACCCTTAGCCTTGCTGTTCTTCATATTCTTTGTGATCCCTTTCATTATGTTGTTATATAATAGCTTTCTCACCTATACCGGTAAGGTCGAACCCGGACTTCCCATAACGGTGCAGAATTATATCAAGTTTTTCAAGGACTCATACTATCCTGCAGTAATCGGGCGTACGTTTTACATCAGTATTGTCACAACGCTGATGGTGACGGTGCTGGCCTACCCCTTGGCCTATTTTATGGCAGGAATCAAAGGCTATCTTAAAACTATTATGCTGGTGTTGGTCACGCTCCCGCTGATTTCGGGCGTTATGGTGCAGAATATGGGAATGTACGGCATGATGACCAACTATGGAACTATCAACTTGTTTCTTATGGCTCTGCACATTATTGAAGAGCCGGTACAACTGCTTGGCAATAACATAGCTGTAATCATCGGGCTTACACAAGGATTCTTGCCTTTTATGATTCTGCCGGTCATGAATGCGCTGCAGGCCATACCGGAAAATGTGCTTCAAGCGTCGGAGAGCCTTGGCGCAAACAAAGTGCGCCAATTTCTTCACATCACACTGCCAATGAGCTTTGGCGGCTGCATAGCAGGCGCTGTGCTTGTGTTCGGCGCAAGCCTTAGCAGTTACACTACACCTACCATATTGGGCCGGGGAAAGTGCCAGGTAATAGGCACGGTGGTGTATCAACAGGCTATGCAGCTTTTCAACTGGCCTTTTGCCTCCAGTATAGCGATGCTGCTGCTATTGCTTATCCTGCTGATTGTGCCGATTACGAAGATTTTGTCCCGGCGGCGACGCGAAGGGGGGGTACTATGAAACTAAGAAAGCTGTTTCCCAAACTTCTGTTGGTGCTGGTAGCTTTTTGCGTGTTGCTGTTTTTGCTCTCGCCGATTATTGCTGTCGTAGGCGGATCGTTCAACGATGGCGGATATTTCGCTTTTCCGCCTAAATCAGTGAGTTTAAGGCAGTATCGCGCAGCACTCACCAATAAGGAACATCTTGAATCCCTGGCGGCCAGTTTGAAGGTAGCTACGTATTCTACAGTAGTAGCTTCGCTTTTATGTGTGCCTGCCTGTGTAGCGCTTGCAAAGACCTCAAACCCGATTGTAAATAAGGTGAAAACTCTTTTTATGGCTCCAATTTTCCTGCCCGGTATCGTATGGGCTGTAGGGTTGCTGCAGTGTATGGGCTTCTTACGCATACAGGGGTCGCTGGCTATTTTGATTTGCGTCCACACAGTGATCGTAACACCTTATATGATCCGTATTGTTGGTGCCAGCATGGATAATTTTAATTACACCCTGGAAGATGCCGCGGCCAGCCTTGGTGCTCCGCCGCTTACCACTTTCTTTCGTATAACGCTTCCGAACATTATGTCGGGCATCGTGGTGGGCATGGTGTTCAGCTTTATGATTTCTTTCTCTGACGTGGTCATCACATTGTTTGTCTCCAGCAGCAGCTTCACAACGTTTCCGGTGCGCGTCTACGCGGCGATGCGTACAGAGGGTCTGGACCCTATGGTGCTCGCCTACTCAGCCATCATAATTGTCGTGGTGCTGTCGATATCAATCCTGGGAGAAAAATTTGCGCATTGGTCGAAACACTTTAGCACCATGCTCTAGGGAGGAATACTTTAGATGTTAGAATTAAAAAACATATCAAAAAGCTATAAACAACACAGAGTATTGGACGATGTAAACCTGACGGTTAATGACGGCGAAATGGTCGCTCTGCTGGGGCCTTCGGGCTCAGGAAAGACTACGATTTTACGGCTTATTGCAGGATTTTTGGAAAATGATAGTGGCGCAATATTGGTAGACGGTGTTGATATAGCATCCATCCCTTCTTATAAACGCAATATCGGCGTCGTATTTCAGGATTACGCGCTTTTTCCGCATATGACGGTTGAGCAGAATGTCGCATTTGGTCTAAAAATGCATAAGGTTGGTTCGGCAGAAATAAAAGAACGGCTTGATGCTGCCCTGCGGTTGGTCGGGCTGGAGGATTACAAAAGCCGTTACCCATCGCAACTCTCGGGAGGACAGCAACAGCGTGTGGCTATCGCGCGCGTGGTAGCGATTCGCGCTAAGGTGATGTTGTTGGATGAACCGCTCTCGAATCTTGATGCTAAATTGCGTCGGCAAGTCCGGGTAGAGTTGCGAGAGTTGCAGCAAAAGCTTGATATTACCACGTTGATCGTCACCCATGATCAGGAGGAGGCCATGACGATGGGCGATAGAATCGCCATATTGAATGATGGTTACATTCAGCAGATCGGAGATGGAATGCAGCTATATAAAAAACCTGTAAACCGTTTTGTTGCAGGTTTTCTCGGCACGCCATCAATCAATTTTCTGCCGCTTACGGTAGCGCCCGGAATAGCGCGCTTATCGAAGATTGATATAGGCTTATCCGAACTCGAATCCGGGTTGGGGATTACGCTGGAGCCAAATGAATACGAGTTGGGCGTGCGTCCGGAGGATTTTTCCATTGTGCCCGATTCACCCATAAAAAGCAAAGTGAAGCTGGTTGAGCGCTTGGGAGCGGAAACATTGGTTTATTTTGAGATTGACAATCGGGTATGTTGCTGTAGAGCGAATATGGGCAACATTCCCACGCAGGATGATGAAATATCACTCAGCATCGATTATACCAGCACACCTGTGTTTGACAGCAAAAGCGGAATTTGCTTGAATAATCGCTGAATTAACAGAGTAAGGAGCGAATGAGTCATTGAAGAATTGTATTGTAATTAAAAATATAGGGCTGATCATTAGCGGAGATATTGAAAAAGGTGTGATTCCCGGTAACACCATTGTAGTGCGCAATGGACTGATCGACGCGATAGGCTCTGAAGACCAAGTTGATATTTCTGGTATAGACACCATAGTTGACGCAGATGGACAGGCGGTATGTCCCGGCTTTATCGATTGCCATATTCATAACACTCTGGACGATTACGCACCGCAACGCGGAGCGGTCGGATGCTATTCCGACGCGCTTTATTCCGGTACTACCACGATGATAAGTGAGGGGGAGCAAGGGCCCGGATGGCCGCGCTTTTACGACGATGCCATCGGCTGTAAGGCTGCGGCTATTTTATCCAAGCGAGTATTTGATAGATTCCGCCCGGGCGGCGCGCTTAAGTTTCATGGCGGTGCGTTAGTTTTGGTCCACGGTTTGACTGAAGCGGACTTTAAGGAAATGCATGATGCCGGTGTATGGCTGATTGCCGAAATCGGCGGCGGCGGACTGTCCGATCCGGAAGAAGTAGCACCAATGCTGAAATGGGCTAAGAAATACGGATTCTTTTATTCAATCCATCTGGCGCCGCCCTCTATTCCGGGCTCATCCTGGGTAACCAGCCAGATGATTTTAGACCTGCAGCCCAACAAGGTAGCGCATACAAATGGCGGCTCCACGGCGGTGGAATTCAAGCATATTGAGAAGCTGATGGATGAAAGCAAAATTCCGCTGGAGCTGGTCGTGAATGGAAACTTCGTTAACTTCAATAAAATTCTGCGGCACATGGATAAAAAAGACCAGCTTGGCCGCATCATTATGGGCAGTGACGCTCCTACCGGGCAGGCTTCCCTACCGGGCGCCATTAACCGCGCTATCGTAAAGGCGTCGTCCCTCAATGGCATCGCCGCCGAACGGGCGATTGCCATGGCAACGGGCAACGCCGCCGACGTATACGGATTTAATACCGGAAAAATCGAGGTTGGACGGGAAGCGGATATTCAGGTGATAGATAATCCCCCGGGTTCCGTAGGCAGCAATGTACTCAAAGCCATCGAAAACGGCGATCCATTTGGAAACTCTATGGTAATCGTAGATGGCCGTATTATTGCCTATCGTGGGAAAGATTCCCGACCTACAGCTCGTTACTGCTACATAAATGGTGAAAAGGCTTTCGTTTCCGGTATTACCGAGCACCTGTTTTTCCCGCCGCAGCCCGGACGGCATTACGAAAACGATTAATTTCTACCAATTTAGTATTTGTTGATTTATAATATAAGGAAAAGCAACCGATAAAATGCAGGTATGATGATACAGTTTTGATTTGAGGGATCACCGAGAGAGGATTCTACACATGGCAAGTATAATGATTAAGAACGCAGCGGCTATCGTGACCGTTGACGATGATGACAGCGTGCTCAATGGTGCCGATATACTGGTTCGGGATGGCGTAATTGAGGCCATAGGTAAAAATTTGTCGGTAAAAACTGATGAAATTATTGATGCCTCGGGATGCTATTTGTATCCCGGTCTCGTAAACACCCATCATCACTTATATCAAACATTAACTCGCAATCTGCCGCAAGTACAAAAACTGGAGCTGTTTCCATGGCTGATTAAGCTGTACGAAATTTGGCGAGGTTTGGATGATGACGCTATTTATTACAGCACTCTTGTTGGCGTGGGTGAGTTGCTTAAATACGGTTGCACGACTGTGATGGATCATCATTATGTATTTCCTCGTTCGCGCGAAAACCACTTTATAGAGCGGCAATTTGCCGCGGCTGAGGCTCTTGGAGCACGTTTTTGCGCTTCCAGAGGCAGTATGTCCCGTGGAAAGAGTGACGGCGGATTGCCGCCGGACGATCTGGTGCAGGACGTGGACGATATTTTGGAGGATTGCCAGCGTGTTGTACAAAGGTTCCATGATCCTTCGGCGTTATCCATGCGCCAGGTTGTAATCGCCCCGTGCTCTCCTTTCAGCGTTACCGACGCGCTTTTAAAGGAATCGGCCGTATTAGCCCGTAAGTTGGGCGTGCGTTTGCATACCCATTTGTGTGAAACGATTGATGAAGAAAATTATTGTATTGAAAAAGTAGGCATGCGTCCTTTGGCCTATATGGAAAGCTGCGGCTGGACCGGAGAAGACGTATGGTTTGCCCACGGCATACATTTCAATGACGAGGAGTTAAGATACCTGGCTCAAACAAAGACCGGCGTAGCGCATTGCCCGGTTTCCAATATGAAATTATCCAGCGGCGTTTGCCGGGTTTCCGAAATGCTAGAATTGGGGGTTCCGGTGGGACTTGCTGTGGATGGCAGTGCCAGCAACGACTGTTCGAATTTAATGGCAGAAATCCGCGCAGCTTATCTTTTGCAACGGTTGGCGGTTAGTGAAAAAGCTCCTACCGGTTATGGAATATTAAAGATGGCCACTCGTGGCAACGCCTTGCTGTTGGGCCGAAACGACATCGGTCAATTAGCCCCAGGCAATGCAGCAGATATCTTCGCTATCGACGCTGAGCTGATGGAACTGGCGGGCACGTTCTTAGACCCAGCAAGCCTGCTCGGCACGGTTGGGTATTCACGTCCGGCAAAGTGGGTGATGGTGCACGGTTGCATGGTTGCAAAGGACGGACGGTTGCTGGGCGTGGACGAAGACGAGGTTCGCATAAAGGCTAATGACTGTGTATGCACGCTACTTAAGAAAGCCCAATGATTGAGAATCAATAACAACAGATATGAAGGAATGAGAGAAATGATACCCTCCCTTCGAATAGAATAATGGCTGGCAGGAGATGTAAGTAATGATTGGCCGTCAGCAATCCGGCCTGTTCAGTCATTCCCTTGATGTACGCGAAGCTTTTGAGTATGGCGAGAAACTTACAATAAAAAAACTTATACTTATAGGAGGAATAGAATGCTAAAGAGATTAAACGAGCGCACTTGGCAGGAATTGGCTGCGCTTGATAAACTATCCGTGAGGCTTGTGTTGCCTATCGCTTCCATGGAACAGCACGCCACGCATCTGCCTGTAGGCACCGATGATTTTATATCCTGCATCGCAATGGATGCAATAATTGATAACGAATCCCTTGAAGCTGAGTATTGGTTGCTTCCCGCAATCCACTACGGTTGCAGCTTTGAGCATATGGCCTTTCCAGGTACGTTCTCTCTGTCTCCGGCTACCATATGCGCCATCGTAGAAGATATTTTGGGTGCAATGTCCGCTCACGGATGGAAGACCCTGGTACTGGTTAATTCGCATGGCGGAAATCAAGGCATTTTGCAGGGTATGGCTCAAACGTGGCGATACCGCTTTGGCGTAAATATTTACCAGATTGATTTGTTGAAAAGTGCCCGTCCGTTATTGCTGGATGATCTGGAATTGCCTCCGGAACGGGACGGTCATGCCGGAGAGGTGGAGACTTCTGTGCTGATGAGCGGTATGCCGGGCATGGTGAACCGGGAAGCCTTAAAGCTGCAACCGGATATGCTCGACGCCCTGCCTGAATATAAGTACAGCTGGCTGACCCATGAGATGAGCACTACAGGTATTTTGGGCGGAGTTTCAAAAGCGTCGGCTGAAAAAGGCGATAAGATTATTGAGGCAGTAATAAATTCAACGATAAGAATATTGACTGAAATCGCCCTGGATGGAAAAGGCGAATAAGCCGACTAAGGATCCGGACGTATCGGGCAATAGGATATTTATATTGATTGAAGATCAGGTAGTGTAGAAAAAATATATATTGACATTAGCGTGCTCATATAAGTAGGTCGAGTCTCAAGGAGACGGGAAGACAATCATCTTGCCTGGCGGAAATTAGATGTGTGAATGGTTGATGACTCTTTAATCGAATAATGAAACGAGGTTTTTGAGACAAACGACCGGTTACTGACGGTTGGTAAAATGTATCGCCAGTAATTCTTTCGATATTGATTGGCTGGACGATTCGCAACAAAAAAATAACGGGGTAGATATGATAGCAATGCTAATTAGACGAGATACTTTGGTAGATCAGGCGTATGAACACCTATGCGATATGATACGCGAGATGACGCCCGGGGCAAATAAGCTTCCTTCTGAAGAAGCGCTTTCAGAAATGCTCGATGTAAGCAGACCGACAGTGCGAGGTGCCCTGAAGCGTCTTGAGAAAGACGGTTATATTACCACCGTCCACGGCATAGGTACCTTTGGGCATCCTTCGATGTTTCGTATGAAGGGGCGTATCGATGTCAACACTGATTTTTATCAGTTAATTAAGTGCCAACATAAAGATATTGCCGTTCAGAATTTACATTTCGGTGTTCAGCAGTCCAGCAGGGAATTCTGCATGCATTTTAATTGTTCCCCTCAAGACGTGTATCGGATGTTGTGGACATATACCGCTTCAGGATTACCTACGATAGTCTGCGTTTATGAATTTCTGCTCAGCATCATCCGTGAGATGCCGCAGGAGGATGACCAATATAGAGATCTTGATGAGTTCAGCCGGAAGTGTCTTTACCATCGTATAACTTATTGTACCATGTGCCTGGCTGCTGTGCAAAACTCCGCTATGGCGGTAAGATTGGGAGTACAGGAGGATGCAGCACTGCTAAGCATTGAGGAAATGATTTACGATATAGGCGATCATCCGGTAGGGTTTGCAAACTGCTATATCCATCCTAGCAATATGCGGCTGACAATGGCAGCGCAGTTTGGAAAGCCCTAAGACGTGGTCCTATTGATTTGATGCCATTGCGCCACGTTTTGGCAATCAGCCGGTGATCATTTACGGAATTACAGTGAAAAGGTGATACAGATGTTTAATACAAACCCTGTCCGTGACCAAGCGCTAAGTGTGCCCGGCCTGATCGCGGAAACATATCAAACCATTGAATCAAGCACACGTTCGGCGCTTACCACGCCGGAAATTTACAGTATAAAAAATCTGATTTTAACTGGCAGCGGAGACTCTTACAATGCAGGGTGCGCTGCGGCAATGGCCTTTAGCCAGCTTGGTCATCTGTGGGTTCGGGCGGAGACCCCGATGGAAACATCGCGCTATATAGCCGGCGTGTATGTGCCTAAACCCGAAAAGAACACTCTTGTTATTGGTGTCAGCGGCAGCGGTGAAGGTGCACGTGTGGTGGAGGCCATTACAGCGATGCGCGCCTCTGGATGCAGAACGCTGGCACTTACTGCAAACCTAATGAGCCGTTTGGGAAAAGCTGCCGAGAAGGCGCTGCATGTTGAGACTCCGCCCTTTGCTCCGGCGCCCGGAGTGCGCGGCTTTATCACGTCAGCCATGGCGCTTTATTTGCTGGCTATTCGCTTTGGTGAAGTCAAGCTATGTTATACCATGGATGCGGCTAATGTTTTGCGTAAGCAACTTCGGTCTTGCGCAGATGCGCTTTCTAAGGCTTTTGTATCATTGAAAGAAGCAATGATACCTTTTGCCCATGAGATAGCTCGTTGCGGTGTATTTGAGATTCTGGCAAGCGGTCCCGCCCGGGCAGCGGCAGACTTCGGTGCTGCAAAGCTGCTGGAAATGATGGGGCTCTACACAGCTGTGGCGGATGTGGAAGAGTTTAATCACTTAAACTTTTTTCGCACCCGTCCTAACGATATCCCTACATTGCTGTTATGCCCTAAAGGAAGCCGTGCACAGCGGCGCTGTGAAGAAATCGCTGTCGCGCTGCGGGTGCTGAAACGCCCATATCGTATTCTCACAGGACCGTCGGGATTTGAAGAACACGAAGATGCGGTATGGAGAATACCGGCTGACGTGCCGGAGCTCTTTTCGCCGTTGGTTCAGTCGACGTTGATGGCATTTATGGCATCCTTTGTACCTATGCCCGAAGGCGAAGCCTATTATCACGGGCATGCCGGACCATGGAATGAGAGCGCGTTCAAGAGCATCAAGAATAGTGAAATCATCCTGTAAGGAGTGCAACAAATGGTAACTATCAATATTGACACCGACAGAAGCGGTTTATTTGAAATCACTCATGATGTTCGTGAGGCGATCAAAGCCTCTGGCATACAAAGCGGCATCGCGGTGCTTTGGGTACCTCATTCTACGGCTGGCGTAACCGTTATATCGCGCATGGACGAGCTCGGCTTTCTTGATATCGAGAACGAGATCAACCGCATTGTACCTATGCGGATTGATTTCGAGCATCAATATGACACACCTTCTGATGCCGCGGGACATATCAAGTCCGCAATAATAGGCGTTTCGGTATCTCTTATTATTGAAGACGGTGAACTTTTGTGCTCGCCCGGCTCAGGTATCTTCTTTTTTGAGTTTGACGGGCCGCGCAAGCGACGTTATCACTTACAGATGATAAGTGCTTGAAAATATCAATAATCAGAATTTTCGAAACCAAAGAACACAAAAGCCCATTTGCGGCTATTACATGGCGGAACTGCTATCATTTTTACAACCTCGCCATAGAGTGTGCTTCACGCCGGAGTATGTCATAAACGGTTTCAAAGGTGTGATACTTGAGGTATGCCGGCATTATGCTTTATGGACAATTACAAAAAACGCGGAGGCTGTAGCAGAGCGCCTTCAGTGTCTTTATAATATCAGAAAGGAATAGGAATAATGAAAGAGCGTAAATATGGCTTTATTGCGTTATGGAAGCATGCTGACCCATGGTATGCAATGGACGCAGAGGAGAGGCGGCGTTTTATTGACAAGGTAAATGAAATCAACAGGGAGGCTCAGGGAAAAGGCGTATGGATGAGCGACGTATACGATTGCTCATGGTCCAGCGAATATCGCTTCTTTTCATTCTGGGAGAGTCCAAGCATTGAAATTGTTCAAGAAACGCTTGAAAAGCTGGTAGCCTGCGGTGATGTGAATTACTATAACATACAACGGCATTTCATCGGCCGTGCGGTGCCGGACAATTCGAACATCGACGCGTACGACCCGAATTATGGAAAAGAGCTATGATGGACAAAAAATATGTGGTCGCCATTGGTAATGTCTCGGCTGACAATTATTACAGGTGCCTGCAGGATATTGTGGTGGGTGATAAATTCTTTGTGCGCTTCCAGGAAACATTGCCAGGAGGTATGGTGGCTAATGCGGCTTGTGTGATGTCTATGCTGGGCACACCGGTGTTTATGTTCACCGCTTTGGGAGACGATGAGGATACGGAGCTTTTGCTTGGCTCGTTTACCAAATATGGTGTGGATACGCGCTTTGTGCATGTGTTGCCCGGCTACGTCAATATGCGAACCGCGATTCTATTAAACCCCGACAACGGCGAGCGGACAATAATGCTGTATGAAAACCGCCAAAAGCCGGTAGCTGTCTTGGATGTAGATGCATGCAAGACTCTTAAAAACGCATCGTTTATCTATGGACTGATGTCTGATTTTAAGACTTTTCCTAATCATCAGCAATTGTTTTCCGCTTGCAAGAGCAATGGCGTGCGTATTATGTTGGATGCCGAATGCAGTACATTCACTTCGGGCGCCTGCATTGACGATCAATTCTATTTTGAATTAGCGGATATTATTTCGCTTAACGAAGTCGCAGCGGAACAGTACGGCTCGGAAGAGGATTTGAATAAGCTTTCGTATGCTCGTATCGTGCTGGTGACACTTGGTTCACAAGGCTGCCGAATTTTATCTAATGGGCAGGAGATCCGTCTGCCGGCTTATGACATCGTGCCTGAGGATACCACCGGCGCGGGTGACACCTTCAACGGGGCATTTTTACACGCATACTTGGCGGGATGGCCTTTATTGGAGACCGGAAGGTTTGCTATAGCAGCCGCTAACAGGTCTATTCTGTATACTGGAGCGCGCAGCGGTGCCGTAACACAAAATGAAGTGGAAGACTTTATGAAGCAACACGTTTGAGGAAGGTGCTGCTTACGCACAATGAGCAATAATTTATGTATCTGATTTAGTGGATTAATTATGTTTAAATTGGATACTGGATATAAAACTGCTTTAAAATGTAAGGAGAGAGGAAAATGGATTTCTTATCGTATGATCCGTGGTCAAATGTCATTTCTCGCAATGGCTACACAGCAGACGAACTGCGTGAAGGACTTCATAAAACGATTCGGCGTAACAAGGTGGATCTGGCTGTTCGAATAGCATATGAAATGTATATCACCAGCGAGCAAATGGAAGAAATGCTATGGCGGAGACTTGCAATTATCTCCGTTGAAGATATTGGTTTGGCCGATCCTATGGCGCCGGTTGTGGTGGACACGCTGAATAGGATGAAGAATTTGCACCCATATAATGATATTGACAGACAGTCCTATGCTGCACAGGCAATTCGCTATCTGTGCAAAAGCAAAAAAGACTTGACGGTTGGCGTTCTGATGACTGTTGTTCGCAAGGAGTTTGAACGTGGTATTTTACCCGAAATTCCGCCTGAGGCATATGATATGCATTGTAAAAAAGGCCGTGAAAAAGGCAAGAAGATGAAGGACTTCTTGTGTGAAGGCAATGTTGTTGATCCCCCCTCGGAAATCTATGAATCCGAGGAATACAAAGAGCTTGAAAGAACAGTTTTAAGGATGACACAGGAGGAAGTAGCGGGAACGGTTGAAAAGAAGCCCCTGCAAGTCAGCCCGTTTGAATTCCAGTGCTATTTCATTTAGGAGAATTCCGGACGGACCTTCCAAGATCTGTGCCGCTGAGGCCTGCTGATGAGAATTGAGACCAGCCGCCGGGCGGAGGTTTTACTCATGTAAAAATGTTTTCAATGGAAGCGCGGATATATAACGTAATTACCGGGGCACACGATTGTCACCCGGGAGTTATGTTGTGTAGTTCTATCCTGAGCTTCGACGGAGCATTGCGTCGTTGTGGCGTCGCGCCCAGCCTTTGTTACTGCCCTTTCGTATGCAATATACGGTAGGGCGTAATAAATTGCAGTTCTGACTTTCTTGTTGCTGAGACAGGATCGTTCCATCTCTATGCTGTTTAGCAAATCGTTTGCAAAGGTTCATCGAATTGTATGCTATGAGACAGAGGAAACCATTGACTTTTAATGATATCACACACTTGCGCGGAATCTGCATGCAAGGTATCTCTACATCAATAATGCGCAAACGCCCGTACCAAAGAATGCTCTCTTCGATCATTTTGCCGTCAGCTTGTCGCTTGTTGAGCGTACCGCTCTTTTTTTCTTTCGGGTTTTTCGTTCAAATTTTTTATCGAACAGCCGTCGCTGATAAGCGGAGGAAACCTGTATGAGTAATCATTGGTCTTCCAGTTCTTATCGGACATCATTTTTATGATGTTCCTTGCGACCATGCGCCCCAACTCCATTTTGGGATGAACGGCGCTGACCATGTCGATATTGGTCATATTGAGAAGATGCGTATCATCAACGGAAACCATGGAAATATCGTCCGGAATACGAATGCCTTTGCCGTTTAAGAAATCCACCACCTTCACCGCAATTTCATCGTTATACGCGACTATTGCGGTACAATCGGAAATCTTTTTGAAAAACGCGTTAAGCCCCTTTATTGATAAGCAATAATCGAAATCCTCGGTCGAGTACCATCTTATGCACTCATCGTCGATCTTCAGCCTGTTGTCCGCCATGCACTTCAAAAAGCCCTTATAACGCTCTATTCCCTGAAGATCGTCATATTTAAATATGGCGGCGATACGCTTGTGCCCGTTCTCAATGAGCCTTTTCGTCAGCAGGTAAACGCATTGCTCATCGCTCATCTCGACGCTGCTGTAGCTTAGATTGTTGTAATGATTGTGAAAAAAAATAATCGGTATGCCGCGCTGCTCCAGAGCTTTGTACAAATTGATATTGGGGTTGGGGAACGCCGATTTAGTTCCTTCGATTATTATGCCCGATACGTTGGAGCTGAGCATCCGCTGTAAAAACATAGTCTCGACGTTGATGCGGTTATATGTGACCGCGATATCTATGCCTATGTTAGCTTTGGACAGTTCCGATTCGATACCCGAAAAAACATGCGGAAACAGGTATTCGGTGAAATAGCTTATCAGCAATCCCACCGTCTTCTGGTTCGCGTCTTTTCCCAATACGTCATAGGCGACATAGGTTCCGCTGCCCCGGACACGCCTCACATAGCCGTCCTTTTCCAAAAAGTCCATGGCGGTCCTTACCGTCTGCCTGGAAATTTCAAATTTGTTGCACAGCATGATCTCCGAAGGAAGCTTGGAACCCAAACGCATTTCGCCGTTGTTTATACATGAGGTTACCCAATCATAAAGCCTTACGTATTTTAGATTGTTGTTGCCGGACCTCTTCTTGTTTGCCATAAAGTCAGTGCTTTCTTTTTATAAAAATTATTTGTTATTTTATAACTCTCAATGACCTTCTGTCTATCGTCAGCGCGACGACAAGCACGAAAATTATGCCTTTGACCAGCTGCTGCTCGGCGCTGTCCAGCCCGACCATTACCAAACCGTTTTGAAGGATGCAAAACATCAGCGTGCCGACTATAACGCTCGAATAGTGTACCTTCGCGCCGCCCATAATGGGCAGCCCCCCCAGAACAAGCGCGATGAGTATTTGCGTTTCCAGCTGGCTTCCCGAGGTCGCGGTGATCGAGCCGACTTTTGCAACGTTAAGAAAAGCAGCGAAGCCCGTTATCGCCCCCGCGGCCGCGAAAACCAAAAACTTGATCCGCTTTGTGCGTATGCCGGAAAAGCGCGCCGCAGTTTCGCCGGCGCCGATAGCTTTAAGGCTTATGCCGAGCTTCGTGAACCTGAATACCAGAAATACGATAAGCAGCACGGCAAACGTAAGCGAGAGATTGATCCATGTTTCGTTAAAAACGGTAATGGTCGTTTTGGCCGCAACGGGCGCGTCCGTTGTCAAGTAAGCGCATATGCCGCGGAACAGAAACATTGAGCAGATAGTCACTATAAACGACGGTATCTTGAACGCGACGTGAATGAGGCCGTTGAATGCGCCGATAAGCGCGCCCGTAACGATGCCGGCAACGATAGCAAGCGGCATGCTGTGGAACGAGAGGTAGCTTATAACTATGGACGAGAGGCCGAGCAAAGAGCCCTGGGAGAAATCCAGTCCGCCCACCGTCATTACCATAAAAACGCCCGAACAGGCGATCATCAGCACATAAACCTGGCTCAGTATCAAATTGATGCTTTTGGTTTGCACTATCTTCATATCCGTCAGAAAAGCAAAAATCACGATTATCGCAATGAGCCCGACCAGCGGCATCATGGTTCGCAATGCCTGTTTATCCGGAGCATTGATGACTTTGCCGAGAAATTTCCTGCTATTCTCAAAAGTTTTTTGTTCCGACATTCGAATTACCCCTTAAACCATTTTCTTGATGAGATCTTCTTCGCCAAGCTGCTCGTCTCTTAGGAATTCGCCGCTTATTTTGCCGCTCTTCATAATGATGACGCGATCGCACATACCAATAAGCTCCTGAATTTCCTCGGATATCATTATGATCGACTTGCCTTTTCTTTTAAGGTCGCTCATCATTTCATATATATCGGCTTTGACTTTTACGTCGATGCCGCGGGTGGGACTGTCCAATACAAGGATGTCGGAGTCTTTTCCCAGCCACCGCGCCAGAACGACCTTTTGCTTGTTGCCGCCGGACAGATCGGAAACAAACTGGTCTATTCCGGTCATCTTAACGCTGACAAGCTGCGCATGCTTTAATGCGTGCTCGTTCATCTTTTTTGAACTCAGTATCCCGTTTTGCGAAAGATCGCCGATGGACGGCAGGCAGATGTTGTCGCGAATAGAGCTGTTGCATACAAGCGATTCATTGTCGCGGTCTTTGGAAGCGTAAGCAATGCTGTTTTTGATAGCGTCCGGCACGGAATTGACCGTTTTGCCGTTTTCGAGCTTAACTGTCCCGCTCCGGTCAAAGGATGCCCCGAATATAGCCTTGCCGACTTCGTGCATTCCGCATTCGCTTAACCCCCCGAAGCCGAGTATTTCCCCTTTGTGCAATTCGAAGTTTATTTCGTCGATTTCTTCGGGAACGGTCAGGTTTTCGACGGACATCACAACCTCGCCGGAGATGTTTCCCCCGAAATCGGTGCGATAATAGCGGCTTTTCAGCTCACGGCCAACCATCAGCCGCTTTAAATCGTCTTCGTTCACATTATTGCTTTCAACCGTATCTATCAATTCTCCGTCGCGCAGCACCGAAATGTAATCCGTATGTTCAAGCACTTCCGTGAGGTCGTGCGAAATGAATATGACCGTTCGTCCGTTGTTTTTAAAGCGCTCCATATGTTTATAGAGCTCTTCCCGCCCGTACTGGCTCAATGCCGTGGTCGTTTCATCGATTATAAGTATTTTCGGGTTAAAATGAGTTGCCTTGACAATCTCAATGAGTTTTCTGTCTTCAAAATTGTAATGGTCTATCATCGTCGAAGCGCTTATATGGCCGAATCCGTATTGTTCGAGCAGCTTCGCTGCGGCGCGGTTCATCGACGATGTTTTCTTTATCCCGAATTTGATAAACTGATTTTCGCTTCCGAGAAAAATGTTATCTGCTACGGTAATGCCCGGCAGCGTGCCCATTTCCTGAACGATTATCGAAATGCCCTTGCGGTTCGCTTCGACCTGGTTTTTGATTTTCAATTCTTCATCTTCCAATATAAAACTGCCTTTATCTATCGGAAGGATGCCCGCCAGCATGGAAACGAACGTGGATTTGCCCGAGCCGTTTTCCCCGATAAGGCCGCGAATCTCGCCCTTTTTAAAGTCGAGCGAAACATTCCGGACGGCTCTGGTTATACCGAATGACTTGCTTATGTTTTTCGCCTGTAGTACCATTTCTTCCATATCTACTCTCCTTACTTGACAACGGCACCCTTTTCGGATTTCAGCGTGAGCGCGACAATCGTAAGAAGCGCTACTCCCGTGACGACGTTTTGGATGGTTGTCGGCGCGCCCAGGGCAACAAACCCGTTGAATATAATGGAGATTATCATGCCGCCGATAATTATAGCGAGTATGGGCGTTCCGTGCTTTTTAAAAGCGACCGCCAAAAAGCAGCCCATCAGCGGAGTAAAATTGCGCGACATAGAGGCCATGCCCGTCAGCGCGGTCATCGACGTGCCGTAGCTTACCGTGAGGACCGCCATTATTCCCACAAAAAAATGCAGCAGTATAAAGCCGAGCAGCTTATACTTATTGACATTGATGCCCATATTGCTGGCAACAAACTCATTGCTCCCTATCGCATAGCAATAAGTTCCGACCTTTGTATATTTAATGATGAAGCTTGCAAGCAAAAATGCCGCGACCGCGAGGATTATGTTCCACGGCGCGCTGCCGAAAGCGCGCAAAGGCTGATCCAGCGTCTGCTTTTGACCGCCTGCGGCAAAATAAGCTATGCTCTCATAAATCAACATTAAACCGACGGTCACTATCATGGAAGGAACCTTGAGCCTGATGTACAAAAATCCGTTTAAAAAGCCGATAAGCGCGCCGCAGAGCATGCAGCCTATCAAAAGTCCCGCATATCCGTATTGTTTTGAAAGTATAACGCCAACAATGGACGACAGTATGACGTTCGCGCCTATGCTGAAATCGAACAAGCCCATAACCACAATAAAATAAAACCCGCACGCTCCGACAGAGTAAATGATGCTCGACTGAAAATAAAAATACATATTATTCAGACTGCCGAAGTTGCCCGGGGTTATCAGCATAAATATCGACCAGAAAATCAAGACGAGTAAAAGCAATACAGCAAGGCCATAAAACCGACCGAAAACCTTGTTTGTCTTTAGCGCTTGTATTCTGTCATTAATACTCATATTCATCTTTCCTTGTTCGGTTTTTTGTTGAATTCGGTAAATTCTTTTTGTTTATAATGCTTCGGGGCTGTTCGTGAAAAAACAGCCCCTGACTCTCAGTACGTTAATCAACCATGACGTGCCTGTACGTCCGCGACGGACAGAGCCGCGCAGGCATCATACAGTTCTTCGAAAGACATGCTGCCCATTGCCTTCAGCTCTTCTTCGTTATAAGGTAATTGCTGTTTGAAGTATTGTTCATAACCCGCATAGTCGTCCGGAGAAGCAACATACATGTACGGGAAGTGGATCACATAGTAATCATCCGTGGAGGTCTCCCAGTTTCCGATGACGGCATTATAAACCGCCATGAACGCAAACAGCGGGTCGGCATAATGGCCGCCGGATTCAACCGCAATAGCATCGCCTTTAAGCTTCGCTTCAAGGTCGGGGAGGAAGTCGGTGGACGCAACTTTGATTATGCCCGTCTTGCCGGCTGCCTCGATGGCTTCAATGGCTCCGATCAGCGGATCACCGCCGCCGCCGGCCGCAATAAAGCCGTCGATGTCGGGGTTGGCCTGTATTATGGCTTCAGCGGTCGATCTGCCGGTATCGGACGTCGTGCCGCCGTACTGGGGTTCGAGAAGTACCATCTGATCATCCGGGTGGGCTTGATTCCATTCCGCGGCGCCTTCCTGATAACCCTGAAGTCTTCCGAGGAACGTAGCGTCGCCGGCTTCCCAGCCCATAACGGCGATCTTGCGGCAGCCTTTTTCTCCGAGAATCGTCACTAAGGTTCTGCCGTTAACGACTTCATCTTCATGCACGGCTCCGACATAGTACGGAGAAGCTTTTGCCAGCGCATTTTCGTCCGGGTTAAGCTCTTCGTTTATGTAGCGGAAGAATTGAGCCACATAAACCTCGTACTGGTTGCACGTATTGATTACGGAAGTCATTTCGGCCGAAGAGGAATTGCAAATGATAATCCCGTCGCAGCCGGCTGCAGCCAGCGTCTCGACGGATGCGGTCACTTGCTCGGAAATGTGCCCCTGGTCTACATATACGACCTCAACGCCCAGCGCGGCGGCCGCGGCGTCAAGAATCGTCTTGACCTCGCTGCCCAGAGTGTCCGTGGAACTCCAGATGGAAACGCCGATCTTCAATTTTTTAGTTTCGGTCGGCTCTTTGGCGGGCGGCGGAGTCTCTTTCGTGCCGGCAGGGGCTTCACTCTTCGGAGGAGTGTCGGCAGCGGGAGTGCCGGTACACGCGACCAGGCTGAATACCATTGCCAGAACCAGTAACAGTACCATTACCTTTTTCATTCTCATCTCTCCTTTTGCAAATTAAGGCAAGTGCCTTGTATAAAGAATATATCACCAATATGTCATTAAATTCAAGCATATATATGTATCTTCTGTAATTAGTTGTCATCATTTTACTCGTTATTGTAATTAATTGCAACATTTGTATTGTTTTTTTGCGTTCATATCATTATATTCGACTACGGCTGTGAAATGAATGATTGCTTAAATACTAAAAAGGCGGTCGATGCAATGTGAAGAATTTTGACATGACAAAAAGAAGAGTTGTGACAAAGGAAAAAACAGCGGGTCGGAAGAAACTTAACCGAAATTGATGCTTGAGGATACTAAAAAGGCTGTGTGTTGCCGCACTTTACTGCCGGTTTCCGAAATGGAACTGGGCAAGGTTGACCTTGCCCCAGGAAAATCGCTTTTTTAAAATTCGAACCATCCTGTAGCGTCTTCTCCAGGAGTCATAATTGCCATCTGCTTAGAACGGACATTTCCCGGCTCAAGAACAAATTTGCATGTTTTATAGTTCTTTTTCGCCTTTTCAAGAGCCTCTTCGCTATTCTTTGCAAATACTTCAAACTCCTCGGCGACAGTCTCTTCAATTACAATAATGAATTTGCGTTTCATTTCAATACATCCTCATATTTTTTATACCGTCCTCGAGCTAAAAATTCTATATAACCTTTATCTCTCAAAAGCTGAAGCTGTTGTCGAATTTTCGCTTTTATATTATTATTTCCGGGGTGTTTTGCCGAAAGCAACGGTTCATATTCATAAACTTTATCAAGTGTAAACACATCATCGGCTATTGCATTAACGCAATTCAGAACGTCAAATAACCATCCTCTTGCTTCAACATCCCTTATTTCTAATGAGCGTGAACGGCTTAACTTAGTTATAACGGTTTCCCTGTTCTCTTCAACGCCGTTTCGAATAATGAAGATGCGTCCCTGTGCGGGAATAGCGTTTAGCAAAATATTACAACCCGTCCAGCCGGCTCGCCTTGCAGTTTCAGCAAGCGGTTCTCGTTCTTCAATAATATTCGGAACAAAAAAATACTTCGGCACAACGACAAATGATGTAACTTTTTGTTTTTCGGGTTCATAACTAAGGAAGAAAAAGTCAGGGTTAATGTCGCTTTTTATGCGCTCTATCATGGTGTTATAAGCACCGTCATTTACTTTCCCGCCGAGTCGGCCGCTTTTGCTTTTTAACTCATATTGATTATTGCATTTTGAGCAAAAAAAATCTGCAACCGGTTTATTATTGGTAAATTGTTCAATCTTTAAATTCCCGCACCGCGGGCAAAACATATTGCTTTTTACCCATCCTTCGGTCATACGTCTTATGCGTTGAGATGAATTTTTATATCCGGAAGCCAGTGTTGTATCAAAATATAGATTTATATGTTATCGCCTTCCTTTAAGAGAAATTCCTTTCTTTGCTTCTTTTGCAGTTATGTATTGAATAACGAACCTTCTTATATATTACATGCTGACATTATATTCTATATCTTGAAACAATAGCAATGCGCTCTGCGAATATTTCCGGCGCTAAACATTTTTGTATGTTCTGTGTTTATGAACCTTATATCGTCAGGCAATGCTTTGCACTTTATTGTTTTTACTTTATCAACTCTCACAGGGCATTTTAGGTGCCTTGCACGCGGTCAGTCAATGATGATGACCAAAAGTTTATACGATAAACGCCTTTCATAAAAGCAGAATGTCCTAATTAATATCGTCAAAGTCATCCGGATTAATAAGCCATTTTTCTCTGTTTGGGGCACGAGAGGTTGAGCACATTTTATTGTAATGCTTTATATATGCCTGTTTCGTTCCTTTAATATGCCATACGCACCAGCTACATTGCGCGCCGGCAGCTGATACTCCGGCTTTTCACTGCAGTTCTGCGTGATAACGGATATTTCCTGCTTCGCATCCGTCAAGCCTACAATCTTCTTATCAAGGAAATTGATTCTGTCTTCTTTTTAGTCAGTTCTGTATAAAGCTTACAGGGTCTGTGAAAAAGTAAGCTGGAAGCTGAAGGATATGTAAAAAAAAATAAAAAGAGCTGCCTGACTTTCAAATCAGACAGCTCCGGTTTTTAATTCTATGGACTTATACTGATGCCGCTAAAACGCTGCCTCAAGCCCTTTTTTGAAATTCAAAAAGTACCTGTTTTACGGGCTTTTCCGGCAATTCGAGAATCATTCCCACTCAATGGTTCCGGGCGGTTTGGACGTTATGTCGTATACGACTCTGTTTACATGCGGAACTTCTGCTATTATACGCTCGCTGACGGCTTGCAGAAGTTCGTAAGGCAGGCGGGCCCAATCGACGGTCATGGCGTCGGTCGATGTCACAGCCCTAACGCCGATCGTATAGTCGTAAGTTCTAACGTCGCCCATTACCCCGACGCTGCGGATCCCGGTGAACACGGTAAAGTACTGCCAGACTTTATCTCCAAGGCCGGCCTTTTTTATTTCATCTCTCAGTATGAAGTCGCTCTTTCGAAGTATATCAAGCTTTTCGGCGGTAATGTCGCCTATTACGCGGATGGCAAGTCCGGGACCCGGAAACGGCTGCCGCCAAACGAGCTCATGCGGGATGCCGAGGCTCTCTCCCAAATGCCTGACCTCGTCTTTGAAAAGGTCCCTCAAAGGCTCGATAAGCCCCTTGAAACCGATATCTTCAGGCAGCCCGCCGACGTTGTGATGGCTTTTGATAGTATGGCCGGCTCCCGCGCCGCTCTCTATAACGTCCGAGTATATTGTTCCCTGCAGCAGGTAGTCGGCTCCGCCCAGAAGCTTCGCCTGCTCCTCAAACACCCTTATGAACTGCTCGCCTATGATCTTGCGCTTTTCTTCGGGCTCCGTCACGCCGGAAAGCTTCGTTAAAAACCGCTCCCGCGCGTCCACCGCTTTGATATTAAGCCCGAGCTTGTCGCGATAAAAGCCGATGACCTCCTCCGCTTCGTTGAGCCTTAATAGTCCGTGGTCCACGAATATGCAGGTCAGCCGGTCGCCTATCGCCTTGTGCACGAGCGCCGCGGCGACGGAGGAATCAACGCCCCCGCTCAGCGCGCCGAGAACGCGCCCGTTCCCGACTTTGGCTTTTACGGCTTCTATCATTTCGGTTAATATGTTTTCCGTACGCCAGGTGCATTTCAGTTTGCAGATATTTTTTAAGAAATTTTCAATGACGAGGGCGCCCTCGTCGGAATGAGTGACCTCAGCATGGAACTGCAGCCCGTAAAGCTTCCTTTCGTCATCCGCGAAAGCTGCGACAGGACAGTTGTCGGTAGACGCGATGACGGAAAAGCCCTTCGGAGTCTTCGTGACCCTGTCGTTGTGGCTCATCAATACCGTATTCTTTTTTACATTTTCAAATAACGGGTGGGGTATGAAGCGAAGGGCGGTCCTGCCGTATTCCTTTATGTCCGAGGGTTCTGTCGACCCGCCGAAAACCTTTGCGATGTACTGCATCCCGTAGCAAATGCCCAAAACCGGAACGTCGATATCGAATATCCGGTTATCGCAGACTTTTGCGTTTTCCGCATATACGCTGTCGGGGCCGCCCGTCAGGATAATTCCGGAAAGGCATGTCCCCTTTATTCTTTCAATGTCCGCGTCGTGGGGCAGAAGCTCGCTGTATACTCCCGCTTCACGTACCCGCCTCGCGATAAGCCGGTTGTACTGTCCGCCGAAATCCAAAATAGCAATGCGTTCGGTCACCGCGTTTCCTCCCTGAACTTGATGCCGTTGTCGTTAGCTTCATCTATTATCGCCAGAGATTTAAGGTCATATCCCATCCGGCGTATCCTTTCGCCGCCCGGCTGGAAGCCCTTTTCGATCGCGATGCCTATGCCTTCCAGTTTTGCGCCCGCCTGTTTTATGATTTCGATAAGCCCGCGGAGCGCTTCGCCGTTTGCCAGAAAATCGTCGATTATGAGCACGCGGTCTTTTTCGGTGAGCCACTGTTTTGAGAGTATCAGCGTTACCTGTTTTTTATAGGTGTAGGAGTATATATCGCTGCGATAAAGCCCGCCTTCGATGTTATCGGATTTTGCCTTTTTGGCGAAAAGCAAAGGAAGGCCGAACTCCTCCGCGCAGACAGCGGCGAGCGCGATGCCGGAAGCTTCAACGGTGAGTATTGCGGTGAGTCCGTCCGCTTTGAACAAACGGCGAAATTCGCGCGCAATTTCTTTCATGAGGGCAATGTCCACCCTGTGATTCAAAAAGCCGTCCACCTTGATTATGTTGCCGGGCAGCACCTTGCCTTCCTTCAAGATCCTGTCTTTGAGAAGCTGCATGTCGATATTCCTCCGTTTGTGCGTTATGAAGAATATTATTGTACAGGCGCAGCAAATAATCAATATATATTTATTTGAAGTTATGGTATAATGACTCGCCGTTAAAAAATAACAGGAAAGAGAAACTATGACAGAACTGTTTAACGATTTGAACATAAGCGAAGACATCAAAAATTCCGTTTTTAACATGGGCTATTCCGAAATGACTCCCATCCAGCGCGAAAGCATACCTTTGATGCTTGAAGGATTCGATATTGTGGCGCAGGCGCCTACGGGGACCGGAAAGACTCTGGCGTTCGGAATACCGCTTCTTGAAAAGATCGATACAAAAGATCCTTCCCTCCAGGCGCTGATTCTTTGCCCCACTCGCGAGCTTGCGGTCCAGATAGTCGAAGAGCTGAAAAAAGCCGGTTCTTCCATGACCGGCCTTCGCATCGCCGCGATCTACGGCGGGCAGGGCATCGACCGCCAGCTTGCTTCTTTGAGGCAAAAACCGCAGATAGTGGCCGCAACGCCGGGCAGGCTTATGGACCACATGCGAAGAAAGAGCATCGTTTTGGACAAAGTCGAAACGGTCGTTTTGGATGAAGCGGATGAAATGCTCAACATGGGCTTTAGGGAGGACATCGACACTATTCTCGAAAGCGTACCCGACGACAGGCAGACCGTGCTTTTTTCCGCTACCATCTCCTCCGACATAAAGCGCATCGCCCATTCCTATCAGCGCGAAGCGCGGACAGTCAGCACGACGGCCGAAAAGCTGACGGTGGATCTTGTAAAGCAATACTACATCGAGGTCAAGCCAAAAAACAAAGCTGACGTGCTTACAAGGCTTATCGACGTAAACGGTTTCAAGCTGTGCCTTGTGTTTTGCAATACGAAGCGCATGGTGGACGATTTGACGGGTTTTTTGAACCTTCGCGGCTACCCTTCAGAAGCGCTTCACGGCGACATGAAGCAATCTTCGCGCGATCACGTCATGGAGGCTTTCCGCAAAGGACGTCTTTCCATTCTGGTCGCGACCGACGTCGCTGCGAGAGGAATCGATGTTGAAGATATCGACGCGGTAATCAATTTTGATATCCCGCTGGACGAAGAGTATTACGTTCATCGCATCGGCAGGACGGGGCGCGCGAACCGCAGCGGTTTAGCCTATACTTTGTGCACCCCGCGGGAGGTGCCCCGCCTGAAAAGCATCATGCGGTATACCCGTTCCGTCATTGAGCCCGTTGCGGCCCCCGCGCACACGGACGTTGAGCGCATAAAGGCGGACGTGCTTTTAGGAGGCGCGCTTGCATATATCGGCACGAGCAATATCCTTCGCCAGAGAGCGTATATAGATAAGTTTATGAAGGAAAGCGGAGGGGCATATGAAATAGCGGACATCGCGGCGGCGCTTTTGAAGCAGGCAATGACGCCGGCGAATCCCGCCGCGGAACTTATATTGCCGGATGAACCGCCCGTCATAAAACGCAAGCGTGAGGGAACGGAAAGGCAGAAGCGGGATTCGGGAACAGCTGCCCGTCTGTTTTTGAATATCGGCAGAATGGATAAGGTAAGCGCCCGCGACGTCGCAAAGCTTGTGAGCGAAAACGCGAAGGTTTCGGCTCGCCAGGTCAAAGGCATCAGCATGTATGATAAATTCTGCTTTATCGAGGTCCCGAAGGACAGAGCCGATTCGGTCTTTCGGGGATGAACGGCATTACTTTCAAGGGGAGAAGGATAGCGGCGGAAAAGGCAAGCAAGGCAAAGCCTTTTCGCAGTTAAGACCTCAGGGTCTTACCTGCGAGCCCTTCGGAGTTTTTACACGGTCACTTAAAAACGTTGCGACGTTTTCCGGGCAGTTTTGTTGCAAGGTATAAAATGCACCGCACATGTCGCTGCATTTTGTGAATTTTTTATATACGATTTCGCTGCTGTTCGGTAAAGAACGGTAATTTTAAATACATAATTTTAATATCCAACTAAAACCAACTGAAAAAAAGTGAATTTCCTTTATTTTCTCCCGCATCTATAAGTGTTGCTGTCAAAAAACAATAAGGTTATAATTAAGACAAGAGACATTTCAGTAACAACCCAAAACAATAATGAGGAGTAAAAAAATGATTAACTCTGCAGTTGAGTCAAATACTGACGATTGGGTTATTAATAAGATAATTAGCGATAATCCCATCACGCGCTCTGAAGATGATACAATTGGGAGAACTGAGTTCGCATGCTCTTTTGCACATCAGATTATATCACTTGATGCTAGCACAGGAAACGTTGTTGGTGTTCTTGGCGCTTGGGGTTCTGGTAAAACTTCATTTATAAATCTTGTAAAGAACGAGTTAATCAAAGACAGTATTGTCGTTCTAGATTTTAACCCTTGGATGTTTAGTGGAACCGAGCAACTTATGCAATCTTTTTTTACAGAATTGTCTGCTCAATTGAGACTCCATAAAGATCTTTCAAAACTTGGTGATGAGTTAAGTTCGTACGGAGATTTGTTTGCAGGTATGGGGTGGTTACCTTTGGTAGGCCCATGGATTGAACGTGGGCGTATATTAATAGGCACTTTTGCAAAGCTTATGCAGCAGCAAAAAATGGGTGTTGGTAGTCAGAGGAAGAAGATTGAAAATGCTCTGACTAAAATCGAGAAAAGGATTGTGGTAATAATTGATGATATTGACCGACTATCAACACCCGAAATAAGGGATATTTTTAAATTGGTCCGATTAACAGCCAACTTTCCTAACATTATTTATATAGTCGCCTTCGACCGCGTTAGAGTTGAAGCTGCATTAAATGAAGATGGAATTCCCGGTTGTGATTATTTAGAGAAAATTCTCCAAGTCGCTGTAGACTTACCACCAATACCATATCAAGTTCTTACTGACCAGACACTAATAGCGATTAATAAAGCCTTAGCAGATATTGAAAATGCAGGTCCGTTTAATGAACAAGAGTGGCTAGATATTTTTATGGAAATAATAAGACCGCTTATTCGAAATATGCGTGATGTACGCAGGTATGCTGTTGGAATCAGAGGAACTGTTGTTTCTCTTAATGGAGAAGTGGCACTTGCGGACGTACTTGCCCTTGAAGCAATCCGTATTTTCATACCTGTCGTATTTAATCTGTTTCATATTTCAATTGAGGCATTGACAACTCCGACATCATATGTAGTCGGGTACAATGATTCACCACATCTTAAGTCCAAAATTGAAAATATAATCAAAGCAGCAGGCGAAGATAAGATAATAATTCAAAATATGATAAAGAGATTGTTCCCCGCTGCTCGTAGGCATATTGAAAACATGCACTATGGACCTGATTATAAGAACGAATGGTTACGTGAACGCCGTGTTGCTCATGAAGATATATTGCATTTGTATTTAGAGCGTTTCATCAACGAACATTTCAAATCCTTTATTAGTGGGGAACGTGCATGGTCGTTTATGGACAACCGAGATTTGTTTGGTAGATATCTACGTTCTCTTGAGAAATCTCAAATTCAAAGTGTCGTTGCTGCACTTGAAGTATATGAGGACATGTATGAGCCAAAGCATGTTGTTCCAGCTACAATTGTACTACTTAATCTGTTACCAGAACTTCCCCATAACAGAAGAAGCATGTACGAATTTGATGCTCATACTGTTATAATTCGTGTAATTTATAGACTTATTAAATCTTTGCTTGACCCTTTTGTTATTGAGTCGACTATTCATTCTATCTTGCCTGAATTAACTACATTGTCTGCAAAACATGTGCTTATACAGTTAGTAGGTTATACTAAAGGAGTAGGTCATAAGCTTATTACTGAAGATGCTGCGAAACAACTTGAATACGAATGGGCAAATGAAGTGAAATCTACTTCTCCAGATAATTTACTCAACGAGTATGACATTTTCATTGTATTGTTACATGCGAAAAGACTTATAACCAAAAATGCCGAAGCGTTTAAAATAGGTGATTCACCCGCATTAACACAAGCTATTATTAGCTCCGCGCGAAGTGAATCCTTGCGCCAGATAATTGGCAATCGAGCCGTTCGCAGAGAATCGCGTTTAGCTTGGAACGCACTTATAGAATTATTTGACGATGAAGACACGCTAAAGCAAAGAATTGACCACTTGAGGACTGCCGAGCTTCAACTTGACAACGGTTTACTCGATCTTGTTGATAAATATGTTAATGGCTGGCGTCCTGAAGACTAAAAGCAAGGCTTTCTCATGAACGGCTCTTCGATTTTTACAGAAACAAGTAAATTGTATGTGTGGGGATGGCGGTATGCATACCCGTGAATTTCGTGGCTTTTGTACTCTCTGATTTTCTGTACGGAAAGGCCAAGGCATGATACGGGAACTATAACGGGAACGCGCCTGTTTTTGAACATCGGCAAAATGGATAAGATCAGCGCGCGCGACGTCGCGAAGCTTGTGAGCGAAAATTCGAAGGTCTCGGTGCGCCAGGTCAAAGGCATCAGCATGTACGATAAGTGTTGCTTTATCGAGGTCCCGAAGGACAGAGCCGATTCAGTCGTCTCCGGGATGAACGGCATTACGTTCAAGGGGAGAAGAGTGGCGGCGGAAAAAGCATCAAAAGCTAAAGCTTTTCGAACATAAAGCTTTGGCTTTATGTTCGAGGTCATCTGTGGATGGGTTTTACTGTAAAGGGGATGCTCGGACTGCGGTCTGTCGCACCCCCTTTACAGCAAGGAGTGATTTTCACCGCGCATGTCACTGAAAATCACGGAATTTATTGAATGCCGTCTTGCTGACCGTTCGGCGATTTGTACAACAGTCATCGGAGGGAAGGGGTACGCTGCCTCGCTAACTGTTCGCGGTTAATGTAATGTTTGTGACAGTCGAAACGCTTCGGCGATTTCCGGGCGGTTTAGTTGCAAGGTATAAAATACACCGCACATGTCACTGCATTTTATGAATTTCTTATACGCCGTCTCGTCGGTGTTTGCTGTTGCACCACGCCGACTTGCTGACCACTCGGCGATTGGTACAACAGTTATCGGAGGGAAGAGGTACGCCGCATCGCTGACCGCTTGGCGGTTTGTACAGCAATCATCGAAGGGAAGAGGTATATCTCCTCGCTGCTGCTCAGCAGGGAATAATTTTGCATTGGATATGTTTCCGTTAACGGGGTGGGTCGATACCTTCATTTTGATATCTTGAGTGCATTTTTCATTATATCCGTCCTTCGAAAAGGAAAACATCAATTCCATGGATTCCAAAGGCGAAGTTATGCTCACGATTATGGCCTCCCTCGCACAGCAGGAAAGCCAGTCCCTCAGCCAGAACGTGAATCTGGGTTTTCAATACCGCTACCAGCAATGTGAAATCCAGGTCAACTGTAAATGGTTTCTCGGATATACGAAAGATGAAAACAAGAAACTGATCACTGTCCCCGAGGAAGCAGAAACCGTAAAGCGCATCTATCGGGAATACCTTGAGAGCGCCAGTATACTGAAGATTGCCCGTGGTCTGGAAGCGGACGGCATCCTAAACGGTGCCGGAAAGGAAAAATGGCATACCAGCAATATAAATCATATCCTGCGAAATGAAAAATATATTGGGGATGCCCTTTTGCAGAAAACTTATACGGTTGACTTTCTAACAAAGAAGCGTGTTAAGAACAACGGTATCGTTCCGCAGTATTATGTAGAAAACAGTCATGAAGCCATCGTTCCGCGTGAGGTATTCATGCGGGTGCAGGAGGAACTTGTCCGCCGCCGGATTGTCCACACCAGCCCGAACGGAAAAGCCAGAACCTTCAGCAGCAACCACTGCTTTGCTCAGATAGTTATCTGCGGCAACTGCGGTGAAGTGTTCCGCAGGGTGCACTGGAACAACCGTGGCAAGAAATCCATCGTCTGGCGCTGTGTCAGTCGATTAGAAAACACCGGCCTTTTCTGCGATGCCCGCACGGTACTTGAAAGCACCATCGAGCAAGTGCTTGTCACCGCTATCAATGAGGCACTTTGCGATAAAGATACTTTCCTCTCAACCCTACAGGATAACATTGCCACCATCATTACTCATGAAAGTGACCAAGTCTTGGCAGATATCGATAAGCGACTGGAAGAACTTCAAACGGAACTGCTGAAGCTTGCCACCTCCAATGCCGATTATGATAAAGTCGGCGATGAGATTCACCGACTGCGTGACCAAAAGCAAAAGCTGCAGCTTGAAAACGTCAACCGTGAGGAACTTAAAAAGCGCATTGCTGATATGAACACATTCCTAAGGGAGCAATCCACCGCCCTTATCGAATACGATGAGCGGCTTGTCCAGCGGCTGATTGAAAAGGTCACTGTATATGAGGAGAAATTCACTGTGGAATTCAAGTCCGGCGTGGCTGTGGATATTGATGAATAAGTCTGGAAACAATTGAGGCACTCTACGAAATTAGGCGTAGGGTGCCTTGGCTATTTTAATATGTTCGTAGACGAGTTGAAATTTACCATCCTCCAGTCTTTTCACGCTGGACACGCCTGTTTCTCAGGCAATTTGGTCCACAAGTAATACGCATATACAACCATGATTACCGATTGAATCATTATCAATGTTACCTCTGTTGTTCCCTTCGCCACTGAAATCCAATTAATAAAGTCGTATAAAACGTGCCATATAATTACTGGAATAATGCTCCTTGTCAGTATCACAATTTCTGAAGCAATAACACCAAATATCAATGCATTAATTATGGTAAGCGTAACGATGATAATTCCTGTCCCTGAAAAGGCTTGAGAAGCATGCACAGCTGCAAAGAACACAGAAGACAAAATGACTGTTTGTTTGATTGTAAAACAAGACCTCAGTTTTCTCAGAATAATTCCCCTAAAATAAAGTTCTTCTGACAATCCGATCATGATTGTAAAAAATGCCAATGCAATAATAGTTTGAGTGTTACTATCAACCCTGAATATAAGAAACCCTATTTTTGATGCAATTATCGGTACAAAATATAATACTGTTTTTATACTGCCTTTTTCGACTCTTGTAAAACCGATTTGAGCTGGCTTCATCTTTGTAATCCACATAAAGACTACAGGCACCGCCATGGATAACATCATGAAAACACCTTGCATCCAATAACTTTGTATGGCATCCATACCATTCATAACTACAATCACGCCGGATGTTACTGGAAAAATCATCAAAATAACCGAAAATACAAGGGAACTCAATATGGCTCTAAATTTGGACTTTTTATTTTTTTCTTCTATCATATTTATCCCCTCTTAAACTGCCTATTTTGTGCCAACATCCAACCTGACCACACAACCTCAAAAAAATCCAAAAAACATCCAAGCCGACCACTCGCGAACGCTGACATCTAACCCGACCACTCGCGGGGCACTGACATCTAACCTGACCACTTGACTATCAAAAACCGTCTTTATTGACTTGTTTCCCCGAACCGAAAAAATCATGTTTTTCGCTCGATGGGTTTTGTACCCATGTGTGCTAAAAGCATTGATATATAAAGGCTTTCAGTACATTCACTCTTTTACCCTTGACATCAATACGACCGTCTCAACGTGTGATACTTAGGCTATTTGGGGAACATGTCCAAAATCAGCTAAAACCCTTGATCTTAAAGGATTATTAATCCGTTGAGCGATAACTTGACATCTAGTCCGTCCCCTCTGATAAGTAGGCTATTCCTCATTTTTATGTAGAGAGCAAGCTAGATTACATTTCGATATTTGCTTTATGATATAACTTATATTTTCTTCAATAGGTTTCGTTCCATCAACCCGAATAATCGGACATTCTATATTCTTTACCCATTCTTCAACTGTATTTTCATCTCTAGATTCAACAAAATCAAAGAATCGTTTTTCTTGCTCATACAAATCCCCGTCTGGCAATATTCGGTTGCCGAATTTTTGAAAAGAACGATTTTTAACTCGCTGCAATCGTATATCTTTTGAAACATCAATCACTACAATATGCTGAAAGAAAGGATAAATAGTTTCCCCATAATCACCTTTTACAGAAGTGAAAACAAAATTATCATTTGCTTTAATTTCATCTAAAAGGAACTTTACAACCTCCTCACGAGTGCGTGGAGAAGCATAGATATAATTAAGGTCTGTCTTGGGGAAATATAAATCTTCTACGTCAATGAAAATGTAATTCAACTTCTCTGCAAGAGCTTTTCCCAATGTGCTTTTTCCGGCACCATTTAAGCCACATATTAAAATTCCCATCCCCATACACCTTCCCATTAGATTAAGATTTCTTATCCTTCTTTGAACTATATTTCTTAATACTTCGTCGCGTTCCATCATCGTCCGTAACAATATTGCTTCGCTTCTTTTTTTCTTCCTGAACAGCCCTGAACTTGCTCTCCGTTATAATCGGCGGATGACATTCTTTCATCTGAAATTCGTATTCATGTGTAGCAGAATCCAAAAGCGAGACTGTACCAGTATACTTCTCATTTTCAAGCATTTTCTCTATCGCTCGCTTATTCCATTGTTCCTTACCGGCAGGAGACGGTATGCCAGCTTCTGACAACCTCTTAATAATGCCAAGCACACTGGCACCATCCAGATACCATCTGAAAATGTCCCGCACAACCTTAGCCTGTCCATCATCAATTATTAGCTCGCCATCTTTGTTCTTTTTGTAACCATACAACTTTCTTTTGTAGAGTCCAGAAGTTCCGTTTGCTGCTCTCATAGCAAGTCCCATGCGGATATTTTCGCTTCGGCTCTCATTTTCAGCCTGGGCAAAGGATTCAATCACCGAAATCATAAGATTGCTGTCAATTTCATCGGTATCCAGGTTTTCTTCTTCAAATATTATTCTGACACCGGCTGCCTTCAACCGATTGATTGCTGATAAGGTTTCAACCGTATCTCTGCCAAATCTGCTGATGCTTTTTGTGAGGACAACGGAGATATTGTGAGCTTCACATTCTCGAAGCAGTCGTTCAAATTCCCGACGAGGTATTTCTCCCTTCGCTGAAGCGATATCGATAAAAACATCTGCCAGTCTCCACTGACTGACATTCGCAACCGCTCTTGTCAAAGCGGAAATCTGTGCTGCAAGGCTATAAAGTTGTTCTTTTTCGTTTGTACTGACCCTGCAGTAAATTCCGACTTTCTTTTCTAAACGGTCATTCTTTACCGGGATATACCAGATTTTTGAATCCACAAGCTCACCTCCCGTTTTAATATAGCCTAATTATATCACATTTAATTGCCAATGATAAGTAGGCAATTATTGCTCTTTAAATGCGCGAAATTACAACATATTGTGTCTGCGTAATCTCTTTCAGCTACATATTGCGCGTTATCAATACCACGCACTCAACGTGCTCGGTGTGTGGAAACATATCTACTATATTCAGTGTTTTTACCTGATAGAGTTCACCAAGATCTTTAAGGTTTTGTACAAGTGATTGTGGATTGCAGGATACATATATTATGTTCTGAAACTTCTTTCTTTGGAGGAACCGGATTACATCCGGATGAAGTCCTGCTCTTGGGGGGTCAAGTACAACATACTGTGGTTTTTCTTTTATGTTTTCAACGGCATCTTTAACATCTGAGCATATAAAATCAACGTTTTGAATATTATTGTCAAGTGCGTTCTGTTTTGCCGCCGCGACAGCCTGAGGTACTATTTCTATGGAGTATACTTTTTTTGCTTTTTTTGACAGCAGAAGCGATATGGTTCCGGTACCGCTGTAAAGATCATATGCAACCGTGCATTCTCCCATTTTTTCAAGTACTATTCCGTATAGTTTTTCGGCTGCTCTGGTGTTGGTCTGGAAAAACGATCCTGTCGATATTTTAAATGAAAGGTCTTCTATCTTGTCATGGAAGAGATCCTGCCCGTACAGGGTTCTTGTGTTTTCCACCGCAAACATATTGGATCTTGTATCAGATCTGCTGTGAAGTATTCCTTTTATGGTTCCTTCAAGTTTAAGTCCTGTGAGCATCTGGGCCCATCTGTCAACGATATGGTCTTTTTCATAATCTTTGTCTGTGGAAAGGTGTACAAGGATTTCGTGGGTATGGGTTCCTTGTCTTACCGAAAGGTGTCTGAGGTAGCCCTGATGTCTGAGAAAGTTTCTGAAGGTAAGATTTTCGGACAAAAAGAACTCCCTTGAAAAGCTTACGATCGTGTTGAAATCATGCGGAGCTATCATGCAGTCAGGTGCATAGTATACATCTATGAGTCTTTTTCTTCCTTTAAGCCCTATATTGAGAGGTCCGTCTTTATATTCGTTTCCGAAAGAGTACTCCATCTTGTTTCTGTAGTGGTATATATTCGGCGATGGGGTTATTCCCTCGTATTTTTCTATGATTATACCGCTTTGTTCAAAGAGCTGCAGCACTTTTGTTTCTTTGGTTTCAAGCTGAATCTGGTAGTCTATGCCAAGATTTTGGCATCCTCCGCATTTGTTAAAGGCCGAGCATACGTCCATGTTGTTCTCCTTTTATTTGTTTTTTTGCAGTTCTATTTTTTATTTATGTTCATAAGTATCATGCTTAGTTTCTTATTGTTAAGGTTTCCAAGAGCATAGACATCGTTTGTCAGAACTGTCATGCTTGTAATTTCGAAATCTCCGTCCATTTCAAAAACTTTCGGATCGGTGAAAAGGCTGTTTTTCATATCAACAGTATATATAAGGCCAGCTTTTTTGCCTTTTACCATGCGGTAGCCGTAAGCGTAAACTGTTCCTCCAAGATTGGAAAAACCCAGAAGGTTTTCTTCATAATCAGGAATGTATTTGAATGAAAGTTTGAATCCTTTTTCATGATCTACCTCCACAATGTTGTGGGAGTTTTTCCTAAGCTCCTCCTTGGTTTCATAGAGTATATACTTTTTGTTTGAGAATGTAATTATTCCTACGGGTAGGTTATCTTTATCGTCACCAAAGGTGTTGGTCCATTTTTCTCTTCCGTAGAAATCTACTTTTATGGCATAAACGTCGTATTTACCGTATCCGAATGATTTGGTGGCACCGGTT
>MWCU01000063.1 GCA_002070205.1 Firmicutes bacterium ADurb.Bin182 | reverse complement strand
TGTTTGAAAAATCTTCTTCGAAGATTTCCTAATCATATAGAGTACGGTCAAGAAAACCAGCTTAAAAACGCTCTTATGGTCAAAGTCCATAAGAGCGTTTTTTACTGTTTCGCGGATATAGTTTTCAAAGCGCAGCCGCTTAGCCGAACAGCGAAAACGCAAGGAATATCGTTGCGGTCAAGGAAGCCACAAGCGAAACGACCGTAATCTGGGTATTGATGGAAGGACCCGCGGTATCCTTGAAAGGATCGCCCACGGTATCGCCGACGACCGCAGATTTATGCGCTGCGGAGTTCTTGCCGCCTTCATGCCCTGACTCTACGTATTTTTTTGTGTTGTCCCAAAGACCGCCGGCGTTGGACATGAACAGCGCGAATATCAGTCCGCTGACTATGTTGCCCGCGATAAAACCGCCGATTGCCTGAACTCCTCCGATAAAGCCCACGATAAGGGTCGCAAAAATCGCCATAAGGCCCGCGGGCACAAGCTCTTTGAGCGCACCGATCGTCGCGATCTCGATGCATCTGTCATATTCCGGAACCGCGCCTTCCTTGCCTTCTTTGAGGCCGACGATCTCCTTGAACTGACGGTGGATTTCCGCGACCATACGCTGCGCGTTCCTGTCGACGCCAAGCATCAGCATTGCGGAGAAAACCGGAGGAATAGCGGCACCGACAAGCAAACCGAGAAATACGAGAGGATCGATGATATCGAATCCCGTGATGAGCGGCTTGCCCAAGATTTCCGCTGCGTGGTTGACTTCGCTTATGAAGGCTCCGAGCAGCGCAATGACCGTAAGGCCGGCAGCTCCGATCGCAAAGCCTTTTGTTATCGCTTTTACGGTATTTCCCGCGCTGTCGAGCGAATCAGTGATTTCAAGGGCTTCGTCACCGAGATTGCCCATTTCCACCAGCCCGCGCGCATTATCCACAATGGGGCCGTACGCATCGTTGGATATGATCATCCCGACGATTGAAAGCATGCCTACTGCGGCCATGGAAATGCCGAACATCGCATATCCGGGACCGAGGGGTTCACAGATCTTATAAGCGGCAAGGGCGGAAATCCCTATGCCTACCATAGCGGGAAGAGTGCTCATCAATCCGTAGGAAGTGCCTGAAAGTATAGTGAATGCGGGGCCTGACTTTGAAGCCTTAGCGACCTCATGCACCGGTTTTTTGGTATCGTCCGTGAAATAGTCGCTCGCGATGCCGATAATAACTCCCACTGCAAGACCTATAGTGCTTGCAAACCAGATCTGCCACTTGAAATTAAACAAATATGTGGCGAGAGCGGTCAGAACACCGAATACCACGCAGGTCACATAAGTATTGCTGTTAAGCGCTTTGGTGGGACTTCCGTCATCACGCATGCGAGCGGTCATAACGCCGATTATTGAAGCAAGCAGACCGATCGCCGCATAGCAGAATACCATTGCGGCGTTCATCGTTGTGCCGTTTGCCCTGTCGAGCGCGACTCCCATAACCAGAGCCGCGGCCATGGAAGCGACGTTGGAATCGAAAAGATCTGCGCCCATTCCGGCTACATCGCCGACGTTGTCTCCAACGTTATCCGCAATAACCGCCGGATTCCTGGGATCGTCCTCGGGGATGCCCAGTTCCACCTTACCGACAAGGTCTGCGCTGACGTCGGCGGTTTTAGTAAATATGCCGCCGCCCGCCTTGGCAAACAAGGCAAGTGAGCTTGCGCCGAAACTGAATCCCAGCAAAGCCATAGTTTTATTGGTCAATAAAAGCACAAGCGTCACGCCGAGAAGGCTTGCGCCCACGACCGACATGCCCATGACCGCGCCGCCCCTAAATCCTGACATGAATGACGGCTTAATGCCTTTCGTGGCCGCTTCCGCGGACTTTATGTTTGCTATCGTCGCTATGCTTATTCCGACTTTACCTGCGATTGCGGAGAAAACAGTACCGAACAGATACGCAACCGCCATCTGTACGTTGTCAAGAATATTGCCTTTCCAAATGGGACCGGGTAGAAAAACTAAAATTAAAATTGCCGCGACCGAGCAGAACCGGGTCAATACTTTATATTCTTTGCCCAGGAAAGTATTCGCTCCGCTGCGAATAAGCCTGCCTACCTCCGCAATACGCTTATTGGAGGAAGGCTGGGATGCCACCCATCTGTACAGCCATATCGAAGCACCGAAAGCCAGTACAGCTATCGCGACCGACGCGATTTGAAAAATATTGAGATCTAGCTGCAAAATCATTCACCCCTCACTTTAGCTGTTAAACCGAAATCTTTAAAATAATATCATAATTGGCATGACTTTGCAAGGATTCCAACAGACCTTATATATTGTTTTATATATTGCCGGAAAATATGCGCGTATCTTCGCCGTTTAACGGCTGCTGCCGTCTCCCATGCTACGATTGAAGGGAACGGCGCCGTTCCCTTCAGAATCTTTAAATCGATCTTGCTTAATAAACCCGGTTTCAGTTCAGCAGCATTTGTGGTCGAATCCGCCGAATCCGCCTCCGCACAGGCAGAGCAGCAGTATCGGCAAAAGGCAGTCATTTCCGCAGCCTCTGCCGCAGGAATCGCCTTTAAACCCGTCGCCGCACAAACACAGAAGTAAAACTATCAAAAGCAGCGAGTTGTTGTCATGAAATATATTACCCATAAAGGTTACCTCCCGATAAATTCTATATTTTACTATATTCCAATATAGAAATATGGTGACGAATTTCTAAAAAATTCTTCGATTCGTTGTAAATACGAAGGCAGGTTAATAGTATTAAATAAAAGAACCGATAGGCGGGGAGAATATGGAGCTTTCGGATATTTTAAAAGCGCTCGGAGACAGCACGAGGTTGAGAATATTCAGCTTGCTTGCCGATAACGAGCTTTGCGTTTGCGTCATATCCGAGGTGCTTAAAACCTCACAGCCCAACGTATCCAAACACCTTAACAGACTCAGATACTCGGGAATAATTAAGTGCAGAAAAATCTCGCAGTGGTGTTTTTACGGCATCAGCGGGTTGTTCCGTGAAAAATATAAACCGCTATACGATTTTATCTTAAGCGAACTGGACAGGGGCCAACAGTACAAAGAGGATAAAAAAGTATTGGATTATGTTCTCAACTCGGATATCTGCTACCAGCAGCTTCTTGGGCAGAAGGGGGCAAAGCGATAGCTGCATTCGGGGAATGTTTAATAACAACTTCACTGCTGCCGTTGCGTCGATTGTCAGCTGTTCCGTCACGACGAATTACATATAAGTTCTCGAGGTGAGCCTTAAAGCCGTCTTTGAATTTACGCATAACACGATAACGGATAAACAGGGGAGATATGGGAATATCGCCCCTGTTAATCGTCATGGTTACTGTACGCAAATCTATCGGAGACGCTGCATCCCTCATAGTACACTTAATATTGTTTAAAAACTCGAATTTTCTGTATCGATAACCGGATATAAATGGCAGGAAGTAATCTCCTTATAGCGGGGCAATGAAGAACTATTGAACGTCTTGTGCAAAAAGCAGGTTTTAAGGATATTCATTCAAGGGAAAGGAAAAAATAAAATACTTGGATATATGGAGTGAAGACGTGACAAACAGAGTAACCAACAGACAAATGGTCTTTATTATATTTTTAACTCTCACCACCTATTCAACCATTGATCTTCCGAAGATAATGGCTGAAACTGCCGGCAGGAGCAGCTGGATACCGATCATAGGGATCAGTGTATTATTCGGAGCTGCCGCTGTCATCGTTACAAAATTAAATAACATGCATCAAAAAAGAGTTTTGTTTGATTACAGTCAGGAAATAGTCGGCAGATTTTTTTCCTGCCTTATCGCTCTGTATTACTTAGTATATTTTCTCTCGATCGGAGTCTATTTAATATTGGGACTTGTCGGAGTGCTGCAATCAAATTTTCTGCCAAATACGCCGCCATTCGTGATCTTGCTATTCGGCATTACACTTTTTGGCTATGTGGCATACAAGGGCATTACAAATGTTGCGAGGGGTTTTGAAATAAGCGGAATCTCTTTTCTTGTCATGACCGTGTTCGTATGCATTCTTATGGCCGCAGGTGGTATGCATTACAACATACTGCCGTTATATAACGCTTCTGATACGAAAAAATTCGGTGAAGCCATGATGAAATTAATTATACCGTTTGGCGGTATCGAAGTTCTTTTCGTTATACCATTCACCATAGCGAATAAAAAAGCTTCAAAAATCGCATTTTTTACGCTGTTGCTCATCGGAATATTTTATATATTGATCATTGAAGGTACTTATATGATACTGGGTCTAAATAATACGATCGCATTAAATGATGCTTTTATTGAAGCTATAAAAGTTGTGGAGGCACCTGTTATTGAAAGAACGGATATCTTCTATCTTGTTACCGGTTTAATGAGCCTGTTTGCCGGAATGATCATCGTATTTACTGCTGTCACGGAGCTTGCCTGTAAAATGTTCGCAAAAATAAAACGTCATATTATCGTAATGATCATCGGTGCGGTTTTCTTTATACTTTGTTTATTCGGACAGAATATAAAGGATTTTAACGAACTGTTCGCAAGTTATGCAAAGATTCCCGTTCTGGTTTCAAGCATACTGATACCATCTGCATTATTTATTGCGGCAAAGCTTAAGAAACGGGCGCAGAATAAACAGAAGGGAATGCCGGAATGAAAAAAGGATGTTTATTACGTTTCAAAGTTTTTTTGGCAGTTATGACAGTACTTCAATTTTGCGTAATTTTATCAGGCTGCTTCGATTCAAAGGATATAAACGAAAAACTCATTGCAACGGCAATCGCCTTTGACTATAAAGATGGTGAAATTATTTATTATACCGAGTTTGCGGATATTTCCAAAGAAACCAATAAGGGACAAAGCAGTGCAAAATACAATATGGTTATAGCACGTGGCAAAACCTTGCACGAAGCCAGACAAAATCTTGACATGCAAACCGACAAGCCGGTATTTTTCAGCGGAGTTCGAGCTCTTATCGTTACTGAAAGTTTTGCTAACCGATACTTAGTGGAATATTTATATAGATTCAGAGCGGATGAGAATTACAGAAAAAAAATCCAAACTGTTATCACAATGGATGATCTTGAGAAGATTTTTACAACTCTTCATGAGAAACAACACAATGTCGGATTCATGATAGAGGGATTGATCGAATCGCAAGAAGAAGCGGGACAGTATTTTTCGAGAACCACGATGCGTCTGATCGAAAACGTATCGAGCAGATACGCGGGCATATTGATGCCCTGCATCGGTATGCAGGAAAAAGAGCTTGCGCTCGTTGGTTATTCTGTCGTGGATAATAATAAGATCACGGGATTTATCCCTGTGAAAGATTCAAATCCATTGGTATTTTTAAAAGCGGATAAAGCCAAGCTTGTGTACACTGTACCTTACGATAGTATCAATTTCACAATTGAAGTTGAGTTAAAAAAGCGAAAGGTTACAGCGTTTTATAAAAACGATGAAATCAGCTTTAATATAGATTTAACTTTTGATGCAGAGCTGCTGTATGGAGATCAGAAAACGCCATACTATTTTGAAGACGCCGCCAATAAAGATGTGACGAAAATACTTGAAGGAATGTTATTAAACGAGTTCTATGATGCGATTGTGCAATCGCTTATCGAATATAAGTGTGATTATTTGCAGCTTGATGATGAGTTTCGCATTCGATACCCTGAAGCGTTTGAAAACATGGATTGGAAAAGCGAATTCCTTAAATCCGTAATTACAGTAAATTTAAGCGTCGATCTTGATACAGTCTATATGATGGATTACGGCGCTGTTGACGTTAAATAAGCAGGAGGAGCATGATGTGAAGGATAGTTTTTTTAACAAAATCGTAGCTTCGCTCCAATCAAATCAAATGAACCTCTCAGAGAGGTCTGTTTCCTTTCGTTTCGGAACGATCAAGCTATTCTATATCTCACAACTTACCGACAGAGCTTCGCTTACAGAAAATGTCATAAAGCCGCTTGTTCAACATTGTTCCGTGGCTCATGAACCTGTCAATGCGCAGCTCATAGCAGACAGCATCATTTATGCGGACGACTGCATATTAGAATCGGATCCGAATATAGTCGAAGATTTTATTCTCTCCGGAATGGTTGTTATTCTAATTTCGACCGACAGGCAATACGTCGTCGTCAATATAAAAAAGGTTGAGCAAAGGGCTGTTCCGACTCCGCAGCTTACATATACATTGCGAGGTCCGCAGGACTGTTTTACCGAAAACATTCATACGAATATCTCACTTATTCGATATCGATTAAAAGATAGAAACCTTCGAATCAAGAATTTTCAAGTAGGCGCAAGGACAAAATCGCATATAGCCGTTATCTATATAGAAGATATAGCAAACGATACAGTTGTGCGTGAGATACAAAAAAGAATTGAAAACATAAACGTTGACGGCATTGGCGAATCCGGTGAACTCCAGCATTTTTTACTAAACAAAAAAATGCATCTGTTTCCTCAAATGGGTATCGTTGAGCGATCTGACATGGCGTCTCATTCACTCCTACAAGGTAAAGTGCTGGTGCTTATCGACGGCAGCGGTCTTGCTTTGCTTGCACCTAAAACCTTCAGTGAATTCTTTTATTCTTGCGATGACAGGTATGACAATAAGTATTTCGGGCTGTTTATGAGGATCATACGGTATATTGCAATAGCAATCGCCTTTACCGCTTCAAGCATATTTGTAGCCTTAACTTCGTTCCATACGGATGTTTTGCCCACCGATTATGCCATATTTCTTTCAGAGCTGCGCATCAATGTGCCGTTCAATGCAATGATAGACACACTAATACTCGAATTTGCGGTAGAGCTGGTTCGAGAAGCGCTGCTAAGAGTTCCTAAACAGATCGGTTCCGCAATCGGCATCGTGGGCACGATCATTATTGGAGAGGCTGCCATATCGGCCAGTATTTTCAGCCCGCTGCTGCTTATTATCGTTGCTACGTCGCTGCTTGCTTCTTTCGCGATCCCGGATTATACATTGATAAACCCATTTCGGGTACTTAAGTTTCTGCTGATAATTTTTACCGGTATGTTGGGCTTTTACGGGTTTACGATATTCATAACCTTTGTTCTGTTTGATCTTGTTTCAATAAACAGCTTCGGTGTGCCGTATATGGCGCCAATCGCTCCGTTCAACGCCTATGACTTTAAAAGGACCCTTATAGACAATACGACCGATAACCCGAAAAGACCGGAGTATTTGCGCAACAAAGATAGTACAAGGCTGTAGATTGACGGCTGCTTGCCGGCTCCATCCCAGGGTCAGATTCATCGCAGTTCACAATGTTCGTACATGGTATTCCAAGTCTTCATATTCTATACTCGCTTGTTCACTGGGCTTCCGCTTCGCTTTACCGTCCGCCGGACGCGCTCAGCTTCGCCTGCACTGTGACGTTTTCTTATTCCGCCCTTCAAATCCCTATTTATTCCTAAACT
>MWCU01000062.1 GCA_002070205.1 Firmicutes bacterium ADurb.Bin182 | reverse complement strand
ATCAGAATCAGCCAAAAACTTAGTCCCAGAACGCCGAAAAGCCCGATAAAATCGGACTTTTCGGACAAATTGTGGTGGAGCTTAGGGGATTCGAACCCCTGACTTCCACACTGCCAGTGTGGCACTCTAGCCAGCTGAGCTAAAGCCCCGTATTCGGTTGGCTAACGCACAAAAACGATCTTCAATGCGCGCAAGGATTATTATAAGCCATGCTCCTCTGTTTGTAAAGCATAAATTGCTGTCAGCAAACCTAAGCAAATTCCAAGTCAATTCCCAAAAAAACTACGTTAGACGAGTTTACAGAAATTGTGTTTAAAGCTTGACATAATAATATCTCTATACTCCAACGTTTAATGCACCGAGTGAAACCTTTGTTGCACGGAACGTATAAAATTCGAAGAAACCTGTACGGACTTGTTCGACAAATCAGCTGTGCTTAAAATACTGATACAACGTACACGGCATGCCCCCGTTCGAAAGCTTGCGGCGCTTGTCCGCCCTTCTGCCGTACAGTTTTTCAAAATCCCTGTTTGCGGTAAATACATTTACGGACCATCCGTCAAGCGCTTCAAACGGAGCCCTCATCTGCTTGTATAGATTTTCCGCTTCCCGTTTTTCCAGCATGCGCTCCCCGTAAGGCGGATTGCATATTATGACCCCGTTCTCCTTATTGCTCCGGATATCGCAAAGCGGCTTGACCTCCCATTTGAGCATTACCCCCGCCTTTTTGGCATGCTTTTTGCACAGTTCGATGCTTCGCGCGTCTATGTCGGATCCCAAAATATCGAGCTTGACCTCGCGAACAGAGTCCCTGGCCTGTTCCCGCGCGATCCGCCAGATTTGCTTTTCAACAAACGGCCAATCCTCCGCCGCAAATTTACGGTTGACTCCCGGAGCGGCGTTCATCGCGATCATAGCCGCCTCGATAGGTATTGTTCCCGAACCGCACATGGGATCTATAAGCGGTTGATCGGGTCTGTGCCTTGAAAGCAATACGAGCGCCGCGCCCAAGGTTTCGGAAAGCGGAGCGGCCACATTGTATGTTCTGTATCCCCTTCTTGAGAGGCCGGCGCCCGAGCAGTCCAAAGCAAGCGTCGCCGTGTCCTTGAACAATCCGACTTCAACAATAATCGTGCTGCCGGTTTCCGGAATCACGGCCGTATTATAAGCTGATTTCAAGTTTTCCACAATCGATTTCTTTACTATGCTCTGACAGTCCGATACGCTGAAAAGGGCTGATTTTGCGCTTTTCCCGTTCACGTGGATAGCGGCGTCCCTGCACAAAAAACGCTTCCAGTCAAGCGATTTTGTTCCTTCAAACAATTCGTCAAAGCTTTTTGCGGGAAAGGAACCGACAACCAGCAGAAGCCTTTCCGCGCATCGAAGCCAAACGCTTGCTTTCGCCATATCAGAATAATCCCCCGGAAACAGAACGCGAGCGTCATTTACGCCGGCGGGTTCGATGCCGAGAGACTTTAATTCTCTCGCTACAACGGATTCAAGGCCTAATTTGCAGGTGACTAAAAATTTCATTTCGTACTTTTTGCGGACAGCGCGTGCAGCAGTTTGCCCATAGCGCTGTTAAACCTCGCCAAAGATACGCCGTACTCCGCGCAGATTATCGATTTTACTGCCTTTTTTTTGCATTCCCTGAGGGCGAGATATTCCAATGCCGCGGCGAACGCGTTCTCCTGCTGGCCGGACAGGGGCGGATAGTCTTTCATCGATTTTAAAAACTTCTCCCAGATGGACGCCGCCGAATGCAGGCACTTTTCTTCATTTGTGCCGACCATGTTTCTGAAGCAGATCTCAAGCACATCTCGGTAGGATTTGGGCAAATCTTCCGGAAGTCCGTGTATAAGGCTGACCTTGCTCTGGACCAGCTCGCCGTTCAGGTAACCGAAATAAGGCTCCTTGGCGTTCATGTGTTTAAGCATTCCGAACACCTCGCGCTTGAGCTCATCGGGCTGCGCCCGCTGCAAAGCAAAGTCTCGCAGAACCTGCTCCGCCTCAAAATCCCCGAAGGACGCCGTAAGCGCCAAAACCGCCCGTTTTATATTGATATCGGGAAGATTGAGCCCCCAGCGTATCAATGAACGAAATTCCTCGTCATGCTGCCACAGCATCAAAAGCTCCGCCCTCGGTTTATGCGCGCAGTCGTTGATCCTGTGCATCCTTGAAAGCAGCTCTTCAAAAGGCACCTGATAATTATACAAAAGCCCCTGCCTTTTCGGCGCTCCTTCGGCTGCGGCCCTGCATACGCCGCGATAGAACCTTGCCACGCTGTCCAGGCTGTCCATTTTAAGAAGCCTGTCATAATAAACTGTCGCGCGTTTATACTCGCCAAGCTCATAACAGCACATCGCGAGCCTGTGAGTGATGCCGCAGTCATAAGGAAGCATCGAAAACAGCTTCATCAGCAGAGATTTTGCGGTTTTAAACTCGCCGAGTTCCATAAGCGTTATCGACATTCTGTTAAGGTCGTCCGGATCCTCCGTCTTTTGATCCAGAATAAACGAAAGCTCGCGCTTAACAGCTTCCTTATCCTTCATCGCGTTGCAAAACATCGCGAGGTTGCAGTGCGCCTGAATATTCGCCGGGTCCTCCGCGAGTATGATGCTGACCTGCTGCATTGCCTTCTCGTAGTCCTTTACGCAAAAATAAGCAAGCGCAAGGTTGTTGCGGACAAAATGAATTCCCGGGTATTCGCTGACTACGCGTTCCAGCGAAGCGATAGCCCCCTTAAAGTCATCCCTTTCCAAAAGCTCTTTACCCTCCGAAGCAAGCGCCATCGCGTCCGCGGCGATCCGGTCTTCCTCCGGAAACATCTCGTTAAAAAGCTCCTCGTCCTGCAATATTTCGAGCATATCGTAAACATCGCTCGTAAATTCCCCGTCAGGCTCCAGATGAGCGTATCTCTCAAAGCTGTCGCGCGCGTGTTCGAAGTCCTGCATGCCTACGAAATTACAGCCCATGCCGAAATAGCATTCGCTGTGCCTGGGTTTATCGGAGTCGAATAATGTAAACAACACCCGGTTGGATTCCTCATACCGGTTCATTTCGGTCAGGACTTCCGCAATAGCCAGTTTGCATTCCACGTTGTCCGGGTCGAGCGAAAGCGCCTGCCTGTAGTTTACCATAGCATCGATCAGCTTGTTTTTGTCCAGGTTGGTCGTGCCGCGCTTTAAGAAGAATTCACCTGTCTGCTGGAACGGGATGATCTTTCCCTTTCCTGCAATAACTTTAAGATTCTGCTTTCCCATTGTCACCTCCGCGCAGTGCGCAGCGATTATCCCCGTGACATGACTTGAGGAGTTCAGTAAGCTCATCTTCCGCAAAGCGGTATACGGCAGTGCAAAAATCGCATTTGAGCTCCGCTCCATGTTCTTTCGCTATCATATCCTTCAATTCCTCTTCGCCCATAGAAATAAGGATCCGCTCTATCCGCTCCCTGTTGCAGTCGCAGTTAAAAAGCGGCCGTATTATTTCGCTCACGCTTAAATCCATGCCGGAAAACAAATCACGGAGCGAATCCTCGAGCCCTTTGCCCTTCTCAAGCAGCCGCGAAAGATTTGTAATCCCCTGGGCGGATTCCTTAAGCCCGTCAAGAACCGCTTCGGAACAGTCGGGCAAGGGCTGCACTAAAACCCCGCCCGCTGAAAGGACCTCCCCGCTCTCGGCGTTAAGCCTTACTCCAAGGTAAACGATTGAAGGCTGCTGCTCGCTGAGCGAATAATAATGAGCAAAATCCTCGGCTATCTCGCCGGATACGATTTCGCTTCTTCCGATATACGGTTCCTTAAGTCCCATGTCCTTGATAACGACGAGTTCACCGGACCGGCCGACCGCCCCGGATACATCCAGCTTGCCGTTTAAAGCCGGGGGCAGTTCCAGCTTCGGGTTTTCGATATAACCTTTGACAACTCCTCCGTATCTTCCGGTGCAGACTATGTTTCCCGCGGGGCCTCCCCCTTTTATTATGCAAGTAACCCTGTTTCCGGCACCCTTCAGTTGAACGCCCATCATGGAAGTCATCATGAGTCCGCGCCCTAAAGCCGCCGTGCAAACGCGGGATAACGCGTGTAATTTTTTAGCTTGAGACACCATATCCTTTGCCGATATCGCGATGAGATTCACCGTGCCTTTCGCCAGAAGTCCACGTATTATCTTATCCTCAGTCATAATTATAATCCTTGCTTGGATATTCGAACAGGCAAGCGCAAGCTCAATACCCGGCCGTTATCCTTATCTTATAATAATGTATTGGATTATATCCCGCATCGCGCCGGATAAATCCGAATTTAGCTAATCTCCGTATTCATATGCGATATGCGGAGAACGGCAAAGCGATTCATCCGGGATGATCCTTCGGCTTTGCCGCTACGAACTGTATCCGTTCGGCTTCCTTATCGGGAGGCTCCGTCGTAAAGCCCCCGTATACACCCGACAGGTAAAACCCCGCGGATGACAAAGCGTTTTCTATTTCCGCCGCCGAGTGCGCCCTTTGAATATGCACCTCTTTAGACCGTTCGTAAAGCTCACCCTTTTTGATAAAAAACGTTAAAGACATTTCCAAAAGTTTATTGCTTTCATCATATGCGTTTTGCCAGATATACGAATGAGCCTCGTCATCGTTCGCGAACGTATTGTTCCCCAATACGGCGGAAAGCTTATAACGGGATGATATGTCAAATATCAACAAACCGCCCGGCTTTAATGCATTATATGCGGCATCAAAGAATCTTCGAACCTGTTCGCGCGATGACAGATAATTTACTCCGTCGCATGTACATATAACTGCATCGACTTTTTTATGGAGTTCAAAGCGCCTGATGTCCTGTTTGATAAACGGGATCTTAAGCCCACGGGCTCTGGCTTTTTGCGATGCTGTCTCAAGCATTTCGGCGGATTTGTCTATTCCGATAAGCGTATGCCCTGACGCAGCAAGCCTTACGGTAAGCTCACCCGTTCCGCACGCGCAATCGGCAATCACAAGCCTGCCGCCCCCGGGCAAAAAGCGCTTTATGTAAGCCGCCCACGAATCGTAATCCACATCCGCCATGAACGGGTCATATAATTTGGCTAAAATCGTATATTCCATTTTCCTCCGCGGCGGTTTGCTTATAACGGCTAAACCGGCAGCGCGCTTCGCAAGTTTGTTTTTTATATTACAATATCCGTTATATTTATGCAATGTCCTTCGATGCGTTACGCTTTCATCAGCCGGATCCCTTTTGGGAGATGGTTTTTCATCTCTCCTCCCGCGCACTTTCCCCAGCCCAAAGCGAATCCGTTATATGTAACGGGGTAATATCCATAAAAATCGGAGGGAACATCCAGCGTTTCACCGTGCAAAAAGCGGGCAAGGTCACCCGCTCTCCCTAAAAGTTCGATGCTCCTTTTAAATCTCGCGTCTGCCGCAGCCATAGCCAAAGCGTGGGCGGGTTCGAACCTGCCCTTTATAATCCTGCCGGCTTCTATGCCCATACTTACGACGCTCAGCCCGCTGAGTTCCGGAATGACGTCAGGCAGAATAAGTACCCTGCCGTCATTCAAAGCCACGGGAGTCCCGTCGGGTTCCCGCTCAAACACATCATCCATAAAACGGATGTAGCTTTCCGCCCTGCATCGAACAGGCAAGAAAAGAGAGGGCCTTTTTGCGTTTCGTAACGCGGCCGTGCTTTTTTTATAAAGCTTAGCCGTGAAATGCCCTTCTCCCCGGAACGTATGAGGATAATAACGCTTGAGGGAAATAAGCTCATAGTCGCTATGCCTCGCCAAAAAGTCGTCCACAACTCCCTCGTTCTCTTCATATGAAAACGTGCATGTGGAATACACCAAAACGCCTCCCGGCTTCAGCGCGCCGGACCCGCTTTCAAGTATACGGCTCTGCCGTACGGCGCAAGCCTTTACATGCTCCGGGGACCATTCTTCACGGGCTTTTTTGTCTTTTCTGAACATGCCCTCGCCTGAGCAGGGCGCATCAACGAGAACCGCGTCGAACCAGCCCGGGAATTCGTCCGCAAGCTTTTCCGGGCGCGCGTTGGTAACTATCGAATTGAGGGATCCGAGCCTCTCCAGGTTTCGCGAAAGGATCACTGCGCGCGAAGGCACGATTTCGTTTGCGACAAGCAACCCCCTTCCCTTCATCCTCGCTGCAACAGCTCCCGCTTTACCGCCGGGGGCCGCGCACATATCAAGCACACGCATTCCCGGGGCTGGATCAAGCTCCGCTGCAGCGCTCATCGCGGAAGGTTCCTGTATATAGAAAAGCCCCGCGAGATGATACGGATGGTTGCCGATCGATTGCTCGCTCCCGTTCTCCTGCACAAACCCCTCCGGCATGATGCCGGAGGGAGAAAGCTTCCACGGAGCGATATTCAAAAAATCGTCGATACCGATCTTCAGCGTATTTACGCGCAGCCCCCGAACGGGTTCATCATCCATGCTGGCTAGAAATCTTTGATAATCGCCGCCCAGCATTTCCCGCATGCGCTTAAGGTATTTTTCGGGCAGGTCTGTCATCAATCCTCCTGATACCGGTCAAAACCCTCCTCCGGCTTGACCTCTTCTTCAAAGCCCAGAATTGCGCGCCTTGCTTCATCCCGAAATTGCGTCGTATAAAGGTCGTAATAATAACCCTTCATGGCCAGAAGCTCTCTATGCGTTCCGGATTCCGTCACACTCCCGTTTTTGATGACGAGTATTCTGTCCGCCGAACGGATGGTTGAAAGCCTGTGAGCAACGATAAAGCTCGTTCGCCCCGACAGCACGGTGTCGACAGCGCTATGAATCAACTGCTCCGTTTCGGTATCTATGGAGCTTGTAGCCTCATCCAGCACGAATATACGGGGATCGGCGAGTATCACCCGAGCGAACGAGATCAGCTGCTTTTGTCCTGTCGAAAGCCTTGCGCCGCTTTCGCCCACCTCGGTATCATAGCCTTTTTCCAGCTTCAGTATAAAATCCTCCGCACGCACCATACGCGCCGCGCGGCGAACCTCTTCATCGGAAGCGTCCTTTTTGCCGTAACGGATGTTATCGGCTATGGTGCCCGAGAACAGATGAGGGGATTGCAGCACATAGCCTAAGTTTTCCTGCAGCCAAAGCTGGGACCTCTCTTTGTAATCCTTGCCGTCTATAAGTATTCTGCCCTGAGTCGGTTCATAAAACCTGCAGACAAGGTTTACTATTGTGCTTTTCCCGGAGCCGGTCTCACCGACAAGAGCAATTGTTTCTCCCGCTCTGACTTTGAGTGAAAAATCGTTGAGCACCTCTTCCCCCTCCTTATATGCAAAGGAGACATGCTCAAATTCTATATCGCCTATAAGCTCCGGCCAGTTTTCGCGCTTGGGTTCAAAGTTCGTTCCGAACGTTTCTTCCACTTCCGGCGTATCGACGATCTCGAGCGGCGTATCGATGAGCGACAGCACCCTCTCGGCGGACGCCTGCGCGCTCTGAAGCTCCGCGAAAATCCTTGCTATCTGCTGAATGGGCTCAAACAGCTGAGTGGAAATTGCTATGAAGGCGCTCAAAGTACCGAAACCTATCACGCCCGCTATTACGCCCTGACCGCCTTTGAATAAGGCGAGAGCGGCGCCGGCCGAGCCTAAAAACATGACGAGCGGCATAAACAGAGCGGAAAGCACCGCGGATTTTATCGATGCCTTGCGCATTTCTCCCGTCAACACAACGAATTCTTTCGAATTCCGCTCTTCTCTGACCAATGTCTTGGTCGTCATCGCGCCCATTATGCCTTCGTTGAACGCTCCCGTGATTTTGGAGTTTGTCTTTCTTACCCTGCGCTGATACTTGAGTATTTTTTTTGAAAAAACCACGGACAGCACGGCAAGCGGCGGTATCACGGTCAGAACGAGCAGCGCAAGCTGCCAGTGAAGCGTAAACAACACTACAATACTTCCCGCGACGTAAGTCGCAGCCCACATAAGATCTACTATGCTCCAGGCTACCAGCTCGCTGAGCCTTCCGACGTCGCTTACAACGCGCGCCATAAGATATCCGACAGCCGTTTTATCGTAGAATGAAAAACTGAGCTCCTGCAATTTCTTAAAAGCCTGCTGGCGTATGTCATAAGCTATGTTCATCTCCAGCTTGCCCGCGCAGCATATAAACAAGACGACAGCGAAGGCAGCAAGCAAAATCAATATGCCTATATAAGCGAATATAAATTCCGTAAGCCCTTCAAGCGTCTTTCCCTCAACGAACGTATCTATGGCGTACTTCGCAAAAAGCGGATACCCGAGATCCGCAAGCGCCAGGAATGCAAGCATGGACACGATGATAACTACAAGCCATTTATATGTGATCGCGTATTTGAACAAGCGTTTCCAAATGTTCAAGTCGACCTTTTTATCAAATTCCTGTTCCTTGATCGCGGTGCTCACTTTTGACACCTCCCCCGTTCAATTCCTGCTCAAGCATGTTCTGTATGCCCGCAATGCGGGCGTACAGGCCGTCAACTTTAAGCAGTTCTTCATGTTTTCCCTGCTGCACCAGTCTTCCCCCGTCAAGCACCAGGATATTGTCCGCTTCGCACAAGGTCGTTATCCTGTGTGAAATGATGAAAGTGGTGCTGCTTTTGCGCCGTTTGTTCAGAGCTTCCCTTATTGCGGCATCCGTTTCCGTATCCACGGCGCTCATGGAATCGTCAAAAATCAATATCGGCGCGTTTTGCATCAGCATGCGGGCGATTGCAACGCGCTGCTTCTGACCGCCGGAAAGCGTTACGCCGCGCTCGCCGACCACCGTGTCGTATTTTTTTTCGAAACTCTCGATAACGTCGTGGACGGCCGCGATCTTTGCCGCATTATACACTTCCTCATCCGAAGCGTCAGGCTTAACGATGCTTATGTTCTCCCTTATGGTCCTTGAATAAAGGAACGGCTCCTGCAATACTATTCCGATATTCGAACGCAGCAGACGATGGTCGATATCATTGATATTGACGCCGTCAATTATGATCTCGCCGGCCGTGCAAGTGTATAGCCGCTGCAAAAGCTGCACCAGCGAAGTTTTTCCGGACCCCGTCGAGCCGAGTATGGCTATCGTCTGCCCGGGACAGGCCTTAAAGCTGATATCTTTCAAAACGTCGTCGTATGCGTCATAGCCGAAGCAAACGTTTTTAAATTCGATCTCGCCTTTTATGACCGGCTTCAATGCCTTGCCGGGTTCGGTCTCCGCGGGATGGGAAAGTATTTCATCGATACGCTCGAGCGATACCGTGGCTTTTCCGAGATCCGCCAATATGCGTCCCATCTGGCGGACAGGCCACGTCAACATGCCGGCATACGCGGTGAATACCATAACCTGCCCCAACGTAAACCCGTCAGTCACGGAAAGGATAACTCCGGCGACCAGCGTGATGCAGATCTGCCCGTAAGCGAGGATATCAGTCAGGCCCCAGTAAAATCCGAGCATCTTTATGAGTTTAAATGTAACGTCTCTATATTCGGCGTTGCACCGCGTAAACTTTTCGATCTCCGATCCCTGCTGTCCGAACGCCCTTACGACCCTTACGCCCGTCAAATTCTCCTGCAGCGTTGAGCTTATCTTTCCTTCCGCTTCATCCGAAAGCGTAAACTGCTTTCGCACTTTCCTGAAATATACGAAAGAAGATAAAAACAACACGGGCAAAGCGGCTGTGGTAATCAGCGCCATGAACGCATGCATGGAGAACATTATTATCAGCGCGACTATCAGCATCGCAACAGTCCTTACTATTTCCAAAAGCTGCACGCCCACAAACCGCCTTATCGTATCAACGTCGGAAGTGCAGCGCTGAACGAGATCGCCAGTTGAAGAATGCTTATGGTAATCATAAGGCACCGCCTGAAGATGGCGGTATAATGTATCCCTGATTACTTTCGCTATTCCCTCGCTCGCAAGCGCTACCGACCGGCCCCGTATAAACGTAAAAACACCGTTTAAAAGGGCTGCGGCGATAAGGATCAAAGCCATAATATGGATATTCGAGCGTAAGTAGTCTCTTCCGCCGATTTTCTCGGCCCATCCATAAACGACAGAAGGCATTGTTTGAAGTTTTTCCCCGGCAATTACATAATCGACGGTGAAGCTTGTTATCAGCGGAATAGCATAAGCTGTCAAAGCCGCAAGAAGCACCGCAGCGGAGCCGAGCACAAAATACCTTCTGACCCCGAATGTCACCGTTCCTACCAACTTCCAGTTGATTTTCTTTTTTTGTTGTTTGCTTTCCACAACAGATTCCCCCAATCCTCCGGGCGATTAAAAAGAGCTACGGGCATGCGCCCATAGCTCTTTGTAACCGTGCTCTACTAACTCAAAATACAAAGACAGGCTGTGCACCCAAATATTTACTGCTTAAATTGTGAAAGAATGTTCCGCTGGTCATATTTCAGCCCGCCTTTCCTTTAGATTATCGTATGCCGACTTTTCAATTATACGCTTAGGAAATTCAAATTGCAACATAATTTTAATATTTTTGAAAATATATTATCAGGGTTCCGCGCTTCCGGAACATACGGGGCATTGTTCATCGCGCTTCACGGATATATGTTCGAGCGTCATGGTCAGAGCATCGAAATATATGAGCTTGTTGTCGAGTTCCCTGTCGATCCCCAAAAGGATCTGAATCGCGCACATTGCCTCAAGCGAGCCTATGATGCCCGCTGTCGCGCCGACAACGCCCACGGCGCCCTCATCCAGAAAAGTATCGCGGTAAACGCAGTGATAGCACGGAGTGATTCCCGGCTTAACGCACAGTATCATTCCGCGGAAACCCTCGATCCCGCCTTCCACCATAGTTTTTTTCAATCTTACGCATGTTCTGTTTATAATATGCCTTACTGAAACGCTGTCCACCGCGGCTACGACGATATCATAACCGCTGAAAAGTTCTTCCGCATTTTCTTCGGCCAGCCGGACCACATGCGGCTCAAGCGTGATCTCCGGGTTCAAAGAGCTCAGCTTTTGCGTTGCGGAATATGCTTTTTCGGAGCCGATATCGGAAGTGAAGTGCAAAATCTGCCTGTTCAGGTTGGACAGCGATACGGCGTCATAATCCAAAACCCCGATCCTTCCGACTCCCGCCGCCGCAAGATAATATAGGGCAGAAGAACCGAGCCCGCCTGCGCCGACAACTAAAACGGAGCTGTTTTTTAACCGGTCCTGTCCCGATTCTCCGATTTGCTTCATCATGATCTGGCGCGAGTAGCGCATATTGTCCTCCTTAAAGCACCCAATAAATAACGCCGAATATGAGCGAAATAACGAAGCCCAATAAAAGGATGAGCGCGATTACTGATATTATCAATCGGTTTTTCTTTCTCATACCCACACCTCTGCACAAATCCCTATGATTTTTCTTTCAGCGGCGCCACCGGCGCGCCAACCGTTTTAAACTCGAACTCAAGCATCGTAACCGGTATATCCGTTTTAATATCGGCGTATATCCTGTTTTCGCCAGGCTCAAGCATTAAAAGGCTGCTGCCGTCTCCCTCATGTACGCGTGCAACGGCTATTTCTTCCCGCCCGTCGTAAAAGCAAATATCCAGCACACAAACAAGGGTATCCGGATAATCGTTTTTTATTATGCCGTCCATATAGAAAAAACCGTCCTGCCCGTATACAGCAATATCATGATAAGAGATATACCGCTCAAAATGATTTTCGTCCCTTATTTCAAGGCCAAGCCTGTCAATATTCTGAGGTGCCGCAGTCCCGCCGGACGCCTCCGCCTCAATTTCCGCCTGCGGGGGCGGGGTCAAAACGGGAGACGGAACCGCCGCCGTTTCCGCGGGGGCTGTCCTTTCCGGTATTAAAACCGGCCTTTGCGCCGCGCAGCCCGCAATGGCAAGAAAAAGCATGATGCCGATTATGCCTGTGAGCGCTTTCATACTCCGCCGGTATACTGCTTGGTCAATTGTTTTTTCAAATCATACAATTTATCGGAAAGGTCTACCTTGTACTCCTGCGGGTTCAGCAGCCTTTTGGTTTCTTCCCATATAGTAGCGAGCTCTTCCTGAGCGTAGTTATGGATTTCCATGATATCGGGAGACCTGTATACCTGTTTACCGCCTATGAATACCGGCTCGAGAAGCTCGCGTACCGAAAAGTCGACTATTGTCATGGTCTTATACGGCTCTTCCGGATGATAAAGCTTCAAAGGCTCGCTGCCGTTGAAAACTTCTCCCTCAAGCGCGATAAGGTCCGCTATTGCCATACCGTCCTTATCGTAAAAACGAAATACCTTCTTATAGCCCGGAAGCGTGGTTTTGATTCTTTTATCGCTTAATTTCATCTTTGGGATCAGGGAACCGCCGCTCTCCTCCGCGGCGAGCTTATATACTCCGCCGAGGGACGAATGTCCGTCGGCGGTGATGAGCTTCGTTCCGACTCCCCAAACATCTATGCACGCGCCCTGGGCCTTCAATTCGCGGATCACGTATTCGTCCAGGTCGCTGGACGCAAAAATCTTCGCGTCGTAATGCCCCGCTTCATTCAGCATATACCTTGCCTTTTTTGAAAGATAAGCAAGATCCCCCGAATCAAGACGGATCCCGACAGGCCTGAAGCCTTTTGCTTTAAGCTCGTCAAATACTTTTATGGCATTCGGTACGCCGCTTCTAAGGGTATCGTAAGTATCGACCAGCAGCAGACAGCTGTCCGGGAATACTTCCGCATAAGCCCGAAACGCGCTCAGTTCATCCGGAAAGCTCATAACCCAACTGTGAGCATGAGTACCCTTGACATCAATACCGAACATTTGGCCGGTCATTACATTGCTTGTAGCTTTGCATCCGCCGATGACTGCCGCTCTGGCGCCGTATATTCCCGCGTCAGGACCGTGTGCGCGCCTAAGCCCGAACTCCAGCACGATATCCTTGCCCGCGGCGTACGTGACGCGGCTGGCTTTAGTGGCAATCAGTGTTTGATGGTTGATGATATTCAAAAGGGCGGTTTCGATAAGCTGAGCCTGAATGATCGGCGCTTTGACCCTTATCAGCGGCTCGTTGGCAAATACGACCGTGCCCTCCTTCATGGCATACAGTTCGCCCGTAAAGCGAAGCCGCTTAAGAGCAGATAAAAACTGTTCGTCAAAAAGATCAAGCGATCTTAAGTATGAAATATCCTCATCGTCAAAATGGAGGTTGTTGATGTATTCGATAACGGATTCCGTGCCCGCCATTACCGCATAAGCGCTGAATCTCTCCGGCTTTCTGAAAAACAGGTCAAATACCGCAAGGTTGTCGCTCATGTTGTGTTTATAGTATCCGTACATCATTGTGAGCTGGTACAGATCCGTCATCATCGTCAAATTCCGCATAATTCTCCTTTAAAATCAATCCTTATCCTTTTCATCTTCCCGTTCTTCGCCGTCTTTATTTTCGCTCGTTTCTTCCCGCTCCTCCGGCGGACTTTCCCCGTCCTCGGTTTCTTTTGAAGCGTCGCCGTCCGCTTCGCTTAAGGCGTCATCCTTTTGTTCGGGAGAAGGCCATAAAAGCCTTCCTTCCTTCTTCTCCTTTAGTTTTCTCAGAACGAAGAAAATCAGCACGGCAGCAAACAGCAGCGCGCTTAAAAGCTGCGATACGCGAATACCGCCGAAACCCTGACCGGGCTTAATAAGCCATAAGCTGTCCCCTCTCAACCCCTCAAGGAACATCCGCTCGAACGCATACAGCATGACATACCACAAAAACAGGTCGCCGTCATGTTTTGCGCGTTTTCTCATAACGAACCATAAAAACAGGAATATCAAAAAGCACCATAACGATTCATAGAAGAAAGTCGCCATATGAACGGAATATTCGCAATTGCATACGGCGCCGTTAAAGAAATGCAGGCCGTCTATTTTGACAGCGTACGGAAACCAAAGCAAATTCGGGTCAGTTACCGGGGGACCGTAAGCTTCCTGATTGAAAAAGTTGCCCCATCTCCCTATCGCCTGAGCCAGCACAAGTCCCGGAGCCACAAGGTCGGCGAGTTTTAGAAATCTGATTTTCCTTTTCAAAGAGAAAATAACGGCTCCGATAAGCCCCCCTATAACAGCTCCGTATATAGCCAATCCGCCTTCCCATACATAGAGGATCTCTATCGGGTTCGCAAGATACCTTTCAAGCTCGAATAAAACATAATAAAGCCTTGCTCCCACCACCCCGAACGGGATTATGACGAGGCAAAGATCAAGGACCGTGTCCTCATGCATATTTTTGCGTTTTGCCTGATATGTCGCAAGAAACACCGCAAGCAAAATGCCCAGCGCCATCAATACGCCGTACCAGCGGATATAAATGCCTGTATTAAACAGATCAAATCCCGGGCTCGGGTTTGTCATATGTATATTCCTCCTGTATATGCAAATAATTCTTATTCATATCATTATACTTCAAAAACCGGACGTTTGAAAGCATTTAAGACCATAAAAGGAAACGGCTGATTTGAATATGACTATTCGTCATCAAAAAGCATGGGTTTCAAAGTGCTTGCTCTTTTGATTATCCCGTTTCCGAATCGTTTGCGCAGCTCGTCCATACAGATATCCCTTTTTCTCGCCCTCTCGCGGCCGGGGTCGGGGAAAAGGGATGTCTGCTCCGCCGCCTGAAGCTTTGAAAGCCGCACTCCGACAAGCCTCACGGGTTTGCCGCGCATAAGCGCCCGGGACAGCGGACGCGCCGCTTCAAACAGCTCGTCGGTGACGTCCGTATTGACGCTGAGCGAAACTTGGCGGCTGCATTCCGAAAAATCCGAAAACCTAAGCTGCACGCCGACAAGCCCTGCGCGCATCCCGATGCAGCGCATGCGGTATGCCGCCTTTTCAACAAGCAGCAACAATACCGCATCCAGATCATCCGTATTTGTGATATTCTCGGGAAGCGTCATGGAGCAGTTCACCCCCTGTGCGCGCGAAGGTTCGGAGGAGATTTGGGTTTTATCCCTTCCGTGAGCGTTTTCCCACATATTAAGGCCGCTGACGCCGAACTGCGTTTTTAAAAATTCCGGATCGGCCGCCGCGAGATCGCCTATGGAGACTATACCGAGCGCGGATAACCGGTTTTTGGTCGAACTGTCGACATACATCAGGCGGCCTGCGGGAAGCGGCCATATAAGTTCCATCCACTTTTCATCGTCCAATACCGTGACAGCGTCGGGTTTTTTATAATCCGAACCCATTTTGGCCATTATCATGGAATTCCCGACACCTACGGAAACCGTTAAGCCGAGTTCTTTTTTGATTCGTTCACGGATTGAGTTTGCCGCTTGCTCGGGCGTTCCGAATAAATGCTCGCACCCGGAATAGTCCAAATACGCCTCATCGATGCCATAGCGCTGAACGACAGGAGAATATTCGGAAAGGATGTTTATGAATTTGTCCGAATACTTTTCGTAAAGACGGAATTCTGACTTGGCCAGTATCGCTTCAGGGCAGCGTTCAAGCGCCTTGATAATAGGCATTCCTGCGCTCACGCCTTTTTTTTTGACCGGATAAGTTGCCGCAAGAACCACGCCGCGCCTTTTATCGGGCTCGCCCGTAATAATAAGCGGCGTATCGAATGAGTATTTTCCTCCGCTTGCCGCTATCGTGCAGTTAGCGAAAAACGAGTTGAGATCGACGTGGAGTATGCTCATTTTTAAAGAATAAACTGAAGAATAATAAGCAAAATGACGCCGGGGATACCTAAAAAGCCGGTGATCAGCGCATTAAGCGGCGTTATGGGTATCGACAGGGAGAACAATCCTCCGACGAGATTGAAAAGTATTATTATAACCGCGCCGACAAGCGCATTGATAACGAGCTTCCAAATGATTTTCAGCGATATTTTCAACACTTTGCCGGCAATAAACAGAAGAAGCAATCCCGCGCCGAACGCCAATATCACGGACAGGACCGTAAACAGCATGGAAAATTACACCTCCATTTCTGTTTATTATATCATATGGGAGTTCTTGAGTAAAAATATATATCTGCGTTTTGCCGCTTCCATTTCATAAACCGCATATTCGATCAATTCGGGGTCATCTACGTTCTCAAAATACGCGACCGCGTCCTTCCAGCTTTGGAGCGCATCCCTTATCTGCTGCCGCTGTTTCCTCGATAACCTGCTGCCGAGCATAGGCTCTCCCGGCTGAATATCCGGCCCCTCCCCGCGGATCCAAGCATTCATCCGCCGCAGAAGGGATGGTTTTGTTCTGTCCGATACCCGAATATCGTTAATATCGATCAGCTCTATTTCATCATCCGTGTATTTCATAATTGCCTCCTCCGTCGTATAGACCGATTATTGCCAATAACAAAGATTTATTACACTTCCATTTTCTTGCACTTTTGAAGTATGAAAGCCGAAACTGGGGAAAAAATAAATATATAGCTTTCTTTTGACGGGAGGAAACCATGAAAGACAGGAACAGGATACTGCGTTATTATAAAAAGAAAATGTACCGCGGACGTTCCGTGATAGCCCGCGCTTTTGATTTTTTCGCGCTGCGGCTCGTTTTTGCCGCTTCATGCTACCTGTGGTTTTTATATATGGTTCACAATAAGGTCCTGAGCATAATCCTTACCGTTATTGCCCTATTGATGTTTTGCGTCGCGGCGCAGCTCATAAGCAGCATACGCCTGGATAAATTCATAGCTAAAGAGCACAGAAGGCTTCAGCATGACTGCCTTTCCGAACAGATGATATTGATGCCCAGATCCGAATTTTACTCTCTTGCGAAAAGATGCGCTCCGCTGCTGGACGGAATGAAAATAGTTCAGAACGAGCTGACGATGGATATGCAGCCCTGCCTTTTATATACCGTGCAGCAGGTGACGCCTGTGGACAGCAACGTTCTGCTCAAAGCGTATCAAGCGGCGCGAAGAAGGTTTTTAAGCAAAATCCTTCTCTTTTCTTCCAGCGAGATCACGGCGGATGCGAAAGCCTTTTCCAAAAGGCTCAATGAAGTAAAATTCCGTCTGGTCGAGCCTAAAGTGATTTTTGAGTACGCCGAAAAACTCGGCCTGTTCGCCGATACCGGGCAAATGGAGGAAAAAATTCTAAAAGAGCAGGAGACCGCAAAACAAAAATTGCGTACCGCGCAGGCGCTTCCCTTTTCAGCCGGCCGAGCGGGAAGATATCTGATAGCCGCCGCCGCTCTGTTCGCGCTTTCCTTCGCAACGGAGTATACGCTCTATTACCGCATGATCGCGGGGGCATGTGCCGGTTTCGCGGGCATTTCGTTCTGGCTCAACCATCCTTCGGACGTTATTGAAACCGAAGTGCAAGGCTGAAGCTCAATCCAGCACTATACGTTGATTCTCTTTGGATTTGCGGTACAATACAAACTTTCTCCCTATGCTTTGTACCACTTCGGCGCCCAGTCTTTTTGCCAAAATGTCCCCGGCTTCACGGGCGGAGATATCGGCCGTATCCAAAACGCTTATTTTTACCAATTCGCGTGCTTCCAAAGCAAGGCTTACCTGCTCTGCAAGATTTTCTCCTATTCCGCCTTTGCCTATCTGAAATATGGGCTCGAGAGCGTTCGCCATGCCCCGAAGCCGTGAGCGCTGTTTGCCGGTAATCATGATTCCCTCCTTTTTCTGCGGATCATGCCTGAGGATCAATCCATAAATTCAAACTCCCAGTTTCCCATTCGCACCGTACTGCCGTCCGCGGCTCCTTTTTCCTTCAGCGCCGCGATTACGCCCTCCGCTATTAGCAGCTTCTGAAATCTGCGCATGGATTCCTCATCATCCGCATAAGTCGTATTAAGTATCCGGTCTATGGTACCGCCGCTGACTACATATACGCCGTCGTCCATGTCTATTTTAAATCCGTCTTCGTATTCCGGCCGTTCCTCGAATTCCTCTTCTAAAAATTCGTAATTCTCGGGAATCGTATCCAATATTTTAACGATCTCGGCGGATAAAGCGTCAAATCCCGCAGCTGCTGCCGCGCTTACAGGAAATACTTTTACGCCCGTTTCCTCAAGCGCGCCTTTTAAGCGCTCATATTTCTCCCCGGCGCCCGCAATATCCATTTTATTCGCAGCAACTATTTGCGGAAGCTCAGAAAGGCGCCGGCTGTAGCGCACGAGCTCTTCGTTGATTTTTATAAAATCCTGCACGGGATCCCTGCCTTCGCTTCCGGAAACATCCACTACGTGAACAAGCATTTTTGTCCGCTCGATGTGCCTCAAAAAATCATGCCCGAGTCCGGCGCCTTCGGAGGCGCCTTCTATAAGGCCGGGTATATCGGCGAGCACAAACGTCCTGTTATAACGCTCCATAACGCCGAGGTTCGGAGAGAGCGTTGTAAAATGATAATCGGCTATCTTGGGCCTTGCCGAGGTAAGTACCGAAAGTATCGAGGATTTGCCGGCGTTCGGCAGGCCGATAAGGCCCGCGTCCGCTATGACCTTAAGCTCGAGTTCAACCTCATACTCTGCTGTTTTCTGCCCCGGCTGAAAAAAACGCGGCGCCTGCCTTGTGGGGGTCGCGAACCTAGCGTTCCCTTTCCCCCCTCTTCCTCCGTGCAGAATGATCTTTTGCTTCCCCGGCTTATTAATGTCCGCGATAACGCGCCCGCTCGAAACCTCTTTAACAAGAGTTCCGACGGGAACCTTGATTATCATGTCCTCCCCGTTTTTGCCGGTCTGCAGCTGAGCTTTTCCGTTTTCCCCGTTTTTCGCCCTGTAATGGCGCATGTATTTAAAGTCAAGCAGCGTGTTTTTACCCTCGTCAGCGACAAATACCACATCGCCGCCCTTGCCTCCGTCACCGCCGTCGGGACCGCCTTTGGCGATGTACTTCTCCCTGCGGAAGGACGCGTGCCCGTCACCTCCGTTGCCCGCCTTTATGAATATTCTCGCTTTATCGATAAACTGCATGTCGCCTCCGTCATCCGCAAAGGGCGGTCATCGTTTTTTTGCGCGGCGGTATTCTTCGCATACCGTATTCAATGTGCAATCGCCGCATTTGGGGCTGCGCGCGGAACAAACCCCTCTGCCGTGATAAATCAGCCAATGATGCGCTTTTGACCACATCCGCTCAGGTATATTCTTCATCAGCTGCTTTTCGGTATTCAAAACGTCGGAAGCCTTTGCGAAACCTATGCGGTTCGCTACCCTGAACACATGCGTATCCACCGCGATCGCGTTGACGTTGAACGCGTTTGCAAGCACCACGTTTGCTGTTTTTCTGCCGACGCCCGGCAGCTTCATCAATTCCTCGCGCGTGCGGGGCACTTCCCCTCCATAGAGCTCCTCAATCATTTTCGCGGCTTTTATTATATTCCTGCCCTTTGTTTGATACAGACCGCAGCCTCTTATGTATCCGAACAGTTCCTGCTCGGGAAGCTTTGCGAAGTCGTCGGGCGCGGAGTACTTCGCAAAAAGCTCCCGCGTACATTTGTTTACCTGCTTGTCCGTGCACTGCGCGGAAAGAATAACGGCAACGAGCAGTTCAAATGCGGTCCTGTATTCAAGCATCGGCTTGACGTCGGGATACGTCGCGTTTAAACGGGCCAGCGCTTCGCTTAGTCTTTCCTGTTTCGCCTTTTTGCTTTCCCGCATAACTCACCTTTCTGTTTTGCTATCACATTATATCCGCACTTGTAAAATACGGCAAGCCTTGCAAATTCATATTTTGGCCCTGATAAAAAGGACGATTCTAAAACCGTCCTTACAACCAACCGTACTTACACACCCACGCGAAAGCCTTTTCGCACGGACCGCCCGGAAATGATTTTAGGTCGAGTGAAACCTTTGTTTCACGGGATGTGTAGAACTCGAAGAAGTCTATTTAGACTTCTTCGACACGCTTTTCAAAGCAGACCCCGCTCACGGGACCATTGCGTTTACGTCCGCAAGGTTCTCCGGCGCACTGCTCCGGCTCCTGTCGATATAATATCGTACTATCTCCTCGACTGCCGGCGCGCTGGATGAGCCCGAAAATCCGTTGGGTATACATACGACGATTGCGATCTCGGGCTTTTCGCGCGGGGTAAACGTTATAAACCATGAGGTGTTTTCAATATCTATCTGATTCGCGGTAGAGGTTTGCGCCGTGCCCGTCTTGCCGCTTATAAGTTCAAGATATCCGTCCTCTACAAACTCATCCGAAAAAGCCTCCGCCGCGGTGCCTCCGTCCTCTGGGGACACCACGCCCTGAAGGCCCCTATGGATAGCGTCCCAATACTCGCCCGGGGCTTCGATTTTATTATACACGCTCGGCTCGACCTGCTTGACAAGCTTTCCGTTGCTGTCAAGTATGCGGTCAACGATATGAGCGTCAAAAACGGTTCCCCGGTTTGCGATGGCGCTCGCGTATCTTGCCACGGCAACAGGCGTGACGAGCGTAACTCCCTGGCCGATTCCCGAGCGGACCGTGATGGTCGGCTTCCACTGCAATTCGGTAAGCATGGATGTGATCTCGTTTGTCCAGGGCTGAACGCTCGTTATTCCTTCGGGTATTCCGAGCTCCTCGCTCAGTATGCGGCGCACCTCGGCTCCTTTTCCTGTCAGGGAGCCGTCCTGCAGCTTCATAAGCTTTTCGGCGCATCTCTTTATGGCATCCTCATCGACTTCCATGCTTCTGTACGTTACGTAGTACTTCAGCCTCTCGCATAAAAGATCATATACGAGCCGGGGCATACTGGTCTTTTGTTTGTTTAAGGGAAGCGCGTTGTCAAAAAGGACCTTTTGTCCGCCCACCATTCCGGTAGCCTCGCCCGGCAATTCGATGCCCGTAGGCGCCGTGAGGCCGAGCTTCCCCGCCCAGTCGTCCAGCTTATTGATTCCGAGGCGCTCAGCAACGGTAAAGAAATAATAGTTGCATGAGTTGGTCAGCGCCATAATAATATCCTGATCGGCATGGTTCTCCGGGTGCTTGGTGTGGCACCTCGGCGCGTTGGCCTTGATGGGCTCGCCGTTTTCATCGGTCACGTAATACGGACCCAGATCGTCTATTTGTTCCGTCAATCCGACCGCGCCCTCCATCAAGCCTGCAAGCCCCGTTACCATTTTAAAAATGGAACCGGGAGCACTTTTTGCGGATATCGCCTTGTTTCGCATGGGCGTCGTCTCCGCCGCGTATTCGCTGTCAAAAAGCAGTTCCGCTTCCTCCGGGCTGAGCCCCCTTATGAACATATTGGGGTCGAAGGAAGGATAAGAGGACATGGCGAGCACCTGCCCCGTATTGACGTCCATAACAACGATGCTGCCTGTCTTCGCGAGATCTATCGAGTCGTAATCTTTGTATTTTTTACCGGGATGATCATCGGGCAGCTTCTTATCCTCCTCGATAAGCCGCTGTTCCTTTTCATTTATGTAGCGTATAACGTTCTCAAGCGCCTTGTCCGTCGCGATTTGAAGCCGTATATCCATTGTAAGCATGACGTCGTTTCCGTCGGTCGCCGGCGTCTCGCCCATTTCGCGTATCACGCTGCCGTACTTATTTACTTCATAAGTCCTTGTTCCCTGCCTTTCGGAGGTTGCTCCGGTAAGGTAGCTTTCCATATAGCTTTCAACGCCCGCAACGCCTATCATGTCCTCATATGAATACCCTTTGGTCTTTACCATTTCCTCATCGGCGCTCCGGCTCAGATACCCGACTATATGAGCCGCCGTCGTTCCCCTCGGATAAACGCGGGTCGTGCTCTCCGACGTTTTGATGCCGTAAAGCTCGTCAGCCATCATATCTATCTCGGCGACGGCGTCAAGGCTCACGTCATAGGCAATAGTGACGGGCAGATAAGCCTGCCATCCGTTTAAAACGGCTTCCTGTCTTATCGACATGATCTTGACCGCCTCTTCAAAGGGCATGCTTTCGGGTATCTGCCAGGACTTGCGAAGATATAGGTAAGCGTCCTCGGCCGATTTCCATTTGGACATATCGTCCTGCGCATCTTCGGGAATGGGAAATCCCATCGCGTCGCAGAAATTTTTATATCTCGCCTTTATGGCCGCCTCGCTTTCGACTCGCCAGTCATAATAAAGCTGACCGTTCTCATCGGCTCTGATATAAAATTTATCGATGGTTTTTCCGCCGTAACGCTCTATTATATCGATTGCCTTTATGATTGAATCGGTATACAGCGCGCTGTCCGTAGTTGTAAGCTGCTCCGGATCCCTCATGAACTCTACGTTATAGCAGGTTTTGCTGTACGCCAGTACAACGCCGTTCCTGTCCATTATCTTTCCCCGCATCCCCTTGACAGGCTCGGTGCGAAAGCGCTTTTTATCGGATTCTTCAGTCAATTCATGCCCCTGCGCAAGCGTCAAAGTGCTCAGCTGAAAAATGAGCGCGCTCATCATCAAAAGCATCGCTACTACGAGTATTATGAATCTTCCGAAAGGCTTCTTCATTTGCGCAACCTAAAAAAATTCCTTTCAGTTTTTTTGTATTGGCCGCTTAAAACGGGTTTCAGCACCGGTATCGCGATTATGCATAAAACTGCTGTCATCAATGAACTCGGCAAAATGTAACGGAGAAACATTACGGTAAAGCTGAATTTGATGCCCGACAAAAAGACGATCCCGGCGTTTACAAGCTCCTTGGACAGCGCCGCAAGACCTGCCGTCAGCGCCGGTATTATCAGGTTATCGGCATAATACTTCCTGTAAAAAAAACCTGCCGCCATTCCTAAGATAAGGAATAATGCCGCGTTGTATCCCACGGATTCCCCGAAAAAAATATCCGTGACAAGTCCTGCCGCAGTGCCGATCACCGCAGCCGGCAGGCTTCCCATAAGTATGCCGAACACAACGATAAGCGCAAGCATGCAATCGGGGCGGATGCCGTAGAGATTGATTCGGTCAAAGAAAATCGAATCAAGATATATGCATAGCAATACGCTGGAAAAGATAGCGAATTTACGCATTTATTCCTCCGCCGCGGACACTTCAGGGATCCCCGTAATTATCATAACCTCGTCAAGTTTCGTAAAATCCACGCTTGCCTGAACAACCGCATTATGGTCTGTTTTTTCTCCTTCAACGGTTCGGGTCACTTCGATTACAGTGCCCAGCATTATATTTTTCGGGTAGATTCCGCCGATTCCGTTGGTTATTATCTTGTCTCCCGGCACAAGATCGCTGCCCGCGGGAAGATAATAAAGCTCCAGCATGCCGCTTTTGTTATCGGGGGATATCGTGCCCCTTATCATGCCGTTGTCCCGCGTACGTTCGACCAGGCAGCTTACGTTCATCTTCGCATCGATAAGGCCTCTGACTTTGCACCATGTCGCTCCGACGTCCGTGACCCGGCCTACCAGACCCATATTGTTGACCACCGGCATGTCCTTCTTGACTCCGTGGTTACGGCCGGCATTAAGGGTAAAAGAGTTAAACCATACGCCCTGATTTTTCCCTATCACATTCGCCGTTATAAATTCATCCTCACCTATCGTCTCGGCGTAATTAAGCAGTTCCTTTAATCTCCGGTTTTCGGATTTAAGCTGCTGCAGTTCCGCCTCGTATTGCTCAAGCTGCGCAATGCGTATTTTAAGCTGCTGGTTTTCCTTGTCCGCGTCCGTAGTATTAAAAAGGTCCTGCACGAAGCGAATGATTGCGTTTGAACTGCCGGAAGCAAACGTCTGCACGGGCTGCATAACGGAACCGGCCGTGCTCTCGACCCATGTCAGCATTCGGTCGGCGGAAGAGCTGAGCGCAAGGATCCCCAGTATGACAACTGCGGCTATCGCAATAAGCAGCGGCTTGTTGCTCAATAAATTGCGCATCCTTTCCTCCTCCAAATAGCGTAACTGTCGCATTATTATGCTACTTTATTATAATCACCCGAGCCTTGTGAAGCAAGTTTTGCGAAAAAACGTCACAGTAAATTAACCTGTATATGTACCTGAGCCAAGGATTAACATCAAACTAAAATCCGTCAACGCTAAGGGACTGCCCTGTTCGGACAGTCCCTGACTATCAAAAACCACCTCTCGGGGATTATCAAGGGGTCGGAACCCTTTGATTTTAAATCCGGCTTCAGCGGCATGTACGGTGAAACGGATGAAATCCGAAAGGTAGTCTGAAATCTTTGTTTCAGACAATCGTTCTTTGCAGCTCCCCGCGAAAATATTCGCTCGGACCGCCCGAAAATCTTCAATTTTAGGCAAAGCGTGTAAAATTCGAAGAAGTCTATTCAGACTTCTTCGACACTTTAGTTTCATTTATACCGCGGAGCGCACCTTGGAGCTGTCGCGGTAAACCCGGAAATTCTCTATTGCATCCAAAGCGCCGAGCGCCACGCAATCGAGCGCATTGTCTGCGGCTCTTGCGCTCAAGCCCGTTTCCCGGTAAATATAATCGCACATGCCGTCAAGAAGAGCGCCTCCCCCGGTCAATACTATGCCTCTCTCCATAATATCGCCCGCAAGTTCGGGCGGGGTGCGCGAGAGCGTGTCGCGGATGACGCTGAGTATCGCCGCGACCGGTTTTTTCATGGCCGAATATATTTCGGACGCGCTGACTATCAAAGTCTTGGGAAGGCCCGAATCCAAATTCCTTCCGTAAACCTCAAACATGCCGGATTTTCCCGGTACAGCCGAGCCCAGAGCAAGCTTTATTTGTTCTGCGGTGCCCGAGCCTATGGCGATGCCGTATTCCCTTCGCATGAATTGAACTATCGCGTCGTCCAAATGCCTGCAGCCCGCGCGCGCCGAACCGTTTACCACAATTCCGCCGAGCGCGATTACGGCCGCATCGGTAGTGCCTCCGCCGATGTCGACGATCATGGTTCCCATAACGTCGTCTACAGGCAATCCCGCCCCCATTGCCGCCGCTACCGGCTCATCCATAAGGTATGCTTCCTTTGCTCCCGCTCCTTTTGCGGCAGATTCGACAGCTCTGCGTTCTACGTCCGTCACGCAGCCCGGAACGCAAATCACCGCCCTGACGCTGACTCCCGGCAGTCTTCTGCCGAGCGATTTATCGATAAAATGGCGGATCATCGCTTCGGCGAGATAATAATCCGCGATCACGCCGTCCTTCAGCGGATGCTCTACATAAACGCTGCCGGGAGCTCTGCCGAGCATAAGCAAAGCCTCGCTTCCCACAGCGACGACTTCTCTTTTTCTTCCCGTCGAAAGCGCAACGGCGCTGGGCTCGCGAAGTATTATCCCGCTTCCCTTCACCGCTACGAGCGTATTTACCGTACCAAGGTCGATGCCGATACTTTCGGTAAAAATATCTCTGAAACCGAACATAATTTCCCCCGTTATTGGTTCTTAACCCTATTATGACCAATTTATGGGAAAATAACCGCCGCATAATTGAAACGACCGTCCGGTTATGATAACCTAATAGACGGCGGACCAAAGGACACGCTCCGAAATTGACGGCCGGACCCCGTAAAAGTTTTCTTAAGGTATACGCCTTGGCTTGATTTTTTATAACCCGGGAGAGCATATGCGTTTGATATTGGCGTCAGGATCACCGCGAAGGCGCGAACTTTTGGATATTTCAGGATTTGAGTTTGACGTTATCGTAAGCGACGCAAACGAGAATATCAGCGCAAATTCGCCCTCCGAACTTGTAAAGAAGCTTTCCCTGTCAAAGGCTTGCGCAGTAAAAAAAGGGCGGACGGACTGCTGTGTCATAGGCTCCGACACTGTCGTTGTGCTTGACGGCGAAGTAATTGGCAAGCCGAAGGACGCCGAAGACGCCTTCTCGATTTTACAAAAACTCAGCGGGAAAACCCATCTCGTTTATACCGGGATTGCCGTCATATCGGACAACTGCGAATTTGCCGATTACGATGTTACCCGCGTCACATTTGAAAAGCTGACGGATAATGAGATCAAGGCCTATATCAAAACGGGTGAGCCCATGGACAAAGCGGGCGCATACGGCATACAGGGACCTGCGAGCTTGTTTGTGAAAAGTGTCGAAGGCAATTACTTTACGATTATCGGCCTGCCGCTGCCTAAACTGTACAAAATGCTGCGAAGAGCAGGATTGAAGCCGAAATGGATGGCTTGATTAACGGTTACAGCTCGTAAACCTCATCCAGCCAGCATTGATCGTCCTTAACGGTCTGAATGAACATTCGTCCGCTGTCCTTTATATCTTTGGACTGATGGTATTTAAAAACCATATCGCTGTTTTTAAGAACACCTATAATTTCGATTTTGCCGCCTTCGTGGGACATTACGAACTTGAAGCGTTTCGCGTGCCCGTTGAGCATTGAACGCGTTTCGTCGATTATCCGGGACGCCTTGAGAAGCGGAATTTGAAACTGCGCTTTGACTCCGGTAACAGGCCTGCACTGAAATACATAATAAGGCACGACGCCGCAGCGCGTAAGCCTGTTCATGAGCTCCGCCATCGTGTCCGGATCGTCATTGACTCCCTTCAAAAGGACTGTCTGGTTGCTTACGATCACCTCGTTATACAGCAATCTTTCAACCGCGAGCCTTGCTTTGGGAGTCAGCTCCCGCGGATGATTGAATTGGGTGACAAGGTATATGCGCTTGTTTGCGGCGTAGCGTTTCAAAATTCCGAGAAGCTCTTTATCCTTGTATATCCTGCTGGGAAGCACGACGGGAATGCGGCTGCCTATTCTGATAAAATTCAAATGGTCCATGTGCGTCAGGCGCTGCAGCAGCCGTTCGATAATGTGATTGCTGTTCATGAGCGCGTCGCCGCCCGATATGAGCACGTTATCAATTTCCTTGTGCTGCTCGATATAGTCCGCGATATGATCGAGCATTTTTATTGTCTCGGCGTCCGAAATGCCGACCAGTCTCTTTCTGAAACAGTGGCGGCAATACATGGCGCAGACATTCGTGGACAGTACGAGCGCTGTCTGGGCATACTTATGCTGAAGCCCTTTAACTTTTGTGTTTTGATACTCGCCGCTCGTATCAAAGCTTCCGGAAAGGTCTGTTTCCGACGCGGAGGGTATGCACATTTTTCGTATGGGATCCTGCGGGTCGTTCTTATCGATCAGCGACAAATAATAGGGAGTGATCGACATCGGATACCTGTCTGTGATTGCCCTTATCCTTTCTTTTTCGGCGCAGGTCAATTCGATGTGCCTTTCAAGCTCTTCTACCGAAGTAACGTTTTCTCTCATTTCTTCAATCCAAGTCATTTAAATCCTCTCTTTCTTCAATAATATATCTTAAAATTATAGCACAAAAGAACAACGGCTAAAACCCGGTTCAGAAAAGTTTCTAGAATTTTCATTATTCCGGCAAAAGTAGACAAATAAGGCAGTACCGTAAAGAGATGGACCGTATCTTCGACAAATATGCGGATGTTACGGGTATAGATCAGCCGATTTATGATGAGACCGTTCAGCTTTAGCGCATCGCCTTTAAGAACTCATATATGATAATGCCCGCCGCAACGGACGCGTTGAGGCTTTCAGCCCTGCCGTACATCGTCAGCCTGTACCGGAAGCATTTCATAGCGATTCCCTCGCTGACGCCGCTGCTCTCGTTGCCGATGATCACAGCACATTTATTGCCGGGGAAAAGAGGTGTTTCTTCTCCCTTTAAATGCCCGCAGACAAGTGTAAAGCCCTGCTCGGCGAGCTTATCCGTTTCCCTGTCAAGCTCTCCGTGCCAGACGGGGATATGGAATGTGGAGCCCATTGCCGCTCTGACGGGCTTCGGAGCGAACGGATCCGCGCATCCCGATCCGAGCAGTATGCCGGAAGCTCCGAAAGCGTCAGCGGTTCGGATAATAGTGCCCAAATTGCCGGGATCCGATACCGCGTCTAGCGCGACTATCAAGCCTGCGGGGTAGACGTCGGGCGCTTCCGTTTCGGGGGTGATGACCGACGCGCAAACATACTGGGGAGTTTTAGTAAAAGTCAGCTTTTCCATCACGGCGCGCGTGACCAAAAATACATTCGCGCCTGCGTTTTCGAGCGCTTTCCTCATTGGGTCGTGGCCTTCCTCTATAAACGCTTCTTTAAAAACAGCGCCTGAAAGAATTGCCTCGTTGACAAGCTTTTCTCCCTCGATCAAATGACACCCCTGCTCCAGTCTTCCTTTCCTGGAAAACAGGGCAGCGGCGTTTTTAACGCGTTCATTCCGTGTACTTTCGATTATCATGGCGTCTCCAAAAACCCGACTTAAGGGATATCATAGTTTCTGATTTTAAGTCATCAAAAATTTTGTTTTGACTGGCAGTCCGAAAATATGAATTCGGAACGACACTTTGAGCATCCCTTTTCTTTGATTAATGTTTATAGGGAGAAAACAAGACGCCCCGGATCGTTCCCTACAATATGTTGTGTTGTGCTGATATGTTATACCTATTGTAGGGGCGATTCACGAATCGCCCGCCCATTTCCGGACAGTCCCTATTAACAAAGGGCTTAAACCATTTGTTTAAGCCCCCCGGTGAAAACGGTTTTTATGCTCTCGCGGACATGGCTACGTCCACAAGCTCCTTGAACGCATTCATATCGGTGACCGCGAGATCCGCAAGTACCTTTCGGTTCACGTCCACTCCCGCCTGCTTGAGTCCGCTTATCATGCGGCTGTAACTGGTGCCGCAAATCCTTGCGCCTGCGTTGATACGGGCGATCCACAGTCTGCGGTATTCGCGTTTTTTAAGTTTGCGGCCGACATACGCATACGCAAGCGACTTCATCACCTGCTGCGACGCGGCGCGGTACTGCTTTGATTTTGCGCCGAAGTAACCTTTGGCAAGCTTTAAAACCTTGCGGCGTTTTTTAACGGCATTGACTGCTCTTTTGATCCTGGCCATGTTTGTTGTCCTCCTTACTTATACGGTATGAGTTCGCGAATCTTTTTGGATTCGGCTGCTGCGATGTAACCGACCTGCCTTAGACCGCGCTTTCTCTTGGTGGATTTTTTGGTCAGGATATGGCTTTTATAAGCTTTTCCTCTTTTGATCTTACCCGATTTGGTAAGACTGAATCGTTTTGCCGCACCCCTGTGGGTTTTGATCTTTGGCATGGAATTTCTCCTCCTGAAAGTATAATGGATACAACTAATTCTTCGGCGCCAATATCATATACATATTGCGTCCTTCCTGCTTAGCAGGGCGGTCAATTATCCCCTGACCCTTAATAATCTCGTAGAATGTGTTCATAACGTCCAGTCCTATGTCGCCGTGGGTGGCCTGACGGCCTCTGAAGCGAATGGAAACCTTGACCTTGTCGCCGTTGCCCAAGAATTTCATGCAAGCTTTCGCTTTTACTTCAAGGTCGTGTTGATCTATGGTCGCCGAGAGTCTGACTTCTTTCATTTCAATCGTCTTTTGGTTCTTGCGTTGTTCCTTATCGCGCTTGGTCTGCTCAAAACGATATTTCCCGTAATCCATGATCTTGCATACCGGGGGGACAGCCTGCGGAGCGATTTTTACAAGGTCCAATCCTTTCTCCGCAGCCGTTCTTTGCGCGACATCGTTGCTTACGATGCCCAACTGGCTGCCTGTTTCGTCGATAAGACGAACCTCCCTGTCACGGATTTCCTCGTTGATCATAAGATCCTGGTAGCTGATAATTATACACCTCCATAAAAAATAGTGGGCACAGATGTACCCACTTCAATCAAACACAAATAACTTGCCTTTGACCGCGCCCGATCGAAGACCGGCGGGTGAGAAGCGGGCAGCTTCTGCTTGAACATGGTTATTATATGTGTTTCTTAAGGTGTTGTCAATAAAAAATCTTTCAGCGTACTATCATTGCCGGAGATATTTCCCGAACTTAGGTTCTGCGCTCATAAAATCGGAAAAATCTGCTCCGGCAAATTTCACCTTCACTATCCACTAACCACTCGCCACTAATCACTGACCGTCACCTAAGCATCGATTTCATATAATTTTCGAGCTGCTCCAGCGATTCATCCAATCCGCTCTTTTTCGGCGCGCTGCCCTGGCAGAAATTCGGCCGCCCGCCGCCCTTTCCGTTAAGCAAAGCGTTTACCGCGTCGCATATATCGCGCATGCTGTGTTTTATACCGTCCGAACAGGCTATGCAATATGCTATATTTTCGCCCTTCGTCCCAAACAGCATAGCGATGCATTTTTCCGCCGATATGAGGTTATCGGAAAGAAGCTTCAACTCGGATTGATTAAACTCTTCCGACTGATAGATTATAAGCTTTATGCCTCCTATGCTTTCCGCCTTCATAAGAGCTTCCTTCGCGGTATATTCGACAACCTTTGCGGTCCTGCTTTTCAGTTCTCTGCGGACCTCGTTCAGTTCCTGCTCCCTGCGTTCAATAGAATCCGGGATATCCTCGGTTTTAACGCTGAATCGCTTTGCGAGCGCGTCCGTAATTCGCTGTTTTTTCTGATAATCCTCCACGGCCCGCATTCCGCATGCGAACCACAGCCTGACTCCGCCCTTATACTTTGCGAAGGCGGTTATTTTCACAACGCCCACCTGCGCGCTGCTTAAGCAGTGCGTACCGCAGCAAGTACACGAATCCACGTCGGCGATTTCGATTATGCGTATCTCACCCTTTAAGCCCTCCGCGCGTTTTCGAAGAGGAATACTCGAAAGCTCCTCTTCCGAAACTATCCTGGATGTTACGGGGATGCATTTTTGCACGGCCCTGTTGGCTTCACGCTCCAGCTCCTCAAGCTCCTCCTGCGTAAGCGCCTTATCCAAATCTATTGTTACATAATCCTTCGCCATATGAAAACCGACGTTCAAAGCTCCGTACATTTTTTTTGCGAGCCCGGAAAGAATATGCTCTCCGGTATGCTGCTGCGAATGATCGAACCGCTCTTGCGTATCGACCGCAACCCGAACGGTTCGTCCTTCATCAACAGGCTTGTCCGTCAGGTGCCATATATCATCCCCGTCCTCCGAGGCATGCAGGACCCTCGCTTCGCCAATAAAACCCGTATCGGAGAGCTGTCCGCCGCCCTCGGGAAATATAACCGTCCGGTCAAGCAGCACCTCATATCCCCGTTCTGCATTTCTTAATGAAAGGACCTTAGCTTCGCATTCGGTCTTCTCCGTGTAATAAAGTCGTTCGGTCATAAATCCATCTCCTTGAAACCTTCGCCGCGAACCTCGGCGGCATTGTATAGAATCACAAACGATTCGGGATCGATTTTTTTTACAACCTTGAGCGTATCCGAAATCTCTCTCCGCCTCGCAACGGTCAGAAGCATGCTTTTTTCCTCGCGTGTATACCCTCCCCTTGCGGGAAGCTGCGTAACGCCCCTGCCCATGCTGTTTGTAAGCTCAAAAAGGATATCGTCGGGGCGCTTTGTGATTATGAGTATCACTTTGGCAAAATCCACTCCCTGTATGATGGCGTCGATCACCTTGCCGGCAGCGAATATGGTTATGGCGGAATACAGGGCTATCTCTATATCGCGGAATATGAGCACCGCAATCAGCACGACTACGGAATCGATAACTATCATCAGCGTGCCCGCCTGAAGCCCGGGATAAGGCTTTCGAAGTATCAATGTAACAAGGTCCGTACCGCCGGTAGTAATGCCTCTTATGAATATGATGCCGAGTCCCGCGCCCATAAGCACGCCCCCGAACACGGCCGCAAGCAGCACGTTGTTGGTATACGTGAACATGAAAGGGGACAAAAGGTCTATAAATGCCGAGAACAAAACCGAAGCGGCAAGAGTCCTGACCAAAGGTTTCCACCCGAACATCACAAGCGCAGTCACAAATATCGGCACGTTGAAAAACAGCGTCAACAGGCCGAC
>MWCU01000061.1 GCA_002070205.1 Firmicutes bacterium ADurb.Bin182 | reverse complement strand
TGGCGACCCGAAGGGGGCTCGAACCCCTGACCTCCAGCGTGACAGGCTGGCATTCTAACCAACTGAACTACCGGGCCACTGGTGGGAGCAACAGGGCTCGAACCTGTGACCCCTTGCTTGTAAGGCAAGTGCTCTCCCAGCTGAGCTATGCTCCCGGCGGCCACGCTTCGCGTGGCAAGGAATAGTATAACGCATCCCCCGTTCGGATGTCAATGCTCAAGATAGGGTTTTTGACCCGAGCGCAAAACGGAAAACACATGTAAATATACGAAAGAAAAAAGAAAAACCGCAAAAAACGAGATGCGTGAAACAGCCGTCCGTCACCCCGTTTTCCGGAAAATCCACACTAGAAGGCCTTACCTAAAAGCCTCGGGCAGACTCTAACGCTATATGGTCTCAGGCGCTTCTTTGTGATATTCCCCTTATTGCGCTGATGACCCAGTTGAATTCGTCGGACCGCATAAGCGTTCCGCAAAACTCGCACCGGTTGGACTGGTTTAGAAGTATCGGCGCGCCGCAGGCTTTGCACACGCTCCGGTTTTCGCCCTCTTTAACTTCGGTCTTTACGCCGAGGCTGCGTATCAGAGTATATTCATATGTCATGAACAGTTCCCTGGTGTCGCTGCCCCTGACTATTTTCCCGGTAGTATCGTCCGTAACAAAATCCACGATGCGGCTTTTGACCTCGACTTTCAAAACGTCATTGCTTTCGGTTTGGGAGTAACCAGTGATCCTCGTTCCGAGCACCGCTATGCGGTCGACATGGTTGGTCTGCCCATTCTGCTTGAGCTCTTCAAGCTGATTGGCAAACTGGCTGTATAAAGCGTCCGTCATAAGCATGCGCATGGGCTCCCAATCCTTGGACTCCCAGGAATTCTGAAGCTTGACATACATATTCGAAACCATCTGAAGAAATGCTTCGGGAGAGAAATCCGGGTCTTTTTCATAAAGCTTTGAAAGATCGACAGGCATCCCGACAGGGGCCGATACCGGCACCGCTCCCGGAGCTCTCCCGAAGTTTTTATTCTTAGCGTACCTCGATATGATATAGATAACGACCGCAATTATGACTATAACCGTGACGAAGGAAGGAGATCCCCCTCCCCCGCCGCCGATATAGAAGCCGCCGCCGCTGTAGCCGGAATCCCACCCGGAATCCGACCAGCCGGAGCTTCCGCCGAAATCAAAATCGGAACCGCCAAAATCCGAATCACCGGCAAAACCGCCCGCGTCGGCCAAAGCGGAACCCGCGGCCGCAAGGAGCGCCAATATGAGCAAAGCGACTATAAGCCTTTTTGCGCAAGGCATGCGCCACACCCCCAAATCCGGACCTGCCGCGGTTTGCGCTTAAGCCCGTAAATCCGTTATCCTTCTATGGTTATGCATTTCGTCGGGCAAACAGCAGCGCATTCCCCGCAGCGAGTGCATTTTTCGTAATCTATCCTCGCAAGATTATTTTCCACCTTAATAGCGTCGTACTTGCATGCTTTGACGCACCGCAAACACGCGATGCAGGCTTTGGAGCATACCGCCCTTGCGAGTTTTCCGCTGTCCGTGTTTTTGCAGCGCACTATAACGGTTGAATCCCTGGGCACCATTTCAATTATGTTTCTGGGGCACTCGGCCACGCAAAGCGTGCAGCCGGTGCACTTTTCTTCATCGATATAAGCTATGCCGTCGCGCATCTCGATTGCGCCGAACTTGCACTTCGCCTCGCAATCTCCGAGTCCGAGGCAGGAAAAACGGCACTGTTTGGGCCCGCCGGCGATGCCTGCCGCGACTCTGCAGCTTTTTATGCCGTCATAAGCGTATCTCGGCTTCGCGGCATCCGTGGTGCCCTGACATAATACTCTCGCTACCTTGGGTTTTTGCTCCTCGTTTTTCACGCCGAGCGCTTTTGCGACGTTCGCTGACTTGGAAACGGGGCAGTCCGACACCTTAGCCTTGCCGGATACCAGAGCGTCCGCAAATGCGTCGCATCCGGCGTACCCGCAGGCTCCGCAGTTCGCGCCCGCCAAAGCCTCCCTGACCTTCGCCACGCGATCATCTACTTCAACTGAGAATTTTTTATCCGCGTAGCCTAATGCCGCGCTGAACACAATACCGATGCCGGATAAAATCACGGCCGCGTAAACTATTGCCATATAATCCATTTGCATTCCCCCCTTATACGAGTCCGACAAAGCCCAGGAACGCGACGCTCATAAGGCCCGCCGTTATCAGCGAGATCGGAAACCCTTTGAGGTATTCCGGAATCTTCGAGCTCTCAAGCCTTTCCCTGACGCCCGCCATCAGCGTGATCGCCAGCAAAAAGCCCAGCGCGCTGAATACCCCGTTAAGGACCGACCATAAAAGGCCGTTGGATGCATACACGGCGTCGGTGGCGTAACCGCTCGTGATGTTGAGGATAGTCACGCCGAGGACCGCGCAGTTGGTGGTGATGAGCGGAAGATATATGCCGAGCGCTTTATAAAGCACAGGGCTGAATTTTTTAAGAAACATCTCAACGAACTGCACAAGGCTCGCGATAACGAGAATGAAGCTTATCGTGTTGAGGTAGGTAAGGTTTAGGGGCATAAGCAGGTACTTGTAAACGAGGAATGTGAACAAGGACGCAAGACCCATAACGAACGTAACTGCGGCGCCCATGCCGACGGCCGTTTCCACCTTGCTTGAAACGCCGAGGAAGGGACAGCAGCCGAGATACCTGGAAAATATGTAGTTGTTGCTCAAAACGCAGCTGACCATAAAAAGCAGTATGCTGCCGATCGTCAAGTTGCCGTTCATTATGCCGCACTTCCTTTCAGGGATTTTTTCTTCTTAGCCCTCGAGGTCAAAAAGTTGGCGACGCCCAAAACCAATCCGAGCGTAATAAAGCCGCCGGGCGCCATGCCTATCATCTGCATCGGCTCAAATGCCTCGGGGAGAATGTGAAAGCCGAACAGAGTTCCCGCGCTGATAATCTCGCGGATCGCGGCAATAACGGTTATGGCAAGCGTAAAGCCCGCGCCCATCCCGATGCCGTCCGCAAACGAAAACGCGGGGCCGTTCTTTGAAGCGAATGCTTCCGCCCTCGCCAATATGATGCAGTTGACTACGATGAGCGGAATGAATACGCCGAGGCTCTCGTAAAGAGTGGGGACAAACGCTTTTATCAGCATCTCCACAATTGTAACGAACGTGCAGATCACAACGATGAACGAGGGGATCCGAACTCCGTCCGGAATGAATTTGCGAAGCAGCGAAATCACTAAATTGGAACCGACAAGAACGAATGTCGCAGCGGCGCCCATGCCGACAGCATTTACGGCGGACGTAGTGGACGCGAGCGTCGGGCAGACGCCCAAAACAAGGCGCAAAGTCGGATTCTCGTTCACTATGCCGTTAAGAAAAACGCCGCCCAAAGATTTTTCCTTCATAATACACCTCCTAATCAATCAACCCTGCCATGAATTCACAAGCGGCATTTACCGCTTTGACCACGGCGGTTGAACTGACCGTCGCGCTTGTGACCGCATCGATATCGCTTCCGAGGGATACGGGCGCGACTTTTGTTTTAAACTGCTCTGTAAACCCGGGCTCCTTAACTTTTGCGCCGAGGCCGGGGGTTTCCGCAAACTGGTCGCCGCCGACCACTATGCCGGTTATGGCTCCCGTCAAATCGATGCCTACCGTAACCTCAACCGGTCCGCCGTAGCCCGCAACCGTCACCTGAGCCGCATAGCCCACAACCGCGCCGTCCTTCTTCCCGGCGAACGCTTTGTCGATCCCCTCCGCAGCTTCGATTTCCTCGATTTCGGCGGCGTCGGGAGTCATGACCGCAACATGCGGTTCAACCTGGACCTCAGGCTCTTCGGGTTGGGTTTCCAGGCCGATAAGCCCGGCAAGGAATTTACATGCGGTGTTCACGCCCGTGACCGCAGCCGTTGAACTTACCGTTGCGCCCGTTATGGCGTCTATATCCGTTCCCAACGCTACGGGAGCGGTTTTCGCTTTGAACTGATCCGTAAAGGCGGGCTCCTGTATCTTGGCGCCGAGGCCTGCCGTCTCGTTGAATCCGGGCCCGCCTATGCTGACGCCGGTGATGGAACCTGTCATATCCATGCCGACAGTAACTTCAACTGGTCCGCCGTAACCCTGAACTGTTACTTGCGCGCTGTAGCCGACTGCGGCACCGTCCTTCTTGCCGGCAAACGCTAAATCGACGCCCTCTGCCGTTTCCGCTTCCTCAAAGTCGACCGCGCCGGGCAGCACTGCCTTATACGCTTCGATTTCGGCGGGCGTTTCGACCGCTATGCCGAGAAGGCCGCTCATGAATTCACATGCTTTGTTGACGGCGCTGACAACTGCAGCGGAGCTGATGGTCGCGCCGGAGATGCCCTGAATATCCGTCCCGAGCTTAACAGGCGCCGCTTTGGACTTGAACTGATCCGTAAACTCGGGCTCCTTCGTTTTTGAGCCCAGGCCGGAGGTTTCCTTAAAGTCGGGACCGCCGACGCTGATCCCCGTGATCACGCCGTTCGCGTCCATACCGGTTACGACCTGAATAGGCCCGCCGTAACCCTGAACCGTGACCTGAGCCGCATAGCCCACAGCCTGACCGTCCTTCATTCCTGCGACCGCTTTGTCAATGCCCTCGGCAAGCTCGGTGATTTCATTGAAATCCGCGGCATCGGGCGTCATCACCGCCAAAAACGCCGCATTTTCCTTCATCATGTTCTGCTTGGCTATAGGTTCCTTTGTGAACTCGTTTGTTACGCCGAGCGAAAGCCCCGCGACGATGCAAATAAGCGTGAGCCTCCAAATCATATCCCATGCTTTACGCATTCGGCTTCACCTCCCCGTATACCCTCAATTTAGAGTACTTATCGATAAGGGGCGCCGCGATGTTGCCCAAAAGTATCGCGTAGGTAACGCCCTCGGGATAACTTCCGTATTTTCTGAGTATAACGATTATGAAACCGATTATTGCCGCGTAAATCATCTGCCCCTTGATTGTCATGGGGCTCGAGCTGTAATCGGTCGCCATAAACACCGCTCCGAACATGACGCCGCCGGTCAAAAGTCCGGTAAGCGGGTCACCGCCGAATATCCAGGTGAACAGCGCAAAGCTTATCATCATCACAAAAGGTATGACGGTTATGACCTTGCGAATGACAAGGTAGATAAGGCCGAGGAGTATCGCCGCTTTGCATACCTCGCCTATGGAGCCGGGCATATTGCCCAAAAACAGGTCCGTAAGCGAAGGCATTTGATATGCTGGCGCCGCTCCGGTCGCGGAGCTTGTAGCTTCCGCGGCGGAAGCAGCCGCGGAGAGCGGAGTTGCCGTCGTTACAGCATCCACGTTTTTGAAGTACGTGGGAGCGTAAAACGTCGTCATCCTGAGCGACCAGCTCGCAAGCAAAATGCCGCGCGCCGCCATAGCCGGATTCAAGAAGTTGTCGCCGATGCCGCCGAAGAGCTGCTTAACGATAACTATGGCTATCGCGCTTCCGACGACGGGAAGCCACCACGGAGCCGACGGCGGCAGGTTAAGACCGAGAATAAGCCCCGTTACAACCGCGCTGAGGTCATTGATCCTGGGTTCCTGTTTTCTGATTTTCTGGTACAGATATTCCGATATGACAGCCGCCGCAACGGAAAGAGCAACGGTAACGGCTGCGTTAAGACCGAAAAAATAAATGCCCGCCGCTGTCGTCGGTATCAGCGCGATGACGACATCCAGCATCAGCGAACGAGTGCTTACTGCCGAGCGGATATGCGGAGCGGGAGAAATTCTTAAGTTCATCGCTATTACCTCCTGGCTGCCAAGGCGATTTTCTCCTTGGCATTTTTAAACGACGCCGTCAGCCATAAGCGAGCCGGGCATACATACGAACAGCATCCGCAAAGTATGCAGTCACATACGTTATGAGCCTGCGCTCCGTTAAGATCGCCCGCGTCGGTATACGTTTTCAATAGATACGGCTTCAGCCCGGCGGGACATACGAACACGCACCTGCCGCATTTTATGCACGGGCTTTCCTCAAGGCTTTTGGCTTCATTTTCGTTGAATACCACGATTCCGCCGCACGCCTTGGTAACCGAAAACTCATCGCCGGGCGCGCAGATGCCGGTCATTGCGCCGCCTGCAACGATTTTCCCGGGGGTCTGCGAATATCCTCCGCACTGCTCCACCAGATCACGGAAAGTCGTTCCGACCGGAACAAGCAGGTTGGAGGGCTTATTAACGCACCCCGTTACCGTTACTATTCTTTTCGTAAGCGGTTTTCCTTCCTTTACGGCGTCCGCGACAGCCGCCGCCGTCGCAACGTTTATCACCAGCACATGCGCGTCGATGGGAAGTTTGCCCTGGGGGACTTCACGCCCCGTGACAGCCTGTATGATTTGTTTTTCGCTTCCCTGAGGATACTTTGTGACGAGCGGTTTAACCTCTATTCCCTCGCGTCCTTCGCTGAGCTTTTTAAGGTTGTCGACTGCTTCGGGCTTATTGTCCTCGACGGCTATAATGCCTTTTTTTACTCCGAGCGCGCGCATGCAGGCCCTAAGCCCGTCGATTATCCTGTCTCCCGATTCGATCATCAGCCTGAAATCGCAGGTGAGATGAGTCTCGCACTCGGCGCCGTTTACGATTACGGTATCGCAGTATTTACCTTCGGGGAATGTCAATTTGATATGCGTCGGAAAAGCCGCGCCTCCCATTCCGCATATGCCCGCTTCCTTGACGGCGGGAATAATAAGATCGGGATCGACTTTCTCAACGTCGCCGAGCCCCTTAAGGCCTTCATACCATTCGTTTTTGTGATCGTTCTTTATGAACACGCTCAGAATCGGTTCGGCGGAAAGCTGCTGAGTATAATCGATATCCGTCACTTCGCCGCTGATGCTCGCGTGGACCGGCACCCCCAAAAAGCCGTCCGGCTCGCCGATTAACTGACCGATTTTTACGGTATCGCCTTTTTGTACGCAAGGTTTGCACGGTTTGCCTAAATGCATGCACATGGGTATCACTACGGATTCCGGAACGAATTCGCGCACTGATTCATTGCGGGTCGGCGCCTTTCCATCACGGTCAAAATGGAAACCGCCGCTGAATGTAAGCCTTCCCAATATTTACACCTGCCTTCGAGATTGATAAAATTATGTCCACAGCGATTATAGCATAAATATTTTTCAACTGCACATTAAATTTTTAACAATGCCGAAGGCCGTCGTATTTTCGGTTTTCCCCTGAAATATATGGAACTGATGCCGAATTACGGGGATACATGTTAGTCCATAAAGCCTTCCGGCTCCGATTTTTCCGACTAAAAGTTTAATTGCCGCGCGGGCGCCGCGGGTCACTTTTGTTTTTCGCCGGTTATGAATTGAATGACGGCAAGAACCGCGAGGAACGCGCCGAACAGCCGCTTCAGATGATCGGACGAAAGCAGCATCGCGATAAGAGCGCCGCCCGTCGCCCCCGCGGCGCCCGACAGAATGAGGGATATGATTCTTTTAAAATCCACCCGTCCGTTCTTTCTGTGAATAACAAGCGCAATAACGGCGCCGGGCAAAAAAGCGAGCATGTTTATCCCCTGCGCTGCGTGCTGCGACAAGCCGGTGAATATGGTAAGCGCGGGAACGAGCACGGTTCCGCCGCCCATGCCCATTCCCGCGATGATACCCGATAAAAATCCGGAAACTATATAAATGAGTATGTTCAAATCAGCAGCCTCACCGCGGCGGCCAGCATAAGGAGGCTGAACAGCCTGTTAAGCCACTTCACGCTGATTTTGCCCAGAAATTTCGCCCCCAGAAAACTGCCCGCGGCGAGGGCGGGCGCAACGAAAGGAAGCGGCGACCAATCGAGCGCACCGCTGAAAAAATAGATAACGATACTGATGAGAGAACAGGGAAGCATTATCGCAAGCGCGGTCGCATGCGCGTTTTTCGGCTCCAGATTGCAGATTTTTTCAAGCGCGATTACGGCTATTATGCCCCCGCCCGCTCCGAACAGACCGTTGCAAAGCCCCGATATAAAGCCCGCTATAACGCGCCGCCCTTTGTTTTTCACATAAATCACCTCTGACACGGTTTATTATGTCAAAAAGAATGAATAAAAAACCACCGGAACAGAAACCGTGTTAGTTAAATAACAGGCAAGCGATAAGGCAATGCCGGCCCATTCGTGCCGTTTGGCCGGTACAAAAAGAATGCCCGAAACTATAATCCGGGCATTCTTTGCTTGCACATAATTCATGCGGCTTCATTATTTTTCGCAAACAGGAATCAAAAAATATCCTCGGGCGTCGGCGAAGGCGAGTTTCCGAAGAGGCCGGGTTCCGGCGTCTGATCGTAAAATACCGGGTCCGGAGTCTGCCAAGGGTACGTTTGTCCGAACACGGATAAAAGCTGAGCGTTTATCCCGTTGAGCATAGCGGTCGAATCGATAAGCTCCTGCTTATCCTCATGCTCTATTGAAGCCTCAACCCACGAGACGGCGCTGCTTAGCAGCTTTTTGGAATCCGGATCGAAAAGATGGCCGTAAAGATCGACTAGCCTGTCGGCCTCCTTTAAGGCCGCTTCGGCTGCCGCAAGTTCCGCCGCAATGGCGGCCCTGTTCGCTTCTATCCTTTCGATGATCCTGCCCGCGTCGATATCCGGATCCGAATTCATTTTTACGCCGAATACGTCCCAAACGAGGTCTTCGAGCTTGCCGGTATTTATAAGCCAATAACTGCGCCCCCGCATCGAATACGCTTTACCCAAGACATAATGCTTTTGCAGTTGATCGACGCTCATATCAAGGGCAAGCAGCGCGAGCGAAGAAACCTGTTTAAAGCTGAGGTTGGTCTCAACATTTTGCTCGACAGCTTTATAAATGGACGGGATGTTGACTATCTGCCCGGTGTCTTTCATCTGTTTGAAAATCGCAAACAGCATGTTTTGCTGCCTTTGCACCCTCGCGATGTCGCTGTCGCCTTTCCGCTGCCTGCAATAATCCAGGACCTGCTGACCGTTAAGATGCTGAAAACCGGGATGCAGTTCGCGTCCGTTCATGCTGACCTCGATATCCACTTCATAATCAACTCCGCCCATAGCGTCAACAACCTGCTTTACGACATTCATGTTGAAGCCGACGTAGTAATCTATCGGGATACCGCCAAACAAACGGCTGACTGTCATGCGGGCATAGTCATAGCCTTTTTTCTTTGAACCGCCGCCTCTTGAGAATGCGCTGTTGATTTTGTCGAACAATATCTCCTTCTCGAAATTGACACCGTCAGTCGTTATCGTGTTTCCGGTAAGCACGGGATTGCCGCTGCCGCTGCATATCTTCACGTAACTGTCGCGCGGCACGGAGATCATGTGCACATCGTTGGTTTCAAAATCGATTGTAACAACTATCATCGTATCCGTTCGGAATGAGCCCCAGTCCGCCCTTTCCGCGCTCTCGTCAATGCCGAGAACCAGGATATTCACTCTGTTCTTCATAAATTCAAGGTCCGATATGCCTGTAAGAACTTCTTTGGGGTCTGCCGTCGGCGCGGGCTCTTGGACGGGCGTTTCTTCCGGTCCGGCCGTACCCGGTTCGGGTTCTTCCGGTTCCGGTTCCGGCGTCATGACAGGCGCTTGAGGAAAAAGCGAAGCCGGGTTCAAAATGTCATAAACAAACTTAGCGCCGGCCGCCGCACCGGCGACGATAAGAATAAGGATCACCCACCTGGCTATCCTTATGAATTTCGGTTTTTTGTTTTCGGCTGTCTTCAATTCGCTCATATATCGCATTATACCTCAAAACTGCGTATGTATTTGTAACCTTTCGGTAAAATAGCGGTGAAAACTCAGTCCTCGATATACAGCATAGGGTTTCTCAGCAGGGGATTGCCCAAATAAATGCGGCCTTCCGTAATGGGCGTCCTTCCGTTCTCGAGCATCAATACCTTCGAAAGTCCCGGAATCTCCGTTACGGTATTTATCACGCTGAAAATAAACAGCTGTTCCCTGCGCTCTTTAGGCAGCGATCCTTCGGCCTTAACAAGCTCCGTCAGCTTTCCTGAGAATCCTTCCTTCCAGTCTATGACGGCCGTATCGCCCGCTATGTATACATCCTTTACATCATCGATTGAAAAAACGGGGTAGAGCACACCGGGATCCGCCGGGCCCTTAAAGAGTTCGTCAAGGCGGGCGCCGGCGTCATACACCGATTTTTGAGCTACGGCACGGCTCACGCGATAGAGCGCGGATCCGTCCGGGTCCGGAAACGCTATGGTGACCGGATGCCCCACAAGATCCGAAAAACCGTCCCGGGAAAAGCCCCCGCCGGGCACCGTCTTTTTAACTGTTCCATCCTCATCGGTAAAGGATATCCTTACGCTCTTCACTTGCGGAAGGTACCCTGTCAGAGTCAAAACGATCGCTCCGTATGCAAGACGCTCGTCAAAATCCGACGAGGGCGCAATAAAGTTTAAATCGATAACGTATGTGCCTTCATCGTCAAAAGCTCCGCTTTCGGGAGGGTACACATATTCGATTTTCGGCTCCTCCGCAAGGGTCAGCTCCGCCGGAAGCACCGGCTCCAGGCCACCTGTCTTGGGGCCCGTAATAAGCTCTCTTAGCAGATCCTGAATGATGGTTACGCTGTCTGCCCTTCTGTCATAATACAGCGGTCTGTTGTTTCCGAGAAGCATTCTGCCCGTCGTATCCGAAAAATACAACGTCGCCATGCGGGATTCATAGCTGCTCGCTTCCGTGGATTCGGTCAATACCTCGTATTCCTGCCGTAAATTGTCAAGATATACATCCAGAGCGCCCTCAATGGGCGAGAGTGCGCCCAAAGCCCGCCCCGCATAGCCGGGTTCCATCGAATCGAAAAACACATTCACGCTGTTTATTCCTTCGGCGGCAAAAACCACGGCGGCAACGGCGGCTCTTAAAACAAGCCAGTCCTTTATATGCGCCGGAAACCTTCCGCTATAATACACATTCGCGGAATCAAGACTAAGCTCCACGCGCTCTACCGACAGCCCCTTAGGCACGCTGCCGGTAAGCGAAGGGCTCACGGGCCCCTTTTCCAGCTCAAGAAGCGCCGCCGCTGCCCGGCTTTGGCCTTCATACCGGGGAACCGCGCGGGTTTCCGGGGACAGCAATCGCCCGTCCTCCGAAACGAAGAAAAGCTCCGTCTTAAATTCATCCACGGCTTCGCCTTCGGAAGGAGCGCCCGGAGGAACCGTCGTGCTCACCGGCAATTCTGCCGGGTATTCAAATGGGGAGGCGCAGCCCGTCAGCATTATAAAAGCGAGTATGACCGCAATCAATTTTACTTTTCCGTTCATGAGCTTCACCTTTGCACAAGCTTGAGCAGCGAATTGTACCCTACCTTAATGAGGTCGCCTTCGCGGTACAGGTTCAATACCGCCTGCTTCACGGTCTTTGCGCTGCCGTCCGTATAAACAAAATCCAAATTAACCGAGGCGCTTAACTCCTGACTGTCCGGCGGCCTGAAGGAAATTATTTTATAATCCCTTAAAGCTCCGAGGGATTTGAGTTCCGTTTCAAACGCCGCATAGCTCGGCCGCTGGAACCCGCCGCTTTCGCTTTGCGCAAAAAGATTATACGCACGCTCATATTCGCCGTCCCTGATATGCGAAAGGGCAAGATCTGCAATTTTACCAGAATCGACCACTATGCCGGAGTTGAATTTCAAAGGTTCGAGCAGCTGAGAAGACGCAGTATCTTCGGTGTGAAGCCCGAGCATTCCCCTTTGCACCCTTAAGCCTGTTCCGCTGTTGTCCAAATCGATAAGGATCTGTATGCGGTCCGCGCTTCCCGAAGCCGTCAGCGAATTGACAAGGGCAAACACCCTCAGCCGCAGCAACTCATCAATTTCTTCTCGCGAGCCCGCGTTTTTATCCGTTTCTATGAACTCTCTGCTCATTGTGACATACAGTATGCCCCCGTCCAACTGAACGGATATGACCCTGGCCGATTCGGTCAATACCCCGGACACTCCGTTGGATAAAGGTGGCGGGCCGTTCAGCAGCGCCCTCAATATCGCATTTTCGCGGCTTTCGTTCGCGCGAACGCTTATGTTACGGGTGACTTTCACAAGATACGGCTCATCCGTAAGCCTGAAATAAAGGTCGGCCGATACTTCTCTTTCGATGCCGGCCTCGGGATCTATGGGAGGCAGAGCCTCATATACGGAATCTTCCCGGATACCGCCGAAACAGCCGTGCATAATAAACGCCGCAAGCGCCGTAATCAGTAAAAACCGTATTTTTGATCCGTTTTTCCTCATGCTGTTCCTGCTCCGTCAATCGGCAAATAAACGGTAAATGTGCTCCCTTTGCCGGGCGCGCTTTCTATCTGTATATATCCGCCGTGTTTGGACACTATCTTTTCTACGATGGATAAACCGAGGCCTGTCCCGCCTTTTCCGCGCGCTCGCGCTTTATCCACGCGATAAAACCGTTCAAAGAGCCTCGGCTGAGCTTCCTTGGGAATGCCTATGCCCGTGTCCTTTACTATAAACAAAGCCTTGTTGGCTTCCTGACGAACAAAAACCGATACGGAGCCTTCATCCGTATACTTGATCGCGTTGTCTATAAGGTTGACAACGACTTGCTCAAGCCGGGCGGCATCCGCCAGCAATTCGACCTCCGTCAGTTTTGTTTCGAGCGCTATATGCTTTTTTTGCGCAAGCGGGCTGAGCCTCGAAGCGACTGCCGATACCAGCTTGTCCAGCCGGACGGGAGTTTTGACAAGCTCGGTTTCCGCAATATCCTCCTGCACCAGGCGCAGCAAATCGTTTATTATAACATTGAGCCTGTCTATTTCATGGCTTACGTCCAAAAAAAACTCCCGCATTACCGAAGGATCGGCCGAATCCTGATACAGCATGGATTCCGAAAGCACCTTCATGGTCGAGAGAGGAGTTTTCAACTCATGGGATGCGTTGGAAATAAATTCATCGCGCAAACGGTCATAGGACTCGATCTGTTCGCTCATCCTGTTGAATGCCTGTCCGAGTTCCGCAAGTTCGCCCTGCCCGCGCACGTTGACTCTGACGCCGTACCCCCTCGTCCCCATGCGTCGGATGGCATTTGTGAGCTCGATCACGGGCTTTGTCAGCCAGCCCGACAACCCGAATGTAACTATGAATATGATAATGATGACTATGGCAAACACTATGGATATTTGCCTTATAACGAAATAAACGCTGTCCTCGACATCCTGAACAAGCGCGCTGAATAAAAGAACTCCGAGGTATTCCCCTTCAAGCGTGACGGGAGCAGTATAGTAAACAGCCCATACCCTTTCGCTGTTCGTGAGCGATAAAAGATTTTCGCCGCCTTCGGGTGACGTTCGTATGATCCGGTGAAACGCATAGGACGTTTCCTTTTGGCCTACCAGAATATCGCGTACTTCCCTGTAAGGCAGCCGGAAGCCGTTCGCGGAGGATGCGGAGTCCACCTGAACGACCGCGTCGATATCCAGAAACAGCACGCGCCCTCCCATGCTTCGGGCGCGCTGAGCGATAAGTCCGTTGATTTTGGCGGCGTCCGATTCGGCTATCGCCGGCGCTATCTCAAGCCCGAGCCGTGCCGTTTCTTCGCTCTGTTCTTTAACCCTCTGCGATACCAGAAAATCTTCCATTATATATGACACGGTAACGCTGATCGCGATAAACGAGGCGGCGGTGATCAGAAGATAGATAGCAACCATCCTGTACCTGATCGACCCGAATAATCTACTTTTCCGCAAAGCAGTACCCAACTCCCCATTTTGTAAGTATATATTGAGGCTTTGCAGGATCCTTTTCGATTTTTTCGCGAAGGCGCCTTATATGCACGTCCACAGTCCTAAAATCGCCCAGATAGTCCGAGCCCCAGATAATTTCCAAAAGGTTCTCTCTGCTGTATACTTTTCCGGGATTGGTCATGAACAGCTGCAGAAGATCGAATTCTTTAGCCGTAAGATTGACGGGTTTTCCCTTGACGGTTACGGAGCGGTTCTCCGTATTGATATAAAGCCCGTTGAAGCTGAATTCCTTGGGAGGGGGCGCAGGCTCTTTGGAAACCGTCCGGCGAAGAATGCTTTTTATCCGAGCCTTGACTTCCAATATATTGAAGGGCTTTGTCATGTAATCGTCCGCGCCGAATTCAAGGCCGAGAATCTTATCCATATCCTCGCCTTTTGCCGTCAGCATGATTATCGGAACGCCGCTTTCCTCGCGGACGCGCTGGCACACCTCTATCCCCGAGATTTCGGGCAGCATCACGTCGAGCAGGATGATATCGTAATGATTGCTGAAAATTTTCTGCAGAGCCTGCTCGCCGTCGTAGGCGACGTCCGTTTCATAGCCGTCCTGTTCCAGAGAAAACTTCAAGCCCTTAACGATTAGAGGTTCGTCATCAACGAGCAGTACGCGTATCGGCATCCCATGCATCCTCCTTGGTAAAATTAAGAAAATGACCCTTCATTTCTTATTAAGTATATCATAAATCACATAAAAGAAAACGCAATATTGTAAACAAACCTGTAATTAGACACCCCTTTGTACTATACAAATCGCAATTTGTTCTGTTATACTATATACTGCCATAGCATAAGCATGAATTATGCCATAATGCGTCGAAAGGATGAAAGGTTTGAAACGATTTTTATGCACGCTGCTCATGCTCGTGTTTCTGCTTGAGATATTGCCCTCATCGGCTCTCGCCGAGTATGACCCCAACGAGATCAAAACCAAGTATGTCGTTCTCATGGACGCCGCGACGGGAAACGTGCTGTTTGAAAAAAACGCGGACGAAAGGGCTTTTCCCGCAAGCACCACCAAAATCCTCACCTGCATAATCGCTCTTGAGGAAGGCGATCTTGACGAGGTGGTCACTGTCGGGGAGAACGTGGAAAACAGGGGCTCAAGGATGTGCATCGTGCGGCGCGAAAAGCTTACACTCCGCGACCTTATCTACGGCATGATGCTTGTAAGCGGGAACGACGCAGCCCGCGCAATAGCGGAGCATCTGGCGGGTTCCGAAGCGGCCTTTGCGGATATGATGAACGCAAAAGCGGCTTCGATAGGAATGACAGGATCCCACTTTGTAAAACCGAACGGACTTCATAATGATGATCATTACACTACCGCGAGGGATATGGCCATACTCACCCGCTATGCGATGCGAAACAGCGATTTTCGTGCGATCGTAAGCCGTGACGTTTATGAGGTCCCGCCTACAAACAAGGACAGCGACGGCTATATATTGGAAAACACAAATAAGCTGATATATAAAAAGGCCGATGATACCGAGTCGTATGTTTACAAGTACGCGACCGGTGTAAAGACCGGTGATACCGATCAAGCCGGGCGATGCCTTGTGGCTTCCGCAGAGAAGGACGGAGTGGAACTCATTGCTGTGCTTTTGGGCGATTATGAATATAAAGTGAGCGCTACGTACCGCTTTGAGACCGCCGCCAAGCTGTTCGACTGGGGTTTTGAAAACTGCATATCCATATCCGCTTCGGAGCTCGGCCTTCCGGATATCGTAGAGGGAACGGTTTCCAACGCCAGCTTTGAGGACCCCGAAAACGGCAGATTGAATCTCATAGCGGATCTGAAAGACAAAAAAATATCCGGATTGAAAACGACCATTCAAGCTATAAAAGAAAATGCCTCTTCCATTACGATGACTCCGGCTGTCGGAAAGCTTATTGCGCCGATAAAAAAAGGGGATAGGGTCGGCACCGTCTCTTATCAATACGAAGGGCGAACACTGCTTGAAGCCGACCTTGTAGCGTCAAGGGATGTTATCGAGCTTCAAACCGCCGCTACGTCTTCTCCGTCCGGAACTCCCCTCATAACGGACAACAACGAAAACGGCGACGGCAACAGCTCCCTTCTGTTTTGGATACTATCGGGAGCAGCCTTGCTCATAATAATTGCAGTTATCGGAATCATTATCAAAAACAGCGGAAGGAAAAGAAGGCGCAAACTGAGAAGCTATTACGTATACAGAAGAAAATGAGCGCCGCAAAACGGCGGAGCCTGTTTCTGACTGCATATAAAATTTGAAGAAGTCTTTCAGGGCTTCTTCGGCGCATATCTGCCCCTCAGGCAGATTTTTCACTTTATTGAAAGAACTGCAATACTTGCCGCAGCCGGTCTTCGGATTATGCCTCGCCGGGAATGCCGGCGCCTGCCTGAAATCCGCCGGGTTTATTTTATTCCTGAATCCAGCTTCGCGTCCTCTTCTTTTGAAAAAAGTATCGCGCTTTTCAGATCGTCCATCCACAGGCGTTCCATGTTATAGTACTTACGCTCATCCTCATGGAATATATGCAAAAGAATGTTCCCGAAATCAAGAACTATCCAGCGCGCCCCGCGGTATCCTTCTTTTCGAAGTATTTTGAGGCCCATCTCATTGCTTTTTTGTTCGATCTCGTCGCACAGGGCTTTCACCTGAGTGGACGCCCTTCCGCTGCATATTATGAACCATTCGGCTAAGATCGTTTTGTCCTCAACGTCAATGGCTATTATATCCTGCGCTTTTTTGTCATAAAGCAGCCGGCAGATCGAAAGCACCCGTTCCCTCGTGGCAGATTCCAAAATTCAACCTCCTTTGTTCATTTCCTTTTTCAGATGTTCGAGCGCAATCCCCGTCATCGGATGCAGAGGCTCGCCTTTTTCTTTCATTTTTCGTACGGAAAATTCCATGCTCGCAATCAAGGCTTTGTCAAGGTCCTCTTCGGCATAATCCCTTAAAAGCCCGACTCCCGAAAAGTCCCTTGAAGGTTCGATCATATCGGCAATATATATGATTTTATCGAGCTTTGTCATGCAGGGCTTTCCCGTAGTATGCGCGCATATCGCGCTTAAAACTTCATTGTCTTTTACGCCGAATTCCCTTTCTGCCAATACGGCGCCAAGTTTCGCATGGAGAAGCCCGGGATTTTCGGATTCCCACCGGTCTGCGGGTATTCCTGTTTCAAGCGCCAGCTTTTTTAGGCTTTTTTTGTCCGTTTTCGCGCAGTCATGCAACAGCGCGGCAAGCCTCGCTTTTTCGGGATCCGCGCCGTACAGCGCCGCAAGAAATGCCGCTGTCCGAACAGTTCCCATGGTATGCCGGTATCTTTTAATTTTCAACATTCCCTTGAGTTTTTCCTGCATAAGACGTATATCGTCCGGCATATAGTATCCGTTCTCATATATATGCATTTCCACGTCTTCAGGAATCAATCCCTGAACGGGTCGTGCGGTAAATATCCTTCTCCTGATATCGGTCGAGGATATGTCGGGTCCCATAAACCCCGAAAGCACGACTTTAGCTCCGTATTTTTCCCTGAGATGTTCGCGCGCCGCCTCTATGTCATACGGGCGTTCATCCTTTCTCATGGCGCCGATAACCGTTACGGATTGCAAAAGTTCTTGCGGTCTTTTCCAGTTGGGAATATCCAAAAGCATGTCCGCGCCTACGATAAGAAACAATTCATCCGAAGGATACATCATTTCAAGCTCTTTTATCGTATCCGCCGTATAGCTCGGACCTTCGCGCATAAACTCGATTTGTGAAACTTCGATGCCCTCTTTGTCCGCCGCAGCCATGCCCGTCATAATTAGCCTTGCCCCGGCGGGAAGCATTCCTTCTGAGGATTTGTGCGGAGGATCTGCCGCGACCGTGAGTAGCACTTTATCGAGCATGAATTCGCTTTTTATGAACTCCGAAAGCATCAGGTGACCGTTATGGATGGGATTGAATGAACCGCCTAACATAGCGATGCGCATACCGTTCTCCCTTAATCGAAAATGCCCGGAGTTCCGCCGGGTTCCCCTGTCGGCGGCTGTTCGGGCGCCGGCGTAGTGATTGGGAAAAGCGACGTCTGCGTTGGAGTCGGTTCGGGCGTCGGCGAAGGCGTCACAGTAGGTACCGGCGTCGGCTTTGGAGTCGGCTTCGGAGTCGGCTTCGGAGTCGGCGTCGGCTTCGGAGTAGGCTTCGGAGTAGGTTCGGGTGTCGGCTTCGGCGTCGCGGTCGGTTGTGAAGTCGGTGCAATCGAGGGCGAAGGAGTCGGCTGCAGCACCGGAGATGATGTCGGCGCAGCAGGCGAAGCCGATGTTACCGGCTCCAAGGTCGCGGGCGTTATAAGTATCGGCGGCGTGAACTGATTCGCATCCCTCTGTTTTATTAAATACGGCCGGACGATAAAAAGCGCCAGAGCCGCCGCGGCAGCGAGCACGACAGCCGAGAATATGCCGATACGTATAAGGTTTTTTCTGTTTATTAAGCTGTCATGCGCGCCCGCGGCTCCGCGTGACGGGGCCGGCTGCGCATAAGGTTGTCCCCGGAGCGAAACGCGCCAGGTTTTGAACTTAAAAACTTCGCGGTCAAACAGATCAACCGGGCCAAAAGGTTCCTTCATCAAGCCTCCCCATATTGAGGTACTGTATTTGATTATAACAGATTCGTACGGATTATAAAATCAAGCTCGGTATCAAATTATATTAAAATATCGTGAAATATATCGTATTCCGGCGCTTTGAGCGGTCAAAGGCGATAGGCAATAATACTTGACGGGTTTAGAAGTACATAAAAACACAAATAAGGTTCTTGCGGACTCCTCCGTTTCGGATATGACCCGTTGTCCAGGATGTGTTCCGGGTGGTCTCTTACAGAGAGCACATTCCGCTTGCCGGAGTTATTCTCAATTCTGCTTTTTTTGCTTAAACTTTTCAGCGTATCCCTCTTTGTTGACCTGCCTTGCCCTCGCGAAAGCCATGGAACCGTCGGGAACGTCCTCAGTGATAGTCGATCCCGCCGCGGTATACGCATTGTTCCCGACCTTCACGGGAGCGACAAGGTTTGTATTGCAGCCTATGAAAGCATTGTCGCCGATCACGGTCCGGTGCTTTTTGAATCCGTCATAATTGGAAAACACCGTTCCGCAGCCTATGTTGACATTGGCTCCCATATCGCCGTCGCCCACATAGCTAAGGTGCGGAACCTTGCTGCCCTCCCCGATATTGGAATTTTTTATCTCCACAAAATCCCCTATCTTGCAGCCGTTTGAAATCCTTGTACCCGGACGGAGGTTCACGAACGGACCTGCGGTTACGTTCTCGCCTATTTCCGCTTCATTGGAAACCACCGCCTGCAGAATACAGCCGCTTTTAATAGTGCTGCTGATGATGCGGCACCCCGGATAAAGGATCACGCGCTCCCCTATGGCCGTTTCGCCCTGCAAAACCACGTCCGGATAGATTACCGTATCTTTGCCGATGCTGACGCCGGGATCTATATACGCCCTCTCGGGATCGATAAAAGTCACTCCGCTTTCCATATGCCTGTCGTTGATCCTCCTGCGCATTTCTCTTTCGCATTCGGAGAGCTTTATCCGGTCATCTACGGTCGTTACTTCAAAAACATCTTTTACGGCCAGCGCGGCAACGCTTCTTCCTTCGCGGGAGAGCGCTTCTATGATCTTTCCCAAACCTCCTCCCCCGGGACCGCCGATTTTTTCAATATGTGAAAACAGCGCTTCGGAATCAAAGCAATAAACCCCGCAGTGGATACCCCCTTCCGCCGGGGACGCGCCCTGCAGGTTTAAAATACTTCCTGAGCCCTCCGCCGCTGCGCGGGTCAACACCGCCGCGGCTTTCCCTTTCGCCAAAACCGCAAGCGCTTCAAGGGTTTCCGTCTTTATAAGCGGCATATCCCCCCTGAGGATAAACACATACCCGCCGGGCGAAACCGCCTTCCGGGCGCTGCTAAGCGCATTATAGCATCCGCCTCCCCGAAGAAAGACCGTCCTGCATTTTGCATATTCCTGAGGAAAACCGCTGTCCTCCGGAATTATTACGACAGGCGGTTCCTCGCACAGTGGCTCCGCAGCACGTGCTGCCCAGACCGGAAGAGGAAGGGAGCATACCCGGTGCAGGGACTTATGCAGCGCCGATTTCATTTTTTGGCTGTTCTCATATGCAAGTACTATAGCGCTTTTAAGCTTCATATTCAGCAGCTTTCCTTTCATTCTCAAATATCTCATCCGAAATTCGGACCGTGATTATAGCGTATCGGTTCCTTCACCGGACAGTTCAAGCTTTGACGTGCAATACGGACAGCGTGAGGCGTCAGAAGCAATTTTCTGCCTGCAATAAGGGCAGTTGCGCTCAGAGGCGGAAGTCTCGGCAGGCGGTTTCTTTTTCAGGTTTCGAAGCTTATTTATAAGCTTGACGATTATGAAAACGCAGACCGCCATCAGAAAAAAATCCAGCACGGCCGAAAGAAACATGCCGTAATTGAGCGTAGCGGCGCCGCTTGCCTGAGCTTCGGCGACAGTCTCATAGTGCCCTCCGTCAAGAGCGAAAAACAGCGCGCCGGTATCCAGCCTGCCCATCAAAAGACCCAGGACCGGCATGAAAATATCGTTCACAAGCGATGTTACGATCTTTGAAAAAGCGGCGCCTATCATAACGCCGACAGCGAGATCCAAAACATTCCCGCGAAATACGAAATCCCTGAATTCCTTCCACATTCGATTATCACTCCGTTCATTGATATATACAATATAGCATCCCGAAAGATGCCTTTCAAGCGCATAAGGATCACAAGACAAAAGCAGCGAACAAAAAAACCGCAAGCACTGCGGTTTTTTCATTATTGCAACCTGATCCTATTCCCTGATAAGCTCATCTCTTGTATCATCCGTGTTTTGTATTGTCATCTTGCTGCCGTCGATTTCAACGATTGAAAAAAAGCCGCTCACCGTTCCGTAGCGAGTATTGTCTTTTGTCGGGCTGTGCACAATGATCACGTTATCCTCATCCGAAAACGTAAACGTTCCTTCACCGCGATATGAGTTGTCCGCCGAATAGGTGAACGTGCAATCTTCATGAAATTCTATTGATACTTCCACATGCTTTCCTGCCAATCCATTATGGAAAAACCTCGTGCCGTCCGTTTGCCACTTCCATTTTCCGATCAGATCTTCATTTTTAACTTTGCACTTTATGTAATGTGAAGGATCGGCTCCGAAATTGAGATCCAGCGTCATTCGATCCGCATCGATCTTATCGATATTGAATGTCCAGTTTCCGCTTCCTGTCTTTATATCCACGGCACTGCCTTTAAGCTCGTATTTTCCCGAACCGCGGCTGTTAATACTGTAATCGTATGATTGGATATAATATGATATCCGGTCCTCACCGTCAAACTCAATTACGGACATGTAAGGGCTGATGCTGAGCCATTTGCCCGAAATGAGCTTGCTCCCGCTTTGGCAGCCTGAAAGAAAAAGCATAACGGCGGCCACAATCAGAAATAACGCATTTCTAAAAGCTTTTAACATAATCGCACCTTCAATTACTCAATGAGATTTGGCAGAATATCCATGGGTATATTATCATTGCCGTTATAGACATGTCAATGAGCATCCGCAGATTTCTTATGCCGTAACTTTTTTCTTGCTTCTTGTACAAGATTGCAAAAATAAGGCGCCGGCAGTCAAAATTCCATATGCCGGAGCCCTATTTTTATGGTATGTATACACTCTCTTGAACGGTTGCTGCGCGGTACTCGCCGTATTTCCTGCGCTTAACTCAGCGTTACTTTGCTTGGATCGCTGCCTGCGCCGCCGCGAGCCTCGCGATAGGTACGCGGAACGGTGAGCAGGAAACGTAATTCAGACCTATCTTATGACAGAATTCAACTGAAGACGGGTCTCCGCCGTGCTCTCCGCATATGCCGAGCTTGATGTCCGGGCGGACTTGCTTTCCGAGAGTGACCGCCATTTCCATCAGTTTTCCGACGCCTTCCCTGTCCACCCTTGCGAACGGATCCTGTTCGAATATCTTTTTCTTATAGTATTCGTCCAGGAATTTCCCAGCATCGTCGCGCGAGAATCCGAAAGTCATTTGGGACAGATCGTTTGTGCCGAACGAGAAGAATTCCGCAGTCTTTGCGATCCTGTCCGCAGTCAAAGCGGCCCTCGGGATCTCGATCATGGTGCCCACCAAGTATTCTATTTTGAAGCCCTGCTCTTCCATGACCTTCTTCGCGGTCTCATCAACGATTTTCTTAACGAATTCAAATTCCTTGGCTTCTCCGACAAGCGGGATCATTATTTCGGGCTTGATCGCCTTTTTCGTCTCGCGGCTCACCTCTATGGCGGCCTCGATTACGGCGCGCGTCTGCATTTCGGCAATTTCCGGATAAGTCACCGTAAGCCTGCAGCCCCTGTGCCCCATCATCGGATTGAACTCGTGAAGCTCGGCAACTGTTTTTTTGAGCTCCTCGAACGTCAGACCCATTTCTTTTGCAAGAGAAGCAATGTCCTCATCCTCCTGCGGCAGGAACTCGTGCAAAGGAGGATCGAGGAATCTTATCGTAACCGGGAATCCGCCCATCGCTTTATATATGCCTATAAAGTCTTCGCGCTGCATGGGCAGCAGCTTGTCCAAAGCGCGGCGGCGGGATTTTTCATCCTTGGAAACGATCATTTCGCGCATGCTGGGAATCCTGTCCTCGTTGAAGAACATATGCTCCGTACGGCACAGACCGATCCCCTCCGCTCCGAACCCGACAGCCACGGCCGCGTCGTGCGGATTGTCCGCATTGGTCCTGACCTTGAGTGTGCGCATTTCATCCGCCCATTGCATGACGGTTGCAAAGTTGCCGGAAACCTGCGCTTCAACGGTGGGCAACGCGCTCCCGTAAACAAAACCCGTTGAACCGTCCAGCGACACCTCGTCGCCCTGCCTGAATTCCTTGCCGTCTTTGGTTGTGAAAAAGCGGCCTTTCTCGTTCACCGATATTTCGCTGCAGCCCGCGACGCAGCATGTTCCCATTCCCCTTGCGACTACAGCCGCATGGGATGTCATGCCTCCTCTTGCGGTCAATATGCCCTGAGAAGCATACATGCCTTCTATGTCTTCGGGGCTTGTTTCAAGCCTGACAAGAACGACTTTCTCGCCGCGCTTTGAAGCCTCTATAGCGTCCTCCGCGAAAAAGTATATCTTTCCGCTTGCCGCTCCCGGAGAAGCGGGCAATCCCTTTGCAACGGGCTTCGCTTTTTTCAGGGACTCCGGCTCAAATGTCGGATGCAGCAGCGCGTCGAGACTCTTGGGATCGATTTTAAGCAGCGCTTCTTTCTTTGTGATCATTCCTTCATTGACAAGATCAACGGCTATCCTGAGAGCGGCTGCGGCAGTGCGCTTGCCGTTTCTGGTCTGAAGCATAAAAAGCTTGCCGCGCTCTATAGTGAACTCCATGTCCTGCATATCGCGGTAGTGTTTTTCCAGAATTTCGGCGATTTTCACAAATTCCTTATAAACTTGCGGCTGTGTCTGCTCCAGTTCGCTGATGGGCATGGGCGTTCTGATGCCTGCGACGACGTCCTCGCCCTGCGCGTTCATTAGGAATTCCCCGTAAAGCTTGCGCTCTCCGGTTGAAGGGTTGCGCGTGAACGCGACGCCCGTGCCGGAGTCGTTGCCCATATTTCCGAATACCATTGACTGAACGTTTACTGCGGTACCCCAGTCCGACGGTATATCGTTCATCCTGCGGTATACTATGGCGCGCTCGTTGTCCCATGACCTGAATACAGCTTTAACGGCCTCCATCAGCTGGACCCTCGGGTCCTGCGGGAAAGGACTTCCCTTTTCGCGAACATAGAGTTCTTTATACATCGCTACGACCTGCTTAAGATGCTCCGCATTCAGCTCGGTATCCAGAGTGCAGTTGTTCTGCTTCTTGACACTGTCGAATATGGAGTCGAATTTTGCCTTTTCCACCTCCATGACTACGTCGGAAAACATCTGGATAAATCTTCTGTAGCTGTCATATGCAAAACGCTCATTGCCGGTCAGCTTCGCAAGGCCTTTAACGGTTTCATCGTTGAGCCCGAGGTTTAATATGGTATCCATCATTCCGGGCATTGACGCCCTTGCTCCGGAACGCACGGAAACGAGAAGCGGGTTTTCCGCACCGGCGAACTTCTTTCCGGCAGCTGCTTCCGTTTTGGAAAGCGCGTCATATATCTGCTCAGCTATATCATCCGAGATGGCTTTATTGTCCGCATAATAACGAGTGCATGCCTCGGTGGTCACGGTAAAGCCATAGGGCACCGGCAGGCCGAGCGCGGTCATTTCCGCAAGGTTTGCGCCTTTGCCGCCGAGAAGGTTTCTCATTTCGGCATTGCCTTCATTAAAAAGGTATACATATTTGTGCGTCATTCGTTTTCCCTCCAAACGTATATTCAATATCTAAATATTGCATAAAAAACGGACTGTTTAATTCTTCCCGTCCAACCACAGTATTATAATGGCTGCAGCTCCCAATTTCAATCGTTTTATGGGGTTGTTGAATAAAAACTTGCAAAAAACCCGAAAATTATCACGGGAACAAATTAATTCTCAAATTTCATTTAAGATGCTCGCTTAGGATGGTCAACGATTTTACGGGATGGCCCAGAACATGGCGCACATAAGATAAAAGATGAGGCCAAAGCTGCGTTTTTGCCTTTTCCGGAAGGCGTACCCTGTCGATGGATTTATCGTCGAGAAGGATTATCCTGCGCATGGCTTCCAAAGCCAAGGAGGATATGGGCTCGGCGCGAAAAGAACAAAGAGCGCATAAAGCTCCGCCCGCCTCAGGAGAAAACGCAATATTCGATTCAGTCCTCACGTCCTTCCCGCAGTTCGCGCACTTTGTTACGGAAGGGCAAAAGCCGATGATATTCAAGTACCTTATCAGAAAACAAATCATCAGATCCTGTGCGTCTATGCTGCCGTAAGAAAGAAAGCTCAATGAATGGTAAAGCAAAGAAAACAGAGGCTCGTTCGGTTCCTCGGGCTGAACCGCTTCGTTGCAAAGCGACAGCATAGCCGAACCTGCCGCGAATTTGTCGTAGTCGTCCCTGATAGGATAAAAGCTTTCGCGAACCTCGCAGGAATTGAGCGAATACTTGCCTCTGCTTTTAAACAGGACGAATTCGCCGTAAACAAACGGCTGCGACGCGGTAAGAAGCCTGCTTTTAGGTCTTCTGCAGCCCTCGGCTTTAACGTCCGCCCTGCCCGATTGCAGCGAAAAAAGCGTCAGTATCCTGTCGCTTTCGCGATAGTTTACATAGTGTGTGACTATGGCGGTGAGCGTTTTGTTCTGCATCGGCACCCCACGATTTACGGCGGCTGAATGATGCGGTCCGCTTTGGCCGAACCCAGCAAATGGTTTCATGCGCCTCAGGTTTTTGTGCAATACTAATCTATGTTCAAAAAATCATCAAAGGAGTACAATTCTCATGGATGAAACGAAAATAAACAGGCATATCGAACAGCAGGCATGGAAAGCATTCTCGAAAACCGGAGAGATCGGCGCATATATTCTTTACCGGGCGATAAAGGAAAGAACCGGGAACGGCAAAGATCTTTAAAGGGTTTTATACCTGACATATCCTCGGAGCAAGCGAGCCTTGCTCCTTTTGATTTTAAAGCGCCCACCTGCCGGCAAAAAACCTCTGCCCGTCATTCATAGCCCATCTCCTTCAGCGCTGAAACATTGTTTCGCCAGCCCTCTTTTACTTTCACACGGAGCTGAAGGTTGACTTTCGTTCCGAACATCCGTTCCATCTCTTTGCGGGCTTCAGCACCGATAAGCCCGAGCATGGAACCGCGTTTGCCTATCAAAATCCCCTTATGCGACTCGCGCTCGCAATAAATTACCGCAAACACATCGGTGATCTTCTCCCGGTACTCGATTTTTTCCGTTTCAACCCCGACGCCGTGAGGCACCTCTTCGCGCAGATACTCAAGGGCTTTTTCCCGTATAAGCTCGGAACAGATAAGGCGTTCCGGCCGGTCCGTGACCATATCCTCGGGGAAATACAGGGGACCTTCCGGAAGAAGCGAGCGAATAAGCCCGACAAGCTCCTCAAGGCCGGAGCCGTCCCTGGCGCTTGTTTTTACGATGTTTCGGATAAAGGGTTCACTTGAAAGCCTCTTTTCGCATGTTTGCACGCTGAGTGCGGAGGCAATATCCGTTTTGTTCACCGCCGCAATCACCGGAGCTTTGACCGTTTTCAGCTTTTCTATTATCGCCTCGTCCTTTTCCCTTATTCCGGCTGCGGCGTCCGTCATAAAAAGTATCGCGTCAACCTCATTGAGAGCGTCATAAGATGTTTTCAGCATATACTCGCCCAAACGGTTCCTGGGAACCGTTATACCGGGCGTATCCATAAAAACTATCTGATACCCGTCCCGGGTCAGAACTCCTAAAATGCGGTTTCGCGTCGTCTGCGCTCTTTCGCTTACGATGGATATTTTCTGCCCTATCAAACTGTTGAGCAATGTTGATTTTCCGACATTGGGCGAACCGATTATCGAAACAAACCCGGAAAGATGCCCTTGTTTTATCATATATCGAGGTCCTTGGGCAGAAATGCATTGGGAAGAAGTTCTCCGAGAGTCGTAATTTTATACTGTCCCTTCGGGTCAGTGCATATGACCGGCATATCGGCGCCGCAAAATTCCGCAAGCGCCTGACGGCATACGCCGCAGGGAAACGTAAAATTGCCGCTGTCGGATGCTATGGCTATCGCATCGAATTCCCTCTCCCCTTCGTATACCGCCCTGAACAAAGCCGTGCGTTCGGCGCAGTTTGTGGGAGAATATGCAGCGTTCTCAATATTGCAGCCCGGATAATACGCTCCGGATGACGCCTTGAGGCACGCGCCGACCCTGAAGCCGGAATAAGGCACATACGCCCTTTCTTTTGCCTCAAAAGCCATTTTGATCAAATTTTTTATCTCGGACTCATGGATCTGTTTCATCGTTTCATTCCTATCCAATCAAGAATTTCTTTCTGCTTTTTGAACATCTCGGCTTCTTCCTCCGCATCTGAGTGATCGAAGCCCAACAGATGCAGCGTCCCGTGAACCGCAAGAAAGCAAAGCTCCCTCTCCGCACTATGGCCGTATTCTTCCGCCTGCCTAAAGACAGCGTCCCTGTTTATTGCGATGTCTCCCAAAAAGCCGTATGCGAAGACTGCTGACGGATGCCCTTCCCATGCGGGAAAACTAAGCACGTCGGTAACGGAATCGACATCCCGAAAGTCGCGGTTCATTTTGCGCATCCTCTCGTCCGAAACGATAGCAATATTGATATCGCCGCTCCTTTTCACATATGTCAGGGCAGCCCGGGCGGCTGTCAGAACGGCGTCCCTTGATTCTTTGCTCAGCAGCCGTTTTTCGTCAATCAACTCGATCATATGTATTACTCTGCCTTTTCCGTATCAGGATATTCAATACGTTCATGCATCAAAGAATACAGAGTGCGAAGGAAGCTGCTTTCAACCTCTTCCAATTCGAACAGTGTGAGAGGAGAATTGTTCAGCTGGCCGCCTTCCAGCGCTCCCTTTATTACCTTATGAACCATTTCCTCCACCGATTCCCTCGTTTTATCCTTGAGCGACCTTACTGAAGCCTCGCAGCAATCCGAAAGCATAACGATCGCGCTCTCCTTGGTGGTGGGACGCGAACCGGGATAGCGGAAGGCTTTTATATTGACGGGCTTTCCTTCGGATTCGGTCAATGCTTTGTGGTAAAAATAGGATACGAGCGAATTTCCGTGATGTTCATGCGAGATCCTTATGACCGCGGAAGGGAGCTTATGCTTGTGCAGAAAACTTACCCCGTCCTTTTGATGCGATATTATGGCGGCAGCGCTCTCCTCGGGCGTCATTAAATCGTGCACGTTTTCATCGGGCTTTTGGTTTTCCCTGAAATATAGGGGCCGGCGCAGTTTGCCGACGTCGTGATACGTTGCCCCGACCATCGCAAGCAGCGAATCCGCTCCTATCCGCTCCGCCGCAGCTTCGGCCAGCTGAGCGGTCATTACGCTGTGATGATACGTTCCGGGAGCCTCCGTCATCAGTTGCTTTAAAAGAGGGTGCGATGCGGAGGAAAGCTCCGTAAGGCGGGCTGCGGTCGCGACGTCGAAAATATTCTCCCATACCGTCAGGGTTCCCGCGCAAAGCACAGCGGCAACGGCGTCGCTTCCCATAGCTTTGCCCGCATCCGCGAGTATCTGCAAGGCAGGTCTTTCGAGCATTATATAGACCGCAGCGATAACGAGCGCCGCGGCTCCGCCGCCGGTAACGCCGGCTACTATTACGGAGCTTCGCTTGCGCGCGCCTTTGAGCTTAAACACGGCGGCGGATGAGCTCGCCAGCATCGAGGCTGTCATTACAGCCGAATCAAATGACAGTATGGAGGTTCCCCGCCCGCCCGCGATAAGCCCGATGCACAATGCCATGACTGCGCCCGCAGCGAGAGCCGCCCTTTCCGATACCAGCAGCGAAGTTATTATGACCGCTATCAGGCCCGGAGTTATCCTCGAATCGAACCTGTTGGCGAGCAGGGCGAGAAGCATCGTGATTATTATCGCGATGCTTACAATAACCGAGCTGTTTACGCTGTCAAGCACTTTGCGCTCGAACAGGATCAAGTATAATCCGAAGCCCGTGAATATCATCAAAACATATACCGAGGAGCCTATATAGAGATTTGTATTGGTATAGTCCTGCCTCACCATTTCCAGCTCAAGCAGCATGTTGAGCTGCGGCTGGCTGACTTTGGCTCCCTTTTCGACTATTATTTCGCCGCGTTTTATCACGACCGGCGAAACGGCATTCGCAGCCTGATTTCTCGCCTGCTCGGTAGCCTGGAGATCCACTGTATAAGTCGCCTGCAAAAAGCTTTCGATAACCGCTTCTCCGAGCTTTTTAAGCTTGTCGGATAAACTCGTCGCATTCAATTCATTCACAAACGCGCTTTTTGTGGATGCGACCGCATCCTCCGACAGCACGTTGTTAAGCGCCGTATGAAGTTTGGGAAGGATGATCTCTTTAAGCCGCAAAAGCTCATTCTCGTTGACTGAAAGCAAAAAATATACAGTTTCGTCATCGAGCTCGGGTTCCGTCCCCAGGATTCCCTTTAACCGCACGAGCTCTTCGCCCGAAACGACGCGCCTCCATTGATCCTCTGTCAGCTCACCCGCTTCAGGTACCGCAAGCGTTCCCGCCGCGGCCATTTCGGCCCTTATCTTTTCAGATTCGGTCCTTGTATCCTTTACGTTTTCAAAAAACAGAGCGGCGTCAGAATAGAGCCTGTCCGCGCGCTGCTTATCCACCCTGTATATATCGGGAACGCTCTTTCGGGCGTTTTCCTTCAGCGCGTTCGTAGTCGTAAGGTCGGTTATGTCCCTTGGCGCATAAATCGTTTCTTCCGCGACGGAACCCAAGCCAATGTCATAGAGATCGGGAGTCAGCGCCGTAACCGCGCAGCCAAGCGTTATGACCGCCGCCAATATCAGCATGATAACGGACAGCGGCTTGACTCTGTTCCGGTTTGACTCATGTTTTTTTGCCATGGTCACTCACCTTCCGCGGCTCTGTTCCGCCTTTTCATACGCACGAACTATCCTTTGGACCATTTCGTGCCTTACCACGTCCTTGTGGTTCAAATAGACCATTTTTATACCCTCTACATCGCCGAGTACGTCAAGGGCATGGATGAGACCGCTTTTTCTGTCCTTAGGCAGGTCTATTTGAGTTATATCGCCTGTCACCACGACACGCGATCCCTCTCCGAAGCGGGTAAGAAACATTTTCATCTGTTCCACAGTGCAGTTTTGCGCTTCATCCAGAATAATGTATGCGTCGTTAAGAGTCCTTCCCCTCATATAAGCAAGAGGAGCAACCTCGATAGCGCCCCGCTCGCTAAGGCTCTTATAGGTCTCGGCCCCGAAAAAATCATACAGCGCGTCATAGAGCGGCCTTAAGTAAGGATCCACCTTGTTTTGGAGATCGCCCGGCAAAAAACCGAGTTTTTCGCCTGCCTCGACCGCAGGGCGCGTAAGAATTATCTTGCTGACTTCTTTATTTTTAAACGCCAGCACTGCCATGGCAACCGCAAGATATGTTTTGCCGGTACCTGCGGGCCCTATTGAGAATACTACGGTGTTTTGCTTGAGGGCTTGAACATACCTTTTTTGTCCGAGCGTTTTGCACTTTATCTGCCTCCCCCTGTGCGTAAAAGCGACCACGTCGTCCATGAGCTGGTCGATAAGATCGGCATTGCCCTCCTTTGCAAGGTCGATGGAATAGCGGATCCTGGACCTGTCTATTCTGTCTCCCTTCCTGAGCATGGAAATAAGCTTGTCCAATACAACCGCGGCTATCCGGACGTTTTCACTTTCGCCTTCAACCCTTATGTTGTCCGAAGCGGCCGTTATACGCGTATTCGTTTCGGATTCTATTACGCTCAAGTTTTCGTCGAATACTCCGAAAAGGCGTATCACCTCGTCTATGGATTCTACCGGTACCGTTTCCGCGCATCTGGCCGCGGGTTCTTCTTTTGCCGCCGCATTCAATTCGTCCTGCATGTTTTATCCGCCCTGCAATAATATCGTTTTTCCGATTTGTTCCTCTGTCCGCACGGTGATTTCCACCATAATGCTTCCGTCGTCCTCTGCAGCCGAAACAGTTTCCTTCGAAAGGATTACGGCGTCCTTCGGAACGGTCTCAATCAATCTTTTTTCCGCTTGCGCGAGAGCTTCCCTCTCGGCGTCCTCCATGCTCCTGGCAGCTTTTTGGTTTACGAGTTCGAAGCATGCTCCGGTCTCTACTCTTAACGGGAACAACCGGTCCAATTCGAACCCGCGGGATTTGACAAGCTCATAATCTGCAAATCCGCCAAAGTCCCAGCCGTTCGTAAAAGTCTCGTAAACAGACGGAGAAATAAATATTATTTTGGTATACGGAACGCTTTTCCCCGACCGCATGAGCTTGTTTTCATAGAGGTCGGCTTTTGCCGAAACCGTATACCATACATGCCCGATAACCTCTCCTTCGGCATGCACGAAAAGTTCGGGAGTGCTGTCCGTCCTTAGATCCCCCGATATCAAAACCTCACCGGCGCGCACCACATCTCCCGGCATCACCCGCGCCTCTCCCTTCAGCGCAGTGATCTTTATGATCAAGGCGTCTTTTGCGGCGTAAACATTCGCAGGTCTCGTATCGTTGAGTATGACCGGCGGCTGCACCGCCTCCTTGATTTGGACCGTCAGGATCACTCCCTTGAGGCTGACGCCCGCCCAGGCAATTCGCGGGTCCTTTTGCATAAGCTTCGACCCGAGGGAGTAAGGCTCAAGGTCCTTTTGCGGCGTTCCCGCCAGAATGCCTTCGTTTTCAAGCAGCATCATTATTTCCTGTTCGCCGACTTTTTCACACCCCTTTATGTCCACAAACCAAACGTAACGCGAGGCCGCAAAAAGCAGCGCCAGCACTATTATCCACCCGAAAAGCAAAACCTTTCTGAAGCGGTTCCTCGTGTAGATAAAGGGAAGCCCGCGCTTATCAAGGATTTTAATCCTTACCCGCATTCCTTTCCGGAGCGAGTGAAGAGCGTAAAAATCCTTTGCGCTCAGCCGGGCGGTAAGGGCGACGGGACTCAGGCGCCTGATGCCCGTCAGCCTGACGCCCTTTCGCGCGGCATTGTTTAACAGGCGCTCAAGGGCTACTCCTTCAGCTTTTATATTAACATATCCCGTTAAATAATTCCATACGGGCGAGCGCATGTTCACTGCATCTCGAAAAGAACCGACTCGACCTGGCCGCGTACGGTCACAAGTTCGCTTCCGAGCTCCTTCAATTCCATGTCTGCTCCTCCTATGCGCAAAATGCCGAGCGCAGTGATAAGGCGTACACAGGCGGAGTTGTACTCCAATATGCCTTTATGGTTTTCTACAAGCACGGTATCTCTTCCGAGCAGAGTAAGCTTGGGAATGCCGGGCAGAGTTTCCACGGGTAAATCCAAATATTCCATAAAGCGCACCGGCTTCCGGCGATGCCTGCGTTTTGACATAAAAATCCCCCTCGCGTACTTTTAAATGTATGCCGGGGGTTCAAAAGCGATGATTGCCGCCGGACCTTACGGCAAAATACGACACGGCCGAAAGTCTTTTCGGTCTTATACGGGGAAACAGACCGGATTGCTTTTTGAAAAAAACTGCCATAAAACGGATTTTCTTCTGAACCGGCCGCTAAATCACTAACCTATAAACAAGAAAAAATCTGCCCCAAGGCAGATTTAACATAAACTGAATACTTATTTCACACAAACTTCTTCATATGCTTGAGCGCGCTCTTTTCGAGCCTTGATACCTGAGCCTGGGATATTCCGATTTCCCCGGCGACTTCCATCTGCGTTTTGCCTTCGAAAAACCGCAGCGTCAAAATCCGCTGTTCGCGCTCGTTCAGCCTTTCCATTCCGTCCGAGAGCGTAATTGTGTCGAGCCAGTTATCGTCGCGGTTTTTGTCGTCGCTGACCTGATCCATGACAAATATCGCGTCGCCGTCATCATGATAGATGGGTTCGAACAGCGATATAGGGTCCTGAATGGCGTCGAGGGCATAAACGACCTCCTCGTCCGTCATCGACAGCTCTTTCGCTATCTCGGAAATTGTCGGTTCGCGCGAATTTTGTTCCATCAAACGGTTGCGCGCCTGAAGAGCTTTATACGCAGTATCGCGAAGCGACCTTGAGACCCTTATGGTGCTGTTGTCCCTCAGATGCCTGCGCACTTCCCCGATTATCATGGGCACCGCGTAGGTGGAGAAGCGCACGTTATGCGACAGATCAAAGTTATCCAGCGCTTTGATAAGCCCGATGCAGCCGACCTGAAACAGATCGTCCATCAGTTCCCCGCGGTTGGAAAACCGCTGTATCACGCTGAGCACGAGCCTCAGATTGCCTCTTATGAATTCCTCACGCGCGGCGGTGTTGCCGTTCTTGACCTCCAAAAGGAGCTCCTGCATGCGCTTGCCGCTCAATACGGGCAGCTTCGATGTGTCTACTCCGCATATCTCAACTTTGTTGATGCTCATACCGTGCAGTCCTCCTTCGGGGCGGGATCGTAAAGAACGCTTGTAAGGATTATCATTGCCGCCGAAGAAGGAAATTATCCGATTGAAAAACGTTAATTTTCCCAGAAAATCAAGAAAAATTCGGCAGGCCGAGCCTATATATGAACATCAATTTTCATTCCTTTGAAATCAAAAAATCCGAACATTTATTTTTAAAACGACTTGACATGCCGAGCATGTTAATATATACTAAAACAATAATAGTTATCGTTTTCGGAGGATTTATGTCCTATTCAAGACAAAGGGAAATAGTGTTGGCGCAAATCAAAAAAAATAAAATCCACCCCACCGCTGACGAGGTTTACAGCAAGCTGAAGCCGGATAACCCCGGATTGAGCCTCGCGACGGTTTACCGCAACCTGAACCTTTTGAGCGAACAGGGAGTCATCGGCAGGGTGGGCATTTCGGGAAAAGCGGACCGGTTTGATTCCAACCCGAAGGACCATTGCCATATCATCTGCGATCGCTGCGGCGAAGTCGTCGATTTTGAAAACGAAATGCTTGACAGATTGTGCGATACGGCCGAAAGGAATTTCGGCTACCGCATAAAGAGCTGCAGCATAATCTTATCGGGCATGTGCCCGAAGTGCGAAAGGGAGCGAAATTTTAATGAATAACGCGGAATACGCGTTCGCTCTTTCACTCGCCGCAGGGCTTTCGACAGTATTCGGCGCGTTTGTCGTTTTTTTTGCGAAATCAAAAAGCGACAAACTGATGACGTTCTCCATGGGTTTCGCCGCAGGAATGATGATATCGGTATCGCTTGTCGAAATGTTCAGCCGGGCGAACCGGCAGCTTGCGGAGAGCCTCGGCAGCGCAGCAGGTTCCGCGTTATCGGCTTTGTTTTTGATAACGGGCGCGGTCATCGCGATGCTGCTCGATAAGCTCCTCCCGCACGAGTACGCCGGGGGAGAAAAAAAGCACAAAAACCTTCTCCGGCTCGGAACGGTAAGCACTCTCGCTCTCGCCGTGCACAATTTTCCGGAGGGCATTGCGGCGTTTATTTCGGGATATTCAAACCGCGGATTGGGAATGAGTGTTGCGATAGCTATCGCCCTGCATAATATACCCGAGGGAGTCGCCATAGCTCTTCCAGTTTATTACGGAACGGGCAAAAAGGGAAAAGCATTCATTTATACCTTGATCGCCGGGCTTGCGGAACCATTTGGCGGCTTTGCGGCAATGCTTTTGCTCAAGCCCTTTTTAAGCGATATCATGATGGCTGCTATATTCGCAATCGTTGCGGGAATAATGCTCCATATATCATTCGAAGAACTCATTCCGTCGTCAAGGCAGTACGGACATAAGCGTTTAGCGCTGTTCGCGCTGTTCACGGGGTTATGCATCATGCCGCTTTCAAGCGCATTTGGCATAAATATATGAATTTGAAAGGAGAACTCAAATGAAATCACTTAAAGGCACTAAAACGGAAGCGAATTTGATGGCCGCGTTTGCGGGGGAATCCCAGGCTTACAACAAATACGGCTACTATGCATCCAAAGCTAAAAAGGAAGGATACGTCCAGATCGGCAACCTCTTTGAGGAAACTGCCGGAAACGAAAAAGAGCACGCTAAAATATGGTTCAAGCTTCTGCATGACGGCGGGGTACCCGATACTCTCGCAAACCTGAAAGACGCGGCTGCGGGCGAAAACTACGAATGGACCGAAATGTATAAGGAATTCGCCGAGCAGGCCAAGGAAGAAGGCTTCGACAATATCGCGACTCTGTTCGCCATGGTCGGGAAAGTCGAAAAAGAGCATGAGGAGCGCTACAAAAAACTCGTCGCGAATATCGAGAACGGCACCGTATTCGAGCGTGACGGCACAGTGATGTGGAAATGCAACAACTGCGGCCATATCCATACGGGTCCCAAAGCGCCTGAGATCTGCCCGGTGTGCGCGCATCCGCAGTCCTATTTTGAACTGAGAGCCCAGAATTATTAAAGGATGTTCCCGATACAGAGTCAATTCGGACTTCTTCGGCACACTCAAACGCTCCCGAAAAGGGGGCGTTTCCCGTTTCCGCCATCTTTATGCGCCTGCAATTTTTAAATGCACTTAAAAACATAGCCGTTGAGATCGACATTAAGCATATCTGCGATTGCGGGGCATTTGGCTTTGAAAAGGTAAAATACCTGCCTTACGCAGCCGGACAGCGTTTCAAAATTCCCCTGCCCTTTGCTTATAACGATATCCGCCTCGTTGAAAATCTCCATAAATTCGCCGCTGCACTCCGGAAGGACCGTACCGGGCATTGTACATCCCGTTTCAATGATCTTTGCGCATTTATCTAGCCCCGAGGCGATTGCGTCCTTCATCGTCGCGTCGTTCAAAATCGGCTCGCTTCTGACCGCATAAAAAACATCAAGACCGGAAAAATATTCCGCCAATATCCTGTCGAAAACAGTTTCGCCCGCGTTATCGCCGACGATCAAAAGTTTTTTTGCCGATTTGAGCTTTTCTTCAAATTTGCTTAGATCGCATACAGCGAATTCTTTTTCCAGCTCACATTCGATGCATCCTTCAATATCAACGCTGCAGCAGATCCCGGAATCTATGATATTTCCCGCAGCCGCCGTTTTCAGCACCCAATACGTGTCATAATTTTTAACCTCCAAGAATCGCCTGACAACGGGCTCGGTTTTCAGGGCGGCGCTTATATCCCTCTGCTTTATTTGGGCATAAGGGTCGTCAATTCCGGTATGCTTTTTCACCGATCTGTGCATTGCCCTGCACAAATCGGGAGGGCAGCCGTACTTTTTGTATTCGGACAGGATTTTTATTGAATCCTCCATTATCGACCGGTGGACGTCCGGGTCGGCAGTCGTCATACGGGAAGCTTCAAGCACCTGCCTTAACATACACGGAAGACAGTCAAGAAATATTTTCATTGATACCTCTAAATGTTCTTATATACTATAAATCAAAAGTGTAGCCCGTTCAAAAGGCTATGTCAACTGAGGCATTTGTAAAAGATGCTCCATCGGCCTTCTATGATATAATTTATTGGAATAAATGGCCGGCATCGTTTGACATCCGTTTTGGCTCGGGTATAATAAACAGGGCGTCGATGCTTCGCAACCTGAAAAATCGCAAAACATTTACGGATAAGGTGAACCGTATGATAGAATCGACTGCCTGTTTTTCCGGCCACAGGCCGGAAAAACTGCCGTGGAATAATGACGAAGAGGATGCCCGGTGCAAAGCGCTGAAGGCCCGCCTTTTTTTGGCAATCGAACAAGCGGCTCAACAAGGCTACACGCATTTTATCACCGGCATGGCCAAGGGGATCGATACCTATGCCGCCGAAGCCGTGCTTTCGCTCAAAACCTGTTTTCCTGAGATAACGCTTGAATGCGCGATCCCATTCAGCGGACAAAGCAAGGGGTGGAATTCCCGGGATAAAGCGCGCTATGAACATATACTTCACGGCAGCGACAAGATAACGATCCTTTCGGACAAATATCTTCCGGGATGCATGCAAAGAAGGAATCGTTATCTTATAAAGAATTCCTCGCTGCTGATAGCCGTGACCACCGGGGCGGCGGGCGGCACCTCGCAAACTATAAAAATCGCGAGCGAACGGGGAATCAGGATATTACGGCTGGATGTTTAAAATCAAATTCAAAGCGGGACGGCAATATGACGCTCATATCGGTCAGCAATTTAAAAAAATCCTATATTACGCGCCTTCTTTTCGAAGGCGTCAAGTTTGAGATAAACGAAAAGGACCGGATCGGGCTTATCGGCGTTAACGGGTGCGGAAAAACCACTCTTTTTCGGATATTGACGGGATCGGAACAGGCGGACGAAGGCGAACTGTACATAAACCGCGAAGCGAGAATCGGCATGATGGAGCAGGCAGTCGATGACCTTGATCTGCCGCTGTTTGACTATACGCTTTTAGAGTTTCGGGCATTAATCGGCATGGAAGAAGAGCTTGAACAAATAAACCGCAAACTTACCGAAAACCCCGGCGAGGCCCGGCTGGATGCGCTTATCAGGCGGCAGCATTCGGTTCGCGAACGTTATGAAGATGGGGGCGGCCTGACATTCAGAAGCCGTACGCGGTCAACGCTTTTGGGCCTCGGCTTCTCCGAGGAGCAGCTTAATCAGGAGCTTAATACGATGAGCGGCGGACAGCGCAGCAAAGCGCAGCTCGCGCGGGTATTGCTTTCGGCAGCAAACCTTCTTTTGCTCGATGAGCCGACCAATCATTTGGATATCCGCGCGACCGAATGGCTCGAAGAATTCTTAACAGGCTTTTCGGGCGCGTTTATCGTGATCTCCCATGACCGATATTTTTTGGACAAAGTTACGAACCGTACATTCGAATTGCGAAACCAAAAACTCGACGTATCCGAAGGCAACTATACAAGGCATACCGAACTGAAAAGCACCGAGCGCGAGCTAGCGCTGCGCAGGTATAAGAACGCCAAAAAGGAAATCGAGCGGATCTACGGTATAGTTGAGCAGCAGAGGCGCTGGGGGCAGGAGCATAATTTCGTGACGGCGGAAGCAAAGCTCAAACAGATCGAACGGCTGAAAAAAGACTTGGTCGAACCCGAACGGGATCCCGCCCGCATAAGGTTCAGCTTTACAGCCAAAGAAGCTGTCTGCAGCGAGGTCGTCAGGATTGAGGGGCTTACAAAAAGCTTTGATAAAACGCTTCTTTTTAAAGATCTTAACCTTTTAATCCACAGGAATGAAAAGGTGTTCTTATTGGGGCCGAACGGCTGCGGAAAAACCACGCTCCTTAAAATACTTGTAGGTCAACAGACCTGCGATTCGGGAACCGCAGTCCTCGGCTCAAAAATCAAAGCAGGCTACTATGAACAGCATATAAGCGCTCTTAATCCCGACAACACCGTTTTGAACGAGGTGTGGGACGAATATTACGCGAACATCTGCCGCAAGGATATTTGCAATGCCCTGGCCGCGTTTCTTTTCAGAGGGGACGACATCAATAAAAAGATATCATGCCTTTCGGGGGGAGAGCAGGCAAGGATCCGGCTTTTAAAGCTTATGCTCTCGCGCAGCAACCTTCTGCTTCTTGACGAGCCGACAAATCACCTTGACATCAACTCGCGCGAAGCGCTTGAGAGCGCGCTTGAGGATTACGGCGGCACAATTCTTGCGGTCACGCATGACAGGTATTTGGTAAACCGTCTGGCCGACAGGATATTGTATATGGATGAAACGGGTTTAACGGAATATATCGGCGGTTATGATGACTTCCTGCAGGCTGCGGCGCAGCAAAAAACCGGCGGTACGGGCGGGCAGGAGGTAAAAAAGCAAAGCGCATACGATTTGCGAAAGGAAAGAAGAAGCGCCGTAAACCGGACGGAAGGCGAGATCGAGCGCATTGAAAAACGCTTAAAACAGGCGGAGTCCGAGCTTTTTGACCTTGAGTCGAAAGCAGCTTCCCGAGAAATCGCATCGGACTATGTAAAAGCGATGGAAATCGCAAAAACAATCGAAGAAAAAAAATTGCATATCGAAAAGCTCTATATTGAATGGGACAAAGCTATGGCCATGCTTGATAATCTTAAAAACGGCGATCCGGCCGGCTGCTGAATGCCGTCATTTCAGCACACAGAATCCGCCTTATACCTTATCCTGAAACATTTCGCTCATGCGCGCAAATTCAAACGATTTTTTTGTGCCAGCAAGCCGCGGCGGCGTATCGCCGGAACAATTTTTTGTTGACAGAGGAAGCTTTTGAATGCATAATTGTAAAAGATTTGAACTTCAAAATAATTCGGAAAGCGTGTGCATCAGAATGGACAGCCGTAAAGAGCTCAATCATTTCCTTGTGGATGTTTTCAACGAGATTTTGAAAACCGAAGAAATGTGCGTCGCAGCGCAATTTTCAGATCTGTCTTTAAGGGAAATCCATGTAATCGAAGCCGTCTGCCGGGCCGCGGACGGCAAGAACAACAGTTCCACCTCCATAGCTTCAGCTTTGAGGATTACGGCGGGAACGCTGACGACGACAGTTTCCCTGCTCGAAAAAAAGGGATATTTAAAGCGTTATCGGGATGAAGAGGACAGAAGATTCATTAGAATATGCCCTACGGAAGCGGGCAGAGCCGCCGACAGCATCCATAAGGGATTCCATGAGGAAATGGTCGATCATGTTCTTCGCGCAATACCCGAAGAAGAAGCGGCGGTATTCGTACGGGCTTTAAAGAGCATAAGCGCTTTTTTTAAAAACAAGCACAAAGAAAAAAAGGGAGGCAACCTATGATACGCATCATTACCGACAGCACGAGCGATATCTCCAAAGAGCGCAGGGAGGAAACAGGAATCGACATCTTACCCCTGCAAATAAACTTCGGTTCCGAAAGTTTTAAAGACGGGGTCGATATAACGAACGAAGAATTCTATCAAAGGCTTGAAAAAGCCGATGAACTCCCGACAACATCTCAAATCAATCCTTATGAATTTACGGAATTATTCAATAAATATATAAACAGCGGCGACGACATAGTATGCATAACCATATCCTCTCATCTTTCCGGCACATATCAGTCCGCAGTAACCGCCCGCGAATCGGTCTGCCCCGAACGGATCCGCTTAATAGACTCAAGAAACGCAACATTCGGCTTGGGTCTTTTGGTTGAGGAAGCGGTCAGGCTCAGGGACTCGGGAGCATCCGCCATCGAAATCGAAGCCGAAATTCTAAGACTTGTGGACAAGGTGCGTTTATTCGCGGCCTTGGACACTCTCAGATACCTGAAGCTCGGCGGAAGGATCTCCTCGGCTTCCGCAGCCGTCGGCAGCCTTCTGGGCATCCGTCCCATAATATCCGTTATCGACGGGAAGGTAGAGGCGATAGGCAAAGCGAAAGGCAAAAACGCGGCATTCGGCGAGCTTCTTAAGCAATACGAGAAGGATCCTCCCGACCCAAACTTCACGATTGCTTTCGGACATTCCAATTCGCCGAAGATGCTCGAAGAATGCATGGCAGTATTTTCATCCGTTTTGGACATCGAAAAAGTACGAAAGTCCGCTATCGGCAGTACCGTGGGCACTTACGCGGGACCCGGAGCCGTCGGCATCGCGTATATAGCAAAATAATTCCGGTTTTGAATGCCGTTTTTCGGGAAGCAAAAAAGCGGGCCAACCCGCTTTTTTGTTCTCTTCAGTGAAGCTTTTTGTCACGCGCTGACTACGATCAGCGGGTCTATGTTGACAACAACTCCTTTAATGTCTGTCGGCACCGAGACGCAAACAACTTCGACCCCAAGCATACGGCATCTTGCAATAGTGTTTTCGGCGATCGCATCTGTAATCGCTTTGGCGAGAGGAGCTGCAATGAAACCGGGCAGCGGGGACTTTTGGAAAACTAAAACAATTTGGTCGATCCTTTCGTTTGCTTCATCCACGATTGCGTACGCCCGATCAAGATCCCGCTGTGTATATGCCAAGGCAGATGCAGGCAGCAGAGCCGCGATCATGATGAGGACAAGTACGGAAGCCAAAACCCGTTTACGCATATTACCCTCCTGTTGTATTATTATTGATTATGCATAATGTATGCACAAACAACGGATACTTTGTGGCAAGCTGATTATACTATTATAGACTATATGTGTCAACACATTATGTAAACAAATTATAAATAAATTATGAATAAATATTAAAATCATACACATTTATACTATTTTTTTATTCGTGAGGCCTTTACGCAGCGCGATTGACAACATATTTTTTCAATGCTAGACTCTATTTGGAGGTGAACCGTGGAAGGACTGTTTATTCAAAAGAGCACAGACCCGCAGGCAGAAATCATACAGAATGATTCTTCTCTCAAACTGCTTGCTCACCATGACGAGATGGAAATCATGCTCCAGACCGTAAGACCGGATTCCGTAGTCTGGATAGCTCCCGGAGAAGATCCCTCTTTGATGGAGTTTTACTATATATTGCAGGGCGAAGCGTCGATAGCTCTTCCCGAAGGCAATGTGACGCTTTGCGAAGGCGAAAGCTTTTATGTTTTGGGACTTAAGGAACCTCTCAGGATCTATGCTGAAAACGGAATCAAGCTTCTTTACATCGCAAGCAAGCCGTTGTTCGATTATCTGTACGGTTATTTGGGCGACCTGAACGAGCTTCTTATCCAAACCGGCAAAAAGGATAAGTTTACTTACGACCACGGCAAACGCGTTATGAAGTATTGTTTGAAGATATGCGAAAAGATCAAGCTCCCCAGCGAACGGCTTGAGAATATTGTGCTCGCCTCCCTTTTCCACGACGTAGGAAAATTCTTTGTTCCCGACGAGGTTTTAAACAAACCGTCAAAACTGAACGATGAAGAATTCAGACTGGTAAAAAAACATACCACGGACAGCGCGCAGCTTTTAAAGCTTAAATTCGGCCAAGTCGTAGCGTCCATTGCAAAGCAGCATCATGAGCGCTTGGACGGAACCGGATATCCCGACGGCATTACAGCCGATGAAATCACATTGGAAGGGAGAATCATAGCGGTCGCGGATTCACTGGATGCGATGACCGCCGACCGCCCGTACATTAAAGGAAAGCCCTTCGAGGAGGCCATAAAGGAACTGCAGTCACAAAAGGGCAGCAAATACGACCCATTGATTGTGGACGCGGTAGCCGAGCTTTATGAAGAAGGGCAGCTGCCGTGATTCAGTGGCCAGTGGTCAGGTTAGTTCAGGAGAAATCTGCCTCAGGCAGATTTTTTGATTATACAACGGATACAAAAGCGTTTACTGAGCGGTAAACCTAATGAGTGATTGCATATTAAACATAAAAGGTGACGACATGCGCGTCACCTTTATACATCTCGGCAGTATCGATTTATAAATAGCGGCGGAGATTTCAGATGCTGCCAAAAACCTCCATAAAGACCTGAACCGCTCAAAGCGTTTAAAGCGAAGCGTCAGCCCCCCAAATACGCCTGTTTTACGGAATCATCCACCAGAAGGTTCTTCGCGGTATCCGAAAGCACTATTCTTCCGGTTTCAAGCACATAACCCCTGTTGGCAATGGTTAATGCCATTCTGGCGTTTTGCTCGACCAAAAGTATCGTGGTACCCGCTTTGTTAAGCTCTTTTATGATTTCAAATATCTGATCGACCAATATAGGAGCGAGACCCATCGAAGGCTCATCCAGCATCATCAGCTTCGGCCTTCCCATAAGAGCGCGGCCGATGGCCAGCATTTGCTGCTCACCGCCGGACAGGGTCCCCGCAATCTGGTTTCTCCTTTCGCGAAGCCTTGGAAACCGCTCATAGACGGATTGCTGCAGCGCCTTAACCTCGGATGAGCTTTGAATGTACCCTCCCATGTCGAGATTTTCCTGCACGGTCAAATTCAGAAAAATCCTGCGGCCTTCGGGAACATGCGCAAGACCTCTCTTTACCAGCTTAAAGGATTCAACCGAGGTTATATCGCTGCCAAGAAACTCAATGAAGCCCGATGCGGGTCGTATCATACCGGAAACGGTTTTTAAAATAGTGCTCTTTCCCGCTCCGTTGGCGCCTATAAGAGTAACGATCTCGCCCTCATTGACTTCGAATGAAATGTCCTTGACGGCATTGATGACTCCGTAGAATACGTTGATGTTTTTTACAACGAGCATTTCATTCCCCCCTCTGCTGTCCCAGATACGCCTCGATGACAGCGGGATCGTTTTTTATCTGTTCGGGAGTTCCCGAAGCTATTATCAGCCCGTAGTTGAGGACAAGGATCCTTTCGCATATGCCCATTACGAGGCTCATGTCATGCTCTATCAAAATGATCGCCACATGGAAATCATCCCTTATTTTACGGATATTCGCCATCAGCTCCGCAGTCTCAGACGGATTCATGCCGGCCGCGGGTTCATCCAGAAGCAATATTTTGGGATCCGTGGCGAGCGCTCTGACTATTTCCAGCCTTCGCTGAGCGCCGTACGGAAGCCCCGAAGCAATCGAATCCGCATGACGGTCAAGATCAAATCTCGATAAGAGCTCCATCGCTTTTTCAGTCGCCTTCTTTTCCTGTTTCCAGTAGCTCGGCAGCCGGAACACGGATTCCAAAAAAGAGTAGCGTATCCCGTTGTGAAGAGCGATCTTCACGTTGTCTATCACGCTCAGATTCTTGAAAAGGCGGATATTCTGAAACGTGCGCGACATGCCCGCTTTTGTGACGCCGTGCGTGCGGCTTCCCATCGTGTTTACGCCTTCGATGTTTATTGAGCCGCGGGAAGGCGCGTATACATTTGTCAGCAGGTTGAAAACCGTCGTTTTCCCCGCTCCGTTCGGGCCTATAAGGCCGACTATCTCATTGTTGTTCACATGGATGTTGAAATCGTCCAGCGCCTGAAGGCCTCCGAATCTGATGCCGAGATTATTGACGTTAAGCACAGGTTCCCGCATTTTACGCCCCTCCCTTCTTATTTGGTGCTCGAAGCTTTATGAACAGATCGTCGACAGTTTTTCCCAGCGAAAAATCATATCTTCCGAACAGACCGGAAGGCTTGAATATCATAACGAGCACAAGAAGCAGCGAATAGACGATAATGCGGTACTGCGCAAATTCCCTGAGCAACTCCGGAAGCAGCGTCAGCCCGAATGCGGCGACGACCGACCCTATAAGCGAGCCCATTCCGCCCAGCACGACCATGACAAGTATCTCGACCGACTTCATGAATCCGAACGTCGAAGGGTCCAGTATGCAAAGGTGATGCGCATACAATCCGCCCGCGACGCCCGCGAAAAACGCGGAAACGGCAAAGGCAAACGTTTTATAGTAAGTAGTCGGTATCCCGGACGCTTCCGCAGCTATCTCGTCCTCCCTGATCGCGAGTATCGCCCTTCCGTGTCTCGACTTTATAAGCGTGCTGATAACGAAAAGCGTTATGACCGCGAATATGAATATATTCGTAAAATTCGAATATCTCTTCATGCCCTGCAGCCCGAACGCTCCCCCGGTAAACGAAAGATTGAGTATAACGACGCGTATTATCTCGCCGAAGCCGAGCGTGATTATGGCAAGGTAATCTCCCGAAAGCCTTAGGGCGGGCAATCCAATAAGCACTCCGAAAACAGCCGCGACAAGGCCGCCGATAATCAAAGCGAGAGGAAATTCAACCGCTCCGTCCATTTCTAATCCGAGCGTAAAAAGCGCCGACGCATAAGCCCCGACGGACATGAAGCCCGCATGCCCCAAAGGAAGCTGCCCCAAAAATCCCGCCGCGAGGTTGAGGCTGACGGCGAGTATGATATTATAACCCGCAGTCATCAAAAGCCCGGCGGCATATCTGTTCAGTATCCCGTTTTCGATCATTGCATACAGCACGCCGTACAAAGCAAGGACTGCCGCTGCGTTCAGAATATATCGTGATTTTGTGCTTTTAAAGCGAATATTCATCATGCCGCTCCCCCCTAAACCTTTTCACGGCGGTTCTTGCCGAAAATTCCGGTAGGCTTGATCAAAAGCACGACTATCAATATGCCGAACACTACGGCGTCAGCGAGATTTGAACTTATGAACCCCTTTGTGAGGCTCTCAAACACGCCGATCAGAAAACCGCCCAAAACCGCTCCCGGTATTATTCCTATGCCTCCGAGCACCGCGGCTACGAAAGCTTTAAGTCCGAGCATGGAACCCATCGTGGGCTCAATCTGGGAATAGGAACAGCAGTAAAGCACAGCGGCAATGGCCGCAAGCGCAGAGCCTATCGCAAACGTAAATGAGATAGTCGTGTTGACGTTGATGCCCATGAGTTCCGCAATGGCCTTATCTTCCGAAACCGCGCGCATCGCTTTGCCGATTTTCGTTTTGCTCACCATCAGGGAAAGAGCAGCCATCAGCACAACCGAAACGGCGATGGTCACGAGCGTCGCGTTTGTAAGCTGCAGCCCGAGAAACGGCTTCGAGCCCGGAAAGAGGTTGGCGAACATCCTCGGATCCGCCTTAAACAGCAGCTGAGCGAGGTTTTGCAAAAGAAGGCTTATGCCGATAGCAGTTATCAAAAGGGATATCCTCGCCGAATTGCGAAGGGGTTTATACGCAACTATCTCTATCGTCACTCCGAGAATGACACAAAGAAGAATCGCAAAGAAGACGGCGATCCAGGCAGGCATATTAAGGCGGGCGATCAAATACCATGCGCAATACGCGCCGACCATTATGATCTCGCCGTGCGCAAAGTTGATCAGTTTTACTATTCCGTAAACCATGGAATAACCGAGTGCGACCAAAGCGTATATGCTGCCGATTTGTATTCCGTTTATGATTTGTGATAACAGTGTCATTTTTATATCCTTACAGCTATGGGATGATGCAGGTATCCGAATATATACAAAGCGGTTGATTTCGGCTGTCCCGCGGCGGGCATGGGCCCGTTGCGGGACAGCGCATATAATCCCGTGGATTTAAAATCAATACTTCATATAGAGCGTGTATTCACCCGCTTCAACCTTGATGATTGCCAGGCTCTTGATGGGATTGTTGTTCTCATCATATGTAATATGGCCTGTTACGCAATCCATATCCGTCGCGTCCAGTTCATCGATGACAGCCTGGAAAACCTTATCGGAGCTTTCGAGTTTTACGCCGGAAGCCGCGACCTTCTCCAAAGCGGAGCAGAGGATCATTGCGCCGTCATATCCGAGCGCAGCGAGCGCCGAAGGGGTTTGCCCGAACTCTTCTTCATAACCGGACAGGAAGCCCTGAACCAGCTCGGAAGGATCTTCCGTGGAGTAGTGGTTTGCGAAATACAGCCCTTCCACATTAGCGCTGTCCGCGCCTTCGATAGCCAGCACTCCGTCGGCTCCGTCAATACCCAACAGCGTGGCCCTGAGACCTATCTCCTTGCTCTGAGAAGATATGATATACACGTTATTGTAGTAATCCGGCACAAACAGCACATCCGGGTCCGCGGCGGCGATGTTTGTCAGCTGGGCTTTAAAATCTACGTCGTCCTTGCTGTATCCTTCATCCGCAACGATTTCCAGGCCGACCTCTCCGGCCGTTTCTATAAAGGAATCCCTGAGGCCTGACGAATAAGCGTCGCTTGTGTTATAAATCACGGCAGCGGTTTTCGCGCTAAGCTCGTCGACCGAGAACTTCGCCATAGTCGAACCCTGGAAAGGATCGAGGAAGCAGGCGCGGAAGGTATTGTTGCCGTAGGAGGTGACGTCAGCGTGCGTTGCGGTCGGAGTCATCATAGGAACGTTGTCAACCGCGGACTGCTGAGCGACGGCGATCGTGGGAGTGCTTGTAATCGCTCCGAGTATCGCCACCACTTCATCGGAAGTGACCAGTTTGTTGTAAGCATTGACTGCTTCCGTCGCGTCGCCCTTATCGTCATACGATATAAGCTCTATCTTTTTGCCGCCGATACCGCCCTTTTCATTTAAGGAATCGATATACAGATTCATTGCGTTTTGAGCGGCTACGCCGTACTGCGCAACTTCGCCCGTCAGCGGCCCGATAAAACCTATTTTAATGGTATCCGATCCGCCGCCCGCGCAACCCGCGAACAAAACGGCAGTCAACATGCAGGCGAGTACCAACGCCAATGTTTTCACGCTTTTCATAGTTTTTCACTCCTTTTGATTGTATTAAGTAAACTTTATAATGCTAACCATAATAGTATATTCATATATTATTGTCAACCAATTTTTTTCGTAAATTTCACATAATTTTTACATCGGATAAAACGGCGGCAGGAAATTATCGCCATATTGAAGAACATACGGTGCTCTTTACATCAAGGACGCATTTAGGATATACTGTAGCAGAAAAAGCGGAAACATAGCTTGCCGGCATGCGCTTTCTGCCGTGTGTGCCACTTCAGTGAATACAGCGGTTATTGCGTATGTATTCTTGCTTTGGTCCACCAAAGAAAAGGAGGGTTTTTATTGTCTCAAGTACTTGATCTTTTCTCAAACATCGGGAATTTTACATGGCAGCAGGGACTTATGATATTCATTGGCGCATTGCTTATTTACCTTGCTATAAAGAAGGATATGGAGCCCGCGCTGCTTCTGCCGATGGGCTTTGGCGCGATACTCGTAAACCTGCCGCTTTCGGGCGCGGTCGGGCCGGACGGTATCATTACCACTTTATTTAGAGCAGGTATCGAAAACGAGCTGTTCCCGCTTCTGCTGTTCATAGGCATCGGAGCGATGATCGATTTCGCTCCCCTGCTTTCCAACCCAAAAATGCTGCTGTTCGGAGCGGCGGCGCAGTTCGGCATATTCTTTACGTTCAGCATGGCAAGCCTTCTCGGATTCGTTCCTAAAGACGCAGCTTCAATCGCGATCATCGGCGCTGCGGACGGCCCCACCTCCATTTTTGTCGCCGGTCTGTTTAAAAGCAATTATTTCGGTCCGATCATGGTCGCGGCCTACTCGTACATGGCGCTCGTGCCCATCATTCAGCCACCCGTTATACGGCTCGTCACCACTAGGAAGGAACGGCTTATCCGGATGGCCTACGTTCAGAAACCCATTTCTCAGGCGACCAAGATCCTCTTCCCCATCGTCGTAACCATTATCGCCGGCGTTATAGCTCCCGCTTCCGTATCGCTCGTCGGGTTCCTGATGTTCGGCAATCTGATCAGAGAATGCGGTGTGCTCCGCGGCCTTTCCGAAAGCGCACAAAAAGAACTCGCGAACCTCATCACGCTGCTCCTCGGAATCTCTATCGGCTTTCGGATGCAGGCGCTCGAAACTACGTTTAACGGGATCACAGTTCCCGGATTTGTCTCGGTCGAGACGCTGGTCATCATGCTGCTTGGTCTCATTGCCTTCATATTCGATACGGTCGGCGGCGTATTCTTTGCGAAAATTATGAACCTGTTCAGCAAGAACAAGGTTAATCCAATGATCGGCGCGGCGGGCATCTCCGCATTCCCCATGAGCTCAAGGGTAGTCCATAAAATGGGACTGAAAGAGGATCCCGAGAACTTCCTTCTCATGCACGCCGCAGGCGCGAACGTAAGCGGCCAGATCGCTTCAGTTATAGCCGGCGGACTCATCATCTCAATGATCGGGCCGCTTGTAAAATAGGGAGGAAATCATGCAATTAGGTTTTTATTTTAATGAGCTGTTAGGGTCTCTCCCATATATGGGGATAGGAATGCTCGGCATATTTGTTGTGATACTTGCGATCTACGGATGCATCGCGCTGCTGAACCGCTTCTTTGCACCGAAAAGCAAGGAATAAACGGAAAAAAGCAAAGAACATCCGCTTAACGCCCGTTTTAAAATCTTATCGTTTGTTGAAGCGCACCCTGCCTCGGGTAAAAAACCCCGACAGGGCGCGCTTTGTTGCTTAACCTGCGTTATGCGATTCCTGCCTTTATTGTGAAGCGGAATCCTTTTCCATTATCTTTTCCATAAAAAGCGATGCGATAAATCCTAACGCAAACAGAAGAATGCAGACGAACTGCATAAAGCTCAGCTCGAATCCCGGAAATATTATGACTGTTGAAACCGAAAGAAATCCCGTAACTGCATAATAGCACCAGCCCGGATGCTTGTCGAACATTTTCCGGACAAAAACTATCAAAACACCCGCGACGGCAACAAAGCCGAGCGCCGCCGATAAAAGATAAAGAATCTGAAAACGATTCAGGGAAATAAGAAAAGCGTCATATATGCCCAAAAATATCAGTATGAAAGACGTGCTGATTCCGGGGATCACTGTGCCGACCGCAATTACGCCTCCGCAAAAAAACGCTGTCAGATAGTTGAAATCCCAGGCAGCGCCTCCGGTATATCTGTTGTTCAGCGCCGCTATGACCGCAATGAACAAAGCGCCGAGCACAGACGCCATCAAATATCTTTTTTTAAATCCGTTCCGCTTATTGCCTTCCCTGATGAGTGTCGGGATGCCACCCGCAACCAGACCCATAAAAAGATAAAGCACAGGCATCCGCCAGTTGTTCAGGACCCATTCGAGCAGCCTGCCCGTAAGCACCAGACCGGCGGCTCCTCCCAGCCCTATCGGTAGAAGAAACTCAAGGTTCTTTTTGGGGTGACGGTACAGTTCGCTGACAGCATCCAACATTCGCCGGTACAGCCCCATTGAAACAGCTATTATGCCGCCGCTGACTCCGGGCAGAATCGCGCCCACGCCTATCACAAAGCCCGCGACCAGCCGTTTAAAGAAGCTGCCTTTATCACGATTCACAAGCGAACCTCCGGATTTGCTGTATGCTCATTATAAAGCAACAGCAAAGCAATGGCAACAAAAACAAAAAATGAGCGCAAATGGCATCGAGTTTTGTTATATATCGTTTCCCTTAAATGTTTGTAGTATAATGTGTACAAATAAGGAAAGGAGATGATTGATTTGAAAATTGGACAATTCAGTGACTCTTTTCTGCCGATTATGGACGGAGTCGGGCGCGTGGTTTACAGCTATGTCTCGGGTCTGTGCAAAAAAGGACACCAATGCTATGTAATCGCGCCGATGAACGATTTGGGTTATCGGGGCGGCTTCCCGTTTGACCTTATAGATTACCACGGCGTAAATGTTCCCGCCTATAAGTATAAAGCCGGCACGCCCGTGTTGGACAGGCATTACAATTTGCGCGTAAACGCCGCGGATATGGATATCGTTCATGCCCATACCCCTTTTATGGCGGGCATCGAGGCCGTCAGAATATCAAAAAGACGGAATATTCCGCTTGTGGGTACGTTCCACTCAAAATACTATGACGACTTTTATAAAGTAACAAAAAGCGAAGAGCTTGCCGAAATCGGAATAAAGATCGTAGTGGGCTTTTTTAACCAGTGCAGCGAAGTTTGGGCAGTAAGCAGAGCTTCCGCCAGTGAACTCGAAAATTACGGGTATAAAGGCGAAATCCGAATAATGCAAAACGGCACTGAGATAAGGGAGCTTGACCCAAATGCTGTCCGGGAAATCGAGAGCATGTTCGAGCTTAATGACCTGCCCATGATACTTTACGTCGGGCAGATGAATTGGAAGAAAAACATACTCCGCATTCTTGAGGCTGCCGCCATTGTGCGGCAATCCGGCCGCACGTTCACGCTTGTTCTCGCCGGACAGGGACCCGACGAGCAGGAAATAAAAAATAAAGCGGAAGCTCTCGGCTTATCATCCGTTACAAGATACCCGGGGCATATTGCCGATGTACGGCTTTTGGACGCACTGTACGCGCGCGCTTCGGTTTTTGCTTTTCCGTCGCTGTATGATACGGCGGGCCTCGTTGTCAGGGAAGCGGCTGTAATGGGAACGGCATCCGTCGTTGCCGAAGAAAGCGGGCCCGCCGAAAGCATCACGCACCGCGTAAACGGGCTGGTGTGCGAAAATTCGAGCGAGAGTCTGGCTGAAGCATTAAAGGAACTTATCGATAACGAAAGCTTCGCAAAGCTTTTGGGCAAAGCGGCGAGAACGACTCTAGCAGTCAGCTGGGACATCATGCTTGACGACGTCGTAAAGCGATATGAGGACATTATAGAAAACCACGCTTTCATCCGCGCGCAAAAGGGAAAACAGCACACACATAAAAGCAGAGCAATAGGCAGGTAAAAGGTCTCGGTTTTAGCACATCGCCGCAACAATGTCGTTCTTTTGATACAAAGATATGAGACATTGTGCGCGATGCGCTTTACGAGCACACTCGCAGCTTTCTGCCGTCACTGTATTTATTTTCTCCTGAAACAAGGCTTGCTGAAAAACGCCGTAACGATGCTTAAGGGCTTGACCGGCGTTTTTTATATCATAAGTTCATAATAATCGTATACTGTCGCCCTTTGAAAACCGCACGATTCGTAAAGATATAAAGCATTTTCGTTTTCCGTTTCCACCTCCAGAATAATCGTTGAGAATCCATCGGAAATCAGCATGGACATGACATAAGTCAGTAAGCTTCTGCCATAACCTCTTCTTCTAAAGGCGGGATCTATACAGAATCCGAAAACATAACCTGCCTCATCTTCCTGTGCGATACCGACCTTGCCGATCACTTTTCCTTCAAGCTCCGCTATGTAGACATTTCTGCCCTTTTCATCCTCTTTTTTGGTGTCCGTATCCTCATTGATCCGTTTGAAACAGATTTCATCCAGCAAGGCCAATTCCGCCCTATCCTCTTGCCCGGCTTTTCTTATCACAAGACCGTGACCTGAATGGATCTGAACGTCTTTTTTGCTGAATACCATTCGATATTCGGAAAAAGAATAACGGGCGCCTGTTGATAAGCAAAAACCTAGTCCCGGCGCATTGTCCTTTTCGGTAATCAGTAAAAGTCTTTTAACGCCGCGTTTTATGCATTCATCCTTCGCTGATTGAAACAGCGTTCTGAATATGCCTTGCCGCCTGTATTCGGGATGGACCATCCCCGTTAACTCCACATGCGCTCCAAACCCGTATAACCCTAAATATCCCGTGAGCAGCTCATCTTTGCAGCAGAAAAAGTCATTTCTTTCGTCCGCTGTACGCTCCTCAAGCATATCATAGTTGAGTTTCATGCATAGCTTCTCATTTTTACGGCAGGCTGTTTCCAGTTCCCTGATTTTTAAAAGCTGCCGTTCCTCAAGTCCGTTGGAGGATGAAAATTCGTTCATCAGCTTTAATCCTTATCACGTTAAATTATATTTGGATAGAAGGTTGAACAGCAGCGGCGGCATAGAATAGAATCCCGGTGAAATAATCTACAATTCCTCCGCAAAGTCCACGCCCTCAAAGCCGCCGATCATTTTGATTATTTCCTCATGGCTTTGCTTCTCCTTCAGCTTGAACATGAATATCATTCCGAGATTCAAGCCAGTACCTCCGGATATCTCGTCTATATCATTTATCTCTATCCCGTTGTCTCTTAAAAAAATCAGAAATGAACGAACGGCTTCCCGCTCTTTAAACATCACAAACGCGCGCATCCGCTTTGTTATCGACTCATACCTGTCCTGCAGCCTCTCGCCGATGAGCATCACGAATATGATAAGGACGAACATGATGAGAGCCCCTGAATAGAATCCTATCCCTGCGGCGATGCCGAGGCATGCGGAGGCCCACAGACTAGCCGCGGTAGTCAGTCCTTTTACTTTATGATATCCCGTCATCATTATGGCTCCCGCTCCGATGAAGCCTATTCCGCTTATAACCTGCGCGGAAAGCCGCACCGGGTCGGTGCCTCCGAGGCGCTCCCTGGCGAACAGCCCTGTCATGGACACTACCGCGGCGCCGATGCAGACCAGCATATATGTTCTAAGCCCGGCCGCGCGCTTCTTGCGCGTCCGCTCCAGCCCGAGCACCCCTCCCGCAAACGCCGCAAGAGCAAGCCTTACGATTACGGTAATATCCGAAAGCTCCATGAGGCCTATGGACTCAAACCACTGATTCAAAAAAACTCCCCTTCTGAATACGACACGCAAGATATGCTTTTATGTTTACTCAAAAACGTTCGCGCTTATACTCTTTTTTGGAAAGCATTACCTTTTGAAAGACCGGAGCTCTCCCTCTTAGGGGCGGTGTAATCAGCCGGCATCAGCCCCCTCAAGCTCCAGCAGCCGCCGCTTATTCTCAAGCCCCAACGCAAAGCCGACGAGCTTGCCGTCTGAACCAATGACGCGATGGCACGGGATTATCACGGGGATCGGGTTATTCCTGTTTGCAAGACCGACGGCCCTACACGCTCCGGGATTCCCTACAGCTTCGGCTATCTGCTTATAGCTCCTTGTTTCACCCCGTGGTATCTCGCAAAGCTTTTGCCAAACCGCTTTCTGGAATTCCGTTCCTTTCGGACTAAGCGGCAAATCGAACTTTAAAAGACGTCCTTCGCAGTAAAGCGCCAGTTGCCTGCCCGCTTCCCTAAGAAGCTCCGTCTCACGGTAAACGCACCCGTCGGGCTGCTTTTCCGTTTCCCAGAAAAGCTCCGTTATCGCGCCGTCCTCTTCGACTATTACGACGTCTCCTATGGCTGTTTTATATCCATATGCGTACTTCATGTGTTTTCCTTTCATCTTAAACCGGAATAAGTTTTTAAGATACGGCTTACTGGTTATTAAATGCGGCAATAAACATTTGCTATACGGATTATATCATGGAAGCGAACTGTAAAAAAGCACCTCTTAAGGTGCCTTTGTATTCTTAAAAAGGTTTTGCTCAAACCTTTTTGGCGGTCCCGGTATATATCAATACGGCGTCCCGCAAAAACCGGGCAAGACCTTTCGCATGCACGTCATAATAGGCGGTAAATCGCTCATCGTCCACATACATCTGAGCGAGAGCGGCATGCGCCTCTTTGCTGTAGTTGTCCCAATAAAAGCTCAGCCATTGCCTGTGCATATCGGCGGCTTCCTGCGCCTTTTCACCGGCGGGGTCGCCCTCTTGCATTGCTTCGACCAGAGTTTTTATCAGCCTGTCGCCGAGCGCTTTGACCCGCTCATGATCTTCTTGCGTCATGTCTTTGATTTTCTTATAGCTCCGCTCCACGGCTTCTTTGCCGTATTTTTCTCTGATCTCCTTGCCGTATTTTTCTTCGTTCTCGTCTATAAGGTCTTGCTTGAAACCTTCGAATTTTTCCTTATCGGTCATGATGCTTTCTCCTTTCACGCTTTGAAGGGTTTTCTCAACATTTTTAATAAGCGTATCCAATCGGGCTTTTTTTGCGTTGAGGCTCAAAAGATGCTCTTGAAGGGCGGCTTTCGCGTCAAACCCGGGTGAATGCAGTATTTCCTTAATTTCCGAAAGACTTATGCCAAGTTCCCTGTAAAAGAGGATCTGCTGAAGCAGGTCGACTTCCGCTTTGCCGTATATCCTGTACCCGGATGAGCTGATCCTTTTAGGCTTTAAAAGATCAAGCTCGTCATAATACCGCAGCGTCCTGGCGCTGACCCCGGATATGGAAGCCAGCTTCTGAACGGTATACTCCATTTTTCCACCTCCCTTCAAAACCGATGATACACCTTAACGCAACGTTAATGTCAACAGGTATTTTTAGAGTTTTATGCAAATAAAAAATCTGCCGTTTGGGGCGTTCACACAGGGATTTATGAAAAGATTGTGTGACAGCTTCAAGCGGGGTAAAAAAGACCACACTTAAGGTAAAACTGTCTTAAGTGTGGTCTACTTTTATTTATGCCACCCAGTTATATCCGGTCATGGCTTGGTCAACGATATGGTTAAACACGATACTGCTCTTATGTAGGAACACTTCTCGGTCGTAACTTTCCGGTAGGAAAGTGTTAAGCACCGTGACAATCTCACTCTTGACACGCTCTTTTGGCTGCGGGTCATTTTGCCAGCCGACAACAAACAAATCCTTTTTCTTTGAGAGCAACGTGTTATATAATTCCTTCGCTGCCAGTTTTACTTTTTTCTCTTCCTCCTGTGTAAGATGCTCTTTGCAAAGCAGATCGAAGATTTCGAGCTCTTCTTCAGTAAGCTCTTCTTTAATATGGCGTTGTTCTTCCTTAAATAGCTGTTCCATTAATTCAAGAAGCTTTTCATAGAAATCATCATTCCGAGAACCTCCAGCGTTATATTCATCGATAATGTTACGGAAACGCTCAGCAAACTGCGTGCGGGTAACGTTCCGGCGTAGCATTTTTTTTAGTTTTTCTTCAATTAACTCTCGCAAGTCAGATATGGCAAGATTTTTATTTCGCAGCTTCTTGAATTGTTCGCGGAGTTCATCAACATCGATTTTTGATAGATCTAACTCTTTGCCGGATTCATTGATAGTGTATTTACGAGCGTCCGCAGACGTTATAACGCTTTGATCAAGCAACTCGTTTATTTTTGCGTGTGCTGACTCTATCTTTTCCGGACGGATTTTACCGTCGATAATTCCTTTTAAATATAAAATGGCTTCTTTAAAAATCGGGTTAAAGTCCATTTTGAAGATATCAGGACGCAAGGATTCATATAGGTTGTCCACCGTATTGGCAAGAACGCTAAACTCATTTTTTACATCATCGTTACCAACAATTGTGTTGGCGTAGTCCTCAAAAAGGGACAGATTACGAAAAACATCGTTTTCATCCACAACAGCTTTTAGGTCCACACCGTGAGCGAAGCAGAATTTGCAGGTCATTTCTATACTCTCATTAAGTTGAGAGAGGAGCTTGGCAATATCTTTAACCGGTACATCGTCACTGTCGCTAGCTGCGTAATCGGCAAGAGCGCGTTTCAGATACTTGAAAACATCCAGATAATCAATTATAAGACCGCATTGCTTATTGCCGTATACACGGTTGGCACGGGCGATGGTTTGCATAAGTGTGTGACCCTTCATTGGCTTGTCAAGATATAGAGTAGACACTGACGGCGCATCAAAGCCGGTCAACCACATGGCACAGACAAATACCAGCTGAAGTGGGTTATCCGGATCTTTGAAGTTATCCTCAATATCAAAGCCGTTTTCATCTACTCGGTTCATTCGTTCCCGGTGCGGCTTTATGGAAAGACCCTCAGCTGCAAATTTCTTTTCCTCATCAGCATCTTCACTAATAACAACGGCCATCTCCACTTTACGCATATAGTCGACGATATCTTTCAAGCGTAGCTTTTCATCCTCATTAGAAGTCTGCGAAATCTGCTTGTTAAGCTTTTTGATTTCTTCCTTCCAGTAAAAGCTCACCTTATCGTACATCTTAACAGTTGTGAACTTATCTACCGAAATAACCATGCCCTTACCTCGAAAACCTCTGCGCGGGAAATGATACACGATATGTTGCGCAATAGCGTCCAGACGGTCATCGCGCTTGATGACCTCAAGTTCCTTTGCATAGTGGTTTTCAAGGCGACGCTGCTCGGCTTCTGTCAGGTTTTCTTCTTCCAGAATATCCGCAAAATCAGAATCGAGAAAATCGTTCTGCAACTCCACTTCCGGCACGCGTTTCACATAGTAAAGCGGTACGGTGGCATTGTCTTTGATGGATTCGGCAAAGTTATATTCACTGACATAATCGCCAAACCACGAATTGGTCAGTCTCTTATTGCCCAGAAGCGGTGTACCGGTAAAAGCTAAATACTGCGCATTAGGCAGACCGTTGCGCATATTTTCCGCTAAATCCTTATACTGTGTGCGATGCGCTTCATCTACAATTACAACAATATCATCACGAGTGGATAATACAGGGTACTTTTTGCCTTTGTCATAGCGGAATTTATGTATCAGAGTGAATAGAATAGGTTTATTGGTCTTTAACTCCTCACGCAATTGCTTGCTGTTGGCAGGCTGCACCTTGTCCTTATCTGTTATAAACTCTGTTCGCAGGAAGTTCTTATAAATCTGTGTATCCAGATCATTCCGGTCGGTCACAACAAGAAAAGTAAAATTACCGGTACATTTGTGCTTGATTTTGCGGGCGAGCATTACCATAGAGTAGCTCTTTCCGCTGCCTTGCGTATGCCAAAACACGCCCAGTTTGCCTTGAAGCTGTTCGCGATTAAGAAAAGCATTATAGGCGTTGTTGACGCCAAAGAATTGGTGGTTTTTTGCGATAATCTTTGTACGGCGGCGGTCGTAAAGGATAAAGTTTTCAATGTAGTCAAGCAGAATGTCCTTTTTGCATAAACCGTTAATAAAATACTCAAGGCTGATACAGTTCTCACGAATCTGCTTGCGATTTGGGTTTTCTTTTTCGCTCTCTATCTTTAGCCACTCAAAGAAATATATATAATCAGTACCAAAGCTACCGAGACGAGTTTCCATGCCATTGGAGAGAACGCAAATCTGATTATAGTCGAACAGGTATGGAATATCCTTCAGATAGTTTTGCAAATTGATGTCATAGGCATTTTTCACTGGTATGTTAGAATTTTTTAGCTCAATGAACACAAGAGGTAGACCATTTACAAAGAGTATCAAATCCGGTCTGCGCCAGTGTGTTTCTCCTTTAATCCACATTTGGGATGCGACATGAAAACTGTTCTTTTCAGGCTCATCAAAATTAATCAGCTTGAGGATGTTGGAGGTTTTTCTCTCGTCCTGCTGATATTCAACGGTGATGCCATTGCGGATTTTTTGGTAGTTATAGTAATTTGTCAGCATTAAATCACCGGAAACAGGCGTATGGCAAAGCTTTTCACACTCAGCCCTTATCGTTTCCTGTGGAATATCCGGGTTAATATTACAGAGGCTTTCAAACAATATGGCTGGTAGAACAACCTGCTTTTTATTCGCTCTCCCTGTGTTGTCCGGCAGCGTCTCAGGATCTTCGGTATAACAGCGCAAAACATCATAGCCCTGTGATTCTTCCAGTGCCTTTATTGCAGCCTGTTCTATCATATCTTCGGTTATGATTTTTGGCATAAGCTCGTCTCCCTAAACTTAAAACGGCAATTCATTATCATCAATGACTGGCTCAACATAGTTTTGATTAAATATATTTGCCACTGTAGCATAAAACTGCTCAGTATATTCCGGATATTTCTTGCATATTTCGTTGTGCAGCTTCTGGGCGTCTTCAAGTGAAGACATGGATACCCCCACTGATCCACTTTCAATTCTATCATCCAGAGCAAAAACTGTGTCTGCAGAGACGCTCTGTTCAAAAATGTGAGTCTCAATGTCGCGCTGTAACCCACCGAAAATTACGCGCATATAGTCGGCATCAAACTTTTCGTTGCTCGTAAATGTTCTTTCCCAGTATGGATTGCCCCAGTTATCTACCGTCTCTATACCACAGAGTGCACTAACCACCGTATTGATTTGTTCCCTCAGCATGCCAAAATCAGGCAGTTTTGCAGGTGTTATATGTGACTCCTTTACCTCTTCCATTATAGCTGGTTTGAGAATATCCTTATAAAACGAGTTATCTTTTATCTCTATTACTTTGCCGGTGATTTCTTTAAACTCTGCACATAAATCAGCCGCTTGGTTCCTAAAATTCTTATCGTTAGTTACAAAAATGACGTGATCCTCGCCTTGATTCTTAAAGTAATCAAGCAGTGAATACCATATTAGAGAGTCTTTAAATCCTTTATCGCTTGCTCCATCTGCGGAAATAAATGGTGGCTTCTTTTGATAAACACGGTTTAGGATTGCATCAAATGTCTTAGCATCACGCAAAAAAGGAATGATTCGTGATCCAAATAATTCCTCATACCCTTTTTGCGTTAGTGCTTGTTCGTCTTTAATTTTATCTTCAAGTGTTATGGTAACCCGTATAGTCGCAATGCCACGACAATCTTTTCTTATTTGTTCTATATGCTTATACTTTTTACTTAAATCGAGACATTTTTGAGAAATCCGTTCATCAATAGAAACTTGTGTTACATAAACAGTGAACTGTTCACTCAAGTCTTCTGAGACTTTTCTGAGATCAATATTTTCAATAATAAAGTTCGTATCAAACACAAAGGCCTTTTTCTCCGGCATCCTTACACCTCCAATTTACCGCTCATCAGTCTGGGTAATAATAGATCACGTTGCTTGGTGAGATTTTGATTACACATCATTAAATTTCTGATGCTTTCGTAATAATCGTCCACCTTTTTCTCAAAGGCTGTAACTAATCCATCTGTAGGCATCAAAATCTTAACCCTTTTAATTAAGTCTTGGCTTAGATTCTGTTGTGCCGCGCCAAATCCGATTAAAAGCAAATATTCACGTATCGATAATAGGTATTGAAACAAATAATGTCTTGAGGAGAATTTGCGTTTATCGGAAAAGACACAGCAGGCCTGATTGCAGGTCATTTCTTGATCAAAATATGCTAGCATTCCTATATTTACGCCGTACATTGCCATTACAACAGATTTTGCAGGTAGTAATTTTGCTGACGAATTTCTAATTGCGTTCTCTGTGATATACTCCTCGGCATCTATTATAATTGAGTCTTTTATTTCACCTGTTTTTACCCACGGATAAACGCCATTTTCATAATATTCTGGCTTACTACGACTTGGTGTACCGCCGGAACAAGTATTATAGAACTCACTAATCTTTTTTCTTGTCCACCCCTCAGGCAAACCGTTTACAAACCTTGTGGTCTCATGACCGGGGAAGCGGAAACGCACAAACCATTCTTTGTAAAGCTCCTGTGCAGCCTTTTCCAGCAGTGCAATACGCTTGTTGTTGTTCTCAATCAGATCATCGTAAGCAGAGAGGATATCGGCAATGCGCTGCTGGGTGGGTAGGTCGGGAATTTTAATCTTCAACTTATGAGCTAAATTTCTATTTAACCCTGGAACAGCGGCATCGTTATTGTAGCTTTCTAAATTGAGCAAAGTCATATAGTAAAATAAAAACTTCATATCACAGCAATCATCAACGTTATCAATATAAAATGCTGTGTCAATGCAATAAAAAGGGGATTCACTTAAAAAAACCGTCCCCACAGAGCCCTTTCTACCAATAATTATTCCTCTTTTGGCTAAAGCATTGTCCGAAAAGCCACAAACACCTGCAGAAGAGAACACCTTATATTTCCCAGATTTTCTTTTTTCTGCTGTGAGTGCCTTTCCATATATAAAAGGCGCAACTTCACCTAATCTTTTTTCTTCCCATTTAGTCATTGTCCCTAATCCACCTCCTCCCAATAAGTAATTTGGGAGGCTTTATCTTTTAAATTACTTATAAGTTTCGTTTTATTGAAGTTTGTAGAATTTAATTTCAAAATACATTTTCTCGTATAATCTCTTAATAACAAAATATCTTCATCATAAATTTCAGAAACAATTCCGTCGTGAACAAAATTGGAACGTTTTTTATATAAACGCTTTATATTTAAATAGCAATTTAATATGTCGCTTTTTTCTGTAAATAATAATACAGAAATTCGTTTTGCTAAGCATTCTTTTTTTGAATTATCTTTATTTAAAAACAAGATTTCCAAAGCAGTTATCAATAATGTAATAGAAATAAAATTATCCTCATGGTAAGACAAATCGTAATAACCATAACTTGAATTTATAACAGGATTTTTTAATGGCAGTGAAACTAATCTTATATCTTCCTGTAAAATATTCGCTTCTTCATTAGTACATGAGAACTTCTTAATAATTTTACTTGCCAAGGCCTCTCCAACTGGTATTATGGCGGTATGCACTGAAGAAACCATCGTTTCACCAATTTGTTTTTTTTCGCTTTTTAATGAAATTGCTAATCTTTTGAACATTAAGCTTGCTTCTTTAAAAAGTCTTAGCTTACGTATTATATTATCAAAGTATTGCAAGGAATCATCGCTAAGGCTATCAAATTTTAATTTTGCATCAGTCGGAGCTAGTGAAATATCACAAAGTTTATATATGCAAATAACGTCTAATGTTTCTTTATCAATACGTGCAGATTCATAATCGCGTCTTAAAGATATTGCATCTCTTTCGAATATTTCATTTAAGTGATCTTTGTGCGGAATTAACGATTTTCGACAAAAAGAGAACCCATTATCGAGTTTTATATTTAAAATCGATTCCTCTGCTCCAAATAAAACAGCACATACTTCTAAATTATAAGTTTCAGTCATCTAAACATCCCTCTTAAATTCTCGACAATTTTACTTTCAAGCTCTTCTGCTTCTTTGTTAAGGGATTCAAGTTCGGCTTGTAAATTTAGCATTTCTGCTTTGAATTCCTCTTCAGTCATGCCATCATCCTCTATTACCACACCGACATATCTGCCGGGATTGAGCGAATAATCCTGATCTATAATGCCGTCTTCGCCGTCAAGTTTAGCCACTTTACAAAGGCCGATCACATCTACATATTTTCCGTCAGGAAAACGCTCAATAAGCCAATCAATCTGTTCCTGCCAGTAGCTTTTTGGAGGGTTATCCTCATCATCTGAAATGTCAGGAGCCGCTGCCAGCCTGTCGCGGTATTCCTGTAGCAATGCTTCATATTCCTCGGTTTTGCCTTCATAAAGCCTTGTAATAATACCAAGATTTTTTATTTGCTCATCGGAAAATTTACGTTGGGCACGGTTTATCTGTGTGAAGATATTGCGAGCATCTATGAAGAGAATTTCATCTTTATTTTTCTTTGCTTTATCAAAAAACCATAGCGTTGCAGGAAGTGTAACGCTGGTAAACATATTTGAAGGTAATGTCACCATCTGGCTGATGATGCCGCTTTTAATCAGTTTTATGCGTATATCCTTTTCACTGTGTCCGGCATCGGACGCAGAATTTGCCATAACAAGAGCAGCTCTGCCGTTCTCATTCAAAGCAGTAGCGAACATATTTATCCACAAATAGTTTGCGTTAGGTACCGTTTCTTTTGCATCTTTCTTTTTGTTTTTGGTCTTTTTCTGCGGAACGCCGTAGGTGTTAAAACGCGGCTGGTTTTTCACTTGGTCGAGCTCAACATCATCGACGTTAAATGGCGGATTTGCCATGACATAATCGAATTTGCCGAAGCTGTCATACGGGTCACGATAATAAGAATTTGCCCATGTAATGGTGCCACGTACATTATTGAGTACCAGATTCATCTTTGCCAGTTTTACGGTAGCGCCTGTTTTCTCCACACCGTATGCGCGGAGATTCATTTGCTTACCGTTTTTCTTATGATGTTCTATGTAGTGGGCTGTCTGAACAAACATACCGCCGCTGCCGCAAGCCGGATCGAGAATTTTACCTTCGGTAGGCGCAAGCACTTCAACCATATAGCGTACAACGGTTGACGGAGTGAAGAATTCTCCACCTCCTTGGCCTTCAGCAAGCGCAAATTTACTGAGGAAGTATTCATATATTTCGCCGAAAATGTCAAGCTGTACGTCGGCGGGGATGTCCTTAAAATTTCTGAGCAATTTTGAAAGCACTAACGGATCATCTTCACTGTTTACACTGTAATACACATCCTTGGGAAGAGTATCTGCAAGCTCAGCCGTATACTGCTCCAACATCTCCATGGCGGCCTTAACCTTGCCGGCAAGGTCTTCGCTTTCCGGCAAATTTAGCAAGTAATCATATTTAGCTTCATCAGGAAGATAAAAACCACATTTTTCAATCGCAATTTCATGTTTAGGGCGCTCCATACGAGTGCCTTTATTTTTTTCATATTCTGCATTGATAGCAGCTTCAAATTTGGAGTATTTAACTTCTGCAAAGCGCAGAAAGATGAGTCCGAGAATAGGCTCGGCATATTCCGTAGATTTTAAGCCAGAATTTGCGCGCAGCTGATCAGCGGTGGCCCACAGGGTGTCCTTTAATTCTTTTAATTGCTTATTTGTCATTGAGGCTGTCTCCCATCTTCGGATACCGCAGCTGGTACGAATTCCATAATATCTTCCACATTGACTCGTAGTGCTGAGCATATTTTAAGAAGTACATCCATGCTGACATTCTGGTGCTTAGACAGTTTCGCCACGGAGGACGGGCTGATTTTTGCCAGCACCTGCAAATCCTGTTTATTCATATCGCGGTCTATCAATAATTTCCATAGCTTTTTATAGCTTACAACCAGCATTGTTGCCACCTCACAATTATATTGCACTCATTATAGCAGGAAATCTTCAAGTTTACAACAAATAACGTGTGAAATCGAAAATAATTTTCAAATTATGCTTGATTCGCTTGGTTATATATCACTACGGCATCCGCAAAACAGCGGGCGCCGTATTTTTTTGTCTCTTTTTGGATTATGAGACTACGGTGGGTGCACTTTTTCTCTTGTTATCTGGAGAACGGTGCACAGAAACCATCCTTTCCCGCTGGAGAAAAAAGATTTTCAAATATGGGGTGTATAAAACAGCGTTTAAATCTCCGTATAGCGAGAAGCAGAAAATCACCATAAGGGTTAATTTTTTCGGCTTATAGCTGAGGGATAAAGATTTCTTGAGTTTTCGTTCAAACCACTCATTAACCTCCATTGGGTAGTGGAAAGAAAGTTTTTCAACAACCATTAAAAATCATGTTCTTCTCCACATGGTGAGAAGCAACAAAAATTCAAACCCCAGAAGGAAGTGAAAGAATGCAATACGACAATCTGCCAAAGGAACTGCGCGACAAAGGAAAATTCTGTGTGTGGAAATATGAAGCGCGTAAAGGAAAGGCAAAACCGGGTAAGGTGCCATATCAAATCAGTGGCAAGCGAGCGCAATCAAACAATGAACACACCTTTTCAAATTACTCCGACGCAGTCGCAGTAGTAAGCCATTACGACGGTCTGGGGCTTGGTATTTTCCGTGGTTTCAGTGCAGTGGACGTTGATCACTGTGTAAATACAGATGGTACTCTGACCGCTACAGGGCAATCTGTAGTGCAAATTTTCAAAGGATGCTACATCGAGATTAGCCCCTCTGGAACTGGCCTGCGTGTAATTTTCAAGGCAAGCGGCTTCCAGTACGATAGCACAAAGTATTACATCAACAACAGTAAACTCGGCGTTGAGGTGTATGTGTACGGTGCGACAAATAAATTCGTTACTGTCACTGGGAATGTTTATCAGCAGGGCGATGTCATTGAAGCGGGGGCGCAGCTACAAACGCTCCTTGATACCTTTATGCTTCGTAAAATAAAACCAACGGACGAACAACCCGCCGTGATAGCCTCCTACCTATCAG
>MWCU01000060.1 GCA_002070205.1 Firmicutes bacterium ADurb.Bin182 | reverse complement strand
GTAATCCGTAGAGCGGCATGGTCGCTGATACGTTCCGTCATCAGCGACTACACGGTGAAACGGATGAAATCCGTATAGATTTCGTACTTTGCACGCTTTACCGCCCGGAAATCTTTGATTTTAGGTAAAGCGTGTAGAACTCGAAGAAGTCTATACAGACTTCTTCGACAAGATGAGGGAACCGCTTGGGCGGTTCCCGATATGGAATTTTATTGAGCTCAATCTATTCTTTCTATGCGCACTATGACAGGCGGACCTTCATCGGGTCTTTCGTATTCAAACCTTACAAGTTCTCCGCTGTTGAGCTTAAGTTCTTCAAATTCTCCCCGGACTTCTTCCGAAAGCATGAATGACGCATACGCTTCTTCTTCAGGCAATCCGCTGATTTTTATTTCTATGAAATTATTGTCTATCAGGCCTACGTATTCGCCTTCCGTGGTTCTTGTTGCAGGTTTTTCTGCGCAGGCGCAGCAAACCAACGAAGCGGCCAAAAGCACCGCAATAAACCGGACCGACTTTTTCATCACATTCTCCTCCTCGGGTTTTATAGAATCAACAAGGTTTGCCCGCTTCAAATGTATGCCCGGACGGGCCGGAAAAATGTCAATAAAGAGAAAATTGATGAAACAAGGATTTGAAAGCCTATATGCCGTGCAGTGTGATGACGGAGATTTCGGGCCGGTTAAAAAGCCTGAAGCCCGCAGTGCCTCTGCCGAGACCGCGGTTTACAACCATATGGCTTTGCCGGTTCGTATAAAGCCCGCCGCCGTAATTCGGAAAAAGCTCAATATCGGGAGAGAATACGGCTCCGATGAAGGGCAGCCGTATCATTCCGCCGTGAAGGTGCCCGGACAGCGTTAAAGCGGCTCCCCAATCGGAATAGATCTCAAAATAACGCGGGTGATGCGCCAGAAGTATATTTACGCCGTAATCATCAAAATCCCCCAACGCGTCCTTTATAATATCGAAATCATGCTCACGGTTGTGCCGGCTTTTCATTTCTCTGTAAAACTCCAAAGGCAGAGCGCAGCCGTACAGCGTGATTGCATCCCGCCCTTTTCGGATTACGGCCTGCTCATTATCCAATACGCAAACCCCAAAGCTTTTCAGCTGAGCCTTGATTTCCGTCAAAGCCTTTATGTTCAGCCCGAGTTCATGATTGCCTGTTACATAGTACACGGGATAAGTCTTTGCCAAAGCGGCGGCAAGGTTCAAGAATACGCCAAAGTCTTTATCCGTTCTGTTTACCATATCTCCGGTCATGACGACTATATCGGGCTCAAGCTCAAATATGCGCCCGATAAGGCGCGCGTTCTCTCTGCCGAATCGTTTGCTGTGCAAATCGGAGAGATGGACGATTTTGAAGCCTTCAAAAGCGTCCGGGCAATTGCTGACGGGGACGGAAAGATGAGTGATTTGAATATGATTGCTGCTGATATACAATTCAAGGCAAACAACGAGCAGAAGGACCGATATGATGAATACGACCGGTTTCATACTCCCTCCGCTCTTCTTCGACCGTTTGTACCCGGCATCACAGGTCCTGTCCGCAACCCATTCGCGGACAGCAACCCGACTGCATCGCTTCGCAGCCGTGATGCGGACAGCTTTGTGTTGTTTTTGTGTTCACGTTCACATTTGAATAAAGCCGCACCAAATCACCCGAACCGCACGAAGTGCAAACCGGCCCTTTTGTTTCTTTCTCTTTGATCGATAAGAAAACCTCGAATTCAATGCCGCATTGGCGGCATCTAAAGGGATAAGTCGGCATAAAGTCAGCACCTCCGGTCGGTTTTAATTATACCATGACCGGTTTCGTTTTCCAATATTGTAAGATTCGGTACTGCCCAAAGGAAAAGCTTTAAACAGAATCGAGAAGATATCCGTATCCCTCTTTTTGCATTTCATTTTTCGGTATGAACCGGAGTGCAGCGCTGTTTATGCAATAACGAGCTCCGCCGCCGGGACCGTCATCAAAAACGTGACCGAGATGTGAGTCGCCTGATTGACTCCGCACCTCGGTCCTTACCATTCCATGAGACGCATCGGGCAGCAATTTAACGGCTGACGGATCGACCGGACGCGAAAAAGACGGCCAGCCGCAGCCCGAACGAAATTTATCCTTGGACGTAAACAATACTTCGCCGGTTACGACGTCAACATAAATGCCCGGCTCGAAATAATCCCAGTACTCATTGAAGAAAGGCGGTTCTGTGCCGTTTTTTTGCGTAACAAAGTATTGCATCTCAGAAAGGTGTTCTTTCTTATTGCTTTTCTCGACCGAAGCATTCTTTTCGGTATCTTTTTGCGGCGTCATTCTTTTATTATGCTCTGTTTCGAGGCTTCGATACAGTCACGTTGTATAATACCGGCAGGATATATTTTACTTTAACAAGGTATCCTGCAAAAAAAACAGTTTATTGATAATCCGTCTCAGACCGGGATTTTGCCCTGGATTGTTTGATCAGATTTCCCGTAATAAGTATCAGTGCCAAACCGCCTGCAACTATGAATATGCACGGGAACCCGTAAACCCGAAAGAACGAATTGATTACAAAATTGTCCGGATCGTCTTCCATGTATATGATCTGAACTTTCTGCCCCTTTGTAAATTGTCTGTTTGACGAACCTAAATCATCGATGGACTGGATCGTTTCCCCGCTTGTTAACTTAAACTCAACTACAGGTTTATACGTTACATTGTTCCCGGACGTATCTCTTCTGTAATCGATTACCGTCGCCTCTGTTTTGATTCCGTTTTGTACGAGTTTCAGACTGTTGTTAAGCAAAAAGACGCCGAGGCCGATGAACGCAAGCCCTATGATAGCTGCAATAACTGATCCCGTTACAGGATTGATTCTTCTCCTGCTCCTAAACCTCATAATATCCTCCCTGTAAAATTTCTGAATAAATATCACAACGTGCCGGCATATAAATTATAAATCTTACGGAACATTATGTAAACGCCGGAGCATCAGGGCATGATTCCCGCTCGATAATCAATAATACAAAACTTTGCGTTCCAAATCTGATATGCAGTTTTTACATATCGCCAACGCTGCGATATAATACCTATACCGGCTTTTGAAGGCGGCTTATACAGACTCTGTTACTATGATCATTCATATAAAAAATCGTTCTGAAGGTTTAATTACGTTATGAGAACGATCCCGGCAAAAACGATCCTTTCAGCCTACAGTGACTGCGGCTGGTTCGGATCCAATTATAATATGAATATATACAAAGGCTGCTGTCACGGCTGCATTTACTGTGACAGCCGGAGCGAATGCTACCGGGTCGATCGTTTCGATGAAGTTCGGGCAAAAGAAAACGCTCTATCCGTCATTGAACGGGATTTGAAGTCGAAACGCAAACGCGGTCTCGTTATGACCGGCTCCATGAGCGACCCATATAATCCGTTTGAGGAAAAGGAGCTGCTTACGCGCGGCGCCCTAGAACTGATCGATAAATATACTTTCGGCATCGTGATCGCCACTAAATCCGATCTTGTAACAAGAGACTCCGACTGCCTTTTGGCTGTCAAAAAGCATTCCCCTGCTGCCGTCAATTTTACGATCACCTGCTTTGAGGACGAACTTTGCGCGAAAGTCGAAAGGAACGTCTGCCCTTCAAGCAGGCGGTTTGAGGCAATAAAAAAGCTGACCGAAATCGGAATTAACTGCGGCGTCATTTTAATGCCTATACTGCCCTTTATAAACGATACGGAAGAGAATATCGGAAGTATTATAAAATGTGCGGCAAAAGCCGGAGCAAAATGGGTCTATCCAGGGCATAAAGGCTGCTTTTCGGTGACACTGCGCCAAAACCAAAGGCAATATTTTTACGACCGTTTGAATGAGTCGTTTCCCGGAATTAAGAAACTCTATATCAAAAAATTCGGCACGGCGTATGAATGCAATTCATCGAAAGCTAAAGAGCTTTGGCCGTTTTTTACCGGTTTATGCGACGAACACGGGCTTCTTTACAGCATGAATAAGATTGCCGGAATGATCAAAGGCAGCTATACGTCAGAACAAATGAGTCTGTTCTGAATTTATGCGGATCATAGCTTTTGGCAGTTGCCGCAAAAATACACGCTCCCTCCCATATACGCTTCCTTTTGAATCAATGTGCCGCAGACAGGACAAGGCTTTCCGGCCGTATTTCTCGAGAGCTTTGTCCTATAACCTCCGGGATTGCCGAACAGATCCTTTTCCGTATCTCTGCCGCCCGATTCGACCATTCGCAGCAACACGCTTTTAACCGATGAATAAAGCGCTTCCTTCTCGACCTGCGAGAATGTATTAACTTTTTTCTTCGGATGGATACGCGCCTCAAACAGGATATCCTGCAAAACTCCGTTTCCCAATCCCGGTATCCTTTGTTCTGCGGCGAGCAGCGCTTTTGCGCTCAAGCCCGCGTTTTCAGGTCTGGTGAGTATCGTCTCAAAATAATGCCTGTCGAATCTGTCGGTTACGGGAGAAGGTTTTTCCTTTGCCAAAATGTAGTACGGGTTATCGAATTCTCCGTCCTTAAAGCACCATAAGCCGCCGTACATCTGTACCGAAGCGCACAGGGCGGTGCCGTCCTCAAATTCGATTAAAAGCTGATGCTTTTCGGGCCGCGGCTCGCCAAATTCAAGGAACCTTAAACTGACTCCGTCGCCAAGCAGCAGAACGCTGTCTCCCGCCATAATCTGCACCATTCCGCCGACTGCCGCCGCCGCATCGATGCTCCTTCCCGAAAGCAACGCATTGTAAAGGGCAGGTTCGCCGCTGTACCAGGCGAATTTATGGGAACTGTGAGCCGCAATGACGTTCAATATTCTCTTGCCCGCTGCCGTTTTATTGATTTGAGCGGCTGCCGTAACCGCTTCGGGGATCTCAAGCATGGCAAAACCTCACTCTTTATGCTTTCTATGGGAGTATTTTATCACGGCCGGGTCGTTCAATCCATAGTGAACTGAATTTTTTAATTTATGCGTTAAAAGAAGATTCAAGGCTGAGAATCAACGCAGCAGCACAGCCGCAGCCTCAAATATCGCGCGGAATCCGTACTAGCGCAATAAGCATCAAGCGTGACCGCCCGATACCTCGACTGTCAGCTCATCCTTGAGATAATAAGCGTTTCCCGAGATAAATATCGGAACCGGCGGGCCGGAGAGCAGGATAAATACCGCAGTATTCGTATTGATCGTTATTTGAAATTCGCTTTCGCGGTATTGCAGTTTAAAAGCAAACGATTTCCAGTTTTTCGGGCATCGCGGGCGAAAATGAAGCCCGTTTTCGCGAATGCGAAGCCCCGCAAAGCCCGCGGTGACGGCAAGCCATGCGCCTCCCATGTTCGCAATGTGAAGTCCGTGCTTCGTATTCCCCTGAATGTCCTCCATATCCGTCGCCACAGCTTTTTTGAAATAATCGTAAGCGCGTTCGAGTCTTCCGAGCCTTGACGCGACGATGCTGAATACGCACGCGGAAAGCGAAGAATCGTGCGTGGTTATAGGTTCGTAATAATCAAATGTCCGCTCGATTACCGCGTCGTCCATATCTTCATCGAAAAGCCATGCGGCCAGCACCGTATCCGCCTGCTTGCATATTTGATGTCTGTTGATATAAAGAGGATGATAATTTAAAAGAAGCGGAAAATCCCCGGGAGGAATGCTGCTGATGTCCCATCTCGCTTTTTGAAGGAACGAATCGTCCTGCGCAATTATTCCGAGTTCATCGTCATACGGAAGGTACATGCGCTCCGCCGCATGCTTGAAAGCTTCGATCTCATCACCGGCAACCAGTCTGCGCACCTCATTTTCCATACCGCCGCCGCAAAGCAGACAATATGCGCTTACCGCCCCGAAAAGGTTTTCACGGGCGCATGAATTGGTATAAAAGTTGTTGTTGACTATGCAGGTATATTCATCCGGCCCAGTAACACAATCTATTCGAAACCGGCCGTCCGAGCCGTAATGACCGACGTCCAGCCACAGCCTCGCCGTCTCGAAAAGGATTTCTGCGCCTTCTTCCGCAAGATAGTCCATATCGTTCGTAACGGCATAATAACTCAAAACGGAATGAGCAACGTCCCCGTTGATATGATATTGCGCCGAGCCTGAGGGGTAATAGGATGAGCATTCCCTCCCCGCAATAGTACGCCAGGGATACAGAGCGCCTTTTTGATGTCCCATATCGCGCGCGTGGCGTCTTGCTTCATCCAAAATATGATAGCGGTACGAAAGGAGGCTTCGGGCTGTTTTCCGGTCGGTCAGCAGGAAAAAGGGAAACATATAAATTTCCGTATCCCAGAAATAATGCCCTTCATATCCTTCGCCGCTGAGGCCTTTTGCGGGAATATTCGAAAGTCTGTCGCTCCCGGCGCTTTGAAGCAGCTGGTACACGTTAAAATCCATCAAGCGCTGCGCAGCTTCGTCGCCCTCTATAACGATCCTTGAGTGCCGCCAAAACCCGTCTAATAATTCCTGTTGTTTTTTGTACCAATAGGCTGCTCCATAACGAACAGCTTCGTCCAGCAGCTTCAACGCAGCTCCGGCAGGGTCATCGAACCTGCGCCCGTCCGTAAAGATACAAAACTTTTGTATCACGGCAGTTTGCCCCGGCTCTATCTGAATGCTTATCACGGTATCCGCCCGGTTTGAAGCAAGTTTATGATCTATGCGCGAATGCAGGGTACAGACATGCCGGACGGCGGATGCCATCGTTAATTCCGTGTTTACCGTTTTTGACTGCATTATAGTTGAATCTTCAACTGCGCGCAGCCTCTCCGTAATCAGCCTTCTGTCGCCGTTTGAGGGCACCCTCGGATCGTCGGGATCGGAAAAGCTTTTCACATTCCCGTCCTGAGAGGAAACAACGGTCATACCGCCCGAGTAGTCCAAAGATGTAATACAGAACTCGAGCAAAAACAGGTTTTTCATTACAAAGGAAGCCATCCTTTTAATGCAAAGAGCTATGGTGTTCCCGGCTGAGGTGCGCCAGCTGATGCTTCTTATCGCCAAACCGTTTTCCATATCCAGCACCCGGGTATGACCGAGTAAACCCCCGGACGGTGAAAAGCGCTCATTTCCGGCATACAGGGCGATACTTTGCACATCGGTTACATTGACCATATGTTCCGCCGTATCGGGAAACCCGTGAAGCTTCTCCGCATAACGAATGGGTTCCGTATCGTAGAATGCGTTGATGTAAGCCCCTCTTATACTTTGCGACCGATATTGCACACCTTCTTCGGGACAGTTGCGAACGCCTATATATCCGTTGGCAGTATGGAAAATCGCCTCTTGCTGCGCGATTTTCAGCCGGTCAAATCCGTCAGACTCAATAACCAAGTTAACTCCTGTCATATTATTCTTTTACCGCTCCCGACATCAGACCCGATACGATCTGCTTCTGGAACAGAAGCACTATTATCAGCGTCGGTACAACGACCACAACGGTCGCAGCCGTTATTTCGCCCCAGAGAATGCTGAACTGCGTTCTGAGGGCGTTGATAGCAACGGGCACCGTGTGGTACATTTTATCCGCGTTGAGCGTATATGAGAGCAGGTACTCATTCCAGGCTGCAATGAACGTCATGATAGCGGTGGTAAAGATGCCGGGTGCCGCAATGGGGAATACCACCTGCCACAATGTACGCCAGGGTCCGCAGCCGTCCATTCGGGCGGCTTCTTCAATGGACACGGGTATTTTCTTAAAATGAGCCACCATTATCCAGACCGCGGACGGCAGCGTTATGGTTGAAAACGCAAGCGTGATCCAATAGCTGTTAAGTATATCAAGCTTATAAAACATATTGAATATCGGCCCGACGATGATCATCTGAGGAAACATTGAAACTCCGAGTATCAGGCTCATCAAAAGTATTTTGCCCTTAAAGCGGTATCGGGCGATTATATAGGCTGAGAGAGACGATACGACTATAACATATACGGTCGTAATCGCCGCTTCGATGAAGCTGTTTCCGATAGCCTTCGGTATCCCCTTTTCGAAAATGATCCGGCGGTAGCTCTCCAATGTCGGGTTTTCCGGAATTACGCCGAAAGCGTTTCTGCCGAATATTTCACTGCCAGGTTTAAATGAAGTAATCACTACCCAGAAGAACGGAAACAGGGAGACTGCCAGGAAAAGGGCGATAAACGTCCATGATAACAATTTTGCTGCTATGTTATTTTTCATGGCTTTCCCCTCACTCATCCGAAATAAGCTCTGCGCCGAGCACCTTTATAAATATGAAAGCGATAAGAGCGACGCACAGGAACATGGCAACAACAATGACCGAACCGTAGCCATAATTGCTTTGGCTTATCATTACTTTGTATGAGTAGATCGACAGCGTTTCCGTTGCTCCTCCCGGTCCTCCTCCCGTCAATACCGCAATGAGGTCATAGACTCTGAACGCGTCGAGAGTTCGAAACAAAAGAGCTACGAGTATGGAAGGTTTCAGCATCGGAAGCGTTATGGAGAAAAACGTCCGGACCTTGCCGGCTCCGTCGATGGAAGAGCTTTCATACAGCCCGGGTTCTATGACCTGCAAGCCCGCAAGGAGCAGCAGGGCCATATACGGAGTTGTTTTCCATACATCCGCAAGGATGGCTGCGGACATCGCACCGCCCGCGGTGTTCAAAAGGCTTTGCCTCGAGCTTATTAGCCCGAGTTTTGTAAATAACTCGGCTATAATACCGCTTCCGCCGTCATATAAGTAGCTCCACATAAGCGCAGCGACGGCCGTGGGAACCGCCCAGGGTATAAGCGCGGCGGCGCGGACAAGTCCGATCCCTTTTACTGCTTTGTTCATGATAAGCGCCAGCCCCATTCCGAGCACAAGCTCAAAAGACACGGATACCAGCGTGAATATAAAAGTGTTCAATAAAGAATTGCCGAATCTTTTGTCGGAAAGCAGTTTTCCGTATGCTTCAAAACCGGTAAAATTCGAAGGAATGATACAGCTTCGCATTTCCTTCGTCAGCACCGGTATTTTTTCCTTGTTGTAAAATTGAATTTCGGGGTGTTTTTCATAAACGGCGGCGATACGCCGCTCGACATCATCGATAAAGGCGCTGATTTGCCGGGACTCTGTGCTTCCGAGCTTGATTGTATCCTCGCCGTCCGCATACGTTTCCATCTCTTTAGAGACATCCTGCATTATAGCGGAAAATTCCGCCTTGCCCGTTTCGTCGACCAGAGTAACATCATCCTCTAAAAAATAAATGATATAATCCAAATCTTCATAATATAGGGACCGGTTTAAATTGCCGCCGAAGAAAAGTCCGGCAGCCGCCTGATCATTTGTTCTGTAATCAAACAGCGTGTAAACAAAAGAACTGAAGATCGGGAAAAGGCTGAAAACCCCGATCAGCAGCAGAAGCGGAAACACAAACGCAAACTGGCGAGCAGACATTCTTCTTCGCACTCTTTCATTCCCCCCTTGGCAATAATATTAGCATGAAGGCCGAAGGCCGGCGGCAGAACCGCCGGCCTTTGAAGGGTAAAATGATAATTAAGCGTCAGCCCGCCTTTATGGTAGCCTCAACGTTAGCGGCCGTCGTTTCAAGATCCTGCGAGCCGGAAAGGAACTTATGGATATCCTGCTGCAGCGCATCGGACAAGGCTGCATAGGTATCCGAGACCGGGCGGGCGATTGTGCTCGTCAGCGCATTCTGGAATCCTTCCATGGACAGCAGTTCATTTGATGCGACTACATCCGCATCCTGAAGACACGCGTTAAAGCCGGGCAGGTATCCGCCCTTTGTGGACATAATCTTCTGTCCCTCGGCGGTAGCGAGGAATTGCATGAACGCCCAGGCGCCTTCCTTATTGGCGGAGTTCTTGTTCATGGCGAGCAGCCATCCGCCGACGCTGCCGCCGTTAGGCAGCGGCGCTACGCTGACCTGATCCGTCGTGATAGCGCCTTCGCTTTTGATAACGCCCCACTGATACGGCCAGTTGCGGGCAAACACGCTCTTGCCCTGCGCAAAGCTGTTATGGGTGTCGCCTTCCTGATAATTGAGGATATCCTCAGGCGTTGCATCGGAATCGGTCATAGCCTTCATAGCGGCAAGTCCGCCGGATACATCAGTGAAGTTCGCCGTGAATTCGTTGGCGTTGCAGATCAAACCTTCATACAGAGCGGATTGATACACAAATCCTGCCTCCGTACCTCCCTGACCTTTATAAGTTTCCGCCATCGCCTGGAGTTCCGCGAAAGTATATTCGCCTGACTCCAGCTTCTGAGCATCTTCTTCGGAAACTATATCCTTGCGGAAGTAGAGCAATCCAAGATCGGGGAAGAACGGAAGGACATACTGCTTGGCGTTATAGGAGCCGGAAGCCATGGAACCGCTGTTGAAATCGCTGATCTTGAGCCCCGCGTCCTTCATGTATTGGTCGATAGGCTCAATATAACCCGAAGCGGCAAATTCGCCTGCCCACACGACGTCCAGCGACAGCACGTCATAATCCGCGGAGCCGGCTTTCAGCGAGGTCACCAGCTGCTCGCGCATTGCCCCGGAATCGTTGGTCATATCCAGCCATTCCACGGTATACTTATCCTGCGAAGCGTTGAAAGCGTCGATGACCGCCTGCGTTGCCGGCGTTGAGTCCGCCTGCGCGGCGAATTTGATCACAATGCGCTCAGGCTCGGCTTCCGGTTCCGGCTCAGGCTCCTCGACCGGCGCTTCGGGCGCTTCGGGTTCTTCGGGCTCAGGCTCGACCGTTTCCGCGCAGCCGAACGCCGAAACCATCAACATCAGCACCAGTACGAGACAAAGAATTTTTCTCATTTTGAACCTCCTCTAACCTAAATAATGTTGCGGCAAAATGTACGGAATGCCCGTACCGCGACTTGAAAGGTTTGCTGCGAAAGTGTGTTTCATAGAATTCTATGTTTACAGTATATTCAATCCTAATAATGTATACTATCATATTTCTTATATTTATGTTATATTTATAACATGATAGCGGAGGCGGTTGCATGGATGAACAATATATAAAGCAGATAAGGATTTTTCATTACGCGACGAGGCTTCCCGTCACGCTATATTCCGAAGGAAAAATAATCTATCGAAGGCCGGCCGAACAGGATTGTGTTATGAAGCTCCTGTTCGAACGCGATATGATGGACGGGATTCAATCAAGCGAGAACCAGTTGTTGACCCCCCAGTACCTAAGCAATGAATACGGCGAGCATTACATTTACTTCCAGCTCGATAAGAACCATGCCCTGCTGACAGGCCCGTTCCTCAGGGGAACATACCGCGAGGACGACGTCAGGGCTATGATCAGAAAAACGCATCCCTCGCTGTGTCACCGCGAAAAGCTGCAGGAGCATTTCTGCGGATTGCAGCCTCTCAGCGACAACAGCATATTTTACAGCGGCAGAATGCTCGAGTGCTTGTTTGCGGATTCTGTTGCAAAACCGGCCGAGGAATTTTCCGTAAAACCTCAGAACATTCCCACCGCATATTTTCAGAACACATACGACAATCGCATCCGCCTGTTCTCTCATCCTCCGTATTTTCTTGAACAGGAAATCTGCCGCCTTATTTCTTCGGGTGACAGTGAGTACGCAGTGAGGATACTTTCGGAAATCAATACTCAAAGCCGCGCACGCCTTGCCGATGATCCTTTAAGATCGCTTAAAAACTCATTGATCTGCAGCTGTACTCTTTTTACAAGAGCCGCCATTTCGGGAGGAGTCAGCCCGGACGCAGCCTATACGATGAGCGATTCGTTTATCCAGATAATTGAAGGCATAGATTCAATCCGTACCTTGAGCGGAATGGAGGAGCAGATGATCAATTCGTTTGCGGGTATGGTAAACGATTTGATGCACGAACGGTTTTCCGCCGTAATCCGCAATGCGATAAGGTATATCGACAGCAACCTCTCGGAGAAAATCAGCGTGAATGAGATCGCGAAGGCTGTTTTTGTGCATCCCAACTACCTTTCGTCACTGTTCAAAAAGGAGATGGGAATACCGCTGTCAGGATTTATACGGCAAAGGCGCATCGAAGAGGCAAAAAACTTTATCCGATTCAGCAACAGCACCATAGCGGAGATCGCAAACTTTTATCAGTTCAGTTCTCAAAGCCATTTTATCAAGGTATTCCGGCAGATCACGGGAATTACGCCGATGAACTACAGAAATAACAGCGACTCGCTTTCCGTAAAAGGCTGAACAAGCGAATCGTCGTATCATCCGGGTCCATACCGTCTTGCGCTGACCGCAAAAGACTTGCAGTCCGCCGGTCACTTTTTCTTCGACATCTTGCTTATTCGCTTGAAGAACTGCTCCTTTTTCCTCAAATACGCGGACTTGTCGGCAGTAAACCGCTCTTCGCGCTTAAGCGAAACATAGCTTTTCCATCTCGATTCATCCAGCTCTCCGCTTTCAATAGCCTTTCTTACGGCGCAGCCCGGTTCACTCGTATGCGAACAATCGGAGAATCTGCAGGCTGAGAACAAATCTTCCACATCGACAAACGTTTCGCTTATACCCTCGCCCGCGTCCCACATGCCGACTTCTCTCATGCCCGGAGTATCGATGATCATAACGCCGCTGTCGAGCATTATAAGCTGCCGGTGCGTGGTCGTATGCCTTCCTCTGGAGTCGTCCTCCCGGATCTCCCTGACTTTCATAAGCTCGCCTCCCGCAAGCGCGTTGACTAAACTCGATTTGCCCACGCCGGAAGAGCCAAGAAATACAACGGTTTTGCCGGGCGAAAGAAAGCTCTTGATTTTATCGATACCCTCCCCGGTCTTTGAGCTTACGGCAAAAACAGGAATGCCTGCGGCAATTTTTTCCGCCTTATAAATAAATTCTTTGCAATCGCCTGCAAGGTCTGATTTGGTCAGAACAATCACCGGCATACCGCCGCTGTTCCATGAAAGCGCAAGATAGCGTTCCAGCCGGCGGATGTCAAAATCCATATTCATTGAAGCCATAATGAACACATAATCGAAATTTGCCGCTATCACCTGCTCCGTTACCGTTTTAACATAACCTGCTGCATGTCCGGAAAAATCCGATCGGGAAAATTTCGACTTTCTTTCAAGCGTTTTCACAATCAGGCTTTCTCCGCTTTCGTTGTAACGTATCAGGACAAAATCGCCTGCCGCGGGATACAGAGCGGACGAATCTCCTATTCTGTATATGCCGGATTTTATTTTTGCGTCCCTTTCGCCGTGCACGCAAATTACTCTGAACAAATCCCTGTGAACGGATATTATCCTTGACGGCAGTATGCCGGGATTCTCTCCCGCATCAAAAAATCCGTCAAATCCGTAATCTTTTAAATTTATCGTCTTTCCCTCCGTTTTTGTGTATGGTCGTGTAAAAGCCGGTCACAGCCGGGGGCACTGTTTGGGATGGCTCAATCGCATAAGAATGCCGCAGCAAGCAGCCTTTCGGCTGTCAGCTGCGGCATTAAACAATAATATGAAACACAGACCCCTTTTTAAAAAGGCATGCGTCCTATCGCCGGCAGGATCATTCGAAAAGTTACTTAGCGCGGCAAAGCGGAGGCCTTCCCCGATTCGCTTTGCCCGTTTATTTCATGTCAGACCGATATCACCGTTTGTTTTAAGTTCATTAAATCACTTCTCCTTTCGCTCTTCGCGCTGAAGAAAATTCTACACATATTTATATTATAAAATAAATACTTTTGCAACAGTTTTCCTAAAACAGGCTTAGGATATTTATTATTCCAAAGCTGTTTATTACATATACAGCCCGTTGATTTATCAAGATTGCAAAAGACGGATATAATGGTTTGCCTCTCTGAGCAAATGATCGATAAATAAGGGAAGGATAATACCTTGTATTTTGCATTCGATTCTGCCGCGCGTCACCGTTTCTTTAAATTCACTGAGCTCGATTGCAGGCTCCAAAGGATCCCGGGCCGGGTCCTGAATAAGCGAATCAAACATTTTTCCGTAACGGTCGGCCATCACAAACATTTCAGCCTCGGAAGGATCAAGCAAACCTCTGACCGCTTTTGCGTGCTCGGACATCTGATTATTCCAGAAATTGCGGTTTTCAAGAGTATCCCCTCCGGGATCCTGTCTGTTTTGCAAATAGGTAACAGTCTTTATATATTCCTCCGCTTCATGAAGCACATGCTGCAAGACCGCGGTATAGAGCATAGTCATGATGCGGCATGAGACCTGGCTGTTCCACAGACTGTTTTTGAAATGCGAAAAGGCTTCTAATTGAGAGAGTACGTTCCGGTTAAGCGCGGACACCTCCTGCTCTTTTCTGCCGGTCGCGTTGGAATACGCTGTCCAGGGCTCGATGTCCGCCTCAAGGTTCGTCAAGTTCCGGTTGATTTGAATGCCGGTATATTGCTGCGTGATCCTTTCAGCTTCATCGGTATAGCGCGTAAAAAGCTCATTGGCCAGCAAAACTTCTGGCGAGACCCAACCGCTTGACTGGATGATAGCCGATGCGAGAAGGTGCTCAAACTGCAGTTTGAACCTTTCCGCTTCCTGCGCAAGCTGCCTTTGCGAAGGCGGAATCGCGCTTTGTATGAATATGGCGTGCTCTTTCATGATTCGCAGCCAGAAAAGGTGATTATTAAAGGATTTTCTTATGTACTCTTCTCGTGACAGCATTGCATGACACTCCTTTAAAAAGACTATCATATCTTATGCTTGTCAACCGTAAAAGTTGTTTAGACAATTAATTAATATATGAAATATACAGTATCAGCCGCGTTTATGCGCATCCAAAGGAAAAGGATTTCTGGGAGAATTGCCGAGAGGCAGTAAAACAGTAAAGCGATTACCAATGCGCCGGCGAAGCGCAAAAAGACCGGGATTTCACGAATATACTCACTTTTCCTTTCCCGTTAATTTTCTTTTAATGAATACGACTTCGAATTCGCTGCCGTCCTGCATTTTGACGACCATATTTTCGTTTATGCTTAACAAGCCCTCTTTCTCCCGCGTGGATATTTCCTTGATTGAACAGCATGGCTCTCCCATGTACATAAAAAGTGCTTCATGCAACACCTCTTTGAAATCCACGGCGTCCAATATCATCACCTTTCCTTATAAGCCCGCTGAAAGAAATTCCGCCCTTTAATTATTATGCCGGTAAATCAAAACTTTGATTTAAACTGAAAAAAACTGTTACGGGCGACGATATATCACGGGTATTTTTAGGTAAATCGCAATTACGTTTACAAATAAGCTGAAAGGACTCCGGCCGCAGTTTCCGTTCACACTCTGTGAAATTATACATAAACTGTAACATAGGAGGTGATAACAATGCCTTTTGGCTGCAGTCGCTGCAGAAGACCCTTCAGGCACGGCCCGCATTTCGGATGGCCCGGACCCTGGTGGCTGGACAGATTTGATGGCCGGGGACGCTGCCTGCGATGTGACCACAGATTTTTCTGGTAACAAAATGTCGGCGATGTCCGTCTCTTATTTCGCCGGCAGAGACCTAACAGCCTTTGCCGGCCGAAATTTAGACCGGGTAACGGTATAAAGGACATGAAAGGCGGGTTGCCTTCGCAAAAGAAAAAACGCCTCTCCGGGCGTTTTTAATAGACAGATTATTCCTCATTTACGATAACAAAGTCCACATCCACAAAGTCCTCACTGTCAAGCTCCAAGTCACGATTTTGATACGCGTTCATTGCGATTTCAACAGCTTCTTTTTCGTCTGCCGCCTCGACATCGACCAATCTTGCCAACGACTCTTGGATCTCCACCTTGAAAATCTGCATATGCCACCCCCGAAAATTCTTGATCCGCGACGGGATCCGCTCTTCGAGCATTTCTCGAAGTCATATAGATTTTACTATCGAAACTGTCTTATTTCATTAGGATGTTACAGCCAATAAAGCCATTAATTAAGACAATATGTAGATTTGATTAAAGAATCATTTCAGATGTAAAAATCAAACGTTGTGAGCGTACCGCAACAAGCTCATTCCAGGCTGTTTCGCGCGTTATCCGACCCGTAACAGAATCTTGCAACCGGTTTTTGCACAAGCTTTGAAAGCAAAGCGATGGTTTTCCCTATCGTCAAAGCGGAAATAAGGGTACCCTCCCTTATTCCGGGCAGGCCGGCACCGAAAAGCATAGCGATTATTACAGATAAAAGCAGCATCGTGCAATCAAAACCGATTTTAATATTTGAAAATTTCCAGCCTGTTTTCTTTTGAACCGCAATAAGAAGACCTTCCGGAGGCTGCGGCACAATATCCGCAATAAGGATAAGCAGAATCCCCAAACTGATCATAAAAATACCGGCGGCAAGAAAAAACAAACGGACCGGATAACCGCCGGGCTCAATATGCAAAAGGATATTCTCGCAGAGCGAAACGAAGTTGCCGAAAATAACGGACACTATGATCTGAAGCAGATTTTTAAGCTGAAATTCTTTGCCGAGAACCGCGATTTGAACAAGTACGAAGCTGCTGTAAAAAAGAGTGACCATCAGCCCGAAATCAGCCCCCGATACGCGGCTGACCACAAACGGCAGCGTATTGACGGGAGACAGACCCAAATCAGCTTTAACCGTGAACGCGATGCCCATCGCAAGTATAAAGCTTCCGCATATATAAACTAGCGCTCTTTTTATTAAGGCTTCCGCCGAATTACTGCCGCCGCCTGAACATCTTTTCCCGCTGCCGGCTTTTGAGGTCCCGCTGTCGCTTTCAGCCATTTTTTATATTCCTTTTCCGAATTTTTTACAGCGCCGGCCGTGCATGCCATAACTATTTTACACCTGCTCAGAGGATGTTACAATGCATTCTTGCAAGGAGGCGCCCAAGAAATCGAAAAAGGTCTTGCAATCATCGGCAGTTGCGCCGGGCGCTGAAAATCGCCTGCGGCCGCGCCGATAAATCCTTTCGTCTTGCGGTCGTAATCATATGTGAAGCAGGCCTTCCGCTTTTTGCAAATAATTCTGAGGATTTCGGATAGTAATATCCGTATTCGAAAATACTACCCTATGGAGGTGATCGTCATGAACATTACTTTAAGCTCAAAGGAGCGAATGCTGCTTGAAGATCAAAAAAAACATGAAGAGATTTGCATACAAAAATATACTAACTACGCAAATCAAACAAACGATCCGCAATTAAAGCAGATATTTTTAAATAATGCAAGGATCGAACAGGAACATCTGAACACAATCAATTTGCTGCTGAGCGGGCAAATGCCGGCTATGGGCCAGCAAAGCGGAGCTCAACAGCAGCAGCAACAGCAACAACCGCAGCAACAGCCACAGCAAACAAACGTAACCGGTTTCTTTCAGACCCAGAGCAGCAAAGCAAATTGGCAGAATAATTCCGATAAAGATTGTTGCCAGGACATGCTGATGACTGAAAAATATGTGTCAAACGCATACGATACCGCTATTTTTGAGTTTGTAGATCCGAGGATTCGCGATCTTTTGAACCATATCCAAAAGGAAGAACAAAAGCACGGAGAATCCGTATTCCTTTATATGCAAAGCAAAGGGATGTACCAACCCTCATAACCGGCGCGGATTGCATAAAAAGGCCCCGATCGGGGTCTTTTTATGCAAAACTTAACGCGGAAGTCCGCTCGATTTTGCATTTCAAATATTGCCGAATGAGCTCAGATATAAATGAAGCTTGCCGCACAGTTCTTCGATTTCTTCGCGCTTCGCAATTGCGGAAAGCCATTTTTCGGGAATTGCTTCAATCCCGTAATAAATACCAGCAAGACCGCCCGCGACCGTATCGGTATCGCATCGTAAATTCACCGCCGAAACCGGACTCCCAAAGCGTCCGCAACGCATAAACCCATTATCCCGTTTAAAACTTTGTTTCCCATATCATTCTCTACTTTACTGCGTAACCTTCGCGATTACAGGAATATTATAACAGCAATTCCTGCTTATAAAATGCGGTAATATGCCTGCGAAACAGCACCGCAGCTTGATCCCGCTATTCTATCGAGCGAATAGAATCCCGAAATGCAACGAAAAATAACATTAGCATTACCGAATAACAGGAGAACCCGCATGAGTGAAGAATCCAAATCGAGGGCCCTTTCGGCGGGCTCAGCTTATCAGCTTGCAAATGCCGAAATCGCGGCTCCTCAATTTTTATCCATTACGCCGAGGTGGCTGTCAAAATTCCTCGAATGGAAGCCGCTCGACGCGGGTATTTACAGATTGAACAGGGTCAGAAAAGGAGAAACGCTGCTTGACGTGCTATACTCTCAAGCGAACGACCGGGATATACCCGAAGGATTTATTGATTATGACCCGAATCCGCGCGAGTATATATTGACCTCCGTTTCCACAATAATCAGAATAGAAACGCGGGTATCGGATATATACAGCAATCCTTATGACCAAATCAAGGAACAGCTCCGCCTGGGCATGGAAAGCGTTAAGGAAAAGCAGGAATATCAAATAATCAACAGCGATGATTACGGCCTTTTAAAGAACATTGACGATTCACAAAGGATAAGTAGCAGAACGGGCAGCCCGACGCCGGATGACCTCGATGAGCTCATAGCGAAGGTATGGAAAGAGCCTTCTTTTTTCCTTGCGCATCCCGCCGCCATAGCCGCATTCGGCAGAGAATGCACGCGAAGGGGCGTTCCGCCCGTCGCGGTCAATCTCTACGGATCCCCGTTCATCACATGGCGTGGCATACCCATAGTACCGACGGACAAGTTGCTGGTGGACGGGTCGAAAATTCCCGAATCCGATCACGGAAAGACCAATATCCTTCTTATCAGAACAGGAGAACAAAAGCAGGGCGTTATCGGTTTATATCAAGCCGGGCTGCCCGGCGAAGAGTCGATGGGATTGTCGGTCCGTTTCATGGGCATAGACAACCGGGGGGTCGGTCTGTATCTTTTATCGCTTTATTGCTCCGTCGCTATAATGACGGAAGACGCCGCCGCGGTGCTTGAGGATGTGGAAATCGGACATTATTATGAATACTGACGGACATATTATTCCATGCGGCGCAGCGCATCCTTTCGATGAGCTTATACAAAAAGCTTTTGCATCCCTTTCAAACGAGTTTTTCCGGGATTTCGCCACGGAAAAATCGCAGCCCGCCGACAGCGCTCAAGGCCGTTCTTTTGTTGACTCGAGCGAAGCTTTTTTTAAAACACACGGCTGTCATGCACTAGAGCCTCTTTCCGGCCGCCGCGCTTTTCGTATCGGACCTTTGGACAGATGCCTTTCGGATACGAATGCTATACCGCGGCTCACACAAAAACCCGTCAGTACCGGTTTCGGGCATTCGGGTTTCGGTTCGGTACGAAGCGATTTTCCTATACTGCTTGAAAAGATAAACGGCAAACCGCTGATATACCTCGATAACGCCGCGACCACTCAAAAGCCCGTCTGCGTAATCGAGAGAATCAAATATTTCTACGAGCATGAAAACTCAAATATCCACCGCGGAGCGCATACGCTTGCGGCAAGGGCCGAAAACGCATACGAAGGAGCCCGCAAAAAGGCGGCCGAGTTTCTTAATGCGAAAGATCCGCTTGAAATCATATTCGTAAGAGGAACAACGGAAGCAATAAACCTCGCCGCCTATTCCTACGGAGAGCAGCGCATATTTGAAGGCGACGAAATACTCATATCGGCTTTGGAGCATCACTCCAATATCGTACCGTGGCAGATGATATGCGAAAAAACCGGAGCGAAACTGAAAGTGTTCCCTGTCGATGATTCCGGGCAGGTAATGTTTGACGAGTATGAGAGAATGCTCTCGGAAAAAGTGAAGCTTGTCGCGTTTACGCACGTTTCCAACGCGACCGGCGTAATTACGCCCGCAAAAGAGCTTACCAAAGCGGCTCACAAATACGGTGCGGCTGTGCTCATAGACGGCGCGCAGGCAGCAGCGCATATGAAAGTGGACGTTCGGGACCTGGACTGCGAGTTCTACGCTTTTTCCGGTCATAAGGTGTTCGGTCCCACGGGAATCGGCGTATTATACGCAAAAACGGATATCATGAAAAAGATGCGCCCCTATCAGGGGGGCGGAGGCATGATAACGGACGTCGCGATAGAAAAAACCGCCTATCGATCTCCTCCGTATCTTTTTGAAGCCGGAACAGCCGGCATTGCGGGCGCCGCCGGACTGGGCGCGGCTCTTGAATATGTGAGCGGATTGGGACGGGAAGCGATTTTTGTATATGAACACAGACTGCTTGGATATGCCTGCTCAAAACTTTTAAGCATTCCGGGTCTTAAGATAGTGGGCGGGACAGGCAGCCGTGCCGGCGTATTATCTTTTGTCGTCAAAGACCATTGCCCCGAGGAAATAGGACGGGCGCTGGACAAAGAAGGTATCGCAATAAGAGCCGGACATCACTGCGCTCAGCCTGTCTTGCGAAGATTCGGGCTCGAAAGTACGGTGCGGCTTTCCTTGGCAGTATACAATACTTTTGAAGAGATCGATCGCTTCATATTTGCTCTCGAGAGAATAATAAGGAGTTTTTGATATGAAAGAAACCGGATCACCCGTATGATGCTTCGGCGATGCGCCTGTCATCGTTATGCCGGCGCGCTTTTAAGCCGGGATATTTTTTATTCGTTCCATAATCCCTTCGCTGTTCCTGACACGTTCGAGCTGAAAGGCGTGTCGTCATTGCGTCTGAAATGCGCCGTAGCCTTATATACATATTCCGAACCCGCATATATTGGTCGAAAATTCCCGGAACCGTCCCGATGCAAGGATTATGAACCTGAAAACGCTGTTGATCGATTCAAATAAAGACTTCATATGCTTTCCTACTAAATCTCCGCTCTAAACAGATTATAAGTCAGCGTTTTTACAATGTGAACCTCAGAAATCACTTGAATTGTTGCAAAAGCTGCTTTATTATTGCATATGGAGGCAAATCAAGCATTGAATACGCAAAGTACTGACAAAAGGGGATACCTGAACGAAGATTTCAGGCTGTTTCACATAAAAGACAAAATCGCTTTGGATGTGGACTATCACTACCATGAATTTGACAAGATAGTTGTTTTTATATCAGGAAAAGTTAACTATATTATTGAGGGAAAATCCTATTTCCTCAAGCCATGGGACATCCTTCTCGTCAACCACAACCAGATACACAGACCCGTTATCGATACGGGAGAACCTTACGAGCGGATCATTCTGTGGATGAACACCGATTTTATCAAATCGAACAGCACGAAAGATTATGACCTGTCCGAGTGCTTCAAAACCGCCGCATCGCGAAACTTCAGCCTTGTGCGGCCCGAGTCGTCAAAAAGGCCTGAGATCATGAAAATTCTGAGCGCAACGGAAGAGGCGCTCAGATCGCGCGAATTTGCCGGAGAACTGCTATCAAGAACATATTTTTTGCAGTTTTTGATAGAAATCAACAGGATGACGGAAAGAGACAACACGCAAAGCGACGCCTCATCATTTAAGAGCGACCCGAAAGTGGAGGGGATTATAGCTTATATCAACTCAAATCTTAAGGAGGAGCTCACGCTTGATTCGCTGTCACAAAAATTCTTTATCAGCAAATCGTATTTGATGCACAGGTTCAAAGCCGTAACGGGCTTTCCGGTGCACAGTTACATCCAGCAAAAAAGGCTTATTCTCGCAGCCGATCTGATAAAGAACGGTATGCCTGTATCAAAGGCGTGCGCTGAAAGCGGGTATTGCGACTATACCGCATTCTTGAAGGCTTTTAAAAAGATGTTCGGAACCACGCCGAAAACGAAGACGTGACGGCGTCTTTTTCCGAAATTCAAGCGATTCAATGGCCTTGCCGTATCATCCCGACTGACTTTGAAAGCTCCATTACGGCGACAGGAACGAATGCAAGGCAAACCGAAATCAAATACTGCGAAGCGGTAAGCGCCGTCAAATCAAATGCCCGGGATACCTGAGGAACGAACAGGACAAGCGCTATGAGCATCGTCGATATCAATGCGGCTCCATTCAGGTATTTATTTGTGAACACGCCTATGCTGAAAACAGATCGGTCGGACCGCATATTGAAGGAATGAACGACCTGCGTGAAAGCAAGAACGATAAAAGCCATCGTTCGCCCCGTTTCAATGCCGTATTCCCTTCCGGTCAAAAAACCGATAATCGTCAGGGCTGAAAACATGATTCCCTGAAACAGCACCCTGACGCCCAGTCCATGCGCGAATATTCCTTCGTCCTTCGGCTTGGGACTCCTGTCCATTACATCCCTTTCCACCGGTTCCATGCCGAGCGCTATGGCGGGAAGGCTGTCGGTGACTAAATTGATCCATAAAAGCTGAACGGAAATCAGCGGCGCTTCACTCCATATCATCATGGAAAAGAAGACCGTCAGCAGCTCTCCGATATTGGTCCCCAGCAAAAAAGCCACCGTTTTTTTGATGTTGTTGTATATGCCCCGTCCTTCCCGTACGGCGTCCACGATAGTCGCGAAATTATCGTCCGTCAGGATCATATCCGATGCGCCTTTCGCTACGTCAGTACCCGTGATTCCCATGGCGCATCCGATATCCGCCGCCTTAAGAGCCGGAGCGTCGTTCACTCCGTCGCCCGTCATCGACACGACCTCGCCTTGCCGCTGCCATGCCTTGACTATCCTGATTTTATCCTCGGGAGAAACACGCGCATATACCGATACGTTCCGCACCCTTGAGCTGAGTTCCTCAACCGACATCGTTGAAAGTTCGCTCCCCGAAATCGCCTCATCGCCCTCCCTGAAAATATCCAGCTCCTTTGCGATAGCCGAAGCCGTCACTATGTGATCGCCCGTGATCATGACAGGCTTTATCCCCGCTCTTCTGCAGACAGCTACCGCCTCGCGCGCTTCCGGCCGCGGAGGATCGATCATGCCGACAAGCCCGATAAATTCAAGGCCGTTCTCAAGCTCTTCCTCCGAGGGGATCTTAGGCACGGACTCTATATCTTTCACGGCAACGGCCAGAACCCGCAGAGCGTCTCTGCTCATTTCCTCAGCTATATTTGCTCCCGCGAGCGTATCGCCGCTTATGCATCTTTTCGCAAGCACGTCAAAAGCGCCTTTTACGATTACTATATTTCTATCCTCAATTCGGTTTACGGTAGTCATCAGCTTTCTGTCGGAATCGAAGGGTATCTCGGCGACCCTGGGATACAAACTCTCAAGCTTTTCTTTGATCAACCCGTTTCTATATGCGGCCAAAACTATTGCCGTTTCAGTCGGATCGCCGATATGCGTTTCCTTTCCTTCCTCTACTTGCACGGTCCCGTCGCAGCAAAGCGCCGCATATTGAATAAGATTCCTTATTGCAGGAGTATTTTGGCCGGATATGTCTTCAGTCGTTTTGGTTTTCGCATCGTAAGCCTTTACGAGAATCATTCGGTTTTGAGTCAGAGTTCCCGTTTTATCGGAACAGATGACCGATGCGCTGCCAAGCGTTTCCACTGCGGGCAGGCGGCGGATTATAGCGTTGCGCTTTACCATGCGTTGAACGCCTATGGCAAGGACTATCGTAACTATGGCGGGAAGTCCTTCAGGGATAGCAGATACTGCAAGCGAAACGGAGATCATGAATATGCTCATAAGTTCCATTCGTTCGATAAGACCGATAACAAATATGACTGCGCACGCGAACAAAGCGATCAATCCGAGGCTTTTCCCCAACTTTGACAGCTTTTCCTGAAGAGGGGTCTTCGTATCGAGTTCGGACTCCAAAAGAGCAGCTATTTTTCCCATCTCGGTATTCATGCCGGTCGCCGTAACAACGGCGGTCGCGCGTCCGTATGTAATGCTGCATCCGGAATAGAGCATATTATGCCTGTCGCCCAAAGGAGCACCTTCTGCTATTATGGATTCGGAGTCCTTCTCCGACGGCACTGATTCTCCCGTCAGCGCGGACTCTTCGGATTTCAAACTTGCGGACTCTATGATCCTCGCGTCCGCCGGAATAAAATCCCCGGCTTCCAGCCTTATTATATCGCCCGGAACCAGCAATGACGCTTCTATTGAAATAATGCTTCCGTCCCTTAGCACCCTCGCTTTTGGAGCGGACAATTTCTGTAGCGCTTCCAAAGCCTTTTCCGCTTTGCTTTCCTGCACGACGCCCATTATCGCATTGAGCACTACTATTATCAATATCAACGCGGGTTCAAATAAGTCTTCCCCCTCATAAAGCGAAACGACAAACGATATCAGCGCAGCTATTATCAGTATAACTATCATAACGTCTTTGAATTGATCAAAAAAGCGCTGTAAAACCGTTTTCTTTTTTTTCGCCTTCAGCCTGTTTTCCCCGTATTCATCTAAACGCTCCGAGGCTGAATGACACGTCAATCCGGTTTTTTCATCGACATTCAGGTGTTTTAAAACGTCTTGTACGGAATTGCTGTGCGCAACCAAATCGATCGCCCTCTTTCTGTCTGTGCTTGACGGTCTCAACCCTCTCATTAGCTTTCCTGTATGCCGCTGCATACATACGGGAATTCAACTGCTTCATATACGCGTTTTCCCCCGAGGTACGTCGCGAGGACTTTTATGTTTTTCAGCGAATCGTGCGGCTCTGTGAACGGGTCCCTGTCGAGGATAACAAAATCGGCGACAAATCCCGGAGAGATTCTCCCCTTGAAGTTTTCCTCAAACGAAGCGTGGGCGCCGTTTTTTGTATACGAATCGAGCGCTTGCCGTACGCTGTATGCCTGATCCGCAAGAAAAGGTTTACTGCCCGATAAGGCCGAACGCGTCACCGCGCATTGGATTCCCGCAAGCACATCCGGCAATTCCACGGGACAATCTGAGCCGTTAGAAGTCCAAACGCCGCTTTCCATCAGCGTTTTAAAGTTATAGCTTGACTCCGCCCTTTTCGCGCCGATGCGTTTTTCTACAATGCTTATGTCATAATCAAGAAATATGCTTTGTATATAGGCGTGCAGGGAAAGCCGACGGAATTTTTCCATTAAAGCCGGCGTCGTGATTTGGCAGTGTATCACGCCGTGCCTATGATCCGCCCGGGGATGCTCGCAAAGCGCCTTTTCGATGGACCCGATGACGAGCTCCATAGCTCTGTCGCCTATCGCGTGCACCGCAACCTGCATCCCGTGCGAATTTGCGAAACTTATCATGCCGAAAAGCTCGTCTTCCGTATGCACGGCTACCCCGGCTGTCGAAGGATCGTCGGCATAAGGTTCGGATAAATACGCGGTCCTTGCGCCCAATGAACCGTCGCTGAGCATTTTAAGCGGTCCGATTTTGAAAAAACCGGAACCCGTTCCGGTGTTATATCCTTTGCGGATGAATTCCTTCAATCCCTCAAGAGACTCGAAATGAGACTGCTGATATACTCTTACGGTAAGGTTCCCTTCCCTCTCCAGTTCTTTGTAAGCCTCTATTATTTCATAAGGGCTTTCGGCCGAGCCAAAGTCGTCACTATGGCAGGACGTAACGCCATAGGAATTCAAAACAGCTGCAGCGGACAGTATCATGCCCTTTATCTCCCGCCTGTTTGGAGCCGGTATTTTTTCATATACGAGCCTCTGCGCATTCTCCTTGAATATTCCGAGAGGCTCGCCGTTATCGTCCCTGTCTATCGACCCTCCCGGCATTTCATCCGGCAGTACGCCGATAACCTCAAGCGCCTTGGAATTTACCGCTAAGACGTGGCCGCACGCCCTTGCGGCCATAACCGGATGATCTTTCGACACCTCGTCAAGATCATAGCGATTGGGAAAGCGTTTTTGATCCCTAAAATAATCCTGGTTCCAGCCCCTTCCCAAAAGCCACCGGCCTTTCGGCAGGCCGGTGTCTGCGAGGTGTGTTTTTAGAGCGGCTTTTAGCTCAGCCAAAGAGCCGGTATGCGCGGCCAGTTGCGCCGTTTTAAGCGAAGCGCCGAAATTTACAAGATGCATATGCGAATCGATAAAGCCCGCGCATACGAACTTGCCGTTCAAATCGACGACAGCGCTTGCTTCATGTTTTTGAGACAGCGCTTCCCTGTTTTCTCCCGCGAATACGAAACGGTCGTCTTCCACTGCAAAAGCTTCCTTCAGCGGTAATTCTCCCGTATAGACTTTGCCGTTTATAAATATAGTTCTCATTTCATTCCATACCTTTTTTTGACAGCTTAACATAAAGTCCCTGCCGTATAAAGGGCTTGACGCAAATACTTATCCGGAAAAATTATCACAGTCTTCCGGGCTTATGGATATTGACATTAAATATACCGCAAGTTACAATAATATCAATAAAATATAGATGATATATCACTCGCCTGCGTCCTGTTATCCCATTTTTTAAACAAAATATTTCACAAAAAAATAAGAGAGGATGATTTCTTTGGTACATGTCAGAACAAAAATCGAGCGGCCAACAGAAAAAATTATTTCCGCTTTCAAAGAACATGCGAGCGCGACCATACACGAAGCATCCGGGCGCAAAGGCTATATCGACTGCGCTATAAAGCCTATAGCGAGAGAATTAAAAATCTGCGGCCCCGCCTTCACGGTGCAATGCGCGCCGGGAGACAATATGATGCTCCACAAAGCCTTGGAACGTGCGCAACCGGGCGACGTAATCGTTGCCGAGGTGGGCGGCGCGTATGATTACGGTTATTTCGGAAATCTGATGGCCACCAGCGCTATCGCGCGGCACGTCGGAGGATTGGCAATAAACGGCTGTATCCGCGACAGCGCCGAAATAATAGAAGCGGGATTCCCGATATTCGCGAGGGGATTCTGTATCAGGGGCACCGGCAAAGGGATGATAGGCCTTATCAATTATCCTCTGATATTCGGGGGGATGTTAATAAATCCGGGGGACTTGATCGTGGGAGACGATGACGGGCTGGTGGTTGTACGCCTTGAGGATTGCGAATCCGTTCTTCAAAAAGTGCTGGAACGCGTAGAGAAGGAAAAAGTTAAGGAAAAAGTTTTGGCAACGGGTGTTTCCAGCGTTGAATTCAACAACTTCGGACCTTTGTTTGAAGCGGCAGGTCTTGTGGAAGAGTAGAATGTCCCTCGCTTAACTGTAAAGTATTCTAAACCATAGAACAAGCAGTCCCTGATCGACCTAAAATGTTGCATCGGGGACTGCTTTTGATTCTCGGTGCTGCTTATTTTACCGGTGAAGGAAATTCATCCGCCCATTACGGCAAGGTACAAGAAAACCACGTCATCGTCATAGATCAGATCCTTTTCGTATATTGCGCAATGATTCCTTACTGCTATAAAACTACTAGCCAAACTATCGGGCAGGGATAACAGCGACGCTATCTCGCTTACTCTGACAGGTTCATTCAGCTTTATTACGGAACTGTACTCTAAGTAAGGTCCTTTGCCGATAAATTCAGCCATAGCTTAGATTCCCAAAATTTGATATTGAAAAGGTTTCAGTTAATATCAATATACCCGTCCCGTGTCCGCTGCTTACAATTTTTGATATGAGCGCTCAATAAATCGAGAGCTTCCTTTTTGTTTGCGGTTTCGACTGCTTTCACAAAACGCTCATGTTCAAGTATGGCTTCAATATTAAAAGAAAATGCTATTTTGTTCGAGCAAAAAACGCGTTGTTCCCGTATTTTCCTGTAAAACTCCAAAAGATATTTGTTATCATAGATTTTAAACACGATTTCATGGAAATCGATATCTAACTTCGTATAATTAAGTATATCTCCGAACGAGAGAGCATCCCTTTGCATCTTTATAATATGCTTCATATTATCAATGTCATCCGAGGTGATACGGCTGAAAACTCTATCAAGCACGAACGGCTCTATGCATTCTCGCACCTGATATATCTGTATCAAATCGGGAAAGTCCATTGTCTCCACAAAATAACCGACGTTTGGAACCTGCCTAAGTGCACCTTCGCGCTGAAGGCGCAAAAATGCTTCACGCACAGGCGTATAGCTCATGCCGATGTCTTCAGCAAAACGGCGTGCGCTGATATACGTTCCGCTTGACAGCGTGAGTATCTTTTCCTTAAGAGCTTTGTATGCTGTTTCGCTTAAAGTTTCTTTCATCTTTTCACCTGAGATATAATAATTATCCGAGTTTGAACCTGCTATGAGACGTACGTTATCGAATCAAAAAGTATCTTATCATAAAACCGGCGAAAAAGAAAGTATTATTATTGCATCTGTATACTTATAAAAATATCATTGATATTGACATGGAATATAATTGTATGTTACACTAATATCATTGAAATATTATTGATATATCACTCCAGCCATTAGTATACTTAAAATATAAGACTTGCTTGACGCCTTGGCCACTAAAAGCCGTTGTCCTCTGCTGTTAATAATCTTACTCTGTTCATCGGAGGGTTGGAACGTGAAATTCGATTATTATGAACTCCTTGACGTTGCTTCACAGATATTGATCGCCTGCGGTGAAGAGAAAACAAACGCGTACGTCGCTGCAAAAAGTATGGTAAAAGCTGACGCAAGAGGCATCACCACTCACGGAACATATCTTTTAACTCCAATATATAAGCGCATTCAGGTAAATCAGCTTTCGCTCCCCACAAAAGCGACTGTCGTTAAGGACAGCGGAGCCACTGCAATCGTGGACGGAGGCGACGGGTTGGGTGCGATTGCGGGACAACTCGCTCTTGAAATCGCAACAGAAAAAGCAAAGACATACGGCTTAAGTTCAGTACTTATACGGAATACAAACAACGTCGGTTCGCTGGCATTTTATACCGAGCAGGCGGCGAAAGAAGGCCTGATAGCCATCATGAGCTGCAATGCCGCACCAGCTATTGCTCCGTGGGGCGGAGCGGAAGCTTTTATGGGCACAAACCCTGTCGCAATCTCTTTTTATACCGGGAAGGAATTGATTTTTACGTTAGATATGGCTTCAAGCGTTGTCGCTCGCGGAAAAATCCGCAAAGCTGAACGAAACCGCGAGCCCATCCCCGATAATTGGGCCCTCGATGAAAACGGAAATCCCACAACAGATCCTGCAGCCGCTTTGAAAGGCACTCTTCTGCCTATAGGCGGTCCCAAAGGCTCCGCATTGGCGCTGGCCGTGGATATTCTTTCCGGCATACTTCCGGGAGGAAGCCATGCGCCGAATTTAAAAAGCTTTCATTCACCTGAAGGATCGACCGGCGTAGGAGCGTCGCTTATTCTTCTTAGCATTGAACGGTTTTTAAATATCGGCGAATATGTCAATACTATGGAGGACTATATTGCTTCAATAAAGAAAGTTAAAAAAGCAAAAGGTTTTGAAGAAATACTTATACCGGGCGAACTCGAATACAGAAGAGAGCTTGACAGCATGAAATACGGAATCGAGCTTGACAATGACGCAATAGACGCGATTAACAATCTGCTTAAAAAAACGGGATCGGGAATCAGATTGGGAGAGTAGAATGAGGAGAATAATCCGAGTTGATACGCGCAAAGGCATATTGACAGAAGAGCGTGCGAACGACGAGTTGAGGCGCATTGGGGGCAGGCATTTCATTGCCCACATTCTCAATACTGAAGTCGATCCAATGTGCGAGCCTCTCGGAAGATATAATAAACTCATCGTTTCTCTCGGATTATTTGCGGATACGGGACTTTCAACAACGGGAAAGCTCTCTGTCGGCGGGAAAAGTCCGCTGACGAACGGCGTAAAGGAGAGCAATACCGGCGGCTTCGCAGGCAGAAGGCTTTCAAGACTTGGAATCAAATCCGTTATTTTTGAAGATATCCCGGAAAAAGAGACCACAAACGTGCTTTATCTGTCAGATGATGAGATAAAGCTGATAAATATGCCGCAGCTGCGCCATAAGAAAGTTTCGGAAACATTTAGAACGCTTCGCGGTGAATTCGGTGAAAACACCGGAATGCTCTGCATCGGCCCCGCCGGTGAAATGAAGATGTGCAGCGCAGGCATCGCATCAACGGATGATAAAGGTATACAGATTCGCTATGCCGGTCGCGGCGGTATGGGCGCAGTGATGGGTTCAAAAGGCATCAAGGCTATTGTTATAAAAGCAAACAGAACGGCGGAACCTGAAATTTATGATGCCGCGCTTCTTAATAAGACAAATAAGGATATCATCGCTGCCCTGCTTGATGATCCAAAAAGTAAAAACCGCAAACTTTACGGAACGATCGATATTTTGGAAACGGCAAACCGGATCGGAATAATTCCGACACGCAACTTTTCCGAGGGGTCTTTTGAACCTGCAAACGAATGGATAGGAATCAAATTTTCTGATTTGATAAAAGAACGCGGAGGTGCGGGAAGAAGCGGCACTCCTTGCGTACCGGGATGCACGATACAATGTTCAAACGTTTTCCCCGACGTGGACGGCGAAAAGATCGTAGCGTCCCTGCAATACGAAAACCTTGTACTTTTGGGCCCTAATCTTGGAATCAACGATCTCGATACTGTCGGTGAGCTCAACCATCTGTGCAACGAAGTAGGCGTGGACGCCATTGAATGCGGAGCAGCGCTCGGCATTGCCATGGAGGCAGGCGTCAGGAAGTTCGGAGACAGAGACGGGGCGAAAGAGTTGATTCGCGAAATCGGGGAAGGAACCTATCTTGGAAGGATCCTCGGCAACGGTGCGGTTTTTACCGGCCGCGCGTTCGGTATACGCCGCGTACCTACAGTTAAAGGGCAGGCGATGCCGGGTTACGACCCCAGGGCGCTGAAAGGCAACGGCGTAACCTATTTTACATCCACAATGGGTGCGGACCACACAGCGGGAAATTGCTTTGAAACAGTGAGAACGAATGACCCGCTCGGCACTGAAAATCAAGTCTATAATTCCAGGCAGCTTCAAATCAGAGCTGCAATACTGGATACAATGGGCGTATGCCTGTTTACCAGACCGGCGTTTGTAAAAAACCCGGAGCTTTTGACCAATTTATTTAAAGCCAAATTCGGATGGGTCGTTTCTTTAGCGGACATACGGCATTTAGGCGCGAAGGTGCTCGAATTGGAGCGCAGTTTTAACGAAAAATCGGGCGCTTGCGAACGCTTTAACCGAATCCCCGAATTTATGCGGGAGGAACCTCTGCCCCCCAATAATACTGTGTTCGATATTACTGATGAAGAGATGGAACGCATATGGGACGTACCTGTTCGTACTGATATATTCTGACAGGAACAGTTCAAAAGTACTGGTCCGACCGAAGCGGTTTTCGGTTGTTATTATAGATTATACATGATCATATAAATACACTATCTTTGACTTCAAATTTATGCTTATTATTAATTCAGGAGGTAAATATGGCAGGACTGAAATGGGTGGATATTGCAAATGTCGAGGGCATATACAGGGAGCCTCCCCGAACAAGCTGGATCCTGGTTTCCGAAAAAACAACAGGCTCTCAGAACATTGCGATGGGCGTCAATGAGACTCACGTTGGAGGAATGGTACCCGAGCACAAGCATGATAAGGAAGAGGAGGTAATGTTCTTTCTTCAGGGAAAAGGCAAGTTTGTTACAAAGAATGAAACTATAGATCTTAAGCCCGGAATATGTATTTATAATCCTCCGGGAGAGTACCATTCCATTATCAACACCGGAGATGAAGTGTTAAAATTCGTTTGGATCTATTCCCCTCAGTTGGATTCTCACAGAAACAAATAAATAAACAGGAGGAGAAACCGTGACAAAATGGAATTTGCCGCCAAAAGGCGGACATATGGAAGCACCGCATAAGCTTTACTATCAGACAATGACTAAGCTCGATGTTGAGGAGCGTCTGAAAAAAAACGACGTTATCATTATCCCCGTAGGCTCGACTGAGAACCATGGCGCAGCAGGTCCTATCGGAGAGGATACATTTATTGTAACCCGAATTGCGGAAATGGTGGCGGAGGCGACGGGATGCACGATCGCGGAACCGATATGGTACGGTTCGCATCCGTTTCACCATATCGGACAGCCATGCACGATACCCATTCCCGACCAGGTGTTTATAGATTTGCTGCGCGCGATAATTACGGGCTTTTGGAATACCGGATTTAGAAAACAGATCTACATCAGCTTACACGGTCAGGAATACTCGCTTCCGGTAGCTTTGCAGGAGTGGGGCAAAAAATATCAAGTCCCCGCTATGTTGTATTTTGTAGACGTTCCTCGAGTGATGGCACAGACGCTGATGGATAAGGCGCATGGAGGTCCCTATGAAAGGCCGTTCCAGCATGCGTGTGAAGCGGAACAATCGCTATCACTCGCGCTCTTTCCGGAACTTTGCGATATGGAGCATGCGGAAAACACAGACGTAAAGGGATTCCTTCCTGCAGGACACGTGGACAGGGGCGGCGACATATACGGATATCCGATCCCCGGACATTGCCAGGTCGGCAACTGCGGGATAGAGTGCGTGACGTTCCCTGAGGGCGTGCTTGGACATGCGAAGGATGCGGATGCTTCAAAAGCATATCCGTCCATAGAAAAGATCTGCGATTATCTGGTAAAGCTGCACAACGATATCCTCGCGGCCTTCCCCGCAGGAAAACTGCCCCCTGCTAACCTTATGAGTCAGCGCGATCCTGAAGAAATAGAGAAACTGCTCAAAGGCCCTTTAAACGGAGGAAAGCATATTTATACTCTCGGGTGGCCGACATAATTTATAAACGCGGAGGAAGATCATGGACAGCATGAAAGCTCTCGTCTATAGAGGTCCCGGCAAAGTATGCATGGAAACAAGGCCTATCCCCTCCCCTGCCTATAACGAAGTGCTTATAAAAGTCAAGG